>NZ_BAAAZN010000002.1:285599-606262 GCF_039536925.1 Amycolatopsis ultiminotia | reverse complement strand
TTCCCGGCGGGATCAACGGTTCGACCAGCGCCCACAACTCGTCGGGCACCAGCCGTCGCGACAACTCGTCCATCACAGCTCATGATCATGCCCACACCTCAACCAACAACCAAGTGAGACACGCTCTAAGACACGCTCTAAAGATTGTCCCGTAATGATGAAGCGTGTTGGCGGGTTTGCGGGGTGATGATGGAGCCGTGCTCTGCCGTGACGCCTGTCAGGTCGTCACGGTCAGGTTGCGTGTGCGGGCGATGCCGTGGGTCGCGACCCGGGCGCGGGCGCTCTTGTGGACAGTACTGAGGTCTTCTTTCCATTGTGGCAGTGATGGTTGTCCTCTGCGGGGTTTGCGCTAGGGCGTGATCACTTCGGGGTTGCCTCGGTAGCCGCAGTCGGCCATGACTTGCTCCACGTCAAGATCATCGATCCCGGCGTGACGTCCTCACGGGACAACCTTGAGCAGTGGCTCGTCGGCCACGGTGGGCCTCTTTTCCTGCGAGAGGTCAGCGGCCCGTTCAGCCTGGCCGTTGCACGGGCCACACTCGACCTTCCCTGCCGCCAAATCCCGCCCCGATCGGCGGAAGGACACCGAAACACGGGGGCATGGAGCGACGCTGTCGCCTATCCGGGTGATAACAGGCGTGGTCCGCATAGCCCGTACGGCCCCGGGTAGCCGCACTCGGAGCATCGGAGATCCAGATCACGAAGGAGTTCCGCCGTGAACACCCGCATCCAGCTCGATCCGACCAGCGTCGCGGTTCCGTGCGAACGCTGTGGCCGGTCGACTCTGCACGTCGCGCGGCTCGTCCGAGAAGACGGCACCCCGGTCAGCCACACCATGGTGTGCACGACCTGCACCCCGCACCAGCACCAGAGCGCGGTGCCGAACCGTCGCATCGCGACCGGGTGAGGTCATGGTGGGTGACGTCTTCGGAGCGGCGTAACGCGCCAATGACCTTGCGAACGTCTGTCTTGCCGTTCCCGGCGACCGAGTACAACCGGTAGCCCGTGACCCCGGTCAGCCAGACGAGGCAGTGCGTACACGGTGCAGCACTCCCGTCCGCGCCCCAGCGTCGTCCTCGTAGTACCGCGCAACAATCCGGATTCCCTCCATCGGCTTGTTTGCACCGGGCGCGGATTTTGTCCTTCCGGACCGCTCCGCACACGGCGAGGTCGTTCCGGTGCAGGGACCTTCGCAGAAACTGACGTGGTTGAAGTAGGCCGAATTTGTCGAAAGCGTTCTCCCGCTCGTCGGGAACCGGTAATGACCGGACGGTGCATGTGGTGCTCGGCCGGCCGAACAAGACCGAGCGCTGTCGCCTCATGCCAGGCAGCCGGTCAGCAACTCTATTCGCCGCCTTCTCCGGCACCATTACCGTCTTCTCCGTCCGGTTGGCCGCCGTTTCCGCGCTGCCGGGCTCCGTCACGGACGTTGGCGTACGTGCCGAGGTGGGCCTCCCGTCAGGTGTAGGTGAGGGCGGCGAGCTCGGCCAGCAGGCCGGGGGGCCAAGCCAGCATTCGGGGATGGCAATGGCGCGGCTGCCGGGGCGTCCGGCGAAGACCTGGTTGTAGTACTGGACGAAGTGGGCGATCGTGAACAGCGGGGTCTCACCCTCGTGTCCGGGGTCTTCCACCGCGGGCGGGGCGACGAAGGCGGAGAGCACCGGCCTGGCTTGGGGTGCTTCATGAACGGCTCCAGTGCGCGCCGGACGCTCATCCACACGGCGTCGGCGGCCTCCGCGACCATCCCGGTTTCGGATCGCAGGTTGTAGGCCAGTTGCGGAAATTCTCGTTGCATGAGCTCGGCCGGCTCCTGGTCTTCGGGTTTCGTCAGGCCCAGGTGCTGACATCGTCCAGGCGCCGGTGGTACCGCGCGGCGGCCAGGAGGTACGTCTGCGGCACAATCCGGGCACGGGCGCGGAACACTTTGTCGTTGCCGCCGATCTCTTCCATGCCGAGTACTGAGGTTTCGATCAGCGTCTCTGCGCGACGCAGCGCCACCGCCGCCTCGTCACAGAAACTCACCGCCTGACTGCAAATTCTCGCCGTCCACGACCCCCCGGCACGCCGCTGGGAACCCACACGGCTACGCCTGCGGCTGTTTTCCACCGCGCCCGACGACCGGTGATGGCGTGACCGTGCTGGTGCAATCCGGCGAACGGGCTACGGGGGGCTCATGACGGTGAGCACGCGGGCGAGTTTCCAGGGCCGGGGTCCCCAGGCCGCGAGCTTTCCTTCGAGAAGCGGTTTCCATATTCTTTGCCGGCCGATGAGAACCAGCATGAGAGCCGGGGGGTCGGCCGAGATGTGGGCGTCGACGTCGCGCGCAGGTCCCGTGTCGAGCGTCAGCGAACCGCGATCGATGGCCATTACCGTGCTTCGACCTCCGCGCAGGCGCAGTTCGATCCGGGCCCGGAAGGATCCGGCCATCTCCTGATTCACGAAAGCAGTGGGCGGCAGCGCCGCGATCAGCGGCAGCAGGAAAGCCTCGATCGCGAGCAGGGCATGGTGATGCTGTATCGGCCACCGGCGCCCGGTGGCTTTGGCGATGTCGTGGCCGTGGATGAGGCACTCGTTGAGCAGGTGACAAGCCACCACCGAAGGTGGCAAGCGGGTGCCTTGCAGCCACTCGACGGTGGCCGGTCGCGGACGCGACGCGACGTCGTCGAACCTGGTGGCCAGCGTGCCGATGCGATCCGCGAGTGCGGCTGGGTCCCGTTCGCCGTCCTCGGCCAGCAGCTTCGCGGTGGCCTCGGCTATGCCGGCCTTCGTCACGATGGCTTCCGGGACCGGCCTTCCGGCGATGGCGTCGGTGTCGGCGCGAAGAGAATGGGACAGGTGCGCCGCGACCTCGCCCGCCGTCCACGTACCGATCGATGCGGAGTCGGGATCCGGGATGCTGCGCACAAGTGTGACGAGGCGGGGGAAGACGTCCCGCAACGCCGCACGAGCTTGGACCAGGGTGTCGGGTTGGCCGGTGGATGGTGCGGCCGGGCCGGTCCCGGCGTCGGGATCCGGGCCTCGCTCGGGGTGCGGGGTGCCGGTCATCGATTCACTCCCGTGCCGAGCGGGCTTCCCGCGGTCGTTGTCCCGATGGCGACTGGGGCCAGTCGGCGCTTGGTGCACGGATCGTCGCCGTACCTCCGGCGGTGCCCGGCAGCAATCATCGCCTTGGCGGAGACGGTAAACCGCCGGATCAGTTCGGGGCCGGCCGGGCCTTCCCCGCCGTATGCGGCCAGTGTGGCTTCCGACAGCCCTGGGCGGACAACGAAATCCACAACCACGGCATGCTCCTCGGGCGGATACCGGTAGCCCTGCCGGGCCGAGAACAGTCCGAAGCCCTGGTAGCCGAAGGCAACGCGGCGGCTCTCGAGTTTGCCGTCGACCCATGTCGGTCTCGCCGCGTCGGCCATCACCACACTCCTTTCACACGAAATCAGTCTTATCAAGCTGACTTGAGATTGTAAAGTAGCGGGTATGAGTCGAAGCTATGGCCAGTACTGCGGTCTCGCCCGCGCGTTGGATGTGGTGGGCGACCGGTGGAATCTGCTCATCGTCCGCCAGCTGTTGATCGCTCCGGCTCGCTACCGCGAGCTGCTCGACGGGCTCCCCGGCGTGGCCACGAACCTGCTCACCGATCGCCTCCGCGACCTCGAGACCGCCGGAGTGATCGAGCGTCGGCTAGCCGAGGAAGCCAACGCCGTCAGGTACGCACTCACCCCGTGGGGCGCCGAGCTGCGGAAGCCGATCGAGAGCCTCATCCGCTGGTCCACACCGCTCATGGTGCGTGGTCCAGGCGAGGACCACTTCCGCGCCGACTGGCTCGTCGTGCCCCTCCGGGCCCTGCTCGCGGGCAAGGCGGCTCCTCGCCGGTCATCGACGGTGGGGATCGCGGTCGACGATCAGCTTTTCCAGCTGCGGGCGACGCGGTCGGGTGTCGAGGTGAGCCCGCATGACGGCGGCGACCTCAACGCCTTTGCCGCCGTTGTGCGCGCTGACGTCACGATCATTCTCGGGCTGGCAGCGGGCGCGCTCACCCTCGACGACACCCGTGAGCTCGTCGACATCGAAGGCGACGAAGCTGCGGTACGAGCCATCTTCAACGCCCGCCCCGACCATGCCGGCGGCTCCGTGCACTGAGGACCAGTGGAAAGTGGACCGGAACCCGGCACCGACTCCTACCGCGCTCGGTGTCCACGGGTAGTGCCGTCGCGGGTGGCTGGCTTCGGGTGGCCAGCCAGCTGCGGTAGCCGCGCAGGGCACGGCGTAGCAGGAGGGTTTCCGTTGCCAGGGCGAGCTTCGGGTTGATCGACGGCCGGCTCGCCCGGCCGGATCCGAGCCGCCGCAGCTGTCTGCGGACCCGTGCCATCCCGGCGGCGAGCATCTCCTCGGCCACCGGACGCCGGACGACGCCGCCGGTCGGCATCAGCGGCAGCGGGCTCGTCCGGGCGAGTTCTTCGGCCAGGGTAGGAAATACGCCTCGCGAGCGAGTGTCCGCTCGTCCGCGGAGCGGCCCGACATCGCGGGGCTCTCGTAGCTGCCACCGGACAGTTCGACCAGATCGACAGCGAGCCTTGCCAACAGATCGATCACCGCGCGGGCGTCGGCCGAGTCGAATCCGCCGCGCTGGAAGTCGGCCGAATTCAGTTTCACCACGCCGGCTCGACTACCTCTCGGACGGCGTGCACGATATCGAACAGGAGGCGTGCGCGGTTCTCCAGCGGACCACCCCACTGGTCGGTGCGCTTGTTCACCAGCGGCGAGAGGAACTGCGAGAGCAGGTAGCCGTGCGCAGCATGGATTTCGACACCGTCGAACCCGGACAGTTCGGCGCGCCGGGCGGTCTCGGCGAACCGTGCCACCGTCGCCGTGATCTGCTCCGCCGTCATCTCGACGGGCTGCGCCAGCCGTTTGCTCTGCTTGCCGACGTCGACCTTGATCGCGGACGGGCCCCAGGCGACCCCGGGCAGATTGGCCAGCACTTGCCGACCGGGGTGGTTGATCTGCATCCAGACCTGCGAACCGCCGCTCTTCGCGGCCCGTGCCCACTCGCGGAACGGTTCCAGCGGCGAATCGGCGTCGAGAACGATCCCCGCGGGGCCGGTGAGCGCTTCGGCGTGCACCATTTGGATCTTGCAGTATGTTTACGGTGCTCACATGAGAGCAGGAGGCAATGTAAGCGATGTCAACATCCAGTAAGGCCGGTTACCACCACGGCAACCTGCGAGAGACGTTGCTGACCACCGCGATGCGCATGCTCGAAGAAGGCGAGTCGTTCTCGCTGCGCGCCGTGGCCCGGCGCGCAGGCGTGTCGCCGACGGCCCCTTACCGTCATTTCGCCGATCGGGACGCACTCGAGTCCGCCCTCGCCGCCGAGGGCCTCCGAGATCTCAAGGCCGATCTGCTCAAGGGCGGCGAGCCGCCGAGGTCGGTGTCCGACCTCGCGGAGTTCGGCAACGTCTACGTCAATTTCGCCCTTCGCCGGCCCGCACTGTTCCGGCTGATGTTCGGCAACGAATGCGACGATACGAACGACGATCGCGTGCGCGCCGCGGCCGAGGTGCACGAGTTGCTCGGCGGCGTTCTGGGCGGCATCTTCCCCGACGCCGACGCGCCGTCACTCGCCACCGCCGGCTGGGCGCTGGTGCACGGCCTGGCCTGCCTTCACCTGGACGGAAAACTGGCGACCACCTCCCCCGACGAGGTCGCCAACCGGGTGCGTTCCTCGTTCGACGCGATCTTTTCCGCCCGAGCCTCAGCCTCGAAATGAGCCCGAGGCCGAGCTCGGCGGCCGCACGGTCACGGTCCCGAGAGGTGGCCTGTACGACCGGTTCCGGATGGACACCGACCTGGCCGAGGTCGCTCGCGATCCGAGGGTCAGCAGCGTGGACTTCTTCCGCCTGCTGCCCAAGACGAAGGTCGACTCACCGATCGGGCCCACGCGCACGCCGAACTTCTACTACCGGATGTCCTCCACGCGGCTCACGATGCTCGCGCCCTCCCGTGCGATCCGCGCGCAGCTGCCCAAGGAACTGGCCCCGCTGGAGGTCGCGCCGGAACTGGGCTCGGCATCGCTGATCTTCTTCCGCTACGACGTGTGCGACATCGACTTCTACACCGAGGCCGCCGTCGGCGTCGCCGTGAAACCGGCCCGCCATGGCCGGCTCGGCTTCATCGACCTCGTCGCGGCCCTGAAGAACGACCACCTCGACACCTACGTGCTGTCCCTGCCGGTGAGCACGGACATCGCCCAGGTACGGGGACACGACGGCTACGGCTTTCCGAAGTGGGTCACCGAGCTCGACGTGGACATCGACGACAGCCGCACCATCGCGCGCGTGGCCGACGACGCCGGCGACACCGATCTCGCACTGTCGGTGCCGACCCCCGCGTAACACACCTTTCCCAGCGGCGAGCGCGTTTCGACGCTGACCTCGTATACCTCGATCGACGGTGCGTGGCATTCGACCCTGAGCCAGACCAACGTGCTCGCGGCCGGCAGCACCACGTTCCCGCGCGACGTCGACCTCCACCTCGGCCGTGGGCGGATGGCCGAGGACCTGCAGTCGCTCAAGCCGATCAGAACGGTGCGGCTCGACGTCACCACCAAAGGCCAGCTCGCGTTGCACATGCCCGTGCCGATCTCGGTTCCGAACGCGGCATAACCGCCCCCGGCGGTTTTCGACGACTGGAGGTCACGCTCGCCACCCCCGCCGGCACGACGCCGGTCGTCGACCAGCTCAGCCTCGGCATCAACGGCGGCGTTCTCCCGCACACCGCCAAGAAGCTCAAGACCGAACTCCAGCGGCTCGGACCTGCGCTCCGGCTGCCGGCCGATCTGTCCGAAATGGACCCCGACGATTTCGACGTCGTCTTCTACTCCGGCGGGCACGGACCGATGGAAGACCGCCTCAAGGAGGCGGGTGCGGACTACACGTCCGGCCTGCCGCCGAGGTCCAAAGGTCGTCGTGGACCGCAACCTCTACACCGGACAGAACCCCGGCTCCTCGGCCGCGCTCGCGCGGCGGATCGTCGCCGACGTCACCGGGAAGGAGTAACCCCTGGCAACCACCGACCCCTCGACCGACTCTTCCGTCCACGCCGCCGGCATGGTCCACGACTTCCCGCTCCTCGGCCGCGCTCGACACCAGGGCCGCCAACGTCGCCCGCACACTCGCGATCGACGCACTGGAAACGGCGCTGCGGTAAACCCGGCGAGCCGACCGGGTGGTCGGCGCCGTCCGGTTCGGCGGGTGCTCGGCACCATGGCTCTCGCCTTTCACCATGGCACGACGCCGTGCCGGTCGGTGAAGGTGTTGGTCGGGCCGTCGGCGCCGATCTGGGCGAGCGCGACGATCGCGTCCGTGCCTTCGGTGACCGTCTGGGTGCCGCTGTTGCCGTTGAGGTCGGTGGCGGTGTAGCCGGGGTCGGCGGCGTTGACGCGGAAGCCGGGCAGTGCCCGCGCGTACTGGCTGGTCAACATTGTCACCGCGGCCTTCGACGACGGGTAGTCCAGCGCGGTGAACCGGCCCTCGGCCCGCTCCGGATCGTTGGTCCGCGTCAGTGAGCCCAGTCCGCTGGAGACGTTGACGATGACCGGGTTTTCCGAAGCTTCCAGCAACGGCAGGAAAGCACGGGTGACCCGCACGATCCCGAACACGTTGGTGTCGAATACCGCGGCGAGGTCGTCGACCGTGGTCTCGGGCACGCTCCGGACGGCGCCACCGACTCCGGCGTTGTTGATGAGGACGTCGAGGCCGGTGCCCGCGGCACGGATCGTCTGCACGGCGGCGGCGACGCTGGCATCGTCGGTCACGTCGAGCTGCACGAAGCGTGCACCCAGCGCCTCTGCTGCGGCCTGGCCCGCGGCACTGTCGCGCGCGCCGAGCCAAACATCCTGGCCTGCCTCGACGAGGCGGCGGGCGGTCTCCCGGCCGATGCCCTTGTTGGCTCCGGTGATCAAGGTCGTGGTCATCCCCCGATCATGACGTCTCCCGCGACGCCGCGAAAGAGGACCCGTTCAGACAGGAAGCCGCCCAGCTCGCCGGTGGAGGACCGGTTCGAGCAGAGCACACTTCCCCGGCAGGCAAAGGCACCGCGACGACGTTGCCCCTGAGGCAGTTCGAATTGCCTACCAGGTTGACATCGCGACCTCGGCGACGCATGCTTCGCACTACATCGCACCCGAGGAGGACCCCACGATGACTCCCCCGGCCGACCGGACCGTCCAGGACATCCCCCAGCTGGACCTGCCCGAACTGGGCGAGTCCGCCGAATCCCCCGCTGCCGAACGCGAACGCCGCAAACGCGAGCTCGCGATCACCTTCCGGCTCTTCGCCCGCTACGGTTTCGACGAAGGAATCGCCGGGCACGTCACCGCACGCGACCCGGAATTCCCGCACCGGTTCTGGGTCAACCCGTACGCCGTGCACTTCTCCCGCATCAAGACCAGCGACCTGCTGCTCATCGACGAACAAGGGCACGTCGCCGAAGGCAACGCGCGCACCAACAAAGCGGCCTTCTGGATCCACTCCGCCATCCACCACGCTCGCCCCGACGTTATCGCGGTCGCCCACGCACACACCATCCACGGCCGCGCCTTCTCGTCGCTCGGCAAACCGCTCGCCCCGATCGTGCAGGAATCCTGTGCGTTCCACGACGATCACATCGTCTTCGACGAATACCGCGGACTGGTCCTGGAAAAGACCGAAGGCGAACGCATCGCGCAGCGGCTCGGCGACAAACGCGCCGCCATCCTCCGCCACCACGGCCTGCTCACCGTCGGGCGCACGGTCGGCGAAGCCGCCTGGTGGTTCATCACCATGGACCGCGCCTGCCAGATGCAGCTCCTCGCCGACGCCGCAGGCACGCCCCGCGTGATGACCGACGAAGAAGTCCGCCTCGCGCACCGCCAATTCAGCAATCCCACCATGGCCCGGCACAACTTCGCCCTCCTCGCCGACCTCGTCGTCGAACAGGAACCGGACGTCCTCGACTGACTCGGCTCGGTTCCCGGAATTGCCCCGTTCTGTAGGGTTACCAGGGTGGCAGCAGTGGACGACATCGACCTGCGGGTGAGCGAACGGCTCCGCGAACTGCGTGCCGAACGCGGGATCACGCTCAGCGCACTCGCCGAGCAGACCGGCATTTCCGCACCACACCTGTCCCGGCTGGAAAAGGGCGAGCGGCAGCCATCGATCGGCGCACTGCTGCAGCTGGCGCGCGTCTACGGCGTCTCGGTGAGCCGGCTGGTCGAGGAACGCGAGGAGGACGACCTGCACCTCGTCCGGGCCGGCGACGCACCGGTGCACCTAGGACAGGACGGCCGCTACACCGTGCTGAGCGGTCCACGGGCCACTATCGCAGTGGTCCGCATCGAGCTGGCGGCAGGGAAACCGACCACCCTGGCCGAACACGTCGGCGAGGAATGGCTGCACGTCGAGTCCGGCACCGTCCGGCTGACCGTCGACGATCGCAAGGAAACCCTGGAAACAGGCGATTCGGCGCACTTCGACTCGGCGCGCCCACACCGGCTGTCCGCGGCGAACCGCCGGTCCGCAACCGTGCTGATCGCCTCCAGCGCAGCGACCGTGCCGATGCGCCACCCGGTCCCGCACTGAACCGGTGCGCGCGCTTTCTCCATACCGGGCGGCCAGGCTGCTGATCATCCAGCGTCCGGCAGCGGCCCGGCCGGCATCCGGATCGGCCTCACCTGTCTCGACCGCGGTGGCCAGTGCGTCCGGAACCCGCCTCGGGGTGATCCGAGTTCCAGCACCCTGATTTCGAGCTGTGAGAGCCGATTTCATGTCGATGTCGGCCTGCCGGACGTCCAGCGCGACCAGTTCCAACGCGCGCCCCACCTTCACCCGGCGGGTCCGGACCTTCTCCGAGCTCAGCCGGGCCGTCGTCCGCCGCCACGCACGCCCCCGACGGCCGCGCCGGCCAGGACCACCACCGTCAGCACCGAGACCGCACCGAGCACGATCGGCCGCGCCGGCGTGGAAAGCCCGAGCGCGCTCCCCCATCCGGCCACGGCGAGCAGGATCAGCGCGGGAACCAACCCCGTGCGACCCGCAAAGTCCCGCTGTCGGCGAACTCCCCGCACCACGCGACCGGCTGGCGGCGCACCCGGTGTCGTGACACAGATCCCGGGTCACCAGTCCGCCCGCGTCGAGCAACGATGTCGTCGAACTGGGTTCGCCCGCCCTCCACGTGCGGGTTGGTGGCATCGAGGTCACCGCCGACGCGGATCCGGTCCGCGATCAGCGCCGGCCACGGATCGGCGGATTCGTCGTCCGCAGCGCCGATCCCGGGCGAGTCTCGTGGCACGTCGGTCAGCCGGGGCCCGCGCAACCCGCGATCACCGTCCGCTGTGGTCCCGGTGAGTGAAGCGAAGCCGTTGGCGGAGAACCGCTCGGGCATAGCGCGCGGCACCCGCCACGGATGCTCTCGCCGGTCCGATCACGGCGCCGTCGCGGCCCCGTCGTCCGGCGCCTTGGCGATGCTGCGGACCAGCTGGACGTCGTTGCCGGTACGTAGGTTCCGGGCCTTGCGCCGGCCGGCCGCACTCGGTTACAGCAGGGCAAGTCTGCCGAGGAGGGTTTCCGCCAGGCTGATTTCGTTGCTGAGCGGGTGGTCCTCGGTGGTGTGCGGCAGGACGGAGGACGCGAGCTCGAACGCTTCGCGCAGTGGCGTGTCCGGCAACGGGGTGCCGGCGAGCCGCAAAGCCCTTGTCGCGCCGAGGAGTTCGCAGGCGAGGACGGTGCGGTACGCGGCGGTGGCGGCGACGGTGCTGCGCACGGCGTGCGTGGAAAAGCTCGCGTGGTCTTCCAGCCCGCGCGAGATCACCGCGGTGCCGAGGGTGACCGGCGATGCGGCGTGGCGCAGTGTGGCGAGGGCGTCGTGCGCGACGTACTCCAGGATCATGATCCCCGAGCTGCCGGCGGGCCCTTCGGCGAGGAACGGCCGCAGTTCGCTGAGGTCGGGCTCGACGAGGTCGCTCAGCCGCGCCGCGGACAGTTCCGTGACGTGGTGCAGTGCGGCACGCAGGTGGTCGAAGGCGAGTGCCACGTGCGCGGTCGAGAACTGGCCGTGGTGGTAGGCCTGCTCGGTCTCGATGTCGATGAGCGGGTTCTCCGCGGCCGCGTTGAGGTCGATGTCCAGCACCCGCTCGACGTTCGCCGCGGCTTCCAGTGCACTGCCCTGCACCTGGGGGAAAGCCCGCAGCCCGAACGGGTCCTGCAGCCGCCGTCCCGGTGGCAGGTCGTCGGCCGCGGTCAGCAGACGGCGCAGCTGCGCGGCGCACCGCACCGAGCCGGGATGCGGCCGGGCCTGGTGCACGCGTTCGGAGTACGCCTCGGCCGACCCGCCGAGCGCGCAGAACGTCAGCGCGGTCACCACGGTGCTCGCGTCGAGCAGCCGGGTCAGGTCGTGCCAGGCCAGCACGGCCTGCGCGAGCGTCGCGGCGTTGCTGGAGATGAACGCCAGCGCGTCGCCGGGACTGATCGCGACGGGATCGAGCGCGCCCGCCGCCCACGGCAGCTCACCGGCCAGGGTCAGCGCGACCTCGGCGAGCGAGGTCAGATCGCCGGTGCCGATCGCGCCCCGCGAGTGCACCAGGGGTTGCGCGCCCACCCGCAACGCGGTTTCCAGCGCCCGCAGCAACCGCGGGTGCACGCCGCTGCCCGCCGCGGCCAGCTGGTTCAGCCGGACGAGCATCGCCGCGCGCACCGCGTCACCGGGCAACGGTTCACCGGTGCCCGCGGCGTGGCTGCGCAGCAACCGCAGCCCGTGCTGGTCGACGCTTTCCGGATCCACCACGGTGTGCCGGTTGGCCCCCACCCCGGTGGTGCGGCCGTAGACCGCTCGTTTGGCGCCCAGTTCGACGGCGAGTTCGTAGCTCTGCCCGGCCCGCGCCATCGCGTCCGGGCCGAGTTCCGCCCATGCGCTGAGCCGGGCCACCCGCACCACGTCGGCACATCGGAGCCCGGTCCCGCTGATCTCGATTCGGCTGCTGTCGGTCATCACGGCCCCACTTGACAAGTTTTCATTCACTCTTAAGGTTACATGAAACTATTCATTCGCCCGGAGGGCAAGACGGCGGGAGGTCCGATGCCCCGGTCGCTGCACGATCTGCTCGCCGCGCACCGGCTCACCCCGGCGCAGCGGCGGATCGCCAGCTACCTCGCCGACCACGCCGCCGACGCCGCCGCGCTGACCAGCGCCGAACTCGCCCAGTGCGCCGAGGTGAGCCAGCCGTCGGTCACCCGGTTCGTCGCCCTGCTCGGTTTCGACGGCTACGGCGAGTTCCGCCGGTCCCTGCGCGAGGCGCCTGTCGAACCGCCCGCCGAAAGCGGCAACAAGTTCCAGGCCGCGATCGACGCCGACCTGCGCAACCTGAAGGCACTGCGGGCACAGCTCGCCGACGACACCCGGCTGCGCGGTATCGCCGGGCGGCTGATGGACAGCAGGCCGCTGGTCGTCACCGGCTACCGGGTCTCCGCCGCGCAGGCCTCGTCGTTCGCTTACCTGGCCCGGAAAATCCACCCGGACGTCCGGCTCGTGACCGACGCGGGCAGTGTGTTCGGGGACGTCCTGCGACACGCACAGCGGTGCGGTGCCGAGGCGATGGTTCTGTTCGCGCTCCCCCGGTATCCGCGGGAAAGCGCCGAAGCACTCGAGCAGGCGCGCTCACTCGGACTGCGCACCCTGCTGATCACGGACCGCCCGGTGTCCGTGCTGACCCCGTCCGCCGACGACGTGCTCGGCGCGGGTGTGGCCTCGGAGTTCGTCTTCGACTCCCACGCCGCGGTCGTGTCCCTGTCGGTGGCTCTGGTCGAGGCGATGGCCGACGCGGCCGGCGCGCTCGCCCGGCAACGATTGGAAGGCTTCGAAGACTATGCCGCAGACCAGGACCTCTTCCTCGCCGAGTGAGACCGCCTTCGACGACGTCCCGCTCAACCGCTTCCACCTGCGCATCACCGCGCTGACGTTCTGCGCCAACTACTCCGACGGTTACGAACTCGGCATCATCAGCATCGCGCTGCCGGTGATCGCCGGACGGCTCGGGTTCGGCTCGGTGTGGGAGGGGCTGCTCGGCGCGTCCGCGCTGATCGGCATCTTCCTCGGCAGCGTCCTGGTCGGCTGGGCCGCGGACAAGATCGGCAGGCAACGGCTCTACACCCTCGACTTCCTGCTGATCGCGCTCGCCTCGGCGGCGGAGTTCTTCGTGGCCGATCCGGTCCAGCTGTTCGTGCTGCGGCTGTTGATCGGCATCGGCATCGGCGCCGACTACGCACTCGGGCCGACGCTGGTGGCCGAATTCGTACCCCGCAAGTACCGCGGCGGGCTGCTCGCCTCGCTGACCGTGCTGTGGACCGTCGGCTACGTCGCGGCGTTCTTCTTCGGCAACTACCTGGTGGCGCTCGGGGACGACTCCTGGCGCTGGCTGCTGGCCAGCAGCTGCCTGCCGGCCGTCGTGGTGGTACTGCTGCGCATCGGCGTACCGGAGTCCCCGCGGTGGCTGCTCACCCAGGGCAAGCTCGACCAGGCCCGCGCCGTGGTGCGCAGGCTCGGCGGCGACCGGACCGCGTTCGAATCGCTGGTGCGCTCGCACCGCGGCGAGCGCCGGGCCCGCTACCGCGAGCTGTTCGGCCGGAAGTACTGGCGGCACACGGCTTTCGGCGCGATCTTCTACAACGCCCAGGTCATCCCGTACTTCGCGATCTACACCTTCCTGCCGCTGATGCTGCTGAAGATGGGCGTCGGCGACGAGGACACCACCAGCGACGGCCTGCTGAACCTGTTCCTGCTCCTGGGCAGCCTCGGCGGGTTGTGGGCGGTGGCGAAGGCCAGCAGGCGGGGGCTGACCATCTGGTCGTTCGTGGTGCTCATCGCGGCACTGGCGCCGATGGCGATCTGGCCGGACGCGCCCACCGCGGTGCTGTTCCCGCTGTTTCTCGTCTTCACCTTCACCATGTCCGGCGCGGTGAACCTCGATCAGGTCTACCCGGCCGAGCTGTTCCCGACCGACCTGCGCAGCTCCGGCGTCGGCCTGCTCAACGGCCTCAGCCGGATCGGCTCCGCGGTCGGCACCTTCCTGCTCCCGCTCAGCCTCGACAGCATCGGTTTCTCCCCCACCATGCTGGTGCTCACGCTGGTGCTGGTGGCCGGGCTCGGGGCGTCGTTGCTGTGGGCACCGGAGACGAAGAACGCCACGCTGGACTGACCTCGTCCCCGGAGCCCCCCGGAACGTGCCCCGGCCGCTTTTCAGCCTGCTGCCTTGTATTCGTTCCCGCTCGCGTTCGGCTGCGCGCCGTCGTAGAGACCGGTGGGCGCGGTTCCGGTGGACAGGGTGAACCAGGCGTAGCGTTCGACGAACGGGAGATCCTGCAGCATGGCGGTCGAGTTGCGCACGAAGTCGGTCTGTTCCTCCGGGCTCGGGTAGCGCGGGGTGCCCGAGGAGAAGTCGGTCAGCGCGTACTCGGTGAGCCAGATCGGCTTCCCGTACCGGTCGTGGACCGCCTGCAGGTACCCGCGGAGCTGGTCGACCGCGGCCGGGGAGAAGTCCCCGCCATACCAGTGCAGCGGGATGAAATCGACGCGGTAGCCGCGCTCCTGCGCGCCGCTCATGAACGCGTCGAGCCAGCCGCCCGGCTGGTCACCCCCGCCTGCCACGGCCGGTGCGGAGAGCCGCATACCGGTCCCCTCCAGCCTCGGCCAGGCCTCCAGCGCCTGGTCCACCGACATTTCCGCCTGTCCGGCCAGATCCGGCTCGTTGAACGCCAACAGCGTGCTGCCCAGCGATTTCGCACTGTCGAGCTGTTCGTCGGTGACCGAGTCCGGGCCCCAGATCATCGGCACGAACTCGGCGCCGTCCGGCTTGTCGACGCCCTGCAGATCACTGGCCCAGTCGTAGTACCAGCCCACCCCGGAGTCCCGGAGCGCGTCGGCCACCCCGTCGACGTTCGTCAGGCTGACGCCCTTCTTCGCACCGTCCTGTTCGGTGCCGGAGGCGGTTGCGGGGAACAAGGTCACTGCCGCCAGTACCGTCGACACGGCCAGCGCCAGCGGACGAACAAACCTCATGGCTGTCTCCCTTTCTCCGGTCCTGCCCGGACGACAGTAACGACGCCGGGGGCATATCTGCGGTTTCCCTTCGGCCGGACCGCAACGCCGGGCACCCCGGTTGCGGGAGTCCCACAGCTGCGACCCCGCACCGTTGCGCCCGGCCGGGCGAAGCCCGGACGCTGAGCCGGATTCCGTTGCACAGTCCCCTCCGAAAGGCGGTACCCGTTATGAACAAGTTGCTGAAAGCCGTCGGCGCCGCAGCCGCACTGACGGTCGTCTTCGCCGGGACCGCCGGTGCGAGCCCCGCCACCAGCGGGAGCGCCAGCTACTACACCGACCCCGGCTACGGCGCATGCGGAACCCAGATCGACCCGAACGCCGAAATGCTGGTCGCGGCCCCGGCCGCGCTCTGGACCTCGCCGAACCCGAACGAGGACC
This sequence comes from Amycolatopsis ultiminotia, assembly GCF_039536925.1. Taxonomy (NCBI): domain Bacteria; kingdom Bacillati; phylum Actinomycetota; class Actinomycetes; order Pseudonocardiales; family Pseudonocardiaceae; genus Amycolatopsis; species Amycolatopsis ultiminotia. The sequence continues at coordinate 590,758 of NZ_BAAAZN010000002.1, read as the reverse complement.
CGCTGTGCTCGAAGTCGATCAAGGTCACCTTCGAGGGCAAGACGATCACCGTGCCCATCAAGGACAAATGCCCGACCTGTGAGCCCACCAAGATCGACCTCAGCCTTCCTGCGTTCCAGCAGCTGTCCGACACCGCACCCGGGATCATCCAGGTGGACTGGGAAATCCAGTAGCCGTCCCGGTCACGGCAGCGGGGCCGGCAGCGCGGCCAGCTCCCGTCTGCCGGCGACCCCGAGTTTGCGGTAGACGCTCGAGAGGTGGAACTCCACCGTGCGCACGGTGAGGAACTGCTGCTCGGCGATGCGGCGATTGCTCATCCCCGACCGCGCGAGCTCCGCGATCTTGCGTTGCTGCGCGGTGAGCCGGTCGCCGGCCTGGCGGCGGAGCCGGTCCAGCGCCGACTCCGCCCGCCCGGCCCAGCCGGCGTAACCCGCCTTGGCGGCGAGGTCCCGCACACCGGCGAGCACGATGCGGCTCTGCGGATACTCCTGCTCGGCGTTGAGGAAGTGCGCCAGGTCGTATCTCGCGCGGAGCAGTTCCTCGACCGCCGGGCCACCGGCGAGCGTGTCCGCGGCCTCGCGGGCATCGCCGGAGGTCCGGCCCAGCACCACGGCATGCGCGTGCGCCGCCACGCCGAGCGTCCGCGGATCCGGCCAGCGGCGGGCGAGTCTCAGTTCGCGTTCGGCGAGCACCGAAGCCAGCCGGTGGCGGCCGGAGGCGTTCGCGCACAACGCCGCACGAGACCGCCACGGCAGCACCGCCGGGTTGCGCACCCCGCATTCGGTGAGCAGCCGTCCGCATTCGAGGAACGCCGTCCTCGCCACCTCGTACCGTTCCGCGGCCAGTTCGAGTTCCCCCAGCGCGGCCAGCAGTGCCGGCTTGTCGTCGCTGCCGGAATAGGACTCGCAGCACAGGTGGTCGAGCATGCGCCGGTAGGCGGCGTCGAGCTCGCCCCGGCTGACGTGCGCCGTGATCGACCAGGCCACCAGCAGATCCCGCAGCCGCGGCTCCGGATCACGTTCGAGCGCGTCGGCGAGCATTTCGATCGCGGTGGCCGGATCGCCGTGCAGCCAGGCCAACCTGCCGCGCAGGGCCAGCGCGAACTCCGCGGGCGCACCCGGGGTGCCGGTGCGGCGCCCGCAGAGCATCCGGTCGCAGCATTCCTCGGCGAGTCCGGTCTCCCCGGCGTGCACCAGCGCCATGGCGGCATACCAGAAGGACAAAACGTCCTGCCTGCCCGGTGAACGCAACACGAAGACCGCCTCGCGGATCACCAGATCCCGGTTCTCCCCGCTGTTGGCCATCGCGATCGCCCGCAGCGCGTGGTCGCGTTCGGGCGGCTCCGCGGCAGCGGCTCGCGCGGCCGCGGCGCCGCCGGGCACATAAGGCAGCCCGAAGGCCGGACAGGCGCCCGCGGCCGTTGGCTTTTCCACCTCCGTGACCGACAAGAGATGCTCCTCTGCCTCGCTGGCGGCAAGTTTTCACCGTCACATCGCCGGTTATGGTGCGCCTTCACCGGCGGACCGGTGTAGCAGGAGGAAGACGGGCAGCAGCGCCGGCGAATTGCCGTTCGTCCGGACGGAGTAACCAGGACGACACCGGGCGACCCGCCCGAACCGCCATGAACAGCTCGTTTCGCACCCACGACCCTCGCGCACCGACGATGGATGTCACTCGTTGGTGTGAAGATCGAAGCCGGGGTACGCGGGGGCACGAAAATTGCACGGCCGTCGGTTGTTTTTTCGCAGCCGACGAGCGTTACCGGGTATCCGGCGGACTATCTCCCCGCCGAAAAGAAATCGCATCGAAGCAGATTATTCCCGTTGCCGGTCATTCGGCCGGTGCAGGTTCCGGCTCGAGCAGGTGGAAACGGAGTTCGTCGCGGCCTCGCACACCCAGCTTGCGGTAGACCTGCGAAAGGTGGAACTCGACCGTGCGCACCGCGAGGAACTGCTTCGCCGCGATGTCCTGGTTGCGGTAGTTGGCCAGTGCGAGAAACGCGACCTTCAGCTCGATCGGGGTCAGCGCCGGGCCCGGCCGCGGATCGAGCCCGCGCAGAGCCTCCTCCGCCCGCGCCGCGCGGTGCCGGTTCCCGACGCCGCGGAACCCCGCGGCGGCCTTGGTGAACTGGACGCGGGCGAATGCCTCGTGGCCGATCCGCAGCAGCCGGCAGCCGAGTTCGTAACGCGTCTCGCCTGCCTCGATCGCCGCCTCGGCGACTTCCAGCAGCTCCGCGGCCTCGCCGAGCAGCTCGATCTCGTGCCCGTCACCGGCCAGCACCGCCACTGCGGCCAGCGCCTCCCCCACGACCTTGGGCTCACCCCAGGCGAGCGCATCCTCGTGGTCCTTGCGCGCCAGCTCGGCGGCCAGTTCCGCGTCCCCGCACGCGCGGGCGCAGCACGCCGCACGCCGTCGCCACCGGGAGATCGCGGGGTTGACCACCCCGTCCGCGGTGAACTGGCGGCCTGCGGTCAGGTGCTCGGCCAGTGCGACGCGGAAGTCCCCGGCCACCATCGCGACCAGTCCACGGGCGGAGCGCAGCTCCGGTGGCATCGGTACCTCGCCGTACGCGACGAGCACGGCATACGCCGCGGCCGGCTGACCCCGGCTGACCAGCAGTTCCACCGTTTCGGCCACGATCACCGGCCGCAGCGCCGGATCGGCGCGATCCCCGAGGCGGGCGTAGAGCTCCCACGCGGTGTCCAGGTCGCCGCGCCACCAGGCGGTGCGGGCACGGATGAGCGCGCCCCGGTCGCGCAGCTCGCCTGCCGGGTCGTCGTGGTGACCGAGCCGGGCCGCCACGCGGTCGGCCGTGGCGAGCTCACCGGCGAGCACCAGGCAGGTCAGCGCGTCGAGGACGCAGTCGGGGCCACGGGCGCAGCCGGGATCGGCGAGTGCCAGTTCGGCCTGGTGGACGGCGGCCGCCGGTTCCCGCCCGGCCCTGGCGAGCGCGATCGCCCGCTGCGCCGGGCACGAGCCGGGCAGCTGCTGCGCGGCCGGACCGGAATTCCCGGTCCGGGAAGGACGAGACGACACGGCGAATGCACTCCAGGGTGAGGACGACGGCGAGTGCCCGAATCCGGTGTGCCGCTCCACACCGCTTGTGAGAATAGAGGCCACAGCGGATTCGTCAATACTCGTGCCGGTGCCTGACCGGTTGTCTGTCTTGCCGGAGTTCGGCGCACCTGTGCGGCTTGACCGTAAAGACGGGACCGGCAGGCCGCAGTGACACTTTTTGCGTACCGGTTCCGACGAGGGAGGAACAGTGATGCGCAAAGCCCTGTTTTCGGTTTTGGCGGCGGTTGCGGCCGCCGCGATGATGGCAGGCGGCGGAGCCTCGGCCGCGACCCCCGCGCCCGCGCCCGCGCCCGCGACGACCGAGGACGGCCCCACCGTCACCTTCGTCAACCAGAGCGGCGAGACGCTCTGGATCGGCAGCGGCGTCAACGCCGACGGTTCGGAGAACCCCGGCGGGCTGCCTGCCATCGAAGACGGCCAGCAGGCCACGGTCACCGTGCCGATGTCCGGTGGGCACTGGCGGGGCAAGTTCTTCGGCCGCCAGGGCTGCGCCGGCGACGACGGCAGCTCGTTCCACTGCGCGATCGGCGACTGCGGCCCCTCGGCAGGCTCGTGTACCACCGGCGAGCAGCCGACGAGCCTTGCCGAGTTCAACTTCGACCCGGCGGACCAACTGGCCCCGTGGTACAACGTCAGCTACGTGAACGGCGTGTCCACGCCCATCACGATCGACGCCGCGGGCAGCGGTGCGCACTCACCGCGTGCCGACTGCGAATCGGTCGGCTGCTCCGAGCCACTGCTGCAGTACTGCCCTCCGGAGAACCTGACCACGGACGACAGCGGCAAACCGGTGCTGTGCACCAACCCGAGCCGCGACGAGAAAACCCCTTACAGTGACGCGATTTCCAGCCATTGCCCGCTGGCGTACGCATGGTCCAAACAGGACACCGAAGGAGGTAATCAGGTTGTCCGGCAATGCGCCGGGTGCAGCGGTTTCACCGTGACCTTCCACCACCCGGTCTGACCGGGCCGGGTGCCAGGACAAGGAGAGGCGGACACTCGTGATCAGGAGAAAACGCGCGATGGCCTTCGGGGCCGCCGCGATACTGGCCGGCGCGCTGGCCGCGACCGCACCGGTGACGACGACGGCGGCCGCCGCGCCCGGACCGGTCGCACACTCGACCGTGTGCGACGGTGACGGCACCAGCGGCAAACGCGTCCAGCCGCTCTACGTGCACAGCACGGACCAGCCGGACCGGCACGACGAGCTGGTGGACCAGTTCCGCGGCTTCGCCGACCAGATCGACGACGACTTCGTCGAAGCGGCGCAGCGGCTCGGCGGCGGGGTCCGGCACGTCCGGTTCACCACCGACGGCGACTGCCACATCACGCTCGACGACGTGGCGATCGATCCGGCCGCAATGGACACCGTGGACACGATCACCGACGCGATCAAGGCGCAGGGTTACGACCACCAGGACCGCAAGTACCTGGTCTGGTACGACAAGGACGGCTGCGGACTTGCCTTCGGCAACGGCGGCGACGACCGCCCCGGTGCGGACAACCCGTACAACGCGGGCCCGCACTACGCGACGATCGGCACCGGCTGCTGGTCGTGGCAGGCCAGCGGGCACGAGCTGCTGCACACCCTCGGCGCGGTCCAGTCGAGTGCCCCGAACGCCACCAGCAACGGGCACTGCTGGGACGACGAGGACATCATGTGCTACGACGACGGGGGCATCCCGGACCCGCCGGGCGGGCTCGTGAAGGCCTGCGAAGGCGCGCCGGAGAACCAGATCGACTGCAACGGCGACGACTACTTCAACACCAATCCACCGGAGGACAACTACCTCGCCACCCACTGGAACGTCGCCAACAGCGACTACCTGATCCGGCAGTGACCCGGCCCCGCTGACCGGCTTCCGCGCCGGACCGTCCATTCCGGATGGTCCGGCGCGGTCGTGTCTCAGCCCGCCGCGTGCAGCGCCTCCACGCCGGAGGCCTGGGTCCGCCAGTCGGTCACGTTCGGCGCGGTGCCGGTCCAGCGTTCGCCGATCCGGTTGAGCGGATCGCGATCCTGCTGCCAGATCGCCACACCCTGCTGCCGCGCGAAGTCCCGGTAGGCCTGCTCGCCGGTAGCGTCCGCCAGATCGCCGAGGTAGCGGGCGAACACCCCCTTGAACTGCTTCTGGTTGTCGTCACAGGAACCGGTGCCGAGGTCACAGGATTCGACGAGGACCCCGCCTTCGGTGAGCCCGGTCATCGCCGCATCCGCGAGCCGGCGCGCGGTGTCCAGATAGGACTGTTCGCCGGTCGCCCGCCACAGCTCCACGAAGCCGCCGACGGCGAGGCCCTGGTTGTAGGTCCACACGGTCTGGCCGTTGTTCGCACAGTCCGCGGTGAGGCCGTCGTTCACCAGTCCGGACGCGTTGATCAGTCCGCTGCCCAGGTACCAGTCGCCGGCGGTACGGGCCCGACGGCCCCATTCGGTGTCCCCGGGGATCCGCACGTGCAGGGCCGCGGCGAGGCGCAGGTACAGCCCGCTCGTGACCGCGTTCTTGTAGGTGCGCTCGCTGTCCCACCACACGCCGCCACCGCAGGTGCCCGGATCCCAGAAGCCCTGCACGTAGTCGGCGATCGTGGTGGCCTCGGTGAGGTAACGGCTGTCGTGCGTGCGGTCGTACACGGCTGTCCAGGCCAGTCCCCACCACGCGGTGTCGTCGACCGCCCGGCTGATGAAGTCACCCTCGATCGGATCGGAACTCCGTTCCCCGGCAGGAAAAGCCGCGCGGTTGACGTCGAACACCCTGGCCAGGGTGGACTCGAACCCGGGCCCGGCGTTCGCCAGGGCGGTCACCGCCACCGCGGAGTTCCACCAGCTGGAAGGCCACCAGGCGCGGTACGGGTCGTACGACCACATCAGCGCATCCACCGCGCCGCCGGCCATGGTCGGAGCCGGCCGCGCCCAGGCGGTGCAGCTGCCGTCGTCGTGGGTGGCCTCCCGGCCACAGGCGCGGACCGCGCCGCCGTACAGCCGGCCGCGCGGATCCCTGGTCGCGAAGGCCGCGGTCTGCGTCGCGCTCGCACCGTCGGGTACCCCCGTCCGCCCGAGCGACGCACCGTCCGGCCGGCTCGCACCGCCGTCCCACGACCGGTCCAGCCAGACCTCGTCTCCTGCGCCGCCGGAACCGAGGCCGGCCCAGGCCAGGCCACGATCGTCGAAGTGCAGTGAGACGGCGCGGCCGTGGATCGCGGTGGCGGGCACCGGTTGGGTGTCCCCGGCGCCGGGTGCGGAACCGTCGCAGGCCGCGTCGCAGGCCGCCGGGTAGATCCAGGCGGTGCATGCGACGCCCTGTGCGTCCCCGCACGCCCGGAGCAGGCCACGGCGGTGCGTCACCGGGTCGGTCAGGTTGTACATCAGGGTGCGGGTGCCGGTCCCCGCGTCCGGCACGGCCGCTTTGCCGAGCAGGCCGTCCCAGCTGCCGCCGCCGTCCCAGGAACGGTCGAGCCACACGGAATCACCCGGTTGGCCGTCGTCTACGCTCGCCCAGGCCATACCGTCCGGGTCGGCGGCGTGCAACCGCACCACGCGCCCGTTCACCGTCAGATCCGGTACCGGGAACGTCTCCTGCGCGGCGTGCGAGGGATCGAGCTGATCACAGGAGACCACGCAGACCGGCTCCGGAGCCGCACGCGGCACGGTCAGTGAAACGAGGGCAAGCACCACCACGAGCAATGTCCGCATAGACATTCCCCTCACCGGGAAGTGGAATGCCTTCCAGAATAAGAAGCCAGGCGGGGACGGTGAAGAGCCATCCGGGGTTCTGTCCCGTTCCGGACAACACCCGCCCGGCCGTCCACCACCGGCCGCCGGCCCCCCGTCGAACCCGGCTGCCCAACCCCGTCGCCCACCGCCGGTCGAACCCGGCCGCCGGTCGAACCCGGCCGCCGGTCCCCGGCCGAACCCCGCCGGCCGAATCCCGGTGCCGCCCCCTCGGCCGGATCCGGCGGCGGTCACCGCGGCCGGCCGCGGTGACCGCTCCGGGATGGCCGGATACCGGGCTAGGAGCGCGTGCCCTGCTTGCGGCCCACCGAGCGGCCGATGAAGAAGCCCAGGAGCAGCCCCACGATCAGTCCGACCGCGATGAAGAAGATGACCGTCGCGGCGGCGATCTTGCCGACGGTGCCGAGGAATCCCTTCGCCTCCAGGTCGGCCGCCAGCGCCACCGATTGGGTGAGTGCGTAGTGTGTCATGGCCTCAGGGTGACACCGGCGGATCGGGTGTGCACGACGTGCGCCGCCCACGGGTGAGGACCGCCCCGTCCACATCGGACGAGCCGCCGCCGGAGAACGCCCGGCGGCCGAGCAGCCGCACCCCACCGGAGCCGCGATCACCGCCGGGCACCGGGTTTTCGACCAGCACGTCGCCATCCACGCTCGCATCAGCCACCACGGCGCCGAACAGCCGGTACTTCCCCGGAGCCGCGGCCGAGGCCGGGCGGTCGGCACCGGTTCGGCACCCGGTGCGCAGTCCGGCGGTCCGGCGGGTCAGTCCTGCACCGGTTTGAGGACGAAACCCTCCTCCTCGTCGTCCGAGGACGCGGGGCGACGGGGTGCCGGGCGGGGTGCCGGCGAGGGCGACGGGGCCGCGTCGGCGGACGGCGGTTGTGTGGCGGGTTCGTCCTCCAGTTCCAGCGCATCCCCGATCGCGGCGGTCACCGCAGGCGTGCAGCCGGCCTTGACGGCGCGCATTCCCTGCTGCAGGGCGCGCGTTCCGGCTTCCGCGCTCAGCCGGGAGATTTCCGCGGCCAGTGCGTCCGGGCCCCGTTCCAATGCCGCTTCGCCGACGTCCAGTGCCACGAGCATGCCGTGCACGTCGACCGTCACGGACAGGTCCTTGCTGCGTGCCGTTGCCCTGATCTCGGACAGTCCGGCGGACAGGCCGAGGCTTTCCGGGATCTCGTCGGCGAGTTCGATCAGGTCGTCGACCCCGCGTTCGTCGTCCATCACGCCCTCCAGGTGTCCGGGGTGGTGTCCTCGGCCCGTTCCGCGAGGGCCTCCTCCCGGCCGAGGCCGAGCCGGGTCAGCTCGTCGTCGCCGAGGACGCCGAGTTCGGCGGTCACCGCCTGCCGGGCCCGTTCGTTCGCCTCCGAGGCGGCCTCACGGACCGCCTGCAGGATCCTGCCCGCCAGCGCGGGACCGCCGCCGCGCAGCGCTTCCGCGGTGAGTTCGAGCCCGCGCAGCGCACCGCCCGGCGCGACCTCGACGGCAACTCCGCCGCGGCGGGCGGTCCCGGTGATGCTCACTTCGGGTGCACCCCTCCGTAGAACCGGTGCAGGTCGCGCGGCAGCGTGTAGGTGTTGCGCTCGACCTGGTCGCTCGCGTTGCCCTCGATCGTGGTGATCTTGTTGCCGTCGACCTTCTCGATGATCCCGATGTGCTCGCTGCTGCCGTACGACGGGCCGCTGCCGAACAGGATCGTGTCGCCGGGGCGCGCGTGGTGCGCGATCGCGCCCCGGTCGTAGGCGAGGTGGTGGCGCTGGCCCCATTTGTAGACGTCGCCGGTGAACCCGTACTTCGGGATGTCCACGCCGGACTTGCGCCACATCGACGTCGCGAAGTACGAGCACCACGGCTGGCCGGTCGGCCCCCACTTGTTCCGGTTGTTCGGGCCCTCGTGGTAGCCGAGGTTGGACCGTGCGTGGTCGAGGATCTTGTCGACCTTCTTGCTGTGACTCGGCGTCGTCTTGCCGTGGTGCTGCTCGTGTTTTTTGTGGTTTTCGTGTTTCTTGTGCTTTTCGTGCTCTTTGTGGTGCCCGGGTTTGGCCGGCTTGTGGTGCGTGGAACCGGAGTCCGCGACGCCGTCGTGGGCGAGGTCCTTCTGCAGCTCCTTCAGCTTGCGCGAGGCCTCCTCCATTTCCGCGCGCGCGTTCTTCAGGTGCCCGGAGGACTCCTTGAGGTACTTGCCGGCCAGATCGGCCACGTCGCCGATCGCGAGCAGCAGTGCGGCCGGGCTGCCACTGCGCGCCAGCAGGTACCCGGCGTCGATCAGCTTGCGGGCCTTCGCGATGAACTCGTCGATGAGCTTGCCGGTCGCCTGGTGCCGCCCGGCGAGCGCGTCGGTGACCTCACCGACCACTCGCGCACCCTTGCGGCTCGCCTCCGCGGTCACGGCCAGGTCCTTGCCGAACTTCTCCGAATCCTTCTCGAACCCCGGCGCGGCCTTGCTCTGCCAGGCGTTCAGCAGCGAGTGCGCGGCCTTGCGCTGCGCGTCGTGCTGCTCGGTGATCGCGTGCGCGGCCTGCTGCAGCGCGTGCTGCGCGGCCTGCGAATCGGCGGCCTTGCCCTGCAGCTTGCCGTGGTGGGTCTTCATCTCGTCCGCGAACAGCGTCGCGACTCCTGCGGTGTCCAGCACGGGATTTCCCCCTCGTCAGCCCAGAATGCCCTGGATGTCCTGTTTGCTCAGTGTGGCCGCCGCGTCCTGGTCCATACCGGCGTAGTCCTTGCGCGCCCGGAAGACCGCGGCGCCGAGCGTGCGCGCGTTCGCCCCGGTCGCACGCACCTGGTTCTCCAGCGAACGGCTGAAATCCCCCAGTGCGTCGGAGAAACCGGTCTCCTCGCCGACCTTGCCGAAGCTGTCCTTGGCGATCCCGCCGACCCGGTGCACGGTCTTCTTCCCCGCCGAGATCAGCTCTTCGGCGATGTGCTGGGTCTTCTTCTCGTAGGAGACGAACTGTTCCAGCTCGGCACGGAAGCCGCCGCCACCCTTGCCGTGCCCGTTCTTGCCGTGGTGCTGGGCTTTCTTGTGGTGCTCGGCCTTCTTGTGCTGGGCGGGCTTGTGGTGCTGGGCCTTGCCGTGGTGGCGGGCGACGTCCGCGGCGGCCTTGCGCGCGGCCCCGAGGTGACTCTTGTACGCGCCGTTGGTGTAGGTCGACCACGGCTGGAAGCTCTTGCCGTGGCCCGAAATGTCCCATGCGGCCTTGGCGTTCTCGTCCGGTTTGAACAGCTCGTTGTTCGAGTGCAGGTGGTACTGGTGCCTGCGGTCGGGACCGAGCGCGCCGAGCATGTTGACCTGCCACAGCCCGTAGGAGTTGTCCGGCGGCGTTCCGTTGTGCGCATGGGCGTTGCCGCCCGATTCCGCCAGCGCGACCGCCACCGCGGTGCTCAGCGCGTGCCCGCGGAAACCCGCTTTGTACGCGTGCTGCGCTATTTCCTCCGCCGACAACTTGCTCATGTGCCCGCCCCCTTCAAGGCGCTCCACTGCTACCTCGGCTCAGACGTGTCCCCCGGGGTCCTCGGTTCCCGGTTTCCCCGTGCGGATCTCACCGAGTCGAGGAGCTCGGCGATCCGGTCGTGCAGCCACTCGTCGTCCGCGGGCGTGATCGTGACCCAGGAGGTGCCCGCGTTCTCCCTCGTCACCGCGCCGTACCGGCCGGCCCCGGTGTCGTACCAGGCCACCGACGGGGACCGGCCGCCGGGACCGTTCGCGGCCAGCTGCCCGTAGCCGGTCCGCGGGGTGGTGACGAGCGTGGAGAGCGCACGCAGGTCACCGCCGGTGAGGCCGGCGACGGCGAGCACCCGTTCGAATGCGTCGTGCCCCCGCTCGGCGAACGCGGTCATCGCCTCGGTGAACGTCTCCCGCGGCAGCCGCACCGCACGGCCGGGCCCCGGTCCGGCCGTGCCGACGATCCCCGCGGCCAGCCGCGGCACCTCGTCCGGCAGGCACGGCCGCAGCGCCAGTTCACCGGCGTCGAGGACCGCGAGCACGCCGAGCCGCCTGCCTGCCGCGACCAGCGCACGCAGCGGCGGATCACGAAACACCAGCAGGTCCACCGAAAACACCGGTTCGGCCAGCAGCGCGAACAGCTCGGCCAGCCGCGGATGCGGTTCGTCCTGCTCGTCGAGCAGGCCGGACTCGGCGAGGCTCTCCGCCACGCGCACACCCAGTTCGTCGCGCTCGTCCATCGTGGCGCCGTGCGAGGGCACCTCGAGCGGATACGGGCTGGGCCCCAGGTCGAGGTCCTCCCACAGCAGGTCGAATTCCAGGTGGGACAGCACCACGCCGTCCGCACCGGTCAGTTGCCGCGCCACTCGCCGTCACTCACCCAGCACCGGCGGATAGGCGGCGGGCATGTCCTCCAGGAAATCGAAGGCACCGCCCTTCGCGTACCGGTTCTGGTGCTCGCCCGCATTGCCGCCGCGCTGGGCCCCGCCCATCGGCGGGAAGAAGCCGCCGTTCAAACCGCTGCGCGCGCCGGCCGCGCTCTGCGCTGCGCCGACCGCGGGCGCACCGCCACCCTGGCTGCCCAATGCACCACCGGGCAAGGCACCGCTGCCCGCACCACTGCCGAGCCCGCTGCCCGCCCCGCCGGCACCACCGGCCCCGATCGAACCGGGTGCGCCGGCGCCGCTGCCGGGTCCGCCAAGACCCGGCATTCCGCCCGATCCGGATGGATCGGACGAGGACGTGGTCGTGCTGTCGTCGCCCGAACCGCCACCGGAACCGGAACCGGCACCACCACCGGAGCCGCCGGACCCGGCATCGTCCGAACGGGTGGCCATCGGCGCGTCGGTGAAGTGCGGCAGCCGGTCGTGCACACCCTTGCTGGTCGACTCGTAGTGCTCCATCACCCGCACTGCCTCGGTTTTGGCCTGGGTGGCCTTCTTCTTGGCAGGCAGGTGGTCGTCGAGCAGCTGGTCGACCATGACCGCACCGCTGGGCCCGCTCGCCGCGTTCACGTCGTATCCGTCGCGGAACTGGTTCTCCGCCGAGTAGAACACCGGCTCGGGCATTTTGTTGCGGGCGGTGGTGACCGCGTTCGTGTAGTGATCGAGATCGTCCCCGACCTTGCGCATCGTCTCGCTCGCGCCGGCGCCCCACGTGGTGAGCTTCGAGGCCGACTGCGCGGCCCCGCCGGCCGCACCACCCCGCCAGGACAGCAGCAGCTTCTGCACGGTCTTGTGCACCGCGGCGGTGGACGCGTCGACGTTGAGCGCCAGCTGCGCCCAGCTGTGCGCATCCGAACCCATCGCAGCCGGATCCGCGGTCATGATCATGTCGTAGAGCTGGCGGTGGTTGTAGGCAGACCAGTTGATCTTGCCGAACGACTTGGTCTGCTCGTTCTTCCGCTGGATCTTGCGCGTCCGGTTCACCCGCCGCCGCTGCGCCGCGCTGAGCGGGTGCTCCTGGCGATAGGTCTCGTGCTTGCGGTGCTTCTCGTACGGCAGCCGTTCGTAGGCCGGTTTCCGGCTCATGCCTGTCCCCCGTCGTCGGTGCGGCCGTGCAGTGCACCCAGCGCGTCCTGCGCGTCGCCCTCCTGCCGTACCTGGCCGTCACTCGCTGCGCGGATCGCGCCCCGCAGCGCGGACAGTTCCTCGAGATACTGCCGCAGGACCGCCTGCACGCCGGCATCCGTGGAGCCCCGGACCCCGAACGCCTTCCGCAGGTGCTCGGCGACCGGGCTGTTGCCGTCGCGCAGCGGGCTGGCCAGCTGCTCGGCCTGGTGCAGATATCCGGTCAGCTCGTCGTGCCGCTTCGCGAGCTCGGCGTCGGCCGCCGCGATCTCGTCCGGGTCCAGTTCGATCCGGCCGGTGTCCTCGGCCACCAGTTCCGCGGTGCCCGCGCCGGAGGGATCGTGCACCGAGGACGCGTCCTGCGCGTGGTGGGAGCTCTTGTGCGCCCCCTTCGCGAGCTTCTTGTCCAGCGCCCGGACGTCGCCCCAGTCCGAGACCCGATGCGAACTCACCCCAGTCACCTCCTCCTGCGCGCCCGTCACCGGCGCGCGCACCAGTATGTCAGCCGTCCGGGCAACGAGCACCCGGTCCGGGGAAGACGGACCTCCGACGCACGCGACCACCCGGCGGTTCCCCGGCCGGCGCGCACCGGCCGGGGATCACCTCCGCGGCAGCACAGGGCTGGTACCCGGCGGTAGCAGTACAGCTGTCCGGTGATCCACGAGAGAGGGCCGGAATCTCCGCGGACCGTCCGGCGGACGGGAACGGAAGCACGTACTCCTCCCCCGTTCGGGCGAGCGCCGGCGTCGTCGGTGCCGGGCGGTTCAGGCCACGGTGGCAGGGCTTTCCGAGTGGCTGTCAGTGCGCTTGGGGGACGCGTACTTCAGCAAGCCACACGCAGCGAGCGCGACGACGCAGGTGGCCGCGACCACCAGCAGTCCTCCCGAGACACTGCCGGTGCGTTCCTGCACCTCACCCATCAGCGTCGGTGCGACGAACCCGCCGAGGTTGCCGATCGAGTTGATCAGCGCGATCCCGGGTGCGGCGAGCGCGCCGACCAGATACTGCTGCGGAATCACGAAGAACGACGAAGCGGCCACCTTGAACCCGACCGTCGCGACGATCAGCAGGACCACGGCAAGCACCGGGGTGGTGACCGCCGCGACGGCGAGGCCGACGGCGGCCAGCAGGAAGCCGGACGCGAGCACGGTGCGGCGCAGCCCCGTCCGGTCGGATATCCGGCCTGCCAGCAGGATCGCCACGAACGCGGCCGCGAACGGGACCACCGCGACGACACCGATCACGAACTCGCTCAGCCCCCCGATCCGGCGGACGAAACTCGGCAGCCAGAAGGTGACCGAGTACTGCGCGAGCTGCGCGGCGAAGTACACGAAGCAGAACAGCAGCATCTGCGGGTCCCGCAACATCGACCACCGGGACGGAGACTTGTCCGGTTTCCTGGCCGCTCGCGCGCGTTCCTCTTCGGCGAGCTTCCCGAGCAGTGCCTTCTGCTCCTCCCCGGTGAGCCACCTGGCTTTGTCCGGGGTGGACACCAGCCAGCACCAGACCAGCACGCCGACCAGCACGGCGGCGAGGCCTTCCAGCAGGAACATCCACTGCCAGCCACGCAGGCCGGCGAATCCGTTCAGGCTCAGCAGGGCACCCGAAACCGGCCCCGCGATCACCGCGGCGATCGTCGATGCCGAGTAGAGCGCGGCGTTCGCGCGGCCACGCACCGCATCCGGGAACCACTGCGTGAAGTAGAAGATCACCCCGGCGAAGAACCCGGCTTCGGCCACACCGAGCAGCAGACGCAGGACGTAGAAGACGGTCTCGTTGTGCGCGAACACCATCGCCGCGGACACGAGGCCCCAGCTGACCATGATGCGGGTCAGCCAGAACTTCGCGCCGTAGCGTTCGAGCAGGATGTTGCTCGGCACCTCGAAAACCGCGTAGGTGACGAAGAACAGGCCGGCACCGAGCCCGTAGGCCGCGGCACCGATTCCGGAATCGTTCTCGATCGCGTCCTTGGCGAAGCCGATGTTGACCCGGTCGATGTAGTTGACCACGAACATGATCATCACCAGCGGCACGAGCCTGCGGAACGCCTTGCGCGTCGCGCGGTTCAGCACGGTCGGCGCACCGCTGCCGGACGGCGGGGAGGAGGGCATCGTTGCACCTGCCTTTGAAGAGAAGGGAAAGCGGCTCAGTCGTCCGCGGTGACGGTCACACTCGCCGTGGTGCGCTTGGTGATCAGCTCGTCGTCGTAACTGACGCCGATGCCCGGCCCGGTCGGCACGGGCAGGGTGCCGTCCGCGCCGATCGAGTCGCAGGCGTCGCGGTAACCGCAGGTGTAGATCCCCGGCGAGGGGTCGGGCAGGTGCGGCGAAACGTTGGCCACCTCGTACAGCGACGTCGCCTGCATGCTCGCGACCAGGTGCCGGTGGATCGGGCTCGGGCCGTGCACCTCGACGTTGACGCCGAGCGATTCGGCAAACTTGATCGTCTTGAGGCAGCCGGTGACACCGAGGTCGAAGTGCGAGTCCACGCGCAGCAGGTCGGTACCGCCCGCGAGCAGGAAGTCGGCCTTTGCTTCCGGTCCGGCCACGTGTTCGGTCTGCAGGATCGGGATGTCCAGCGCGTCCTTCAGCTGCTTGTGGGCGAACGCGCCGATACCGAGCGGCCGCAGCGGATCCTCGTACCAGCGGAAGCCTGCTTCCTGGCAGGCCTTCCCGACGAAGATCGCGTCGGACACGGAATCGAAGACGCAGGCGGGATCGAGCATCAGGTCGGTGCGCTCACCGAGCTTTTCCCGCAGGTACGCGACGTTCTCGGCTTCCTCCCACTTGTCGCCCTCGTGCCAGCTGTGCATCTTGAACCCGGTCCAGCCGAGTTCGCGCAGCCCGCCGAAGAAGTCGGCGATCTCCTCCTTGGTGGTGAGACTGCCTGCGCGGTCACCGTTGACGCTGGAGGCGTAGGCGCGCACGCGATCCCTTCCGCCACCGAGGAGTTCGGTGAGCGAGGCACCGTAGACCTTGCCCGCGAGGTCCCACAAAGCGTTGTCCAGGAAGCAAAGCCCGTACGAGTGCGCGGGCCGGGAGAGCCTGCGGCCGACCCGGAGGATCTGCTCGCGGGCGTGCCACGGCCTGCCGACGGCGATCCGGGCGACGTCGGCAGCTTGCTGCGCCGCACCGGTGACGGCATGGTTCGCATACTCGCCGACCTGTCCGTCAGCGGTGTGCACCCGCACCATCAGCACCGCGCGTTTGCCCACGGCACCGGGCTGGTAGTACCAGGATCCACCGCGGGCGTCGACGTCGAAGGTGCGGGTGTAGCCAGGAGTGTCCACATCGAACTGGACGACTTCGACCCGGTCGATCAGGGTGCTCATGCTGGTTCCTTTCTGGTATCGCCGCGCCGGGCGGGCAGACGGCATCGCCCCGGGCGACCGTGTGCAGTCCCGGCTTCGGCAGGAGAGCGGGGATCAGGACGGCAGAACCAGGACTCCGTCGACGCGCCGCGGCACGAGCGCGGTCCCGTCCCTGAGTTCCGGCGGCACCAGCGATTCGGGTGCGTTCTGCCAGGCGACCGGCCGGAGGAACCGCCGGATCGAAGTGGTCCCGACCGAGGTGTGCTGGGTGTCGGTGGCAGGCCACGGCCCGCCGTGGTGCTGGGCCCAGCTGACGGCGACACCGGTGGGCCAGCCGTCGAACAGCAGGCGCCCCGTCCGCCCGCGCAGCACCTCGACGGCGCTGTCGCGATCCGGGTCCTCACCCGCTCCCCCGTGCACGGTGGCGACGAGCGAACCGGGCAGCCGGGCGAGCAGACCGGGCAGCTGATCGGCGGAGTAGCGCACGAAAACGGTGACCGGACCGAAGGTTTCCGCCAGCAGCCCGGCGTCGAGGTTCTCCGCGGTTACGAGCACCGCGGCGGGCCGGACGGTGAAACCGGTACCGGGCTTCTCGCCTCCGGTCAGCAGCTGCCTGCCGGACAGGCTCGCGATCGCTTTTCCGAAGGACTCGGCAATTCCCTCGTTGAGCAGCGCCGGCGAAGGCACTTCGGCGAGCGCGGCACCCGCGGCCTCGATCAGCCGGTCACCACCGGGTCCCTTCGGCACCAGGACGAGTCCCGGTTTGGTGCAGAACTGGCCACCGCCCAAGGTGAACGAGCCGACCACGCCGTTGCCGATCTCACCGGCCCGCTCGGCAACCGCTCGTGCGGTCACCACCACGGGGTTCACGCTGCCCAGCTCGCCGTAGAACGGGATCGGATCCGGCCGGGCCGCGATCAGCGCACGCAGGGCCGTGGCCCCGGAATGCCCGCCGGTGAACGAAACCGCGGTGATCGCGGGATCGGTCACCAGAGCTTCGCCTGCCTCCCGGCCGAACACCACCGTGATCGTCGCATCCGGAGCGCCGGCGCGTGCGGCGGCCTCTTCGAGGATCTTCCCGCACAGCGCGGAAGTGAGCGGATGGCTGCCGTGCGCCTTGACCACCACCGCGCAGCCTGCGGCCAGTGCGGCCGCAGTGTCCCCGCCGGGCACCGAGAAGGCGAGCGGGAAGTTACCGGCCCCGAACACCGCGACCGGACCGGTCGGCACGAGCATCCGACGCAGGTCCGGACGTGGTCCCATCGGCGTGTCCGCGGGGTGGTCGACGGTGGCTTCCAGATAGGAACCCTCCTCGGCCACTTCGGCGAACAGCCGCAACTGGTAGGCAGTTCGGTTCAGCTCACCGTCCAATCTGGACCGGCCGAGCGCGGTTTCCCGATCGGCCACGGAAACCACTTCTTCCCGCTGGGCTTCCAGCCGGTCCGCCATCGCCAGCAGCAGCCGCGCCCGGCCGGCTCGCCCGAGGCGTTCCAGCGCGGGGGAAGCGGCCGCCGCACCAGCGCAGACCGCGGCGACCTCGGCGCGCGTGGTCGCAACGAGATCGGTCTCGGCGGTGGCGCCGGTCCGGGGATCGGTACTGCCGATCCGCCCGGTCACCGGACGCCCCAAGCCGCGAGAATCCCGGCGACCCTTTCCTTGCCGGCACCATCGAGCCGGAACGCGGGCGGCCGCACGTCTGCGCGACCGTAACCGATCTGGTGCAGTGCTTCCTTGACGACGCTGACGTTGTCCGCACTGGAATCCGCCAGCCGCAGATGCTCGAACTCGCGGACGCTGTCCCATACCTCCATCGCGGCCGGGAAGTCCTTGGCCACCAACGCTTCCTGCATCCGCAGCGACAACTGCGGGGCCACGCTGACCAGGCCGGAGGTGAAACCCGCCGCGCCGACCGCCGCGTAGCCGGGAGCGGAGAGCTCGGCCAGTCCGGCGATCCAGGTGAACCGGTCGAGCCCGGCGGTGCGGGCCACCGTCGCGAAGCGGGCGGGATCCGGGACGGCATATTTGACCGCGAGCACGTTCGGGCAGGCGTCGGCGAGGACGGTGAAATCCGCCGCCTCGATCCGGGTGTCGCGCACGTAGGGGATCACCGCGAGATCGGGCACCGCCGTTGCGATCGCCCGGTGGTAGTCGATCCAGCCGGCGCGCGAAACATAGGGATGCACCGGCTGGTGCACCATCACCGCGTGGGCACCCTGGGCACGCGCATGGTGCGCCGATTCGATCGCGGTCGCGGTGTCGAACCCGACGCCCGCGACGAGCAGCGTTTCGTCCGGTGCCGCGGCCGCGGTCAGCTCGACCGCGGTGCGCCGTTCGGCCGGCGAAAGCGGGTAGAACTCGCCGGTGTTGCCGTTGACCGTGAGCACGCGCACGCCGCCGTCGGCCAGCCGCCCGATGACCCGTTCGAACGCCGCGACGTCGATCTCGTCGTCGGCGGTGAACGGCGTCGGCGTGATCGCGACGACGTCGGCAAGGCGGCGCCGGATTTCGTCCAGATCCATCGTTCTCCTTCGTCGGAGGTATTCGCCGGAGGGAAAAGGGCAGCGGGTACCGCCGCGACGCCCGGCCGGCTCGCGGTGTTCGTCCTGCGGTACGGCTCAGCCCGCTGCCGAGCTGCCTTCCCGGTTTTCGTCGGTCAGCAACGGGATCGTCCGCTCGACGAACCCGGTGATGTGGTCACGCAGGGCCGCCGCGGTCGCCACGGCGTCCCCTTTCTTCGCCGCGGCGAGCATGTCCCGGTGCTCGCCGGCCTCCGCCCGCCAGCCGCCCGCGGAACGCCAGCCCGAAACACTGACCAGCGCGGTCTGGTCCTTGAGCCCGTCGAGAGTCGAGATCAGCAGCGGATTGCCGCAGCCGAGGTAGAGCGCACGGTGGAATTCCCGGTTCGCCAAGCTCATCCCGGCGGTGTCGCCCGACTCGCCCGCGGCCAGCGCACGGTCCAGTGCATCGGCCGCCACGGACACGTCCGCGCCGTTCGCCACCGCGCGCCGCACCGCCTCGGGCTCCAGCAGCAGCCGTAGATCGTAAATCGCGGACGCCGCTTCCGCGTCGAGCTCCCGCACCACCGCGCCCTTGAACCGGCTGAGCACCACCAGCCCCGAACCCACCAGGGTTTTCAGCGCCTCGCGCACCGGGGTTTTCGACATCTGCAGCACCTCGGCGAGGTCGGCCTCCACCAGCTGCTGACCCGGCCGGAGACCTCCGGTGAGAATACCGCGCTTGATAGCCGCCAATGCCCGGTCGGTGCGGTTGGCCAGCGGATCCACCTCGGCGTCGGCGAGCGCCGGCCGGAACGCGGCGGCCACGTCCTCGGGAACGCCGTCCATCGGACCACCCTTCGGTCGATCATATATTAGATATGAAGGACTGTAGGGTTCCCCCGTCGCCGCGTCAAGCGAGCTCGGGCTCGCCATGACTCCCCCGGCAAAGCAAGCGCTTACAATCGAGCCCACCGGCGGGCGGACCCGCCGCCGGGACGACGAGGAGGTTCGCCGGATGACGGTTTCCGACGAGCTGTGGCCCGATGTGCAGCCGGCGACCGCGCGCCGGCTCATGCTCGCCGGGGTGGAATCGTTCGCCGAGCGCGGTTACCACGCCACGACCACCCGCGACATCGCCGGCGCCGCCGGGATGAGCCCGGCCGCGCTGTACGTGCACTTCCCGTCGAAGGCGGCGCTGTTGTTCGAGATCAGCCGCAGCGGGCACGAGCAGACCCTCGCGCTGGTGGAGGACGTGCTCACGCGCGCCGAGGACCCGGTGGAGCGGATGCGGCTGCTGGTCGAGGACTTCGTCGCCTGGCACGCGCGCCGGCACACCGTGGCCAGGGTCGTGCAGTACGAGCTGAACGCGCTGCCCGAACGGGAGTACCAGGTCGTCGGCAAGCTGCGGCGCCGGATCGAGCAGGTGGTGCGGGAAGTGATCACCCAAGGCCTCGGCTCCGACGCGTTCACCGTCGCCGATCCACAGGTCGCGGCGGTCGCCGTGCTGTCGCTGGGGATCGACGTGGCCCGCTGGTACAGCGACCGCGCCCGCCTGACCCCGACCGCACTCGGCAAGGAGTACGGCGAACTGGTGCTGCGGATGCTCGGCGCACGCTGAGCATCCGCAGCCCAGCCGTCACCCGGCTCGGGCCGGCTGCGGGTCAGCCGCCGGCGGTCCGGGCCGCGCCGGCGAAGCGATCGGCGATCCGGCGCAGCCGCTCCACCAGTCCCGGCGGGGCCTCCTCCACGACGAACTCGTAATCCCATTGCGCGAGGTAGAACGGGACCGGATCGAGGTCGTTCGCACCGGTGCGCAGCCGGCAGGTGTCGGCGTCGATCGGCTCCACGGTCCCCGCGGACGACGGCACCCGCAGGGCGAGTTCCTCGGCGGACACCGACACCCGCAGCGTCATCTGGTGCGGATAGCGGGCGGACGAGATGCGGCTCGCCACGTAGGCGGCCAGGTCCTCGGCCGGCGGTTGCCTCGGGGTGAAGCGAAATCCCGTGGACGGCACGCCGTCGATGCGATCCAGCCGGAAGGTGCGCCAGTCCGCGCGGACGAGGTCGTAGGCGACCAGGTACCACCGCCATCCGGTGTGCACCAGGCGCAACGGTTCGACGTCCCGTTCGGCGACCTCGCCGTCGTGGGTGCCGTAGGTGAACCGCAGGCGTTCGCTGTCCCGGCAGGCCGCGGCGACCACCGTGAGCAGCTCCGCGTCGATCACCGGGCCGCCGCCGGGCATCCGCACGAGCGCGGAGTCCATCGCACGCACCCGGCTCCGCAGCCGGACGGGCAGCACCTGCTCGAGTTTGGCCAGCGCGCGCACGGACGTCTCCTCGATACCGGACACCGTGCCGTTCGCGGCCGTGCGCAGCCCGAGAGCCACCGCGACCGCCTCGTCGTCGTCCAGCAGCAGCGGCGGCAACGCGGCACCCGAGCCGAGCCGGTAGCCGCCGGCCACGCCCGGCGTCGCGTGCACCGGATAGCCCAGCGCGCGCAACCGTTCGACGTCACGCCGGATCGTGCGGACGTCCACCCCCAGCCGGCCGGCGAGGTCCGGACCCGGCCAGTCGCGGCGGGCCTGAAGCAACGACAGCAGCCGGAGCAGGCGCTCGGACGTTCCGTACATGCCGAGCACTCTGCCAGACAACGCGGACATCTTCCGTCCTCGTTGCCACGGGACTTGCCCCTCGCGGGCGCGACCGGCGAAAGTGGCGCATGCCGATCGACCCGCACCAGCTGCTCACCGTTGCCCGCGAAGAAGCCGAACTGGGCAAAACGGAAGGCGGCGTCCCGATCGGCGCCGCCCTGTTCGACCGTACCGGCAGGCTCCTCGGCCGCGGCCACAACCGCCGAGTACAGGACGACGACCCGTCCCTGCACGCGGAAACCGTGGCGTTCCGCAACGCAGGCCGCCGCCCGCACTACCGCGACACGATCATGGTGACCACGCTGTCGCCGTGCTGGTACTGCAGCGGCCTGGTCCGCCAGTTCGGCATCCCGCACGTGGTGATCGGCGAATCGACCACCTTCACCGGCGGCCACGACTGGCTGAGCGACCACGGCGTACGCATAGACCTCCTGGACGACCCAGCCTGCACCACACTGATGACGAACTTCATCCGGCAACACCCGGACTTGTGGTTCGAGGACATCGGCCAACCGTCCACTTCGGACGCAGAGTAGCCGGGTCGCGGGCGCCGCTCGCCGGGCCGCAGCTCCCGCCGGTGAGCAGCCGAGGCACAAGCCAGCTGCTCGAAGCATCCCGCACGAAGGCGTCCGACACGGAGAAACCAGGACTGGACCCGCTCGACCGCAAATCGATTCGAGGACCGGCCACGGCATCGGGTCAGGACACCGGACCAGGCAGCGATCCAAGGCGAATCAGTACGCCGGGCCAGGTAGCGGGACCAGGGGCGCCGGCCCCGGAACCGGTCCGGGCTCCGGGCACCGCGGTCCGGAAACGGGCACGGGGAACGACCCGGGCACCAGCCACCGGGCCGAGAACCGGTCCAGGTGCCAGTGCAAGGCTCCGGATCCAGGCACCGGTCCAAGGAACGCCCCGCGTCAGGCACCAAGCCACCGGCCCGGAAACCGGTCAACGGCGGTGGCGCAGTACCGGTCAGCGGGACCCCGGTCGCTGCGGTGACCTCGGTACTCGTGGCGGGGTGTCGTGCTCCTTCCGTGGTGTCTTGACACTGCTCATTGGTCTAGTCCATTGTGGCGTGGCACACATCCCGTTCGAGTGCCGGAGAGCCGATCCCGCCGCGTCGTGCTTCGCCAGGTGCTCCGCCTTCGCACGTTCGCGTGGCGTGCGTTTCCCCGCTGGAGGACCCATGAAACCCTTGCGTCGCATCAGCACTCTCGCCCTGGTTGCGGGGGCCGCGCTGGCCACCACGGTCGGCGTCGCCCCGGCTGCGCTCGCCGCACCGGATCCGGTGCTCGCCTCGCCGTACCTGTACCAGTGGGGCGGGCAGAGCGACCCGGCCGCCGCGATGGACGCCACCGGGGTGCAGGCGTTCACCCTCGCCTTCATGCTGTCCAGCGGTGGCTGCAACCCGGCGTGGGACGGCTCCCGCGCGCTCGACGGTGCGGACCAGGCACTGATCCAGACCATCCGGGACAAGGGCGGCGACGTGATCCCGTCGTTCGGCGGCTGGTCCGGCAGCAAGCTGGGCGCGCTGTGCGGGTCGCCGGAGGAACTGGCGGGCGCCTACCAGAAGGTGATCGACGCCTACCAGCTCAAGGCGATCGACCTGGACATCGAGAACACCGACGAATTCGAGAACGAGGCCGTGCAGGACCGGATCCTGAACGCGGTCAAGATCACCAAGGACAAGAACCCCGGCCTGCGCGTGGTGATCACCATGGGCACCGGCACGGACGGCCCGAACGACTGGGGTAAGCGGCTGATCAGCCAGGCCAAGGCGCTCGGCGCGGACGTCGACGTGTGGTCGGTCATGCCGTTCGACTTCTCCGACGGCGGTGACATGGCTGCGATGACCGAATCGGCCGTCGACGGGCTCGCCACACAGCTCAAGTCGACCTTCGGCTGGGACGACGCCACCGCCTACCAGCGCAGCGGACTGTCCTCGATGAACGGCAACACCGACAACGCCGGCGAAACGGTTTCGGTGGACGACTTCACCGCCATCCGGGACTACGCGACCGGCCACCACCTCGGCCGGTTCACGTTCTGGGCGACCAACCGGGACTGCTCCGGCGGCGGCACCGACTGCAGCGGCATCGACCAGGACCAGTACGCGTTCACCAAGATCGTGGCCGGCTACCAGGGCTGAGACCGCCCCGGGCGAAGGGGACCTTCCGGTCGGGGAGGTCCCCTTGTGCGCTCGTGACCCGCTGTACGCGCAAGCCGCCGAACGGGGGACGCCGACCCGGGGGAAGCAGATCAGGCAGCGGCGGTGACCGCGAGCGCGGCGACGCCCGCCTCGGTCAGCTCCGCGCGGATCCGGCCGATCCCGGCCGCAGTGGCGCCCGCGGCGGGGCGCACATAGCCGCCACGCGCGAGCGCGTGTGCGGTCATCTGGTCACAACAGGCGAAACCATCGATGAAGAGGTCGGGCTCGCAGCTGGCGGACATCTCCGCACGCTGCTGCGCGATGGCCTTGAGCATGGCCATCGCGCGATGGGACAGCTCGACGGGGGCCTCTTCCGCATCGGACACCGGACTCGCCTTCTTCCTGATGAAGCTACTTACTCACCGTTATCGGCCGTTGGGCCGAATGTGTTAACAACCACACTGTAACGCGCATCGCTCGGACGCGGCTCAAGACTCCCCGGTTCCGCCGAGCCGGGTCTCCAGCGTGGCCGCCCATTCGCGCACGATCTGCCTGCGGCGGCGGGTGTCGTCGGTGAGCAGGTTCGCCAGGCCGAGCCCGCGGGCCAGGTCGAGAGTGGCCTGGACCAGCTCGCGCACGCCCGTGCGCGATTCGTCCACGCCCAGCAGTGCCACGGTGACCCGGTGCGCCTCCCGCCCGACCCGCGCCTCCAGCGGCACGAGCACGGCACGCAGCTGCTCGTCGGTCGAGGCCACCACCCACAGCTGCAACGCGGCACGGAACATCGGCCCGGTGTAGAGGTTCAGCACCATCTCGACCACGCGCTCGATCCGCGACGCGCCGCCGGGCAGACCGTCCGCCCGCGCGCGCAGTTCGTCCAGCTGTGCCTCGCCGAGCAGCTCCACCGCAGCCGCCACCAGCGCCTCCCTGGTCGGGAAGTGGTGCTGCGCGGCGCCACGGGACACCCCGGCACGTTCGGCGATCACCGCGACGGTGACCCCGTGCCAGCCGCGTTCGCCGAGGCAGTCCACCGCGGCCTCGATCAGCCGGCGGCGGGTGGTCCGGCTGCGTTCCTGCTGCGGTTCGCGCAGCATCAGACCGGCCCGCCCCGGGACAACGCGGACGGGACGGCGGACGGGAGGGTGCGCACCGGTGGCTCCATGGCTCGGGGAAACGGGCTCGGCAAGACGGGCTCAGTAGGACTTCGGCAGCCCGAGGCTGTGCTGCCCGACGAAGTTGAGCACCATCTCGCGGCTCACCGGTGCGATCCGGCCGAGCCGCACCGCGGTGACCAGCGAACCGAGGCCGTATTCGGTGGCAAGGCCGTTGCCGCCGTGGGTCTGCACCGCCTGGTCCACCGCGCGGATGGCGACCTCCGCGGCGGCGTACTTGGCCATGTTCGCCGATTCGCCTGCCGCGAGGTCGTCACCGGAGTCGTAGAGCGAGGCCGCCTTCTGCGTCATCAGCTTCGCCAGTTCCAGCTCGATCTTGGCGTGCGCGAGCGGATGCGCCAGCCCCTGGTGCGAGCCGATCGGCACGCCCCACACCTGACGGTCGTTCGCGTAGCCGACCGCCTTGTCCAGCGCGTAACGCGCGATGCCGAGGGAGAACGACGCACCCATGATGCGTTCCGGGTTGAGGCCGGCGAACAGTTGCGCGATCGCCGCGTCCTCCTCCCCCACCAGCGCCTCCGCCGGCAGCCGGACGTCGTCGAGGAACAGCGCGAACTGGTTTTCCGGTGCGACGATGTCCATGTCGATCTTCCGGTACTCGAAACCCGGCGCGTCGGTCGGCACGAGGTACAGCGCGGGCTTGAGCCGCCCGGTCCTGGCGTCCCCGGTGCGGCCGACCACGAGCACCGCGTCCGCCTCGTCCACCCCGGAGATGAAGACCTTGCGACCGGACAGCAGCCAGTCGCCGCCGTCGCGGCGGGCGGTGGTGGTGATCCGGTGCGAGTTGGACCCGGCGTCCGGTTCGGTGATCGCGAAAACGATCTTCTTGCTGCCGTCCGCGAGCCCCGGCAGCCACTGCTTCTTCTGCTCGGCGGTGCCGAACCGGGCGAGCACGGTACCGACGATGGCCGGCGAGACGACCATGAGCAGCAACGGTGTGCCTGCCGCGGCCATTTCTTCCAGCACCGCGGCGAGGTCGGCGATGCCGGCGCCCCCGCCGCCGTACTCCTCGGGCAGATTCACGCCGAGGTAACCGAGCCGGCCGGCCTCGGCCCACAGTTCGTCGGTCTTCTCCTCGGCACGGGCCTTCTTGGCGTAGTACTCGTGGCCGTATTTGCCTGCCAGCTCGGCGACCGCCTTGCGCAGCGCCACCCGCTCTTCGGGCTCCAGGAAGTTCATCGCGTTCATTCCTTCTCTCCCACCACGACCAGCACCGTGCCCACTTCGACCTGCTGCCCGACCTCGACCGGAAGTTCGCTGACCACGCCGTCGGCAGGCGCGGTGATCCGGTGTTCCATCTTCATCGCCTCGAGCCACAGCAACGGATCGCCCGCCGCCACCGGTTCACCGGCCGCCACCGCGAGCCGGACCACGGTGCCGGGCATCGGCGCCACGAGCGAGCCCGCGGCGAGTGCGGCGTCCGGATCGGCGAACCTCGGCAGCACGGTCAACGCCACAGAACCCAGCGCCGAGTCCACATAGGACGTGTCGAGCACGCGGTCCACCTCGAACGTCCGCCGTACCCCGGAAACGTCCAGCACCACCCGGGCCGGATCTGCCGAGACAAGGGCGACGTCCTCGTACCCGACGGCCCGCAGCCCTTCGCGGGTCAGCGAATAGCGGACCTCGTACCGCTCGTCTCCGCGGGCGAACACCTTGCGCTGCCCGGCAGAGCGGACGTTGCGCCAGCCGCTGGGCAACCGGCCGAGGACGGCCGCACCCGCCCGGTTCGCGGCCGCGTCCGCCAGTGCCGCAGCCAGTGCGGAAAGCCGTTGAGTGTCCGTTGTGGCCAGTGGGCGCGCCAGTGTGTCCAGTCCGTGCCGGTCGAAGAACGCGGTGTCGGTCTCGCCCGCCAGGAATGCCTCGTGGCGGAGGATGCGCACCAGCAGATCACGGTTGGTCACCACGCCGTGGATCTTGGCGCCCGCCAGTGCGGCGGCGAGCCTGCTGGCCGCTTCGTCCCTGGTCGGCGCCCACGAGATCACCTTGGCCAGCATCGGGTCGTAGTGCACACCGATCACCGAGCCCGCCTGCACCCCGGAATCGAGCCGCAGCCCGGGTCCGTGCGTGAACTCACGGTCCACATCGGGCACTTCGAACGCGTGCAGGGTGCCGCTCTGCGGCTGCCAGCCCGCGGCCGGGTCCTCCGCGTAGAGCCGGACCTCGATGGAATGCCCTTGTGCGGCCGGAGGATCGGCGGCCAGTTCGGCACCGTCGGCAACCGACAGTTGCAGTGCGATCAGGTCGAGTCCGGTGACGTTCTCGGTGACCGGGTGTTCCACCTGCAGCCGGGTGTTCATCTCCAGGAAGTAGAACCGGCCGTCGGGTGCGGCGAGGAATTCGACCGTGCCGGCCCCGAGGTAATCGATCGCCCTGGCCGCCTTGCGAGCCGCGTCGAACAGTTCGGCCCGCATGTGCCGGTCGACGAACGGCGAGGGAGCCTCCTCGACCACCTTCTGGTGCCTGCGCTGGAGGGAACACTCGCGCTCGCCCACCGCCCAGACCGTCCCGTGCTTGTCCGCCAGGATCTGGACCTCGATATGCCGTCCGGTTTCCAGGTACCGCTCACAGAACACCGTGGGATCACCGAACGCCGAACCGGCCTCGGCCTGTGCGCTCTGCACCGCCTCGGTCAGCTCCGCCAGCTCGCGCACCACGCGCATACCACGCCCGCCGCCACCGGCAGAGGCCTTGACCAGCAGGGGAAGATCGTCCTCGGTGACCTCGGCCGGATCCAGTTCGGACAGTACCGGCACGCCGGCCGCGGCCATCAGCCGCTTCGACTCCACTTTGGAGCCCATGGTCTCGATCGCCTCCGGCGGCGGGCCCACCCAGCTCAGCCCGGCGTCGAGCACCGCCCGCGCGAACGCCGCGTTCTCGGACAGGAAACCGTATCCGGGGTGCACCGCGTCGGCTCCCGCGTCCGCCGCGGCCCGCACGAGCAGGTCCGTCCGCAGGTAGGTCTCGCCCGGCGCGTTGCCGGGCAGCCGGACCGCGACGTCGGCCTCGCGGGTGTGCGGCGCATCCGCGTCCGCATCGGAAAACACCGCCACCGTGCCGATCCCGGCGGTGCGGCAGCTGCGGAACACCCGGCGCGCGATCTCGCCGCGGTTGGCGACCAGCAGGTTCTGGATCACTGAACCACCCCTACATCCGGAAGACGCCGAAGCCACCCTCGGCGCCCTTCACTGGTCCGTTGTGGATCGCCGACAGGCTGAGCCCCAGCACGGTGCGGGTGTCGCGCGGGTCGATGATGCCGTCGTCGTAGAGCATGCCGGACAGGAACATCGGCATCGACTCCGCCTCGATCTGGTTCTCCACCATCGTGCGCATCGCGGCGTCGTTGTCCTCGCTGTACTCCTGGCCCCGTCCGGCCGCCGCTGCCCTGGCCACGATGGACAGCACGCCCGCGAGCTGGGCCGGGCCCATCACCGCGGACTTCGCGCTCGGCCAGGCGAACAGGAACCGCGGATCGTAGGCCCGCCCGCACATGCCGTAATGGCCCGCACCGTAGGACGCTCCCATCAGGACGGACAGGTGCGGCACCTTCGAATTGGACACCGCGTTGATCATCAGCGCGCCGTGCTTGATGATGCCGCTCTGCTCGTATTCCTTGCCGACCATGTAGCCGGTGGTGTTGTGCAGGAATACCAGCGGGGTGTCGATCTGGTTGGCCAGCTGGATGAACTGGGCGGCCTTCTGGGATTCCTCGCCGAAGAGCACGCCGCGGGCGTTGGCGAGGATGCCCACCGGATAGCCGTGGATACTCGCCCATCCGGTGACCAGGCTGGTGCCGTAGAGCGGTTTGAACTCGTCGAAATCGGATCCGTCCGCCACCCTGGCGATGACCTCGCGCGGGTCGAACGGGATCTTCAGGTCGGCGGGCACGATGCCGAGCAGGTCTTCGGCGTCGAACAGCGGCTCGGCGTAACCGGGCTTCGACGGCTGCCCCTGTTTGCGCCAGTTGAGCCGCTTGACGATGCCGCGGCCGAGCCGGATCGCGTCCTGCTCGTCGGCCGCGAGGTAGTCGGCGAGACCGGACTTCCGCGCGTGCATTTCGGCGCCGCCGAGGGATTCGTCGTCGGACTCCTCACCGGTGGCCATCTTGACCAGCGGCGGTCCGCCGAGGAAGACCTTCGCTCGTTCCTGCACCATCACCACGTAGTCCGACATGCCCGGCAGGTACGCCCCGCCCGCGGTCGAATTGCCGAACACCAGCGCGATCGTGGGCACCTTCGCCGCCGAGGACCGCGTGAGGTCGCGGAAGATCCGTCCGCCGGGGATGAAGATCTCCTTCTGCGTGGGCAGATCCGCCCCGCCGGACTCGACCAGGTTGATCACCGGCAGCCGGTTCTGCGCGGCGATGTCGGCCGCGCGGAAGGACTTCTTGGTGGTCCACGGGTTGCTCGCGCCGCCCTTGACGGTGGGATCACTCGCCGAGATCAGGCATTCGACGCCCTCCACCACGCCGATGCCGGTGATCAGGCTCGCGCCGACCCGGTAGTCCGAACCCCATGCGGCGAGCGGGGACAGCTCCAGGAACGGCGAATCCTCGTCCAGCAGCAGTTCGATCCGTTCCCGGGCGAGAAGCTTACCGCGCTTGCGGTGCCGCTCGACGTACTTCTCGCCGCCGCCGGCGACCGCCTTGGCGTGCTCGGCGTCGATCTCGGCGAGCTTTTCCAGCATCGCCTCGCGGTTGGCGGAGAACTCGCCGCCCCGGGTGTCCACAGTGGATCTGAAGGTGGTCATGCGGTGTATCCCAATCGCTTCGCGGCCAAGCCGGTGAGGATCTCGGTGGTGCCGCCGCCGATCCCGAGGATGCGCACGTCACGGTAGTGCCGTTCCACTTCGGACTCACGCAGGTAGCCGAGCCCGCCGTGCAGCTGCACCGCCTCGTTCACCACCCACTCGGCGGCTTCGACGGCGGTGTTCTTCGCGAAACAGGCCTCGGCGATCACCTCTTCCCCCGCCACGTGCCGGACCGCGATCTGCCGGGTGTAGGTGCGCGCGACGTCGACCTTGCGTGCCATCTCCGTGAGCTTGTGCTGCACAACCTGCCGGGAAATCAGCGGACGGCCGAAGGTCTCGCGCATCCGGCACCAGTCCACGGTCAGCTCGAGTGCCCGTTGTGCATGCGCATAGGCCTGCACCGCAAGGGAAAGCCGTTCGGTGACGAACTGGGTGGCCACTTGGGCGAACCCGCTGTTCTCCGCACCGACCAGGTTCTCCACCGGCACCCGGACGTCCACGTAGGACAGTTCGGCGGTGTCGGAGGCCGCCCAGCCCATCTTCTCCAGCTTGCGCGACACGGTGAATCCGGGCGTGCCCCGTTCGACCACGAGCAGCGAGATCCCGTGCGCGCCCGGCGCACCGGTACGCACCACCGTGGTCACGAAGTCCGCACGGCAGCCGGAAGTGATGTACGTCTTGGCTCCGTTGACCACGTACTCGTCACCCTCGCGCACTGCCGTGGTGCGGATTCCGGCCACATCGGAGCCACCGTCCGGTTCGGTCACCGCGAGCGAGCCGATCTTGGCACCGGCCAGCGTCGGGCGCACCCAGCGCTCGATCTGCACCGGGTCGCCTGCTTCGGCGATGTGCGGCACGGCGATCCCGCAGGTGAACAGCGAGGCGAAGAGCCCACCGGAACCGCCTGCGTAATGCATTTCCTCGCCGACCACGAGCGCGTCCAGGTAATTGCCGTCGCCACCGCCCACCGCTTCGGCGAACCCCACGCCGAGCAGGCCGAGATCGCCTGCCTTGCGGTGCAGTTCCCGAGGCAGCTCGCCGGCACGCTCCCAGTCGTCGAGGTGTGGCAGTACTTCCTTGTCCACGAAACGGCGCACCGTCGCACGCAGTTCCCTGCGTTCCGGCGTACTGAACGGATCCGGGCTCACAGCAGCTCCTCCGGCACGTCGAGTTCGCGCGCCCGCAGCCATTCGCCGAGCGCTTTCGCCTGTGGATCGAACCTCGCCTGCGACGCGACGCCCTCGCCGAGAATCCCTTCGACCACGAAGTTCATCGCCAACAGGTTCGGCAGCAGGTGCCTGGTGACCGGCAGGTTTTCGGTTTCCGGCAGCAGACGGCGGAATTCGGCCACGGTGAGCGCTCGCACGAGCCAGCGCCACGCGGGTGCCGACCGCGCCCAGACGCCGAGGTTGGCGTTGCCGCCCTTGTCGCCACTGCGTGCTCCGGCCAGGAGACCGAGCGGCACCCGGCGCACCGGGCCCGCGGGCAGCGGTGCCGGCAGCGCCGGTTCATCCACTTCGGACAGTTCACGGGTTTCGGCGGCGGGTGCGATGTCCACCCGGGACCCGTCCGGCAGCACCGCCACGTGCGGTACTTCGGCAGCGTCCACATAGGCCGCCGAGTAGACGCCGTACGGCGAGGCATCCGAAGGCGGTGCGGTCACGTGGAAACCCGGGTAGCTGGCCAGCGCCAGCTCCACCGCAGCTCCGCTGAACGCCCGGCCGGCGACCTTCGGATCGGCGTCCTTCACCGCCACGTGCAGCAGCGCACTGGCCTGCTCCTCGGTGCCTGCATCGGGGTGGTCGGTGCGCGCGAGCGTCCAGGTGAGCTCCGCCGGGCGGCGGTTCGCCAGCCCGGTTTCCAGCTGATCCTTGACCAGCGCGGCCTTCTCCTCGATGTCCAGTCCGGTGAGGACGAACGTGGTCTCGTTGCGGAAGCCGCCGAGCCGGTTCAGGCAGACCTTCGCCGTCGGTGGCGGCGCTTCCCCGCGCACCCCGGAAATCCGGACCCGGTCCGGACCCGCCTCGCCGAGGGTGAAGGTGTCGAACCGGGCGGTCACATCAGGATTCGCATAACGGGCACCGGTGATTTCGTACAGCAGCTGCGCGGTGACCGTGCCGGTGTTGACCACTCCCCCGGTGCCGGGGTGTTTCGTGATCACGCTGGAACCGTCGGCGTGGATTTCCGCGATCGGGAAGCCCGGTACGCCGATCGGCTGCTCGCGGAAGAACGCGTAGTTGCCGCCGGTCGCCTGTGCACCGCATTCGATCACGTGCCCGGCGACGACCGCACCGGCGAGCGCGTCGTAGTCGTCGCGGGCCCAGCCGAAGTGCGCGGCGGCCGGGCCGACGATCACCGAGGCGTCGGTGACCCGGCCGGTGACCACCACGTCCGCACCCGCACGCAGGCATTCCACGATGCCCCATGCACCGAGATAAGCATTGGCGGTCAACGGCTTTTCGAAGCCCAGCTGGTCCGCACGGCTGAGCAGATCGTCGCCCTCGACGTGCGCGATCCGGACCTCGAGCCCGAGCTTCGCAGCCAGTTCCCGCAATGCGGCGGCGAGCCCCGCCGGGTTCAGGCCACCGGCGTTCGCGACGATCCGCACGCCCTTTTCCTTGGCCAGTCCCAGGTTTTCCTCCATCTGCCGGAGGAAGGTCTTGGCGTAGCCGCGGTCCGGATCCTTCATCCGGTCCCGGCCGAGGATGAGCATGGTCAGCTCGGCGAGGTAGTCCCCGGTCAGCACGTCGAGCGGACCGCCGGTGAGCATTTCGCGCACCGCGGAGAACCGGTCGCCGTAGAAGCCCGACGCGTTGCCGACGCGCAGCACCCCGGCGGTACCCGCCTGCGCGGACGAACCGGCGCTCATGCGAACTGCCCCGGCCCTCGTCCGGACCCGGGCGGCCCGGCGAAGGCCTGTGCGATGCCGAGCCATTCGGCCACCTCGTCCCCGGTGGCGACGAGATCGGTGTCGGCGGGGTGCCGGCGCTGCGTGACGACCAGGCAGAAGTCGAGGGCACTGCCGGTGAGCCACTGGTCGGCGTCCGCGGGACCGAACGCCCAGGTGGTCCCGTCCGGCGCGGCGAGTTCCACGCGGAATTCCCCGGCCGGCGGGGCGAGCGAGTTCAGTTTGTAGGCGAAGTCCCGGGTGCGCGTGCCGAACCGGGCGATGTGCCACAGCCGGGCGGTGGGCTCGCGGGTGACGCCGAGCGCGTCCGCGACGTCCTGCCCGTGCGCCCAGGTCTCCATCATCCGGGCGGTGGCCATGGAGGCCGCGCTCATCGGCGGCCCGTACCACGGCAGTTTTTCCCCGGCAGGCACCGCCTCGAGCGCTTTCGCAAGCTCGGCCCTGGCGGTGCGCCAGCGCGTGAGCAGCTCGTCCGGCGGCAGTTCGGCTCCCTCGGCAGCCCCGAGGTCGACATAGTGCTCGCCGACGCTCAGCAGGTTCTCCACCTCGCCCTGCCAGTCCTCGGGCCGGCTCGCGGAGATCAGCGACTTCTCGTCGGTCCATGCCAGGTGCGCGATCTGGTGTGCGACGGTCCACCCCTCGGCGGGCGTCGGCCGCGCCCAGCCCCCGGCGTCCAGACCGGCCACCAGGTCGTCGATCACCTGCGATTCGGCCGCCAGATCCCCGAGGATCACGGCGAGATCAGCCATCCTGCGCCTCCCTGCGTCAGCGGGCACACCCAGCGTGGCCCCCGTCCACGGAAAAATCAAGCGCGCATGATTGTTTTATCCCGAATCGGGAGAGCACCGGCGGGCCGGCCGGTGAAGATGCCGTCCCGGGGGCGGTCTCGAAACGGCTGCCGACTGCGCACCCGGCCACGGCCCGGCACACAGCCACACGCTCAACACCCGGCCACGCGCTCAACACCCGGCCACAGCCCAGCACTCGACCAAGCGCCCAGCACCCGGCCACGCGCTCAACACCCGGCCACAGCCCGGCACACGGCCAAGCGCTCAGCACCCGGCCACAGCCCAGCACCCGGCCACCGCCCGGCGCCCGGCCACGCGCTCAACACTCGGCCAAGCGCCCAGCACCCGGCCAAGCGCTCAACACCCGGCCACAGCCCGGCGCCCGGCCACGCGCTCAGCCGCGGCCGGTGTCGATCACGCAGAACCGGTTGCCCTCCGGATCCGCCAGCACCACGAAATCCGCGTCCGGCGGGTAGTGCGGCCAGTCGACCCGGTGCGCGCCCAGGGTCAGCAGGCGGTCGACTTCCGCTGCCTGGTCGGCGGCGTCCCCGGCGTAGAGGTCGAGATGCACCGTCGGCTCCTCCTCCGCCGGAGTCTCGGTCAGCTGGAGCGACAGCCGCGGCCCCGCACCCCCGTTCGGCACCAGCACGACGAAATCCGGCGCCGGTTCGCGGTCGCGGGGCAGATAACCGAGTGCCGCGCACCAGAACGCCACCGCACGCGCCATGTCCTTGACCCCGAATACCACCGAGCCCACTCGCAGCATGGTCCGATGATCCCGCACCGAGCACTATTGACATCTTGTCAGTAATCCGGTGGTGGCCTACCTTCGGCGGATGGATTCCTACGCGGAGGTCACCTACGAGGTCGCCGCGCGGGTCGCGACAGTGCGGCTCGATCGGCCGCACGCACGCAACGGGTACACCGTGCGGATGGCCGACGAGCTGGCGGACGCGCTGGATCGGGCGGATCGCGACGAAAGCGTGCGCGCCGTGGTGCTCGGCAGTACCGGCGAGGACTTCTCGGTCGGTGCCGATCTCGCGTCGGGGGGTTTCGAGTTCGAAACCGGCGACGGGCCGCCCGCCGGATGGCTGGAGCCTGCCGGGCGCGTCTCCCGGCGGATCTTCACCATGAACAAGCCGGTGATCGCCGCGTTGCGCGGTGCGTCGGTCGGGGCCGGGATCACCATCACGCTCTCCTGCGACTACCGGTTCGCCTCGGCCGACTCGAAGTTCGGGTTCGTCTTCACCCGCCGTGGCATCGCACCCGAGGGCGGATCCGCCTGGTACCTGCCCCGGCTCGTCGGGATGGGCACGGCGCTCGACTGGATGATGAGCGGGCGGGTGTTCGGCCCGGACGAGGCATTGCGGGCCGGGCTCGTGCACCGCATCCTCCCACCGGACGAAGTGCTGGCACGGGCCCAGGAACTCGCCCGCGAACTCGCGGCGAACACCGCACCGGTCGCCGTCGCGGTCACTCGGCAGATGCTGTACCGGATGGCGTTCGCACCCACCCCGTTCGACACACACGACCTCGACTCGCGCCTGGTCGGCGAACTGCCCACGAACGCGGACGCAGCCGAGGGCGTTCAGTCCTTCCTGCAGAAGCGGTCCCCCGAGTTCATCCGGCGGGTGGACACCGATCTGCCGTCGTACCTGCCGTGGGCGAGCGAATGACCGGCTACCCGCCCGAACCGTGGGAGCTGGCCGGCGAAGCCCGCGTGTCGATGTGGCGACTGCCGGTCGACGAGCTGCCTGCATTGCCCGACGGCGCCGAGCCGGTGGTGCTCGCCGGGCACGCGTCGGTGTTCACCGCCTGGATCGACTACCTGCCACCCGGCCGGCTGAGCTACCACGAACTGCTCGCCGCGGTCGCGGTGCACGGCCGCGGGCTTGCCGCGTCGATCACCCAGATCTGGGTCGACAGCGAGGTTTCCCGCGACGGCGGACGGGAGCTGTGGGGCATCCCGAAAGACCTCGCATCGCTCGGCTTCACCGGTGGCCGCACCTTCACCGCGGCCACCGCCGACGACTGGATCGCCACCGCCGCCTTCACCCCGCGGGCCGGACTGCCGGTCGCGGTACCCGCCCGGTTCGAGATCGCGCAGACCCTCGACGGCAGGCTCGCGCGCACCCCGGTCCGCTGGCGCGCGAAGCCGCACGCGGCCGCCGCCGACTGGTCGGTCAACCCTCGCGGCGCGCTCGGTTACCTCGCCCGGCACCGGCCCGTGGCCAGTGCCGCACTGCGCGGTTTCACCCTTCGGTTCGGTCCCGGCGATCGCTCGACCAGCCGCTCTGGGTGATCGCCTAACCCGCGAGGGTGAAGCCTCGACACGCCACCCCTTGGGGCCCGTGCAGCGGTCCACCCCTACATGTAGTCTCTGAACACCGGCAGCCCCCAGCGACGGGGAGACCGCTTGAGGAGGGTCGCCGGGCAGCTTCACCGCAACTGCAGCGCACGGCCCCGCGGGCCGTGCGGAGATCGAACGCGCCCTTTTTTTGGAGACACGCATGTCAGTGGAAACCGGTCAGCGGCCGCCCGCGACGGGGGAGCAGGTCAACGCCGTCCGCGTCATCCGGCGGGACGGCAGCGTCTCGCCCTTCGACGCCGGCAAGATCTCGGTGGCGCTGACCAAGGCCTTCCTCGCGGTCGAAGGTGACGACGCCGCCGCGTCGTCACGCGTGCACCACGTGGTCGCCGAGCTGACCGAACAGGTGGAAGCCTCGCTGCTGCGTCACGCCGGTCCGGAGACCGCGCTGCACATCGAGCAGATCCAGGACCTGGTCGAACTCGCGCTGATGCGCGGCGAACACCACAAGGTCGCGCGCGCCTACGTGCTGTACCGCGAAGAGCGTGCGAAGGCCCGTGAGGCTGCCGCGCCCGCCCCCGCGGAAGCCGCGATCAGCGTGAAGAGCGTCGACGGCACGGTGCGCCCGCTCGACTGGGCCCGCGTGTCGCACGTGGTCGGCGAGGCGGTCGCCGGGCTCGACGACGTGACCGCCGAGCCGGTGCTGACCGAGACCAAGCGCAACCTCTACGACGGCATCAGCACCGACGAACTGGCGCTGGCCCAGATCATGGCCGCCCGGGTGCTGGTCGAGCAGGAGCCGAACTACTCGTACGTGAGCGCCCGGCTGCTGCTGGACAAGCTGCGCGGCGAGGCGCTCAGCTACCTGGCCGGCACCCCGCGCCAGGCCAGCCAGGACGAGATGACCGGCGAATACCCGCCGTACTTCCGCAGCTACCTTCGCCGCGCGATCGAACTGGAGCTGGTCGATTCGCAGCTGGCCACCTTCGACCTCGACCGGATCACCGCGGCGATCCGCCCCGAACGCGACCTGGACTTCGGCTTCCTCGGCCTGCAGACGCTGTACGACCGGTACTTCCAGCACCACGACGGGGTGCGGTTCGAACTGCCGCAGGCGTTCTTCATGCGCGTTGCGATGGGCCTCGCGATCCGCGAGGACGACCGCGAGGGCAGGACGATCGAGTTCTACGAACTGCTGTCCACCTTCCACTTCATGGCCTCCACCCCGACGCTGTTCAACTCGGGCACCACGCGCGCCCAGCTCTCGTCCTGCTTCCTGACCACTGTGGACGACGATCTGGACTCGATCTTCCAGGCGTACAAGAACAACGCGCTGCTGGCCAAGTACTCCGGCGGTCTCGGCAACGACTGGACCCCGGTCCGCGGCCTCGGTGCGCACATCAAGGGCACCAACGGCCAGTCACAGGGGGTCGTGCCGTTCCTGAAGATCGCCAACGACACCGCGGTCGCGGTGAACCAGGGCGGCAAGCGCAAGGGCGCGGCGTGCGCGTACCTGGAGACCTGGCACGTCGACGTCGAGGAATTCCTCGACCTGCGCAAGAACACCGGCGACGACCGGCGGCGCACGCACGACATGAACACCGCCAACTGGGTGCCCGACGAGTTCCTGCGCCGCGTCGAGGCCGATGCGCAGTGGACGCTGTTCTCCCCGAACGAGACGCCGGACCTGCACGACCTCTACGGCACCGCGTTCGCCGAGCGCTACCGCGAGTACGAGGCGGCCGCCGAGCGCGGTGAGATCAAGGTGTTCCGCAAGATCCGCGCGGTCGAGCTGTGGCGGCGCATGCTGACCATGCTGTTCGAGACCGGGCACCCGTGGATCACCTTCAAGGACCCGTGCAACCTGCGTTCGCCGCAGCAGCACATCGGCGTGGTGCACTCCTCCAACCTGTGCACCGAGATCACGCTGAACACCAACTCCGAAGAGGTCGCGGTCTGCAACCTCGGTTCGGTGAACCTGCTCAAGCACGTGACCCCGGCGGGCCTCGACACGTTGCGGCTGGAGCAGACCGTGCGCACCGCGGTCCGGATGCTGGACAACGTGATCGACATCAACTTCTACACGATCCCCGAGGCTCGCCGGTCCAACCTGCGGCACCGGCCGATCGGGCTGGGACTGATGGGTTTCCAGGACGCGCTGTTCGAGCTGGGGCTGCCGCTGTCCTCGGACGACGCGGTGCAGTTCGCCGACGAGAGCATGGAGCACATCTCCTACTACGCGATCTCGGCGTCCACCGACCTCGCCGAGGAGCGCGGCCGCTACCAGTCGTTCGAGGGCTCGCTGTGGAGCCGCGGCATCCTGCCGATCGACTCGATGAAGCTGCTGATCGACGCCCGCGACGGCGACGCGCTCGACGTGGACACTTCGTCCACTTTGGACTGGGCACCGCTGCGCCGTCGGGTGCAGACCGTGGGTATGCGCAACTCCAACGTGATGGCGATCGCGCCGACCGCGACGATCTCCAACATCTGCGGCGTGGGCCAGTCGATCGAACCGCTGTTCCAGAACCTGTTCGTGAAGTCCAAC
This sequence comes from Amycolatopsis ultiminotia, assembly GCF_039536925.1. Taxonomy (NCBI): domain Bacteria; kingdom Bacillati; phylum Actinomycetota; class Actinomycetes; order Pseudonocardiales; family Pseudonocardiaceae; genus Amycolatopsis; species Amycolatopsis ultiminotia. The sequence continues at coordinate 553,365 of NZ_BAAAZN010000002.1, read as the reverse complement.
ATGTCCGGTGACTTCACCGTGGTGAACCCGCACCTGGTCCGCTCGCTCAAGGAACGCGGGCTGTGGGACGAGGTGATGGTCAGCGACCTGAAGTACTTCGACGGCAGCCTCGGCCGGATCGACCGGGTCCCGGACGAGCTCAAGGCGCTCTACGCCACAGCCTTCGAGATCGAGTCGAAGTGGCTGGTGGACGCGGGTTCACGGCGGCAGAAGTGGATCGACCAGGCGCAGTCGCTGAACCTGTACATCGCCGCACCCAGCGGCCGCAAGCTCGACGAGCTGTACCGCTACGCCTGGCACAAGGGCCTCAAGACCACCTACTACCTGCGTGCACAGTCCGCGACGCACGTGGAGAAGAGCACCCTGCGCGGCACCGACGGCAAGCTGAACGCGGTCTCGGCCACCCCGGCCGCGGCTCCCGCGGCCGGCCCGGCGGCGGCACCGGCGCCCTCGCCCAGCCCCTCCCCTTCGCCTGCCGCCGCGGTCCCGGCGACCCCGCCTGCCGCGGAGCCGGAGACCAAGGCCGCGCCGAAGGTGGACGACGTCGACTTCGTCGCCACCGATGGTGCCGCGTGCCGGATCGACGACCCCGACTGCGAAGCCTGCCAGTAAGGAAACCCGGAAGACATGACCAACCTGGAGACCACGGACGCGACCGGCCTCGGCGAGATCGAGGTCGGCGCGGCCCGGATCAACGTCGACGACAAGCGGATGATCAACGCCCGCTCCGACGTCAACCAGCTGCTGCCGATGAAGTACCGGTGGGCGTGGGAGAAGTACCTGGCCGGCTGCAACAACCACTGGATGCCGACCGAGGTCGCCATGCAGGCCGACATCGCGCTGTGGAAGTCGACCGACGGGCTGACCGAGGACGAGCGGCAGATGCTCAAGCGCAACCTCGGCTTCTTCGCCACCGCGGAGTCCTTGGTGGCCAACAACATCGTGCTCGCGGTGTACCGGCAGATCACCAACCCGGAGTGCCGCCAGTACCTGTTGCGCCAGGCCTTCGAGGAGGCCGTGCACACGCACACCTTCCAGTACATCTGCGAAAGCCTCGGCCTGGTCGAGGGCGAGCTGTTCAACATGTACCGCGAGGTTCCGTCCATTTCGGACAAGGACGCGTGGGCACTGAAGTACACCCAGCACCTCGAGGACCCGGACTTCAAGACCGGCACACCGGAGGCCGACACCGCGTTCCTGCGTGATCTGGTGGCGTTCTACGTGATCTTCGAGGGCATGTGGTTCTACACCGGGTTCGCGCAGATCCTTTCGCTCGGCAGGCGCAACAAGATGGTCGGCATCGCCGAGCAGTACCAGTACATCCTGCGCGACGAGTCGATCCACCTGAACTTCGGCATCGACTGCATCAACCAGATCAAGATCGAGAATCCGCACCTGTGGACCGAGCAGTTCCAGCAGGAGGTGCGCGGGATGCTGCGAGAAGCCTGTGAGCTGGAGGTTTCCTACGCCCGCGACACCATGCCGCGCGGTATGCTGGGACTGTCCGCGCAGCTGTGCGAGCAGTACATGCACTTCATCACCGACCGGCGGGCGCAGCAGATCGGGCTGGCCCCCATCTTCGGCGAGAACGAGAACCCGTTCCCGTGGATGTCGGAGGCGATGGACCTCAAGAAGGAGAAGAACTTCTTCGAGACGAGGGTCATCGAGTACCAGTCCGGCGGCGCCCTCGACTGGGACTGACCGCTGCGGCTAAGCTCGGCCACGCCACTGGTTCGCCAGGGCGTGGCCGAGCTTTTTCACGTCCGGGCGAGGCAAGAGGGAACCCGGTGCGATTCCGGGACTGCCCCGCAGCGGTGAGTGGGAACGAAAGCCGTCACCACGAGGATGTGGTCCAGCACTGGGCGCCAGCGCCCGGGAAGCGACGGCGAGTAGGAGCGTGCCCGGCGCCCACGAGTCCGAAGACCTGCCCGTGGCACGCACGCCGACGGCGTGCGTGAGTCCGGGCCTCGTGGGACAGGGCGCGACCGAAGCACGGCTGCCGCGTGCCCGGACTCTTCCGGCGAGCACGTGAGGATGCATGCTGTGAACACGATCGGCACCACCGTTCTTGGCTACCCGAGGATCGGGCCGGCCAGGGAACTGAAGCGGGCGCTGGAGGCCTACTGGGCCGGCACCGGGACCGAGGACGAGCTGCTGGCCACCGGAGGGCAGCTGCGCGAACAGACCTGGACCGCACTGCGCGACGCCGGTCTCGGCTCGATCCCGTCCGGCACCTTTTCGCACTACGACCAGGTGCTGGACACCGCCGTACTGTTCGGTGCACTGCCGGAGCGCTTCACCCGGCTCGGCCTGTCGCCGCTGGACACCTACTTCGCCGCCGCGCGCGGGGTGCCGGACGCGCCCGCACTGGAGATGACGAAGTGGTTCGACACCAACTACCACTACCTCGTCCCGGAGCTGGGCCCGGACAGCCGGTTCACGCTGACCGGCACCGCCACGGTCGACGAGGTCCGCGAGGCCCGCGCGCTCGGCATCACCCCGCGTCCGGTGCTGCTCGGCCCGGTCACCTTCCTGCTGCTGGCGAAACCGGACACGCCCGGATTCCGGCCGCTGGACCTGCTGGACGAGCTGCTGCCCGCTTACGCCGAGCTGTTGCGGCAGCTGCGGGCCGAGGGCGTGGAGTGGGTGCAGCTGGACGAGCCTGCGTTCGCCGCCGACCGAAGCACTCCGGAGCTGAACGCGCTCACCCGCGCCTACCACGTGCTGGCAAAACAGGCCGACCGGCCGAAACTGCTGGTGGCCGGCTACTTCGGCGGGCTCGGCCGGGCGCTGGGCGTACTGGCCCGCTCCCCGATCGACGCACTGGCCGTGGACCTGGTCACCGATGAGTCCTTTGTGGACGCCGTGGCCGCGGAGGGCGCACTGCGGGACAAGGAGGTACTGGCCGGGGTGGTGGACGGGCGCAACGTGTGGCGCACCGATCCCGACCGTGCGCTCGTCCGGGCGCGGCGGCTCCTGGACACTGCCGCACGGGTCGGTGTCAGCACGTCGTGCTCGCTGCTGCACGTGCCCTACGACGTGGCCGCCGAACCGCGGCTCGATCCGCGGCTGCGGGGCTGGCTCGCGTTCGCCCGGCAGAAGGTCGACGAGGTCGTGCTGCTCGGCCGGGCACTCGCCGGCGCGGACGTGGATCTCACGCCCGCCCGTGAAGCGGTGGCCGACCGGGCGCGGGCCACCGAGCCGACCGATCCGGCCGTCCGCACCAGGATCGCCGGGCTGACCGAGAAGGACGCGATCCGCCCGCCGTACGCGCAGCGGGTGCTCGCCCAGTCGACCGCGCTGGACCTGCCCGCACTGCCGACCACGACGATCGGCTCGTTCCCGCAGACCGGTGACGTCCGCCGGGCCAGGGCGGCGCACCGCGCGGGACGGCTCCGCGACGAGGAGTACCGGACCGCCATGCGCGCCGAGATCGAACGCGTGGTGCGGTTGCAGGAGAACCTCGGCCTCGACGTGCTCGTGCACGGTGAGCCGGAGCGCAACGACATGGTGCAGTACTTCGCCGAGCAGCTGGCCGGGTTCGCGGCCACCGAACACGGCTGGGTGCAGTCCTACGGTTCGCGGTGCGTGCGCCCGCCGATCCTGTTCGGCGATGTGTCCCGGCCGGAGCCGATGACGGTGGAATGGGCCCGCTACGCGCAAAGTCTCACCGGCCGTCCGGTGAAGGGCATGCTGACCGGCCCGGTGACCATCCTGGCGTGGTCGTTCGTCCGCGACGACCAGCCGCTCGGCGACACCGCGCGGCAGGTGGCACTGGCCATCCGCGACGAGGTGGCCGATCTGGAGACCGCGGGCATCCGGATCGTCCAGGTCGACGAGCCCGCGCTGCGCGAACTGCTGCCGCTGCGGGCGGCCGGGCACGAGGCGTACTTCGGCTGGGCGGTACACGCCTTCCGGCTGGCCACCTCGGGCGTCGCGGACAGCACGCAGATCCACACGCACATGTGCTACTCGGAGTTCGGCGAGGTGCTGCCCGCGATCGACGCACTGGACGCCGACGTGACCAGCATCGAGGCCGCACGGTCCAAAATGGAGGTACTGGCCGATCTCACCGGCGCCGGGTTCGCCCGCGGGGTGGGACCGGGCGTCTACGACATCCACTCGCCGCGAGTGCCGGACTCCGGTGAGGTGACCGGTCTGGTGCGGACCGCACTCGCCGCGGTACCCGCCGGACGGCTGTGGATCAACCCGGACTGCGGGCTCAAGACCCGCAGGTACGCCGAGGTCGAACCGGCACTGCGGCATCTGGTCGCCGCCGCACGCCAGCTGCGCGGCGAAGCCCGTTGATTGTCGGCGCCGCGCGGTGAATCCCGCCGATCAATGCTGCCGCTCGGCAGCTGCGCGGCGGAGCTCGCTGATCGTCGGCACTACTCGGCAGCTGCGCGGCGGAGCCCGCTGAGACCGGGCCGGACGGCGGGCTCCCGCCGTCCGGCCGGTTTGTGCCGAATCACCCGGATGGGCCAGCTCGGAGGTATTGTCACCGCGTCAACAAGAGCGCACCGTGGAACGGCAGTGGTTTCCTCGCCCGGAGGTGCTCGGCATGACCAGCGCAGTCGACCGGATCGCCGGAGTCGCGGGGACGCTGCGGGGCCGGGTGCCCCCGTTGACCGCGATCCCGTTGCCCCGCACCGTGGACGAGCGGTGGCTCGGCTCGCGGTGGCCGGTGCGCGAACTGGCCGCACCTCCGCCGGGCAGCGGCCTGCGCCCGGTGCTCGGCGACGACGGTCCGCCGGTGGTCGGGCACGTGCCGGAGATGATGCGCTTCGGCCTCGACTTCAGCCTTCGCCGCTTCGAGCAGTACGGCCCGGTGTCCTGGATGGGTGCGTTCGGCCGCCGGATCGTGTCCCTATCCGGACCGGAGGCCACCCGGATCGCGCTCGTCAACAAGGACAAGGCCTTCTCCCAGGAGGGCTGGAAGTTCTTCATCGAGCAGTTCTTCGAGCGCGGGCTGATGCTGCTGGACTTCGGCGAGCACCACCTGCACCGGCGGATCATGCAGCAGGCGTTCACCCGCGACCGGCTGGCCCGCTACGTCACGCAGATGGCACCGCCGCTGCGCGAAGGGGTCCGCTCGTGGGGCGACGGCGGGCGGCCCCGGCTGTACTGGGCGCTCAAACAGCTCACACTCGACGTCGCCACCCGGGTGTTCATGGATCTGCCGTCCTCCGGCGGAGCGTTCGACGCGGCACGGATCAACCGCGCGTTCGTGAACTCGGTCCGGGCCGGAACCGCTCTGGTGCGCCGTCCGGTGCCGGGCGGCCGGTGGGCCGCCGGGTTGCGCGGACGGCGGCTGCTGGAGCGCTACTTCGCCGCGAACCTGCCCGCGAAGCGGGATGCCGACGGCGACGACCTGTTCTCCGCGCTGTGCCATGCCACCACCGAGGACGGCGACCGGTTCGGCGACGTGGACATCGTGAACCACATGATCTTCCTGATGATGGCCGCGCACGACACCACGACCATCACCAGCAGCGCGATGGCCTACTACCTCGCCAAGCACCCGCAGTGGCAGGAACGCGCGCGGGAGGAGTCGCTGCGGCTCGGCGACGACCTGCCGGACCTCGACGCACTGGAGCGCCTGGAAACGCTGGACCTGGTGATGAAGGAGGCCTTGCGGCTGCGCGCGCCGGTGCCCTCGCTGTCCCGGATGACCACAAAGGACACCGAGGTGCTCGGCCACCACCTGCCCGCGGGCACGCTGGTCGCCGTCTCCCCCACGCTGAACCACTTCACGCCGGACTGCTGGACCGACCCGATGCGCTTCGACCCGGACCGGTTCGGCCCGGACCGCCGCGAGGACAAGGCGCACCGGTTCGCCTGGATGCCGTTCGGCGGCGGCGCGCACAAGTGCATCGGGCTGCAGTTCGGCAGCCTCGAGGTGAAGGCGCTGATGCACGAGATGCTGCGGACCTACCGCTGGTCGGTGCCCGAGGATTACGAGCTGAAGTGGGACTACGTCTCACTGCCGGTGCCCGCCGACGGGCTGCCGATACAGCTCGCCTATCGTTGACACCGGCCGCGAGAGGCGGGAACCGGCCCGGGGGAACGGACGAATCAGCGCACCACCATCGAGCACTCAAGGTGACATCCGGTCACCATTTGTGTGGCGTCCATCACTCGTTCAGCCGGTAGACACCCCGTTTCGCCCGTGATGCCGTGGCATCACTCGCGGCCGGCTCGTACCCAGTGTGGGTCCTTCGTTTCCGACACCGGGCTTGAGCTGGTCTTTGTCCGCGTCCGAAGAGGTGGAGTGTGCCGGAGCCTGGTCCCGCACCAGGGTGGGTCGAGGTCGCGCGCAGGTACGCGGCCAAGCTGACCGACACCAAAGGAGTAACGCTCCCTCCCGCGGAACTGGAGCGGACGCTGCTCGACTTCGCCGGCGAAGTGGCCGCCGCGGCGGTGCCTGCCGACGACGGTGCACTGCTGCGTTTCACTGCGCTGTTCAGCGTCGCGCCGATCGGGATCGCGCTGGCCGATCCGTCCGGCATGATCGTGGAGTCCAACGCGGCGCTCGCGAAGCTGCTCGGCGTGCCGGCGGAACGGCTGTTCGGCAGGCACCTCGCCGAGCTGGCCTCGACCCCGCAGGACGCCGGACGGCTGCGGGCCGGGCTGGAACGGGTGATGGACGACGCCGGCGAGCAGCGCACGGTGCGCGGTCTGCACCTCGACCACCGTGAGGACGGCGGCCTGATCACCAACATCACGCTCGCCTCGGTGCCCGGCGATCGGCCCGGCACCCGGTTTCCGGTGCTGATGGCCGCCGACACCGACGATCTGCACCTGCTCGGAGAGCGGCTGCTGCACCAGAACCTGCACGATCCGCTCACCGGCCTGCCGAACACCGCGGCGTTCACCGCGCGGCTCGAGGCCGCGGTCGGCGCAGGCGGTGCCGACGAGGTCGCGCTGATCTACCTGGACGCCGACGGTTTCCGGGTGATCAACGACGGACTCGGCGCGGGCGTGGCCGACCAGGTGCTGAAGAAGGTCGCGGGCAAGCTGCACGCGGTGTTCGGCGGAACGCACCGGGGTTACGAGGGGTACGTCGCCCGGCTCTCCGGCGACGGATTCGGGGTGCTGCTGCGCGGTCCGCAGCTGACCCGGCAGCAGGCGGTGGCGCTCGTCGACCGGGCGCTGGAAGACCTCCACGAGCCGGTCTACCTCGACGGGTACGGCATCGGCGTGAGCGCGAGTGCCGGCATCGTGGTGCGCCCGGCAGGCGAGGGCGGGCCGGGCGAGCTGCTGCGTGCCGCGGAACTCGCACTGCACCGCGCCAAGGAGGCGGGCAAGGCGCAGTGGATGCTGTTCGATCCGCAGCGCGACGCACAGGACCGTGGCCGCTACCAGCTCGGCGCAGTGCTCGCGGGCGCACTGGAGAACGGGGAATTTTCGCTGGTCTACCGGCCGACGGTGAAGCTGGCCAAACCGGAGGACATCGCCGCGGTGAACGCCGAGCTGCGCTGGCACCATCCGGAGAAGGGCGAACTCGGTTCCGGCGAGTTCTACCCGCTGGCCCACATCACCGGCATGACCATCCCGCTCGGCAAGTGGCTGCTGGCCGAATCGCTGGCCGCCTCCGCGCGCTGGCGCGGCCGCTACGGCGACGCCGCGCCCGACGTGTGCGTCCGGCTGCCGAACCGGCTCGCCACCGATCCCGATCTGGTGCTGCTGGTCAAGGAACAGCTCGACCGGCACGAACTGCCCGCACGGGCGCTGCGGCTGTGCACCGACCGGGAATCGTTGTTCGACAACAGCGGCGAGGTGCTGGACTCCTTCACCGTGCTGGCCGACCTGGGTGCGCAGCTGGTGCTCACCATCGCCGGTTCGGCCGATCTGGAGCTGATCCCGCGGCTCCGGCTGCCGGTGCGGCACGTGATCCTCAGCGGCGCGGTGATCGACGCGCTCGACCGGGAGGACCCGGCCGAAAGCGATCTGCGCCATCTCGGCCAGCTGGTCACCAGGGCCAGGGAACTGGGCCTGCGGATCGGCGCGGAGGGCGTGCGCACCGCCGAGCACGCGCGGCTGCTGCGGGAGCTGGGCGTGCTGGCCGCCCGCGGCGCGTTCGTCGCCGATTCGGCCACCGGCGACGAGGTGGACGAGATGATCGAACGGCACGCCCGCTGACCAATCCGGGACTGCGGCGGCACCGAACACCCGACAGGATGGCCTGTGCCACCCCGACCTCCGGAAGGACCCCCATGCAGACCGGCGACCTCGCGCCCGACTTCACCCTCCCCGACGACCAGGGCACCGACCGCACCCTGTCCGCCCTGCTCGCCGGCGGACCGGTGGTGCTCTTCTTCTACCCGGCCGCGATGACCAGCGGCTGCACCGCGGAAAGCTGCCACTTCCGCGACCTGGCCGCGGAATTCGCCGAGGTGGGCGCCCAGCGCGTGGGCATCAGCCCGGACGAGGTGATCAAACAGCGCACCTTCTCCGAGACGCACGGCTTCGACTACCCGCTGTTGTCCGATGTGGACGGAGTGGTGGCGAAGCAGTTCGGCGTGTGGCGCAGGATCCTGCCCCTGCACGCAAAACGCCAGACTTTCGTGATCGGCACCGACCGCCGGATCCTCGAGGTGGTCAAGAGCGAACTCAACTTCAGCACACACGCCGACCGGGCCCTGCAGGTACTGCGAGAGCGAGCAGCTGCCTGAACAAGGGCGGGGTGCGTCCCGGCCGGGACGCACCCCGCCCGGGTCCGCCACGGCACGTCCGAGACGCCAAGAGCCCGGCCGCGGCTCACCCCCGGCCGGGCCGGCCACCCACCCAGCCCGGCCACCACCGCTGACCCGGGCCAGACCACAGCCTGGCCCGACGAGCCCGGCTACAGCCCACCCCCGGCCGGGGCGACCGCCCACCCAGCCCGCCACCACACGGCCTGGCCCCACGAACCCGGTCGCCGCACGCACCGGCCGGGTCGGCCACCACCCGCACGTCCGGCCGAACCGCGGACCACCACGGGCCGCGGCCGCCACTCGCGCCGGGCCACGCCGGCAGCCGCATTACCAGGCACCGTCCGAACCGGACCCCGGGCGGACTTGTCCGCAGCGCACGGCAACCGCCACACAAGCCCCCTGGACCGGGACACCACGCGCCTGCCGCTCCGCACCCGAGCCGGGCGGCGGCCGGTTGTCCAGACCACTGCCCGGACCGGAACGCCCCGAGCCCGCGGCGAGTCACCCCGATCGGGCGCGGCCGACACGGTGCCGCCGGAACCGGGGCGCCACGATCTTGCCGTGCGTCCGGCCGTGACTCATCCCGGCCGGGTCAGCCGCCACACGTGGTTGATGCCCGCGCAGGCGGGGGCGACCGGTTCCCCGGCGGGTTCCTGGCGGTGCGGGGTGAAGCCGAGCCGGCGTGGTACGGCGGCGCTGCGTTCGTTGCGCTCGTCGTGCCTGATCTCCACGAAAGTCGCGCCCTGGCGCCAGGATTCGGCGACCAGCAGTGCTGCCGCGCGGGTCACGTAGCCGCGGCCGGTGTGTTCCTTGGCCAGCCAGTAGCCGATCTCCCGGCCGGGGTCGCGGTTGATCAGGCCGCAGCCGCCTGCCACCACCGACTCCGGGGTGCAGATGGCGTAGTCCTGGGACTGCCCGTTCTCCCACCGCTGCTCGGCGCCGGTCAGGAACTCCTCTCCCTTGGCGCGGTCGTAGCCACCGGTGGCCCAGACGAGCCAGTCGCCGAGGTGGTCCCTGGAGCCGTCGGCCGTGCGGACGAGCACGTCGAGGTCTTCCCGGCGCCAGCGGACGAGAGTGATCACGCCGTCGGTGAGAGTGTCCATACCGCCATCGTCGCAGGACGGCCGCCGGGCGGGCGCGCGATTTTCCGGGCGCCCGCCCAAGCCCGCCTCAGTTGGTCACGACGTCCGAGGGCACCTCGGTGTCGTTCCTGAGCGCGTCGAACAACTGCTGTGACTTCGACTTGTCCCAGTGCTCGGCCGAAGAACTCGTCAGCGGGACGGTGGTCGTGGTGACCCCGCCGTCGGAGATCCCGCGCATCGCGATCGCCAGGCCGGCCAGGTTGTGCACGTGGTCGCCGGAGTCCATGGTCAGCGCGTCCGGCGCCGAGGACAGCAGCGGGAAGAAGTCGAACGGGTTCAGCAGCGTGCCGGGGCTGGCGATCTGGCTCACCAGCGCACCGATGAACTTGCGCTGGTTGGCCACCCGGTCGAGGTCCGACCGCGGGGTCGCGCTGCTGTAGCGCATCCGGACGAAGCCGAGTGCTTCGCGCCCGTCGAGCTTCTGGCAGCCGGCCTTGATGTCGATACCGGTCTTGGGATCGCTCATGTCCTTGTCGATGCACATGTCGACCCCGCCGATGGCCTCCACGATGTTCGCGAACCCGCCGAAACCGATCTCCGCGTAGTGGTCGATGTGCAGGCCGGTGGCACCTTCCACGGTCTTCGCCAGCAATGCGGGGCCGCCGATGGCGAACGCCGCGTTGATCTTGCTGGTGCCGTGGCCGGGGATCTTCACCTGCGAGTCCCGCGGCAGGCTGAGCAGCGTCGGCTTGGTCGAGTTGTCCGGGACGTGCGCGACCATGATGGTGTCCGTGCGCTGCCCCTTCGCGTCGGATTCCGCGCCGGTGGCCAGGTTCTCCTCCTGCTCGGCGGTCAGCCCGGAACGGCTGTCCGACCCGACGATGAGCCAGTTGCTGCCGGACGCGGCGGCCGGGCGGCCGTCGTAATCGCTCAGCGCGTCCACCCGGTTGATGGAGAACTCCAGGTAGGCCCAGACCCCGCCGAGGAACAGCACGATGATCAGCACCAGGGTCATCAGGACCTTGCCGACGCCCCACCGCCGCCTGCGGCGCGGGCGCGGCGCCCCGGCAGGCGGGCCGGGCGGCGGCTGCCGGGGCGGCGGCGGGGGTTCCCCCTGCCCGTGGCCCGGTGCGCCCATCGGCCTGGTACGGCTGTCGTACGGGCTCGATTCCCGTCCCGGCAGCGGCAGCATCTGCGCCCGCTGGTGCTGCCGCGGACGCCCACCCGGCTGCGGCGGCCGTCCACCCGGCTGCGGCGGCATCCGCCGCCTGCGGTCGTCGCCTCCGTAGGTCATCGGTCCCATCACCCGTTCCCCGAATCCGGTGGTCGTGTGCGGCCCAGTGAACCGCACGTCCCCGTCAGGAGGACGTGCGGCACCCGGGACGGGTTGTGCCGGCGGGGAACGGCCCTGTTCAGCGCGGGTCGGCGAACCCGAACTGGTGCACCTTGAGATACCCGGACCGGAAGCCCGCCTCGGAGTAGGCGAGGTAGAACTCCCACATCCGGCCGAACACCTCGTCGAAGCCGAAGCCCCGGATGTCCTCCCACCGCTGCTGGAAGCGCTCCCGCCACAGTTTCAGCGTGCGGGCGTAATCCTGGCCGAACTCGCGCATCCCGGCCAGTTTCAGCCGGGTGTTGTCGCGCATGCCCTCCTCGATCGCGCGCACCGACGGGATGATGCCGCCGGGGAAGATGTACTTGTGGATCCAGGTGTAGGACCGTGCCGTGGCGACCATCCGTTCGTGGTCCATGGTGATGGCCTGCAGGCCGAACCGCCCGCCGGGGCGCAGCCGTCCGCCGATCGTGGCGAAGAAGGCGGGCCAGTAGGACGCGCCGACCGCCTCGATCATCTCCACGCTCACCACGGAGTCGTACTCGCCGGTGGCCTCGCGGTAGTCGCACAGCCGCACGTCGACGAGGTCGGACAGGCCCGCCTCGGCGATCCGGGCATCGGCCAGCACCTTCTGCTCCTGCGAGATGGTCAGCGACGTGACCCGCGCCCCGCGCTGGGCCGCGCGGATGGACAGTTCACCCCATCCGGTGCCGATCTCCAGCACCTCGCTGCCTTCGCGCACGCCCGCGTAGTCGAGCACGCTGTCGAGCTTGCGGTGCTGCGCCTGGGTCAGCGTGTCGCCGGGCCCGAACAGCGCGGAGGAGTACATCATCGACTCGTCGAGGAACGCGCTGAACAGATCGTTCGACAGGTCGTAGTGCCGGTGGATGTTCGAGCGGGCACCGTCGACGGTGTTCTCTTCCGAGGCGGGCTGCACGCGCTCGGCCAGCCGGCGGAACCGCTGCAGGAACGCAGGCACGATGGTGGCCAGCCGCTCCGCGAACGGCGTCAGCACGCCGGGCAGGTCGTCCGCGGTCCAGTCACCGACCAGATACGCTTCGCCGAAGCCGATCTTGGCGTCCGCACCGAGCCGGTGGAAGAAGGCGGACGGGCGGTTGATGCGCATCTCCGGCGCGTCCGGGCCGCCCGCGCCCAGCACCGTGCCGTCGGGGAACGTGACCCGCACGTCCAGCGACTTCACCGCACGGCGGAACAACGCTTCCGCGGCCCTCGCCCGTACCGGCGAATGCGGCGGTGTGGCCAGTCCCGGCCACCGGGATTCGTCCGGCTCCGGCCGCGGGATCGCCTCCGCCGGCCGGTCAACTCTTGACGTGGACAAGACACTCCCTCCGACGGGCCTGCCGGCCCTCCTGAAATGATATTCCCGGGCGGCACCGCCCGCGTCCCGGCCTCGCAGGTCAGCCGGGGATACGCAGCCGCTCGTCTTCCGGACGGGCCCAGGCCCGCCGGAAAGTCTCGTCTCTTTCCGCTGCACCCGTCAGTTCTCGGGTGAAAGCACACATCAGCCTGGTCCAGACCGCGGCGCGGCGGAGCATCGCGTGCCCCTCCCCCGCGATTTCGAACCGCGCGACCCGCTCGGCGACCGCGCGGGCCCGCACCGCGAAGGCGTACGACTCGGCGGGCGAGGTCATCCGGTCGCGGGTGCCGTGCACGATCAGCACCGAACGGCCGCGCACCGCGTCCACCGGTTCGCCGGACGGCGTCCACGGGGCCAGCGCGCACACCCCGGTCACCGCCGGATCGTCGGCGACCCGCAGCGCGACACGTCCGCCCATCGAGTGCCCGACCAGCACGACCGGCACGTCCGGGTGCTCGGCGCGGATCCGCTCCAGCGCCCGGCGCGCGTCCGGCACCGGGCTCTCCGCCGGCGCGTTCCAGCCGTAGATGCGGTTGCGCAGCAGGTGCACTTCGAGCCCGTGGTCCCGGCCCGCCCGGTGCAGCGCACGCGCCAGCGGGACCATCCGCAGATAGGCGAGCCGCCACGGGCGCACTCTTACGGTCCCGTGCTCCGCCCCGCCGTGCAGGACGAGCGCCACCGCTCGGGTGCGCCCCCGCGGGTGCCATCGGGTGACCACCGGTCCCGTATCCGCCACCAGGCCGCCTCCCTGCTCGATCGGGCTCCACGTTAATCCACCACGAAGCGTGCGCACGCGATACATTCGGCGCCCGGACCCGCGAGGAAGGGCAGGTGTGGTGAGCGCCACGGAAATCTGGAAGAGCACGTCGGACAAGCTCGAGGCGGCGGCCGAGGCCAACGCCGCACAGCTCAGCGCGGCCGCGGACCTGTTGCTGGGGGTGATCCGGGCCGATGCGCTCGTGTTCACCGCCGGGGCGGGGCATTCGCTCGCCGCGGTCGCCGAGACCTTCTACCGCGCGGGCGGGCTCGCCTGCGTCTACCCCGTCTACCACCCGGAGCTGCTTCCGCTGCACGGCGCGCAGCAGAGCACGAAGACCGAACGCCGCAGCGGCCTTGCCGAAGAGGTGCTCGCCGAGCGCGCACCGGGGCCGGACGACGTGCTCGTGGTGTTCTCCACCTCCGGGGTGAACCCGTATCCGGTCGAACTGGCCGCCGGCGCCCGCCGCCGGGGCGCGTCGGTGATCGCCGTGACGTCGCGGGCCTGCGTCGCCGCCGCACCCCGGCGCTCGGCGAGCACGCTCGTCGAGGAGGGCACCGTGGTCATCGATTCACTGGTGGTCCCCGGCGACGCGAGCCACCCGGCGAGCGCGCCGCGCACCGCACCGCTGTCCACTGTGGTCAACGCGTTCCTGTGGAACCTGATCCTGACCGAGGTGTTCGACCGCGGCGCCGCCGACGGTCTCGACGTACCACTGTGGCGAAGCTCCAATGTGGAGGGTGGCGACGAGGCGAACGCGGCACTGCTCGCGAAGTACAGCCAACGGGTGCCCGCACTGCGCTGACGAAACCGGCCGAGTGCGGCAGGGGCCGGCAGGTCTCAGCCGTCCAGTGGCACGTGGTCCCAGCAGGCTCGTCGTTCACCTTCCGGATCGGAGACGACCGCGGTCTTCTCGTCGAACACCATGGTGTACCGGGAGCCGGGCTCGTACTCCGGCCGGCCGGCGACCGCGGGATCACCGGTGGTGGCGAAGGAAATCCAGGATCCGTGCAGTTCCCGGGTCAGGTTCGCGGGCCGCTCGTCACCCAGCAGCCGGTTGGTCAGCGACAGAGTGAAATCGTCGAGCACGAAGGGGCCTTCCATACGGTGACTGGCGCCGGCGCGTCCGCCGAAGGAGCCGGAGCGCCAGGCGAACCGGTACACCCGGGTGGAGCCACCGGCGCACTGGTGCGCCTCGGCGATCCGCAGCATCGGGATCGCCGAAGATCCGGTCGGTGTCGATCGCGATCGACGTTCCGATCACCGCGCCCGGTTCCCGGTCGCGGTCGTACACGGCGCGGATTCGCCGCTGCAGCGCGGGGTCGGCGTCCCAGCTCGTGGTGGGCAGGTCGGCCCCGGCACGCATCTCGGCCGTCAGCTCGTAGAGGGTGCACTCGTCACGGTTGCTACCGGTCAGGAACGCGACGTCCGCGCCGACACCATCGGCGACGGCGGCCACCGCGGGACACGGCAGCAGCTCGCCGCCGGCCAGCGGAACGAACGGCAGCGGCACCCGTCCGCATTCCGGGTGTGCGCCGCGGCGCAGCTCGGCGACCAGCTCGTTCTGGGCCGCGAGAATGCACCCCAAGGGCAGCGACGGCAGCTCGGCCGCGGCGACGCCGAGCTTGCCGAGTACGAGCTCGGCGATGGGTTCGGCGTGCACGGCGGGAAAAGCCGAACAGCGGAAGCCCGGCGGCGCTCTGCGACACCGCTCGGCGGAACAGCCCCGGCGCACCGGGGGCAGCCGAGCAGCTCCCTGACGAACGTGCCACCGGCCGAGGCCCCGAAAATCATGACATTGCCGGGATCCCCGCCGAAGTTCGCGATGTTGTCGCGGGTCCAGCGCAGCGCGGCGATCTGGTCGGCGAGCCCGTAGGCACCGGACGCCGCGGCGTAACCGTCGCCGAGATGGCCGGCGTGCAGGAATCCGAACGCGCCGAGCCGGTAGGTGCAACTGACGAAAACGGCACCGTCGCGGGCGAACGCACGCCCGTCCGAACCGGGCTCGGCATTCGATCCGAGGGTGACGCCGCCACCGTGGATCCAGAACGCGGCCGGCCGCGTCTTCGGGCACCCACACGTCGACCGTGAGGAAGTCCTCGCCCGTTGCGAGGTCCCCGAAGACGCCCGAGGCCGGCTGCGGGCAGCGCGGGCCGTGGGCGGTGCACTCACGCACCCCCCTCCCAAGGCGCGCGGCAACGGGGTTTTGAAGAGGTTCGGTCCGAAGGGCGGCTCTGCGAAGGGAATGCCCCGGTAAGCGGCGATCCCGTCGGTCAATTCGCCGCGCACGGTACCGCTGGTGGTCTTCGCGTCGACGGTGGTCATGCTGAGGCCCTTCACCGGGAGACCTGCGGCACGAGACTCGAGGTGGCTATCCAGCGCCGGGATGTGCGGGGGCGATGATGCGCCGCAGGGCTTCCTCGATCGCGGCGCGCCGCGTGTGGACCGGTGGGCCGTCGGCCTCGGCCAGCTCGACCAACGAGGCGGACGCATCGGTCCACGCCCCCGCCAGTGCGCCGATGATCGCCATCAGATCGCCCGCGTCCCAGGACGCGTCGACCTCGCCCGCCTGCTGCGCCGCCCGGATCTGCTCGATCTTGCGCCGGTAGGACTCGGTTTCCGCGGACGTCCGCCCGAGGTCCGGATCCTCCAGCCGCCGCCACGCCATCAACCGCAGGATCTCCGGCGCGCGGAACGCCAGGTCGAACAGGTCCCCCGCAGCCGCGGGAAGGTCCGCCGCGCTGCGGTCGGTCCACCCGTCCGGCCGGGATGCCGAAGCCTGCAGCACCGCCGAGAACAGGCGCTGCTTGTTGCCGAAGTACGCGTAGATGCGCTCCTTGTTCGCCTTCGCGGCCGCGGCGATGCGGTCCACCCGTGCGCCGCCGAAGCCGTGCGCGGCGAATTCGGCCGTCGCGGCGGCGAGGATCCGCTTCTCCGTGGTCTCGGTGCGCATACCCCGCAGTGTACCAACTGACTGGTTGGCGTATCGTGCCAACTAACAAGTTGGTCGGCTTTCCAGGAGGACCTGACATGGCACCGCAGACGTGGTTCATCACCGGCGTGAACAGCGGTTTCGGCCGCGAACTGAGTGAAGCACTGCTCCGGCGGGGCGACCGGGTCGCCGGGACCGTCCGGAAGGCCGATTCGGTCGCCGACCTCGCCCGCGAGTTCGGCGACCGGTTCTGGACCGCACACCTGGACGTGACCGACGGCGAGGAGATCACCCGGGTCGTCGACCGCGCGTTCACCGAACTGGACCGGATCGACGTCGTGGTGAGCAATGCGGGTTACGGCCTGTTCGGCGCCGCCGAAGAGGTCAGCGACGACCAGATCCTGCACGTGCTGAACACCAACCTCGTCGGCTCCATCCGCGTTGGCCGGGCAGTGCTTCCGCACCTGCGCGCCCAGGGTGGCGGGCGCATCATCCAGCTCTCGAGCGTCGCCGGGCAGACCGCGGCGCCCGGCGCGTCCCTTTACCAGGCCAGCAAATGGGGCATCGAAGCCTTCATGGAGGCGCTCTCGCACGAGGTCGCCGGCTTCGGCATCGGCGTCACCCTGGTCGAACCCGGGGGCGCACGCACGGACTTCCAGAGCGGCAGCCTCCGCCTCGGCCGGCCCTTGGCCGCCTACGACAACACGGCCGCGGCCATGGTGCGGAACCTGCAGAAGCCGGAGTTCCGGCCCGCGGGAGACCCGAAGCGGATGGCCGCAGCGATCATCGACAGCGTCGAGCAGCACCCCGCGCCACTGCGCCTCGTCCTCGGCCGCTCGGCCTACGACGGCATCCGCGCCGCGCTGACCGAACGGCTCGCCGACATCGAGCCACAGCAAGAACTCGCCTACTCGGCCGACTTCCCCGAATGACCGGGAAGGAGCCCGTCACGCCGCGGCGGGCTCCTCGGAGAACTGCGTGTGGTAGAGCTGCGCGTAGCGGCCTTCGCGGGCCAGCAGATCCTCATGCGTACCGCGCTCCACCACTTCGCCGTTCTCCACCACCAGGATCAGATCCGCGGCACGCACGGTGGAGAGCCGGTGCGCGATCACCAGCGACGTCCGCCCGGCCAGTGCGCCGGTCAGCGCCTCCCCCACGGCTGCCTCGGATTCGGAGTCCAGGTGCGCGGTCGCTTCGTCGAGCACCACGACCCTCGGCCGCGCCAGCAGCAACCGGGCGATGGTGAGCCGCTGGCGTTCGCCACCGGAGAGCCGGTAACCCCGCTCGCCGACCGTGGTGTCGAGGCCGTCCGGCAGCGAACGCACCAGCTCGGCCAGCCGTGCCTGCTCCAGTGCCGCCCAGACCTCGTCGTCGGTCGCGCCGGGACGGGCGTAGGCCAGGTTGGCGCGGATCGTTTCGTGGAACAGGTGCCCGTCCTGGGTCACCACGCCCACGGTTTCCCGCACCGTGGCGAAATCCAGATCCTTGACGTCCACACCGGACAGTCGCACGGATCCGGTGTCCACGTCGTAGAGCCGCGGCAGCAGGGACGCGATCGTCGACTTACCCGCACCGGACGGGCCGACCAGCGCGACCAGCTGCCCTGCCTCGGCACGGAAACTCACGCCGTGCAGCACCTCCTCGCCGCCGCGGCTGTCCACAGTGGCCACGTCTTCCAGCGAGGCGAGGGAGAACCGGTCCGGCGCCGGGTAACCGAAGTGCACGTCGGTGAATTCCACCGCGACCCCGCCCGCGGGCAGCTGAGCGGGCTCGACCGGCTCCTTGATCATCGGTTCCAGGTCCAGCACCTCGAAGACGCGCTCGAACGAGACCAGCGCGGTCATCACGTCCACCCGCACGTTGGCGAGCGCGGTCAGCGGCGTGTAGAGCCGGGTCAGCAGCAGAGCGAGCGCCACCACGGTGCCGGGTTCCAGCCGCCCGGTGAGCGCCAGGTAGCCGCCGAGACCGTACACCAGCGCCTGGGCGAGTGCCGATACGAGCGTCAGGCTGGTCATGAACCAGCGCGTGAGCATCGCGGTGCGCACGCCGATGTCCCGCACCCGCCCTGCCCGCACACCGAAGTCGGCCACCTCCTGCCGTGGCCGGCCGAAGAGCTTCACCAGGGTGGCACCCGGTGCGGAAAACCGTTCGGTCATCTGCGTGGTCATGCCCGCGTTCAGCTGCGCGGCCGCACGCTGCAGCCCGGCCATCCGGCGGCCGAGCCTGCGTGCGGGCAGCACGAACACCGGCAGCAGCACCAGCGCGACCACCGTGACCTGCCAGGACAGCGACACCATCACCACCAGCGACAGGGCCAGCTGGATGACGTTCGTGACCAGGCCGGACAGGGTCGCGGTGAACGTGCGCTGCGCGCCGATCACGTCGTTGTTGAGCCTGCTCACGAGTGCGCCGGTGCGGGCACGGGTGAAGAACGCGATGGGCATCTTCTGCACGTGGTCGAACACCGCGACCCGCAGATCGAGAATGATGCCCTCGCCGATCCGCGCGGACTGCCATCGCTCGGCGAGGCCGAAGCCGGCATCGAGGATCGCGAGCGCCGCGATCACCAGCGACAGCACGATCACCGGCGTCAGATCGTGCCCGCCGACGATGGCGTCGACCACCTTGCCGGCGAGCACCGGCGTGCTCACCGCGAGCACCGCGGAAAGGACGGTGAGCACCAGGAAGATCACCAGCGCACGCCAGTGCGGGCGGGCGAACCGCGCGACGCGGCGCACGGTGCCCCTGGTGAGTGCCCGTGGTGTGTCGGCGGCCCGCATCGCGGAGCCGAGCAACGCCCACGTGTTGTCCATCGGAGTCTCCCCCCAGGTTCGGAATACCTCTAGATTAGTTGAGCTATTTTCCGGAGATGACCTGCACAACACCGGCGCGTCCGAGGTTCTTCCCGAACTGCCGGGATCCGTCCGCGCCCCGCGGCCGAAGCCGGTCGCAACCGGCTCGGTAGCCTGTCGCCACGGTCGGCCGGCAGCGGAAGGGGACGCATGCATCTGCTGATGGCCCCTGCCCGCGCGACCGGCGCGCGCCGCACCCGGCTGTTCGGCTGGGATCTGGTCTTCTACCTCGGCTGCTTCACCTTCGCATTGATCACCGCGTTCGCGTCGGAGTTCTACGGCTACCGCATCTGGGGCAGCTTCGCAGTCGCCGGGTACGGGATCGCCGCGGTGCACAGCGGCTGGCTGCTGATCTCCGCACGGCTGCAGCGCGAGCCGTCCGGACGGCTCGGCTCCCGGTGGATCGGCATCGCCGCCATCGGATTGCTGGCCATGCTGGTCCCGCTCGCGGTGTTGGTGATTCGCCGGCTGACCGGAGTGGACTGGTTGATCACGCCGGGCTCGTGGGCCGCACAGCCCGAGGTGTGGGTGATCGAACGCAGCGCGACACTGTTGCTGCAGCACGGAACCCCGTACGTCGACGTGACCGCGCTCGGCCGCCCTCCGGAGGTGAACGACTACACGCCGTACGGTCCGGTGATGGCGCTCTTCGGCCTGCCCCGCGCACTTTTCGGCGGTAGCCCGGTCGCGAACGCGCTCACCGACGCGCGGTGGATGTTCGCGCTCGCCGCCTGCCTGTGCGTACTCGGTTCCCTGCGCCTGCTGAACCGGCCGCGGATCCCGGTGCTGTCCGCGCAGCTCGTGCTCGCCTGTCCGCTCACCGCACTGACCTGGGCGGTCGCCGGTCCGGATCTCGCCATCGCGGGAATGCTGGTGCTCGCCTGCGCGCTCGCCGCGACCGGCCGGGCCGGCTGGTCGGGATTCGTGCTCGCACTGGTGATCAGCGCGAAACTCATCGTGGCGCCGGCCTTCGCGGTGCTCGCGGTCCTGGTGTACGTCCGCGCCCGCGGCGGAAAACCCGGTGGGCGCACCGCACTTGCGTGGTTCGTGACCACAGTGGCCGGCACGACGGTGGTGCTGCACCTGCCGGTGTACCTGGTGGATCCGGGCGCGTTCATCGAACACGTGCTGCGGTTCCCGCTCGGCATGGGACTGGTGCGCTCACCCGCGGCGAGTCCGCTGCCGGGGCATCTGATCGCGGGGATCGGCCCTGCGGGCAACGCGATTTCGCTGGCGCTCGTGGGCATCGCGGCGGTGGCGATGCTGGTCTGGCTGGCGCGCCGGCCCCCCGCGACCGGATCCGCCGCGCTCGTGCGGATCGCCGTCGGTCTCGGCGCGTTGATCCTGCTCACCCCGGCAACCCGCTACGGCTACCTGGTCTACCCACTGATCCTGCTCGGAGCCGCGCTCACGTTCCGGGCAGCTCGACCGGCCCTGCGCCCCCCGCGCAGCGGCCTTGGTACTACTTCTTCTTGACCCGAGTGGCCCCGCCGCGCCCCCGCAGCTGAACCCCGGATTCGGACAGAACCCGGTGGACGAACCCGTAGGACCGTCCGGTGGACTCCGCGAGAGCCCGGATGCTCGACCCCTTCTCGTATTTTTTCTTCAGGTCAGCGGCCAGCTTGTCGCGCGTGTTGCCGGTGATCCGCGCGCCTTTCTTGAGATCAGCCACGTCGATCGCCTTCCCGCCGAGTGGTTGTTCCGGACCCTATCGGGCCCCTGCCGGGGCAATGATCGAACACTCCGCGCCGGAATGCCAGACGACAGCCTTAAAACAACCTGAAACGCGATCACATTGGGCCAATTCAGTGCTTCGGCCACCACGGTGGGCACCCGGACGGACGCACCGAGTCAGGCCAGCTGCACAAGTTCGAGATATTCGGCCGACCAGTGGTCCTCGGTTCCGTCCGGAAGCAGGATCACCCGCTCCGGTTCGAGCGCCTCGACCGCGCCCGGATCGTGCGTGACGAGCACGACCGCGCCCGCGAAGCTGCGCAACGCGTCGAGGACCTGCGCGCGGCTGGCCGGATCCAGGTTGTTGGTCGGCTCGTCGAGCAGCAGCACATTGGCCTTGCCGGAGACCAGCCCGGCCAGCGCGAGCCGGGTTTTCTCGCCACCGGAGAGGGTGCCCGCAGGCTGCTCGAGCTGTTCGCCGCTGAACAGGAACGAACCGAGCAGGTTCCGCAACTCCTGTGCCCCGGTGTCCGGTGCGAGATGCCGGATGTTTTCCCACACGGTCGCATCGTGGTCGAGTGTTTCGTGTTCCTGTGCGTAATAACCCAAACGCAATCCGTGACCCGGTTCGACCGCGCCGGTATCCGGAGTTTCCAAACCGCCGAGCAAGCGCAGCAATGTCGTCTTTCCGGCGCCGTTCAATCCGAGTACGACGACCTTCGAACCGCGATCGACGGCAAGATCGACTCCGGTGAAGATCTCCAGCGAACCATAGGATTTCGACAGCTCTTCGGCGGTCAGCGGCGTACGGCCGCACGGGGCGGGTTCGGGGAACCTGATCCGCGCGACCTTGTCCCCCTGCCGGGTTTCGTCGAGCGAGGACAGCATCTGCTCCGCACGGCGGGCCATGTTCTTCGCCGCGACCGCCTTGGTGGCCTTCGCCCCGAGCTTCGCCGCCTGCTGCTGCAGTGCGGACGCCTTCTTCTCGGCGTTCGCACGCTCACGACGGCGGCGCTTCTCGTCGGTGGCGCGCGCGTCGAGATAACGCTGCCAGCCCATGTTGTAGAGGTCGAGTTCGCCTCGCGTCGCGTCCAGGAACCACACCTTGTTCACCACGTCGGCGAGCAGTTCGACGTCGTGGCTGATCACCACCAGCCCGCCGTCGTGCTGCTTGAGGAACCCGCGCAGCCAGGTGATCGAATCGGCGTCGAGGTGGTTGGTGGGCTCGTCGAGCAGCAGGATCGTCTCGGATTTGCCGCCTGCGCCCGCTTCCGCGGCGGCGAACAGGATGCGCGCGAGCTCGACACGGCGCCGCTGTCCGCCGGACAGCGTGCTCAGCGTCTGGGCGAGCACCCGGTCCGGCAGGCCGAGGTTCGAACAGATCCGCGCGGCCTCGCTCTCCGCGGCGTACCCGCCGAGCGAGGCGAACCGCTCCTCCAGCCGGGCGTAGCGGTTGATCGCCTTGTCCCGCTGGCCCTCGTCGACCAGCTCGGACATCTCGTTCTGCGCCTTCTCCATGTTGCGCAGCAGGGTGTCGAGCCCGCGCGCGGACAGCACCCGGTCCTTGGCGGTGACCGACAGGTCTCCCTCACGCGGGTCCTGCGGCAGGTAGCCGAGTTCACCGCTGCGCCGGACGTCGCCTGCGTGCGGTTCGCCCTCGCCCGCGAGGACCTTCAGCGAGGTGGTCTTGCCCGCACCGTTGCGGCCGACGAGGCCGATGCGGTCGCCGGACTGGATGCGGAGGGTGGCGCCGCCGAGCAGGATGCGCGAGCCGGCGCGCAGCTCGAGGCCGGTGGCCGTGATCATGAAAACTCCCGGATTCGCGGGGGGATGGAGGCAGGGTCGCTGAAGAGCCCCGGCGCGACGGACGCGCGGGGCACCGCGGCTACTCTCTCTGGATCCGCACGAACTCCCTGATGACCACGACACCAGTGTACGAGCTCGGGTCGAGCAGTTTTCCCGGGCGTGGCCGGTCTCACTCCGGGACGGGCTGCTACGGCGACGTCCACTTCGGACCACCGAGCACACAACCGGGTGCCCCGGCGGCGGCCGACCCTGGTCCCGGCGGGCAGCGTCGCCTCCGCGGACGAGGCCGCGCCGGCGTCCCGGCGGGCAGCGTCGCCTCAGCGGACGAGGCCGCGCCGGCGTCGGGGCGGCCGGCGCCGATCGTGGTCTCCGCGCACCCGGCTGTCCAATGTGCACGGTCGTTTCCCTGGCCTGGCTTTCCGTGCCGGGAACACGGCGCTGCCCCCGGGGAGTCCGGTGTGGACCCGGCGGCCGCATCCGGGAGCGGTCAGAGCACGAACGAGTCGGACCACGGCTGACCGGAGCGCCCGGACAGCGCGTCGAGCAGGGTCACTGCCTGTTTGTCGGTCAGCGACGCCACGAAGTCGACCACCGCGCGGCCGCGGGCGAGGGAACGGACCGCGTCGGCGCCGTCCACCCGTTCCCCGGTGGCGCCCACCAGCAGCTCCGGCGCGGTGCGGGCGATCCCGGCGTACTCCTCGTGCGCGAGTTCCACCAGGTCGTGCAGCCTGCGCGGCAGCCGGGACACCTCGTCCCGGTCGAGCAGCCAGCTCTCCAGCGCGTCCACCAGGGTGGTCACCAGGCTGGCCTGGCCACGCTGGTGCAGCGCGAGATCCGGGCGCAGCAGCACGAACCGGCGGTGCACGAACTTGAGCACCTGTACCTCGTGCCACTGCGCAGGGCGCAGCGACAGGTGCCCGGACCGGGTGGGCGGTGAGGAGAGCAGGAAAACCCCGTCGACCAGCCGGGACGTCCAGTTCGCGGAGAACGCGGCGGTGGTCTGCTCGGCCTCGGTCGAGCCGTCGAACCCGTCCGCGAGCAGTCCGTCGACGAGCTCGTGGCGGACCCTCGCAACGGCCGCGGCGAACGCGTCGTCGTCCACCATCCAGCCGTCCTTGAGGTGCATCCGCCTGCGCATCCGCTCCAGCGAACGGCCGGGGCGGCGCTGCTGCCCGTCCAGTGCCTCGTCGTCCAGCCCGGCCAGCTCGACCGCGTGCGCAAGCCACTCCCCCAGCTCCGCGGCCACCGGTGCGTGCTGCAGCACCCCGATCCGGTGGAAGTCCTGCAGGTCGTGGATGGCGTAGGCGATGTCGTCGGCGGTGTCCATCACGGATGCCTCGACGGTCTGCTGCCACGGTTCGATCCGCCCGGCGAACGGGGCGCGGGACTGGTCGAAATCGTCGAGTTCGGTGACGTAGGCGGAGAACTTGCTCGCGCCGGTGCCGGGCGAGTCGTCCGGTTCGGCAGCACCCCGCGGCGGCTGCCGCATCGCGGTGGGATGCGGGCTGGGCCGGTGCAGCCGGGCCCACGGGTACTTCAGCACCGCGGCGCGCACCGCCGTGGTCAGGTCGAGGCCGATCGCGGACGGTCCGCGCACGTCGGTGGTGGTCAGGATGCGGAACGTCTGCGCGTTGCCCTCGAAGCCGTCGGCGAGGCCGAACCGGTGCCGCGCGAGCCGGTCGAGGGTCTGCTCGCCGAGGTGCCCGAACGGCGGGTGCCCGAGGTCGTGCGCGAGCGCGGCGGCCTCGCACGCGTCCGGGTCGCAGCCGCCGAGTTTCGCGGCCAGCTCGGCCGATTCGCTCGTACCGGTGATCCGCTCCGCGATCGCGCGCGCGACCTGCGCGACCTTGAGACTGTGCGTGAGCCGGTTGTGCAGCAGCCCCGAATCGCCCGCGCTGACCACCTGGGTGACTCCGCCCAGGCGCGCGAAGTACGGCGAGGCGATGATCCGGTCGCGGTCGATGCGGAACGGGCTCGTCGCCAGGTCGGTGAACCCGCCCGCCGAACTCGCCGGGTCGCGGCGGGCGGCCCTCGGGTCGGTCTCGTGCATGCGGTCCACCGTATCCGGCCGTGCGCGGCGCGTGCGGCAGGATCGGGGCGTGAGCGACGTGCTGGTGGCAGGCGGCGGCCCGGCCGGATGGGCGCTGGCCGGTGCCTGCGTCCGGCGGGGGCTGGCGACCACCCTCGTCGATCCCGCTCCGCACCGGCCGTGGCGCCACACCTACGGAGCGTGGTCGGACGAGCTGCCCGGCCTGCCCCCGGAGGCGATCGCCGCGGCTCCGTCCACCACTCTCGCCTACGGCACCCGCGAACACCACATCGACCGCGGCTACCTGGTGCTGGCCAACGACGGCCTGCGCGCCTGGCTGGCCTCCACCCAGGTGGCCGTGGTGACCGGCAAGGTGACCTCCGCCGACCACGGTCCGCACGGCTCGACGGTCCTGCTCGCCGACGGCCGGCGCCTGGCCGCCGCAGTGGTCGTCGACGCCTCCGGCGCGACCCGAACGCTGTCCGGCGGCACCCCGCGAGGCCCGCGCGCGGAACAGACCGCCTACGGCCTGATCCTGCCCGCCGAGGTGACCAACCGCCTCGTCCCGGACGCCGCGGACACCGCGGTGTTCATGGACTGGCGCGAGCACCCCGCTTCCCCCGGCGGCCCGGACGGCTCCGGCGCCGGGAACGACGAGCCTGGCCGGAGCGGTCGCCGGCGCTCGGGCGTGGCCGGCCGGACGGCGAGTTTCTGCTATCTCCTGCCCCTCGGTGACGGATCCGTGCTCGTCGAGGAGACTTCGCTCGCGCGGCGGCCGGGGGTGCCTGCCGCGGAGCTGGCCGGACGGCTGCGGCGCCGGCTCGCCGCTGCGGGGGTGCGGGCCCAGGGACGGGACGAGCGGGTGCGGATCGTGCTCGATCTGCCGTTGCCGGGGCGGGGTCCGGGCCGGGGCCGAGTCGTGCCGTTCGGCGTGGCCGCCGGGTTCGTGCATCCGGCGACCGGATACAGCCTCGCCACCGCGCTTCGGCTCGCGCCGGTGGTCGCCGGTGCCGTCGCCGAGGCCTTCGAGGCGGGTCCGGCGGCCGCTTCGGTTGCCGCGCACCGGGCACTGTGGACGGTCGAGGCGCGCGCGGTGCATGCGTTGCGGCAGCACGGTTTGCGTGCACTGCTCGGAATGTCCGCTGATCAGCTCCCCGAGTTCTTCGATCTGTTCTTCACCCTCGGGCCCGCCACCCAGCGCGCCTTCACCTCCGGCCGCACCGACCTGCCGGGCACGGCCGCCGCGATGGGCGCCCTGTTCCACACGGCGCGGCCGGCCCTGCGGCGACGGTTGCTCGGCTGAGCCGGGCAGCAAGCTCGGGCACCGCCGGCCGGGCGCGGACCCGGCTACTCCGATCCAGGTAACTCAGGTTCCGCCGCGATGAACATCAGTTGACAACGGTTCCCTCCAGTGTGCCGCGATGCGACGATCAGCCGGTGACGACGCCCCGTGCGGTCCGCTTCGCCTTCCAGCCGATGTACAGCCTGCACACCGGCGGCGTCGTCGCGTACGAAGCACTCGCGCGGCCTGGCCGGGGCACCGCCCACGAGCTGCTCGCCGAAGCCCGCCGCGCCGGACGGCTCACCGAGGTCGACCTCGGCCTCGCCGTCGCGGCGGTACGCCAGGAGGCGGCTCGGCCCAGCGCACTGCCCCTGCACCTGAACCTCTCCGCCCGCACGCTCGCCGCCTCCCCCGCGGCGTTCGACGGGCTCATCGCCGAACTCGGAGCGGCCGGACGGCGCACCCGCGACGTGGTGCTCGAGGTCGGGCCGCCCTTCACGCACCTGCCGCCGGAGCGGCTGCTGGCCGGCCTGCGGGCGGTCGCCGAACTCGGCTTCCGGCTCGCGCTCGACGGCCTCGGCCGCGGGGACCTGCCGCTGGCGCTGCTCGCGCAGGCCCCGGTGGACCTGATCAAGCTCGACCGCAGCGTGCTGCGCGGACTGCCCGGTGACGCGGCCGCGGTGGCCGTGGTCGAGGCGCTGCTGCACTACACCACGCGGACGAACATCCGGCTCGTCGCGACCGGTATCGAGACCGAGCCGCAGCTGGACGCCGCGCAGAGCCTGGGGGTACGGATCGCGCAGGGCAATCTGCTGGCCCCGCCGGCCGCACACCGGTCCGCCGCGGCCGTCGGCGCGGTGGTGACCGACGATCGGCGCAGCCCGGCGTCGCCGCTGGCTCCGCGGGTCGCCGACTTCCTGCGCCCGGCCACCACCCTGCCCGAGGACGCCACCTGCGACGACGTGCGCGAGGTACTGGCCGCAGCGGACGCGCCGAGCGGCGTGGTCGGCGTCGACCACGCCCACTGTCCACAGTGGTCGGTGGACCGGACCCGTTTCCTCGTCGCGGTGACCGGTCCCTACGGGCACGCACTGCACGCGAAGCGCCCGGCCGCGCGGCTGGCCGACAAACCGCACACCATCGAGGGCGGAGCGAGCGCGCTGGAATTCCTCGAACTGGTCACCGACGCCGACTGGGGCCGCACCGGCGACGACGTGGTCGTGGTCGACGCCGAGGGCCGCTGCCTCGGCGTGGTACTGGTGACCGAGGTGGTCCGCGGGGTCGCCGAGGCGAAGGTCGAGGAGGCCGTCACGCTCAGTCCGCTCACCCGGCTGCCGGGCAGCGAGGCGGTGGCCCGCGACGTCGAGCGCCGGATCGCCACCGGGGAACAGTTCGTGGCGGCGTGGATGGACGTCGACTCGTTCAAGTCGGTGAACGACAACGCCGGGTTCGCCGCGGGCGACGACCTCATCCGGGCACTCGGCGAAACCCTCACCGGCCTCACCCACCGGCTGCCGCGGATGCGGGTGAGCCACGTGGGCGGGGACGACTTCCTGATCGTGTGCGACGTGGACGAGATCGCCGCGGTGGCCGCGGCCCTGCTGGACACCCCCTGGTCGGCGGGGGGCATGCCGGTCACCGTCTCGCTGGCCACGCTGGTGTGCGCCGGCGGCTCGATCTCGTCCTACCGGGACACCTCGCGACTGCTGGCCCCGCTGAAGAAGCGGGCGAAGGCCGTACCCGGGCCGAGCTGGGTGCTCAGCCGCCCCGGCACCGACCGGGTCGAAGTCCTGCGCGGCATCGGCCGCGACATCGCGGTCAGCCGCTCGGCGTAACGAACGCCCCCGCCCGCGTTGCCCCTGGCCACCAACGATTCCGGCAGACCGTCGGGCCGCATTGCCGTTCTCCGTGACAAACCCGGCACGCTGCAAGCCGCATTGCCGTGCACGCGACGTTCGAAGTGGCCGGTGCGAGAGCGGGCGCGTGCGCAGTGCGCCCGCTCTCGCGCTGGGTGTCCGGCGCCGGGCGCCGTCCGGGAGGCTCAGTACACCGTGGTGAAGCGGGCGCCCTCCGCGCGGAAGCCGTTCTCCCACAGCTGCTGCACCTTCGCCGTCTCCTGCTCGTCCGGTTTGGCGTTCTTGCAGGAGGTGCCCGGTCCGTGGCCGGACATCAGCTCGGTGCACGGGCCGTCGTAGTCGTCGGGCAGGCCGAGGTTGTGGCCGAGCTCGTGGGCCGCGATGCGGGTCGGGTCGAAGCCCTCCGCCACCTGGCTCGTGTCGAGGTAGATGTCGCCGTTGCCGTGGCCGTCGGTGTTGGTGTACGAGCCGCCGCTCTGGATTTCGTGGAACACCACGGTGGCGTTGCCGTCGTTCTTCTCCAGTTTGACGTCGCTCACCGCCGCGTTCCAGTTCGCCGCGCCCTGGTCGATCTGCGCCAGGTAGTCGGGCGCGCCTTCCGAGCTGTAGTACACCGTGGTGGCCTCGGCCGCGGCGGCGACCGGCGCGGTGGCCAGTCCGGCACCCAGCGGCGCGGCGACGGCCAGTGCCAGCGCGGCGATCCGACCGAACCCTCGTGCGTGCATCGTGTCCCCTTCACCAGGAATCGACTGCCAGTGGGCGAGCTGCCGGGAAGCGGCAACCGCCGTTGCCACGACGAGGTTAGAAGTTCACCGCGACGACGGCCACGGCCGAAAGTAGGGCGCGCACCCGGTTCCGGCACCCGGCGCCGGGACCACCACCCCGGCAGTCCACAAAGGACAGCGGACCCCGTGCGGCACAGTCAGCCCGCACGAGACGGCCGGGGCTTCCACCGGCCGGGCAGATCCGGCCGCGGTGTCCGATCCGGGCGGATCACCCGGTTCGCGGGGCGTACATGATCACCGCGACGCCGGCGAGGCAGAGCAATGCGCCCAGCACGTCGTAACGATCGGGACGGTAGCCGTCCGCGAGCATTCCCCAGGCAAGGGAACCGGCCACGAAAACCCCGCCGTACGCGGCCAGGATGCGGCCGAAATGGGCGTCCGGCTGCAGGGTCGCGACGAATCCGTAGAGCCCGAGTGCCACCACCCCGCCGCCGATCCACAGCCAGCCGCGGTGTTCGCGCACGCCCTGCCAGATCAGCCACGCCCCGCCGATCTCCAGCACGGCGGCAGCCACGAAGAGCGCAATCGAGCGAACGGCCGTCATCAGCGGTGCATAGTAGCCGCAGGCACCGACGGCGACGGCAAGCACACCCGGACAGCGTTCACCCGGGAGCCGCCGTATAGGGCGTTATACGATCACTGCAACGAAAAAGGCCACCCCGGGCGGACCGGGATGGCCTCCTCGCACGGAAATCCGGCTCAGACGGTGAACCCGAGGGCACGCAGCTGCTCGCGGCCTTCCTCGGTGATCTTCTCCGGGCCCCACGGCGGCATCCAGACCCAGTTGATCCGGAAATCGCCGACCAGCCCGCCGGAGGTGAGCGCGGCCGCGGTCTGGTCCTCGATCACGTCGGTGAGCGGACACGCCGCCGAGGTGAGCGTCATGTCCAGCGTCGCGGAGTTGTCGGCCTCCACCCGGATGTCGTACACCAGGCCGAGGTCGACCACGTTGATGCCGAGCTCCGGGTCCACGACGTCGCGCATGGCCTCTTCGACGTCCTCGATCTTCGCGATGTCCGCGGGCACCGCGGCCGGCTGCTCCGGCAGGTCCGCGGCGGTACGCCCCTCGCGGTGCTCCTGGGTCACGGTCTCTTCGCTCATGCCTTCTCAGCTCCTGTGGTGGTGCGGGAAACAGCGTCCTTGAACGCCATCCAGCCGAGCAGAGCACATTTTACGCGTGCCGGGTACTTCGCGACACCGGCGAACGCGACGGCGTCCTCGAGCACGTCCTCGTCCGGCTCGATCTTGCCCCTGCCCTGCATCAGTTCCACGAAGGCGTCCATGGTGGTGAACGCCTCCTCCACGGTGTGGCCGGTGACCAGGTCGGTGAGCACCGAGGTGGACGCCTGGCTGATCGAACAGCCCTGTCCCTCGTAGGAGACCTCGGCGACCTTCCCGTCGGCCACCTTCACCCGCAGCGTCACCTCGTCGCCGCAGGTCGGGTTGACCTGGAACGACTCGGCGTCGTACGGATCGTGCAGGCCGCGCCCGTGCGGATTCTTGTAGTGGTCCAGGATGATCTCCTGGTACATGCTCTCCAGGTTCATCACGCCACCCCGAAGAACTTCTGCGCCTCGCGGATCCCGGCGACCAGAGCGTCCACTTCGGACGGAGTGTTGTACAGGTAGAAGCTCGCCCGCACGGTGGCGGGCACCGAGCAGGCCCGGTGCAGCGGCCACGCGCAGTGGTGGCCGACGCGCACGGCGATGCCGAGGCTGTCGAGCACCTGACCGGCGTCGTGCGGGTGCACGCCGTCGATCACGAACGAGACCGCGCCACCGCGGTCGGCGAGGTCGGCCGGCCCGATCAGCCGCACGCCCTCGATCCCGGCGATCCCGGCCAGCGCGCGTTCGGTCAGCAGGTGCTCGTGCGCGGCGATCCGGTCCATGCCGATCGCGGACAGGTAGTCCACCGCCGCGCCGAGGCCGATGGCCTGCGAGGTCATCGGCACCCCCGCCTCGAACCGCTGCGGCGGCGGCGCGAAGGTGGTGCCCTCCATCCGGACCAGCTCGATCATCGAACCGCCGGTGAGGAACGGCGGCATCGCCTCGAGCAGTTCGCTGCGCCCGTAGAGCACGCCGATCCCGGACGGCGCCAGCATCTTGTGCCCGGAGAACACCGCGAAGTCCACGCCGAGTGCGTGGAAGCCGACCGGGAAGTGCGGCACCGACTGGCAGGCGTCCAGCACGGTGAGCGCGCCGACCTGCTTCGCCTTGGCCACCAGCAGCTCGACCGGGTTGATCGTGCCGAGCACATTGGACTGGTGCGCGAAGGCGACCAGCTTGGTGCGCGGCGTGATCAGATCGTCCACATCGGACAGATCGAGCCTGCCCTCCGCAGTGACCTTGAACCACTTCAGCGTCGCACCGGTGCGCCGGCACAGCTGCTGCCACGGCACCAGGTTCGCGTGGTGCTCCATCTCGGTGATGACGATCTCGTCGCCGGGACCGACCCGGAAGCGCTCGGCTTCCGGACCGGCGGTGGCGGCGTTGCTCATCGCGTACGCCACGAGGTTGATGCCCTCGGTCGCGTTCTTGGTGAACACCAGCTCTTCCGGGTCCGCGCCGACGAATTCCGCGGTCTTCGCGCGCGCGGCTTCGTAGGCGTCGGTGGCCTCTTCGGAGAGCTGGTGCGCACCGCGGTGCACGGCCGAGTTCGACGTGAGCACGTAGTGCCGCTCGGCGTCGAGAACCTGCACCGGCCGTTGCGAGGTCGCACCGGAGTCCAGGTACACCAAGGGTTTCCCGTCCCGCACGGTGCGCGACAGGATCGGGAAGTCGGCACGCAGTGCCGCCACGTCAAGGGGAACAGAGTTGGTCGGGCTGTCCGAGGCCGTGGTGGTCATCGAGCCAACTCCTCTCGGTGTCGTCGGGAACTTCGGTGGTCAGCCGTCAGGCCTTCGCGGGCTCGGCGGAACCCGCGTACTTGACGTAGCCGTGCTCCTCCAGCTCGTCGGCCAGCTCCTTGCCGCCCGACTCGACGATCCTGCCGCCGGCGAACACGTGCACGAAGTCCGGCGTGATGTGCCGCAGGATCCGGGTGTAGTGCGTGATCAGCATGACGCCGACCTCGCTCGCGGACTTGTAGGCGTTGACCCCGTCGGAGACCACGCGCAGCGCGTCCACGTCGAGGCCGGAGTCGGTCTCGTCGAGGATGGCGAACTTCGGCTTGAGCAGCGACAGCTGGAGGATCTCGTGGCGCTTCTTCTCGCCGCCGGAGAAGCCCTCGTTCACGCTGCGCTCGGCGAACTCCTGCGAGATCTCGAGCTTGCCCATCTCCTCCTTGACCTCCTTGACCCAGTGGCGCAGCTTGGGAGCCTCGCCACGGACCGCGGTGGCCGCGGTGCGCAGGAAGTTGGACATGGACACGCCGGGCACCTCGACCGGGTACTGCATGGCGAGGAACAGGCCGGCGCGGGCACGCTCGTCCACGCTCATCTCGAGCACGTTCTCCCCGTCCAGGAGCACCTCACCGGAGGTGACCTGGTACTTCGGGTGCCCGGCGATCGCGTAGGACAGGGTCGACTTGCCGGAGCCGTTGGGGCCCATGATCGCGTGCGTCTCACCCGAGGAGATGGTCAGGTTCACGCCCTTCAGGATCTCCTTCGCACCTTCCTCGGTGGTCACCGAGGCGTGCAGGTCCTTGATTTCCAGAGTAGCCATTCTGCTTTTCCTAAGTCTGATCTGAAGGAACGGGCACTGTGTTCGATGCCCTCTCGGCGAAAAGAGTGCCTCGAGCTAGACGCCCACAGCTTCGAGCTCGGCCTCGATCGCGGCCTCCAGGCGCTCGCGCACCTCGGGGACGCCGATGCGGACCAGGATCTCGTGGAAGAACCCGCGCACCACCAGCCTGCGCGCGGCCTCCTCGCCGATTCCGCGCGACTGGAGGTAGAACAACTGCTCGTCGTCGAACCTTCCCGTGGCGCTCGCGTGCCCGGCACCTTCGATCTCGCCGGTCTCGATCTCCAGGTTCGGCACCGAATCCGCACGGGCACCCTGCGTGAGCACCAGGTTGCGGTTGAGCTCGTAGGTGTCGGTGGCCTCGGCGGCGGCCCGGATCAGCACATCGCCGATCCACACCGCATGCGCGTCGGCACCCTGCAACGCGCCCTTGTACATCACGCGCGACTTGCAGTTGGCCACCGCGTGGTCCACGAAGAGCCGGTGTTCCTGGTGCTGGCCCGCGTCGGCGAAGTACAGGCCGAGCATCTCCACGTCCCCGCCGCGGTCGGCGAAGGTCGCGGTGGGCGATACGCGCACCAGATCGCCGCCGAGGGTGACCACGGCGTGCTTGAGCGTCGCGTCACGGCCGAGCCGCAGGTGCTGCTCGGACACGTGCACCGCGTCGTCGGCCCAGTCCTGCACGCTGATCACGGTGATCTTCGCGGAGTCACCGAGCACGAACTCGACGTTGTCCGCGTAGGTACCGGAGCCGACGTGGTCGAGCACGATCACCGCCTCGGCGAACGCTTCGGCCCGTACCTGCAGGTGCCCGTAGGCGACCTTGCCCTCGCCGGGGCCGTGCACGCGCAGCACCGACGCCTTCGACGCCTGGGTCTCCTTCGGCACGGTGACCACGGTGGCCTTGGCGAACGAGGAGTAGGCCTGCGCCGCGATCCGGTCGCTGGGCACACCTGCCGCGCCGAGCCGCTCGTCGTCGCGGCCCACGGTCTCGACCTTCAGTTCCGGCGCCGCGTCCGTCTCCAGCGTGATCTCGCCGGAGACCACGGCAGTGCCGTCGTGCAGGCCGCGCAGGCGCTTCATCGGGGTGAAACGCCAGTTCTCCTCACGTCCGCCGGGGACCTCGAAGGCCTCGACCTCGTAGGAGGTGAACCGCTCTGCACGGGAGGCCGCCGGGATGACGGCGCCCTCCCGCAAGGACTCGGCAACATTGTTTTCCGAGGCCACGGACTGTGCTGCCGCCATCAGCCGACGGACCCTTCCATCTGGAGCTCGATCAGGCGGTTCAGCTCGAGCGCGTACTCCATCGGCAGCTCCCGCGCGATGGGCTCGACGAACCCGCGCACGATCATCGCCATCGCCTCGTCCTCGGCCAGGCCGCGGGACATCAGGTAGAACAGCTGCTCTTCGCTGACCTTGGACACGGTGGCCTCGTGGCCCATGGACACCTCGTCGTTGCGGATGTCCACGTACGGGTACGTGTCCGACCGCGAGATGGTGTCCACCAGCAGTGCGTCGCAGACCACGCTGGAGCGCGAGTGGTGCGCCCGCTTGGCGACCTTCACGAGACCGCGGTAGGAGGTGCGGCCGCCGCCGCGGGCCACCGACTTCGACACGATGGTCGAGGAGGTGTGCGGCGCGAGGTGCTCCATCTTGGCGCCCGCGTCCTGGTGCTGGCCCTCGCCCGCGAACGCGACCGACAGGACCTCGCCCTTGGCGTGCTCGCCCATCAGGAACACCGACGGGTACTTCATGGTCACCTTGGAGCCGATGTTGCCGTCGACCCACTCCATGGTCGCGCCCTCTTCGCACTTGGCGCGCTTGGTGACCAGGTTGTACACGTTGTTCGACCAGTTCTGGATCGTCGTGTAGCGGCACCGGCCGCCCTTGCGCACGATGATCTCCACGACCGCGGAGTGCAGTGAGTCGGACTGGTAGATCGGCGCCGTGCAGCCCTCGACGTAGTGCACGTAGGCACCCTCGTCGACGATGATCAGCGTCCGCTCGAACTGGCCCATGTTCTCCGTGTTGATCCGGAAGTAGGCCTGCAGCGGGATGTCGACGTGCACGCCCTTCGGCACGTAGATGAACGAGCCACCGGACCACACCGCGGTGTTCAGCGCGGAGAACTTGTTGTCCCCGGCGGGGATCACCGAGCCGAAGTACTCGCGGAAGATCTCCGGGTGCTCCTTGAGCGCGGTGTCGGTGTCCAGGAACAGCACGCCCTGCTCCTCCAGGTCCTCACGGATCTGGTGGTAGACGACCTCGGACTCGTACTGCGCGGCGACACCGGCCACGAGGCGCTGCTTCTCCGCCTCCGGGATGCCGAGCTTGTCGTAGGTCTTCTTGATGTCCTCGGGCAGGTCTTCCCAGCTGGCCGCCTGCTTCTCCGTGGACCGCACGAAGTACTTGATGTTGTCGAAGTCGATCCCGGACAGGTCGGCGCCCCAGTTGGGCATCGGCTTGAGGTCGAAGAGCTTGAGCGCCTTCAATCGGGCGTCGCGCATCCACTCGGGCTCGGACTTCTTGCCGGAGATGTCGAGGACGACGTCCTCGCTCAGGCCGCGGCGGGCGCTGGCGCCAGCCTCGTCGGAGTCCGCCCAGCCGAACGCGTAGTTGCCAAGAGAGGCGATCGTCTCTTCCTGGCTCAACGGCTCGGTGGTGGGAGTGCGCTGCTCGGCAGCGGCAGTCATGCGGGTTTCCCTCCATTCGGGATCCGTGCGGGGTGCTCCTGCTGCGGCGGGGCCGCGGCAGGTGCCGTGGTGCGGTCCGGCTCGGGATGGGCCGGGATACCCGCCGGTCCGGCGGGTACGTGTGTGGTGCACGCGTTGTCGCCGCGTGCGATGGTCGCCAGCCGCTGCACATGGGTGCCGAGCAGCCGGGCGAACGCCTCCGTCTCGGCCTCGCACAGCTGCGGGAATTCCGCGGCGACGTGCGCGACCGGGCAGTGGTGCTGGCACAGCTGCGCGCCTGCGGCAGTGCCGGTGACCGCGACCTGACGGGTCGAGGCAGCGTAGCCCTCCCTGGTCAGTGCCGTGGCCAGTGCCTCCGCCCGCCTCGCCGGATCGGGTGATCCGGCGATCGCCGCGCGGTGCGGTCCGACCAGCCGGTCGACCCGGCTCTCCGCGAACGCGCGCACCGCATCCGGCCCGGCGTGCTCGGCGAGGAACCGGACCGCGGACACCGCGAGGTCGTCGTAGGCGTGCCCGAACCGGGCCCGGCCGGCTTCGGTGAGCAGGAACAGCCTGGCGGGCCTGCCCCGGCCACGCGGGCCGCGGCGGGGTGCGTCGCGGGTCTCGGCCTCGCCGTCGGCGAGGAGCGCGTCCAGGTGCCTGCGGACCGCAGTGGGACTGATGCCGAGCTGCTCGGCGACCACCGCGGCGGTCATCGGGCCCTGCTCCAGCAACAGCCTGGCCACCTCGTGCCGGGTACGGCCCTCGGCCGAGGAACCGACGGGAGCCGGCGGAGCCGGGGCTTCGGGCGCACTGTCCGCCACCGGCACCTCGGCCCCAGCGTTGACCTGCACAGGAGTACCGTCGACCGGGGTACGCGGCTGCTCGCCACGCCCCTCGCCGGTGCTCCCGTTCTTTTTCACAACACAAGTGTGTCTTATTTCCGTCCCACTGGCAAAGCCGGGGTCTGCGGCAGTGACCCGAGTCACCCGCAGGAGGACTCGATACGCTGCGCGGCGTGGCAATCGGCGAACACCCCGAACAGCGGGACCAGGAACCGGGGACGTCCGGTGACACGGCGACGGCCGTGGCACCGTCGCCGGTGCGCCCGCGCGAGCCGAAGCCACTGAACGCGGCCGAGCACCGCGGCCTCGACGTGGTCCGCCGCTTCGGCACGGTCGGCTCGCTGTTCCTCGCGCTCGGCTCGCTCGGCGCGGGTGCCGCCCCGGTGATCAACCCGGTGCAGGACCTCCCGGTGCTGCGCCTGTTCACCCGCATCCCCACGGTGTCGCTCGCGATCGCGTTCTCCGGGATGGGCATCCTCGTGCTCAGCTGGCTCATGCTCGGCCGCTTCGCGCGGCCGGCGAGTGCCCGGCTGGCCAGCCGCGGGCAGCTCGCCCGCACGATCGCCATGTGGGTCGCGCCGCTGCTGGTGATCCCGCCGCTGTTTTCCCGCGACGTGTACAGCTACCTCGCCCAGAGCGAGATCGTGCACCGCGGCATGGACCCCTACCAGCTGGGCCCGGCACAGGCGCTCGGCGTGGCCGACCCGCTCACCTCGGGTGTGTCGAACATCTGGCGGGAGACGCCCGCGCCGTACGGTCCGCTGCTGCTGCGGCTGGGCGGCTGGCTCGCACCGGTCGGCGGTAACGACATCGTGGCGGGCGTGCTGCTGCAGCGCGGGCTGGCGCTGGTCGGCGTGATCCTCACGGTGTGGGCGGTGCCGCGGCTGGCCCGGCGCTTCGGCGTGCAGCCCGCGACCGCGCTGTGGCTGGGTGCGGCGAATCCGTTGCTGATCTTCCACTTCGTCGCCGGCGCGCACAACGACGCGCTGGCCATCGGCCTCATGGTGGCCGGGCTGGAGGTCGGTATCCGGCGGTTGCCGATGCGGGTCAAGGGCGATTCGCCGCCGCCACTGGCGAAGGGCGAACTGCTGTTCATCGGGCTCGGCGTGGCGATCATCACGCTCGGCGCCTCGGTGAAAGTGCCCGCGCTGCTGGCACTGCCGTTTTTCGCGGTGATGGTGGCGCGCCGATGGCACGGCCGGATCAAGGACCTGCTCTGGGCCGGGCTGCCGATGGCCGGGCTGTTCGGGGTGGTGCTCGTCGCGGTCTGCTACGGCACCGGACTGGGCTTCGGCTGGATCGGCGCCACCGCCAGCACCCCCGCGCTGGTGCGCTCCTGGATCTCCCCCACCGCGGAGATCGCGAACCTCGCCGGGGTGCTCGGCATCACGCTCGGGCTCGGCAACCACACCGATTCGCTGGTGCCGATCATCGGCGCGCTGGGCTACCTGGTCACCGCGGCGATCACCGTCAAGTTCCTGTGGGCCAGCTTCAAATGGCGCTACCGGCCGATCATCGGTCTCGGTGTGGCACTGGGTGCGGCGATGATCCTGCAGATCAACCTGCAGCCGTGGTACCTGCTGTGGGCGGTGATCCCGCTGGCCGCCGCGGCGGGCACGTCGCGGTTCCGGGTGGCGGCGACGGTGATCAGCGCCGGCCTGCCGTTCCTGCTGCCGCCGACCGGCGGCACCTTCGACGGCCGCTCCTACATCCTGCCGTGGGCCTACGGCGCGGCGATTCTGGTGACGCTGGGCGGCCTCGCGATCGTGCACCGGCTTTCGCCGCTGTTGCTGTCCAGGACGTCTCCCCCGTCCCCGGCACCGGGAGCGCCCGCCGACGCCGTATCGTGACCGGTTGTGGACAACTCCGCCGTCGAGGTCACCGGTCTGGTGAAAAGCTACGGCTCAACTCCCGCGGTCGACGGGCTCGACCTGCGGATGGAGCGTGGCTGCCTGCTCGCCCTGCTCGGGCCGAACGGGGCGGGCAAGACCACCACCGTGGAGGTCTGCGAGGGATTCCGCAGGCCGGAGGCGGGCACCGTGCGGGTGCTCGGGCTCGATCCGGTCGCCGACCGCGCCCGGCTGCGGCCGCGGGTCGGCATCATGCCCCAGGGCGGCGGTGCGTATCCGGGGGTGCGGGCCGAGGAAATGCTGCGGCTCGTGGCGTCCTGCGCGGCGCGGCCGCACGATCCGGCGTGGCTGCTCGACGTGCTCGGCCTCACGAGCGCGCGGCGGACCCCGTTCAAGCGGCTCTCCGGCGGCCAGCAACAGCGGCTTTCCCTCGCGTGCGCCCTGATCGGGCGCCCGGAGCTGGTGTTCCTCGACGAGCCGACCGCGGGTATGGACCCGCAGGCGCGCCGGCTGGTGTGGGAACTGCTCGCCGCATTGCGCGTGGACGGGGTGAGCGTGCTGCTCACCACGCACCTGATGGAGGAGGCCGAGGCGCTCGCCGACCAGGTGGTGATCGTGGACCACGGCAAGGTCGTGGTCGAGGGCACGCCCAACGCGCTCACCCTCGAGGAGGGGGCCGCCGCGCAGCTGCGCTTCCGCGCCCGGACCCGGCTCGACACCTCGTTGCTCGCCGCGGCGCTGCCGGAGGGCTACCGGGTGAGCGAATCGGCGCCCGGCGCGTATCTCGTGGAGGGCGCGGTGGACCCGCAGGTGGTCTCGGCGGTCACCGCGTGGTGCGCGCAGCAGGGGGTGCTGCCCGAGCAGCTGCAGGTCGGCAGGCGCACGCTGGAAGAGGTTTTCCTGGAACTGACCGGTCGGGAGCTGCGCGCATGACCACCTCGTTCCCTGCGGGCACCTTCACCCCCGCGCCCGGCCGCGGTTCACTGCTGCGGATGCTGCGCACGCACGCACGGGTGGAGGCCGCGCTCACCCTTCGCCACGGTGAGCAGCTGCTGCTCACGCTCATCATCCCGCTCGCGCTGCTGATCGGGTTGAGCCTGCTCGACGTGCTGCCCGCGAGCCAGCTCGGCTCTGCGTCCAAAGTGGACTGGATCACACCGCGGATCCTGGCGCTGGCGGTGCTTTCCTCCGCGTTCACCGGCCAGGCCATCGCACTCGGCTTCGATCGGCGCTACGGCGTGCTGAAGCGGCTGTCGGCCACCGCGCTGCCGCCGTGGCTGCTGGTGGCCGGGCGGGTCGTGGCCGCGCTCGTGGTCGTCGCACTGCAGACGGTGGTGCTCGGCGTGGTGGCGGCCTTCCTCGGCTGGTCGCCGTCGGCCGCGGGACTCGGCGCCGCGATCGTGCTGCTGGTGCTGGGCACGCTGGCCTTCGGCGCGCTCGGCGTCCTACTCGGCGGCGCGCTGCGGGCCGAGGCGGTGCTCGCGCTGGCGAACATCGTGTGGTTCGTGCTGCTGCTGGCAGGCGGGATCCTGCTGGCACCTTCGGCGCTGCCGTCCGCGCTCGGGGTGCTCGTCGGATTGCTGCCCTCCGGTGCGCTCGCCGAGGGCATGCGCGCCGCACTCGTGGACGGTCAGTTCCCGGTCGGGCCGACGCTGGTGCTCGTGGTGTGGGCGGTGCTGGCAGGCGCTCTCGCCACGCGCACCACGAAACTCACCTGAGCTAACCGGTCCGCGGCCGCAGGATCGTGGTCGCGATCTCCAGGAAGTCGAGCCGCCGCCGCTCACGGCGTCTCTTCGGCACCGCCGGGCAGGTAGATCGGATCCGAGCGGGAGTGTGCCCGCGCGACGCTCGGCGGCACCAGTGCGATGCGCCGTCCCGCGGCGACGAGTTCGAATTTCTCGTTCAGCGATGCGGTCCGCCGGGCCCGCGCGTCCGGGATCGGCTCGCCGTCCAGGTCCGCCGGCCGGAGCTTCCTGCGGCGGGCCGGCCGGTGCGCGCCCGGCAGGCGAGCTTGGTCTCCTGTCCGATCGGGCCGGGTCGGCAGCCCGGTGCCGTCGAACGCGCAGCGGCCCGTCCTGTTCCCCGCCACCGCGGTGCAGTAGCGGAGCTTGCGCAGATCCACATCCATCCCTTCCGGGGATCAATCTCCGGCGAACGCAGTCGACTTCCGCAGGGTGCCGCGCCGAGACTCGATGGCCTGATCGTCTTGACCACCGCACCGGGGCATCGGCAGCAGGCTGCCGGGTCGTGCCGCCGGGCCCGCACGCCCCGGGCCTGGACACCGCGTTCTCCGGATTCACCATGGCCGCGGCGAAATCCCTTGCCGCACACGGCGTCGGCGTTCCGGTGCTGGGCCGCGGGACCCCGGTCGCGGACCGGACCGGCTCGGCACCGCGTCGCCGGCCGTGGACGACCTCGTCGCGGGCACCGGCGCGGCCTACCGCGTGGGTCGGTACGTCCTTTATGGACAATCCGCTCGAGGACGTGGGCTCGATCCGCGACGACGGGCTGTTCACCGGCATCGCCACCGCCGGGCACCACTGGCTGCCGTCCGGGACACCGCTGCCCCCGGCGGCGTCGCGGGCGGCCGGTGACGCTGCGGGTGCCGGGGTGACCTGGCTCGCCCGCCCCGGTCCCGCCGGAAAACCGGCTGACCACGCGCGAGTATCGTGACCGCGTGCCCCTTAGCAGTCTGATCGCCCGCCTGCCGTATCCGTCGCCGGTGCTCCAGCGGACCATCGGGATCGCCGCCGTGGTGACGCAGGCCGGGATCGGCGTCACCGGGTCCGTGGTGCGGGTGACCGGGTCCGGACTCGGCTGCCCGACCTGGCCGCAGTGCGTGGCGGGCAGCCTGGTGCCGGTGCAGCACCCCGGTATCGCCGCGATCAACCAGTGGATCGAGTTCTCCAACCGGATGCTCACCGGCGTGGTGATCGTGGTGGCCGCGCTCGCGGTGCTCGCCGCATGGCGGATCCAGCTCGACCACCCGGAGCGCAAGCGGCTGGTGAAACTCGCCTGGATGATGCCCGCCGGCGTGGTGCTGCAGGCGGTACTCGGCGGGATGACCGTGCTCGCGAAGCTCGAATGGTGGACGGTCGCGATCCACTTCCTCGCCTCCACCCCGCTGGTGTGGCTGGCCGTGCTGCTGGTCAAGGCGTTCGGGGAAGGGGACGAGCCTGCCCGCCCGCTGGTGCCGGCACTGGGCAGGCGGACCCTGGTGCTGCTGACCGTGCTGATGTGGGCAGTGCTCATCGCGGGCACCACCGTGACCGGCG
Organism: Amycolatopsis ultiminotia; assembly: GCF_039536925.1. Lineage (NCBI taxonomy): Bacteria > Bacillati > Actinomycetota > Actinomycetes > Pseudonocardiales > Pseudonocardiaceae > Amycolatopsis > Amycolatopsis ultiminotia. The sequence goes on along the minus strand of NZ_BAAAZN010000002.1, from coordinate 512,581 downwards.
CCGGTCCGCACGGCGGTGACCTCGACACGCACCGGCTCGCCGCACCGATCGAGAAGCTCGCCCAGGTACACGGCGGGTTGCTCGTCGGCTATCTCGTGGTACTGGCCGTTTTCGGGCTCACGCTGCTGCGCGGCCGAACGGCGAAGCGCATCTGGCAGCGCTACGCGTGGGTGTGGGCGGTCGCGCTCGCCCAGGGCGTGCTGGGCACCGTGCAGTACGCACTGGGCGTGCCCGAAGCGATGGTCTCGTTCCACGTGCTCGGTTCGGCGCTCGTCATCGTCGCCACCGCCACGCTGTGGACCGGCACCCGCGACCGTGGCCCGGTCCGGTCGCGGACCCCGGCGACACCGCCGGAACGGGAACTCGCCGCGGCGAACTGACCGCCATCCGTCCGTAACTGCCCGTCGGCCCGTCGGACAGTTCGGGCGCCTACGGTGAGCCACGGAACCGGCCGCCCCAGCGCCCCGAGGTGACGCGTCATGACGTCCGCCCCCGCCCCCACCGGCAAACCACTCCTCTCCGGCCGTCGCGGCCCGCTCGAGATGCTCGTGCTCAAGACGTTTCTGCTCGTGCCGTTCGCCGCGCTGGTGCTCGCCGTGCCGCTGCTGTGGGGCTGGGGCATCGGCTGGACGGACGTGGTGCTCACCGCGGTCTTCTACGTCCTGGCCACCCTGGGCGTGACCGTGGGCTACCACCGCTACTTCACGCACGGCGCGTTCAAGACAGGCCGGCCGCTGCGGATCGCGCTCGCCGTGGCGGGCAGCATGGCGGTGCAGGGCTCGGTGATCTTCTGGGTCGCCAGCCACCGCCGCCACCACGCGTTCTCCGACCGCGAGGGCGATCCGCATTCACCGTGGCTGTTCGGCACCTCGCCGTCTGCGCTGCTGCGCGGCTTCTGGCACGCGCACATGGGCTGGATGTTCCGGCGCGAGGTGACCAACGCCGACCGCTTCGCCCCCGATCTCGTCGGTGACCGCGATCTGCGCGTGGTGAACCGGTTCTTCTGGCTGTGGATCACGCTGAGCGTGGGCCTGCCCGCGCTGTTCGGCGGGCTGCTCAGCGGGACCTGGCTCGGTGCCTGCACCGCGTTCTTCTGGGCCGGGCTGGTGCGCATCGCGCTGCTGCACCACGTGACGTGGTCGGTGAACTCGGTGTGTCACCTCGTCGGCGAACGACCGTTCACCAGCCGTGACCGGGCGGCGAACTTCTGGCCGCTGGCACTGCTGTCGCTGGGCGAGTCCTGGCACAACTCGCACCACGCCGACCCGACCTGCGCCCGGCACGGCGTGCTGCGCGGCCAGGTGGACGTGTCGGCGCGGGTGATCTGGCTGTTCGAACGCCTCGGCTGGGCACGCGACGTGCGCTGGCCGCGGCCGGAACGGCTGGCCGCGAAACGGGTCCGCTGAGCCGGCGGATCCGTTTCACGCCAGTTGCTGGCGTACCGCCGAGGCGAACCGGAGCGGGGCGCCGGGGTCCGCCTGGCGGAAGCCCAGCGACGGTTCCGTCAGCTCGAGTTCCAGCACCAGCGGACGCCCGTCGTCGCCACGGACCAGGTCCGCACGGGCGTACAGCAGTTCCGCGCGCAGGATGCCCAGCAGCGTGCAGGCCGCGTCGAGCGCGTCCTCGGCGACCGCACGCACCTGCGGCGCCGGGACCGCCGCGGCCAGGCTTTCCTCCAGATACAGTCCGGCCGTGTCCACTTCGGACCCGAGCTGCACGGACTTGGTGAAGGCGTGCGAATAGACCCCGCCGAAGAACACCAGCGCGATCTCGCCCTGGGTGTCCACACTGGACTGATAGGGCTGCACCAGCGCGGTCAGCCCGTCCTCGTGCAGGGCACGCAGGTGCGCCTCGGCGTCCGGGCCGCCGGCGGCGAACTTTGCCACACCGCGGGATCCGGCGCCGACCGTGGGCTTGACCACGAACGGCCGACCCGGCCACCGCACCTGCTCCCCCGGCTCGACGAGCGTGGACGGCACCGTGGGCACGCCGGAGTCGAGCAGTTCCACGAGGTAGGCCTTGTCGGTGTTCCAGCGCACCACGGTGGCCGGATTGCTCAGCACCGGAACAGTTTCGCACCAGCCGAGGAACTCCTCCCGCCGCGGCGGGTAGTCCCACGCCGCGCGCAGCACCACGAGGTCGGCGGACGCGAAGCCGGCGTCCGGGTCGTCCCAGGCCGCCCAGCGCACGGTGAAGCCGAGGTCGGCGAGCGCGGGCAGCACGGCCGTCTCGTCGCCGTCCCCCTCCGGCATCGCCGAGCAGGCGGCGAAGATCGCGGTCCTGGTCACCGGCCGGCCCGCGGACCGGCCATCTTGCGCCGGTGCGCGGCGCCGATCTTGACCGTCTGCACGGTCTCGCTGTCCCATTCGGCGGCTTCCAGGTCCTCGACCGCCTCGACCAGCGCGGTGCCCGCCTCGGTACCGGCCACCAGCACGTCGCCCAGCGCACCGTCCACGCCGACGAGCACGACCCTGGCACCCGCCCGGCCGATGTTCTCGACCACGGCCCGCGCCGGCTTCCCGTGCCGGGCCACGAAATCCCTGGCGGCAGCCACCTGCCTGGCAGTGGGCGCGATGGGGGCGGTCGGCGTGTTCTCGGTCTCCTCAGCCACGTCGCGAGCTTAACCCGTCACCCCCTGCGCCGCGGGCCGGTCGTGTCCTCGGCCATAGTGGACGGGAAGGGACCGAGACCGAGGAGGAACCATGCCGACGGCTGTGCAGGTGACGAGGACCGGAGGGCCGGAGGTGCTGGAGGTCGCCGAGGTACCGGCGAGTCCGCCCGGAGCCGGAGAGCTGCTGGTCGACGTCGCCGCGGCCGGCGTCAACTACATCGACACCTACCAGCGGCAGGGCATCTACCCGCTGGAGCTGCCGTTCGTGCTGGGCATGGAGGGCGCGGGCACGGTCGCCGAGACCGGTGCGGGTGTCCAGGGCTTCTCCGCCGGCGACCGCGTGGCGTGGCAGGGCGTGCTGGGCGGCTACGCCCGGCGAGCGGTGATTCCCGCGAGCCAGGCGGTGCAGGTGCCCGAGGGCGTGTCCGACGAGGTGGCCGCGGCGACCATGCTGCAGGGCATCACCGCGCACTACCTGGTGCGCTCCACGTACGAGGTGAAGCCGGGCGACGACGTGCTCGTGCACGCTGCCGCCGGCGGAGTCGGGCTGTTGCTCGTCCAGCTGGCGAAGGCACGCGGCGCACGGGTGATCGGCACCGTGTCCACCGACGAAAAAGCTCAGCTGGCCCGCGGCGCCGGTGCCGACCACGTGATCCGTTACGACCGTGAAGACTTCGCCGCGGTCACCCGCGAGCTGACCGGCGGCGAGGGCGTGGCCGTGGTCTACGACGGCGTGGGCAAGGACACCGTGGACGGCAGCCTGGCGAGCCTGCGGATCCGCGGCCTGCTCGCGCTGTTCGGCGCGGCGAGCGGACCGGTCCCGCCGCTGGACCCGCAGCGGCTCAACTCCGGCGGCTCGCTCTACCTGACCCGCCCCACGTCGACGAACTACGTGCGGACCCGCGAGGAGCTGGACTGGCGCGCGGGCGAGCTGTTCACCGCGATCGGGGACGGTTCCCTCGACATCCGCATCGGCGGCCGCTACCCGCTGGCCGAGGCCCGCCAGGCGCACGAGGACCTGCAGGGCCGCCGTACCACCGGCAAACTGCTGCTGATCCCCTGACCGGCACCGGGTGCGCCCCGCGCGGGGCGCACCCGGACCGGATCAGCCCGGTCCGGCAGGCACCGCCACGGCGTCGACCACGAACACCAGCGTCTCGTTCGGTGCGATGCCGTTGCCGCCCTGGCCGTAGCCGAGGTCGGGCGGGATGACGAGCAGCCGGCGGCCACCCTGTTTGATCCCGGTCAGGCCCTGGTCCCAGCCGGGGATCACCTCGCCCGCACCGAGGTGCAGGCCGAACGGCTGCTGGCCGAACGAACTGTCCACCTTCTTCTTGTCCGACCAGGTGACCAGCGTGTAGTTCATGGACACCGTCTGGCCCTGCTTCGCCGCCGCACCGGTACCGGCGGAGAGGTCCTTGGTGACCAGCGCCGTCGGCGGAGTGCAGTCGTCCGGGATGGTGATCTCCGGTGCCTGGCCGAACGATCCGCTGGTGGTGATGTCGTCCGCGGTGCACGCGCGGCTCGGGGCCGCGTCGCTGTCGCCACCGCAGGCGGTCAGCCCGGACACCAGAGCTGCCACACCGGCGGCCACTGCCGCGGTCTTGCCGATCTTCTGCATGCCGGAACTCTAGCCAAGCCCGTGCAGCGCGGGCACCGGTTCCCCGGTGCGGACCACGCCGAGCCGCTTGGTCGCCCGGGTCAGTGCCACGTACAGGTCGTTCAGCCCGCGCTCGGAGCCTGCCACGATCTCGTCCGGCGCCACCAGCAGCACCGCGTCGAACTCCAATCCCTTGGCCCGGTCCACGCTCAGCACGCTCAGCCGTTCGTCCTCGCCGAGCAGCGTCCGCAGGTGCTCGTGACGCGGGCCGGGGACGAGCACCGCGACCGTGCCACCGTCCACAGCGGACAGTTCCGCGCGGACGAGGCCGGGCAGGTCGGCGTCGAGGTCGGTGCTGTGCCTGCCCCACGGCCGCACGCCGGTTTCCCGCACCGACGACGGCACGGTCAGTTCGCGGTCGAGTTCCTCGAGCACCCCCGCGGCCACCGCCATGATCTCGGCAGGCGTGCGGTAGTTCACGGTGAGCTGCTCCAGCCGCCAGCGGTCGGCGACGTAGGGCGCCAGCACCTCCGCCCAGCTGTGCGCTCCCCCGGCGGCGCCGGTCTGCGCGACGTCGCCGACCAGCGTCATCGAACGGTTCGGCGTGCGGCGCATCAGCAGCCGCCAGTCCATCGCGGACAGTTCCTGCGCTTCGTCGACGATCACGTGGCCGAAGGTCCACGTGCGGTCCTGCGCCGCACGCTGCGCCGCAGTGAGTTCACTGCGCGCCTGCTGCCGTTCGGCGAACAGCTCGGCGTCCAGCACGGCGGAGACCTGCAGCGTTTCCTCGTCCTGGATTTCCTCGTCCTGTTCCAGGATGTCCAGCACACCCTCGGCGTAGGCGCGTTCCACGAGCTCGCGCCGTTTGCGGTCGGCCCGTTCCTCGGAATCGTCCACGCCGAGCAGTTCGGCCAGCTCGTCGAGCAGCGGCACGTCGGCGGGGGTCCACTTCGCGTCCCTGCCGCTCGCCAGATGCGCCCGGTCGGTCTCCGGCAGCAGTTTCCCCGCGGCCCGCTCCAGGCAGTCCGGATCGGCGAACAGGTCGTCGAGCAGGCCTTCCGGGGTCAGCTTCGGCCACAGGCCCTCGATCGCGGCGGCCACCGCGGGGCTGGCCGCCAGCTCGGCGCGGATGTCCTGCACGTCCTGTGCATCCAGCAGGTCCTCGCCCAGTTTCCGGGCCGCCTGCCTGGTCAGCGCGTCGAGCACATCGGACACGAACAGCCGGCGCGCGAGGTTGTGCGGGCGGCGCGAGCGCCGGGCCCTGGTGCGTGCCTCGGTGCAGGTCTTGCGGTCCAGCTTGAGGATTTCCCGCTCGTGCTCGATCTCCAGCACCGGTTCGGGCACCCGCTGACGGTCGCGCACCGCGGCGGCGAGCACTTCGGCCAGTACCGCGCGACCCTTCACCTCGGCCGCTTCGGGCGATTCGGTGCCGTCCGCGTCCAGCCCCGGCCACAGCTGCCCGACCGTGGCCAGCAGCACCCCGGTCTCGCCGAGCGAGGGCAGCACCTGCCCGATGTAGCGCAGGAACGTGCTGTTCGGCCCCACCACGAGCACGCCACGCGCGGTCAGCTGCTGGCGGTGGGTGTAGAGCAGGTACGCCGCGCGGTGCAGCGCGACGGCGGTCTTGCCGGTGCCCGGCCCGCCCTGCACCACCATCACCCCGCCCAGCGGGGCGCGGATGATCCGGTCCTGTTCGGCCTGGATGGTGGCGACGATGTCGCTCATCTCGCCGGTGCGGCGGCGCTCCAGCGCGGCCAGCAGCGCCGCCTCCCCGGCCAGCCCGAGGTCCTGGCCCTGGTCGGCGGCGGCGAGATCGAGGATCTCGTCGTCGAAACCGGTGACCCGGCGGCTCAGCGACCGCAGATGCCGCCGCCTGCGCACCCCTTCCGGCGACGCCGCGGTGGCGAGGTAGAACGGCCGGGCCACCGGGGCCCGCCAGTCGACCAGCAGCGGCCGGTAGTCGTCGTCCTCGGCGAAGAGCCCGAGCCTGCCGACGTAGGTGGTCTCCTCGTCGTTGCCGGGCCGGAAGTCCAGCCTGCCGAAGCACAGGCCCTGTTCCACCGACCCGAGCTGGGCGAGCCGGTCGGTGTACATCGTGGTGGCCACGTCGCGTTCGGTACGGGCCTGCGGGGTCCGGCCGTTCTGGCGCAGGGTTTCGTCCAGGCGGCGCTGGGCCGCCAGCCGTTCGGCGTCGAGTTTCGCGTAGAGCGTCGAGACGTACGCCTGTTCACTCGCCAGCTCGGCGGCGTACTCGGGCGGGCTGTCCTCGGGGGCGTGGTCTGTTTCCCGGTCCGGGAACACGGACAAGACACATCCTGCTTTCGCATCGGGGAAGGCGGCGGAGAGCCGAAAGAGACAACGGCCGACCAGCCTACGGCATTCCCGCGCGCCGATCAGCGCCCGAGCCGCGGTTCCCCGGAGCGGAGCAGGATCAGAACGGCAGTCCGAGCACCGGCAGCCCGATCGCCGAGTCGACCGCCAGCGCCACGAACACGATCATCAGGTACGTGTTGGAGCGGTGGAACAACGCCATCGGCTTGGTCTCCTCGCCACGGCGGACCGAGGCCTGCAGCCGGTGCGCGTAGAACAGGAACCAGGCGCCGGCGAGCACCGCGAAGGTGGCGTACAGCCAGCTGGTGACCGGCAGCAGCAGCAGCGTCCAGGCAACCATCACCCACGAATAGATCACGATCTGGCGGGCCACGTGCTGTGCGGTGGCGACCACCGGCAGCATCGGCACGCCGGCGCGCTCGTAGTCGTCGCGGTACTTCATGCCCAGCGCCCAGGTGTGCGGCGGGGTCCAGAAGAAGATCACGCCGAACATCACGAACGCCGGCCACTGCACGGTGCCGGACACCGCGGCCCAGCCGATCACCACCGGCATGCAGCCGGCCGCCCCGCCCCACACCACGTTCTGCGACGTCCGGCGCTTGAGGCCGAGGGTGTAGACGAAGATGTAGAACAGGATCGTCGCGATCGCCAGTATCGCGGCCAGCAGGTTCACCGTGCAGTACAGGACGGCGAACGAGGCGGCACCGAGCACCAGCCCGAAGACCAGCGCACCCCGCCGCGGCACCGAATCCTTCACCAGCGGACGCCGCTTGGTGCGGTTCATGACCTTGTCGATGTCCGCGTCGATCACGCAGTTGAGCGCGTTCGCGCTGCCCGCCGCCATGGTGCCGCCGACCAGTGTGGCCAGTACCAGCCACGGGTCCGGCAGCTCGCGCCCGGCGAGGAACATCGCCGGGATCGTGGTGACGAGCAGGAGTTCGATCACCCGGGGCTTGGCGAGCGCGATGTAGGCGCCGACCACCTGGCGGAAGCTTCGCCGGGTCCCGCGCGGTCGTGCACCGTCCGGGTGTACGGCGCTGGTGTCCTCACTGCGTCCGTGCGCAGCGTTCACCAACGACATTTCACTCCCTGAGTCAGTCCGGGGCCGGGCGGATCGGAAGATCGTGCTGCTGTGGTGAATCTGCCGGACCTGGCCCGCGATCGATGGTAGCCGTGGCGATCCGCCCGCCCGTCCGCGGGGCCGGGACACGCCGCGGCATGTCTGCTCCGTCACGCCTCCGCGGCAGCCACGGTGTCTTCGCGCGCACTCCCGCGCGGGCGCGCGCGATGCCCGGTCCGCTCCGCACCGTCCGGGCTGTCTCTTTCGGACGGCCGGTGACCAGCACCGGAGACGAGCCGAGGATCACCCGGGCGGAACCGCCACGACGGGCCGTCGCGGCGGCTGTGCGGCGCCGCACCCACTAGGCTGCTCCACACGGGCCCGCCGGTCTGCCTGCGCGCCGCTGCCGGCAGGAATATGGTCCCTTCGGGATCGATTGAGATTACTGACAGCGCGCACCGGCAACACCATCAGGGACCCAGCCGCAACCTCACCGACGCAGGAGTTCGAGTTCAGTGTCCGAAACCGCCTCTACCAGCGAGAACAACCCGTTGCTCCGGCGTAACCTGCCGGCCGACTGGACCGACATCGACACCCGCGCCGTGGACACCGTCCGGGTGCTGGCCGCGGACGCCGTGGAACGCTGCGGCAGCGGCCACCCCGGCACCGCGATGAGCCTTGCGCCACTGGCCTACACCCTCTTCCAGCGCACGCTGCGGCACGACCCGGCCGATCCGGAGTGGCCCGCCCGCGACCGGTTCGTGCTGTCCGCGGGGCACTCCAGCCTGACCCTCTACATCCAGCTCTACCTGGCCGGGTTCGGGCTCGAACTGGCCGACCTCGAGCAGCTGCGGCGCTGGGGCTCGAAGACGCCGGGACACCCGGAGTACCAGCACACCAAGGGCGTCGAGACCACCACCGGTCCGCTCGGGCAGGGCCTCGCCAACGGCGTCGGCATGGCGATGGCCGCCCGCCGCGAGCGCGGGCTGCTGGACCCGGACGCCGCGCCCGGCGAGAGCATCTTCGACCACCGCATCTACGTGATCGCCTCGGACGGCGACATCGAGGAGGGCGTGACCTCGGAGGCCTCCTCCATCGCGGGACGCCAGGAACTGGGCAACCTGATCGTCTTCTACGACGACAACAAGATCTCCATCGAGGACGACACGAACATCGCGCTGTCCGAGGACGTCGCGAAGCGCTACGAGGCCTACGGCTGGCACGTGCAGGTCGTCGAGGGCGGCGAGGACGTCGTGGCGATCGAAGAGGCGATCAAGGCGGCGGAGGCGGAGACCGGCCGGCCGTCGTTCATCGTGCTGCGGACGATCATCGGCTACCCGGCGCCGACGAAGATGAACACCGGCAAGGCGCACGGTGCCGCGCTCGGCGCGGACGAGGTCGCCGCGGTGAAGAAGATCCTCGGCTTCGACCCGGAGCAGAGCTTCGCGGTCGAGGACGCGGTCATCGAGCACACCCGCAAGGCGCTCGAGCGCGGCAAGCAGTGGCGTGCCGAATGGCAGGAGCGCTTCGAGGCGTGGGCCGCGGCCAACCCCGAGCGCAAGAAGCTGGCCGACCGGCTGGCCGCCCGTGAGCTGCCCGAAGGCTTCGCGGACAACCTGCCGAAGTGGGAGCCGGACGCCAAGGGCATCGCGACCCGCAAGGCCTCCGGTGAGGTGCTCAGCGCGCTCGCCGAGCCGCTGCCCGAACTGTGGGGCGGTTCCGCGGACCTGGCGGAGAGCAACAACACCACGATGAAGGGCGCCGACTCCTTCGGTCCGGAGAAGGCCGGCACCGACATGTGGCAGACCAACCCGTACGGGCGCACGCTGCACTTCGGCATCCGCGAGCACGCGATGGGCTCGATCCTCAACGGCATCGCACTGCACGGCGGCACCCGCCCGTACGGCGCCACCTTCCTCACCTTCTCCGACTACATGCGCCCGCCGGTCCGGCTGGCCGCGCTGATGCACGCACCGGTCACCTACGTGTGGACGCACGACTCGATCGGGCTCGGCGAGGACGGTCCCACGCACCAGCCGATCGAGCAGCTGGCCGCGCTGCGCGCGATCCCCGGCCTCAACGTGGTCCGCCCGGCGGACGCGAACGAGACCGCCTACGCGTGGAAGGCCGTGCTGGAGGACGTGCACCACCCGTCCGGCTTCGCGCTGACCCGGCAGAACGTGCCGGTGCTGGAGGGCACGAACGCGGAGGGCGTGAAGAAGGGCGGCTACGTGCTGGCCGAGGCGTCCAACGGCGCACCCGAGGTCGTCCTCATCGCGACCGGCTCCGAGGTGCAGCTGGCCGTCGAGGCCCGCGCCACGCTGGAAGCCGAGGGCACCCCGGCCAGCGTCGTCTCGATGCCGTGTGTCGAGTGGTTCGACGCGCAGGAGCAGTCGTACAAGGACGCGGTGCTGCCGCCTTCGGTGAAGGCCCGCGTGTCCGTCGAGGCCGGCATCGCCCTGCCCTGGCACCGGTTCACCGGTGACGCCGGGGTGAACGTTTCGATCGAGCACTACGGTGCGTCGGCCGACGCCGCCACACTGTTCCGTGAGTTCGGCTTCACCGCCGAGGCTGTCGTCGAGGCCGCCCGTCGCTCGATCGCCACCACCAAGAACTGAATCCATCTGAAAGGGATGAAGCAGTCATGAGCACTGATCGGCTCGCGCAACTGTCCGAGGCCGGTGTCTCGATCTGGCTGGACGACCTCTCGCGGGAACGCCTGAACACCGGCAACCTCGCCGCGCTGATCCGCGACAAGCACGTCGTCGGCGTCACCACCAACCCGACCATCTTCGCGAACGCGCTGTCGAAGGGCGAAGCCTACGACGCGCAGGTGAAGGAGCTGGCCGACCGCGGCGCGGACCTGGCCGGCACGGTGCGGGAATTGACCACCACCGACGTGCGCAACGCCGCGGACCTGTTCCGCGACGTGTACAACGCGACCGGCGGCGTGGACGGCCGGGTGTCCATCGAGGTCGACCCGCGGCTGGCCAAGGACACCGCCAAAACCGTGGCCGAGGCGCAGGACCTGTGGAAGACCGTGGACCGGCCGAACGTGCTGATCAAGATCCCGGCCACCGAGGAAGGGCTGCCCGCGATCACCGCGACCCTCGCCGAGGGCATCAGCGTCAACGTCACGCTGATCTTCTCGGTCGAGCGGTACAAGGCGGTCATCGAGGCCTACTTCGCCGGACTGGAGCAGGCGAAGGCGAACGGCCACGACCTCAAGGGCATCCACTCGGTCGCGTCGTTCTTCGTGTCCCGGGTGGACAGTGAAGTCGACAAGCGGCTCAACGCGCTGGGCACCGACGAGGCCAAGGCGCTGCTCGGCGAAGCAGCCACGGCCAACGCGCTGCTCGCGTACGCGGCCTTCGAGGAGCTGTTCGCCACCGACCGCTGGAAGGCCCTCGCCGAGGAAGGCGCGAACGCGCAGCGTCCGCTCTGGGCCTCCACCGGCGTCAAGGATCCGGCGTACTCCGACACCCGCTACGTGGACCAGCTCGTGGTCAAGGACGTGGTGAACACGATGCCGGAGAAGACCCTGGACTCGGTGGCCGACCACGCGGAGATCACCGGCGACACGGTGAGCGGCCGCGGCCGCGAAGCGCAGGAACTGTTCGACAAGCTCAGCGCGGCAGGCGTCGACATCCCGGACGTGTTCCGCACGCTGGAGAACGAAGGCGTGGAGAAGTTCGAGAAGTCCTGGCAGGAGCTGCTCGACACGGTGACCGGCCAGCTGGACAAGGCGAAGGGCTGAACCCGAGACCATGACCACAGGGGAAGAGACCGGCGTCGAGATCGTCGACGCCGAACTGGCAGGCAAGGCCCGTCCGCTGGCCGAACGGCTGGCCGCGGACGGGGCCGCGGCGAAGCTCGCCGCCCAGGACGCCACGTTGTGGGGCCCGGACGCGGAATCCGAGGCTTCGATCCGGCTTTCCTGGACGACGCTGCACAAGTCGTCGCGCCCGCTGATCGGGGAAATCGAGGCACTGCGCACGGAACTGCGCGACGAAGGCGTGGACCGCGTGGTGCTCGCGGGCATGGGTGGTTCCTCGCTCGCGCCGGAGATCATCACCGCGGCCGCCGGGGTGGCGCTGACCGTGCTCGACACGACCGATCCCGGCCAGGTGGCCGACGCGCTCGCCGGCGACCTCGAGCGCACCGTGATCGTGGTGTCGTCGAAGTCCGGCGGCACCGTGGAGACCGACAGCCACCGGCGGATCTTCGCCAAGGCGTTCGCGGATGCGGGCATCGACGCCGCGCGGCGGATCGTGGTCGTGACCGACCCCGGCTCGCCGCTGGCCGAACTGTCCGAAAAGGAGGGTTACCGCAAGACCTTCCTCGCCGACCCGAACGTCGGCGGCCGCTACTCGGCGCTGACCGCGTTCGGCCTGGTGCCGGCCGGGCTGGCAGGCGCGGACATCGCGCGGCTGCTCGACCAGGCCGCCTCGGTGGCCGACGCGCTGTCCGCGGACTCCCCGGACAACCCGGCGGTCACCCTGGCCGCGGCGTGGGCTGCGGCGCACGAGGACGGTGCGGAGAAGGTCGTGCTCGCGGCGACCGGTACCGGGAGCCCCGGCTACCTGCCCGGTTTCCCGGACTGGGCCGAGCAGCTGATCGCGGAATCCACCGGCAAGCTCGGCACCGGCCTGCTGCCGGTCGCCGTGGAAGGCCCGGACGCACCCGGTTTCGCGGACGCCAAGGCCGACGCGACCCCGGTCGCGGTCGGCGCACCGGAGGGGGCCGCGAAGATCGCGGTGACCGGCCCGCTCGGCGCGCAGCTGCTGCTGTGGGAGTTCGCCACCGCGCTGGCCGGCAGGCTGATCGGGATCAACCCGTTCGACCAGCCGGACGTCGAGGCCGCGAAGAAGGCCGCGCGGGCGCTGCTGGACGACCCGGAGAAGCTCAAGGGCGGCGAGACAGCGGCCACTGTGGACGGTTCGGTCGAGGTCTTCGGCAGCGAAGGTGTTGCCACCGAAGGCAAGCTGACCGACGTGCTGCGCGCGTTCTTCGGATCGGTGGCCGAAGGCGGGTACTTCGCGGTGCAGGCCTACCTCGACCGGCTCGACGACGCGTCCACCTCGTTGCTGCGCAGCGAGATCGCGAAGCGGACCGGCGTGCAGACCACGTTCGGCTGGGGCCCGCGGTTCCTGCACTCCACCGGGCAGTATCACAAGGGCGGCCACCAGAACGGCAGCTTCCTCCAGATCACCGGCGCGGTCGCCGAGGACCTGGCGGTGCCGGACCGCCCGTACACCCTTGGCCAGCTGCAGCACGCCCAGGCGCTGGGCGACGGCCAGGTGCTGGCCGGACACGGGCGCCCGGTGCTGCGGCTGCACCTGACCGATCGCGCCGCCGGGCTTGCCGAGCTCGTGCGGGCAGTGCAGGAGGCCGCGCAGTGACCTGGCGCAACCCGCTGCGGGATCCGCGGGACAAGCGGCTGCCGCGCATCGCGGGACCGTCCAGCCTGGTGATCTTCGGGGTCACCGGCGACCTGGCCCGCAAGAAGCTGATGCCCGCCATCTACGACCTGGCCCACCGCGGCCTGCTGCCCGCCGGCTTCTCGCTGATCGGGTTCGCGCGCCGCGACTGGGAGCACCAGGACTTCGGCGAGCTGGTGCACGACTCGGTGAAGGAGCACGCGCGGACGCCGTTCAAGGAGTCGGTCTGGAACCGGCTCGCCGAGGGCATCCGGTTCGTGCAGGGCACCTTCGACGACGACGACGCGTTCGACCGGCTCGCGCAGACCGTGCGCGAGCTCGACGCCGAACGCGGCACCGGTGGCAACACCGCGTTCTACCTGTCGATCCCGCCGGGCGCGTTCCCGGTCGTCACGAAGCAGCTGGCGCGCTCCGGGCTGGCCGAGGCGGACGAGAACACCTGGCGCCGGGTGGTGATCGAGAAGCCGTTCGGCCACGACCTGGCCAGTGCCAAGGAACTCAACGCGATCGTCAACGACGTCTTCCCCGAGGAGTCGGTGTTCCGCATCGACCACTACCTCGGCAAGGAGACCGTGCAGAACATCCTCGCGCTGCGGTTCGCCAACCAGCTGTTCGAACCGCTCTGGAACGCGAACTACATCGACCACGTGCAGATCACCATGGCCGAGGACATCGGCCTCGGCGGCCGTGCCGGGTACTACGACGGGATCGGCGCCGCCCGCGACGTCATCCAGAACCACCTGCTGCAGCTGCTGGCGTTCACCGCGATGGACGAGCCGCTCTCGTTCGAGCCGAAGGCGCTGCGCGCGGAGAAGGCGAAGGTGCTGGCGGCGACCAAACCGATGGGGCCGCTGGAGGAGACCACCGCACGCGGGCAGTACGCGGGCGGCTGGCAGGGCGGCACGAAGGTGCCGGGCCTGTTGCAGGAGGCCGGGTTCGCAAAGGACTCCACCACCGAGACCTACGCCGCGGTGACGCTGGAGGTGCAGAACCGCCGCTGGGCGGGGGTGCCGTTCTACCTGCGCACCGGCAAGCGGATGGGCCGGCGGGTCACCGAGATCGCGGTGGTGTTCAAGCGGGCGCCGCACCTGCCCTTCGATTCCACCTCCACCGAGGAGCTCGGCCAGAACGCACTGGTCATCCGGGTGCAGCCGGACGAGGGCATCACGTTGCGGTTCGGCTCGAAGGTGCCGGGGACCACGATGGAGGTTCGCGACGTCACGATGGACTTCGGCTACGGGCACGCCTTCACCGAGTCCTCCCCGGAGGCCTACGAGCGGCTGATCCTGGACGTGCTGCTGGGCGAGCCGTCGCTGTTCCCGGTCAACGAGGAGGTCGAGATCTCCTGGGAGATCCTCGACCCGGTGCTGGAGCACTGGGCGAAGCTGGGCACCGCGCCGGAGCAGTACCCACCTGGCAGCTGGGGCCCGAAGTCCGCGGACGAGATGCTGGAACGTACCGGCCGGAACTGGAGGCGTCCGTGATCCACCATCGCGAAGCCGAGCACGGCCGCCGACTGGGCGCGGGTACCCCGCAACAACACTGGAGGCGTCCGTGATCATCGACCTGCCGTCGACCACTGCGTCGGCGCTGAACAAGAAGCTGGTGGAGATCCGCGAGCAGGGTGGCCAGGTCGCGCTGGGCCGGGTGCTGACCCTGGTCATCGTCGCGGACGACGACGCCCGGCTCGAGGACGCCATCGAGGCGGCGAACGACGCCAGCCGCGAGCACCCGTCGCGGGTGATCGTGGTGGCCAAGGGCGCGCGCACCGCGGCCCCGCGCATCGACGGCCAGATCCGGGTCGGCGGCGACGCCGGGGCGAGCGAGGTCATCGTGCTGCGGCTCTACGGTCCGCTGGCCGCGCAGGGGCAGAGCGCGGTCGTGCCGCTGCTGCTGCCGGACGCGCCGATCGTGACCTGGTGGCCGGAAGCCGGCCCGAAGGCACCGGCGCAGGATCCGCTCGGCGAGATCGCGCAGCGGCGGATCACCGATTCGGCCGCGGAGAAGAGCCCGATCCGTTCGCTGACCACCCGGGCGAAGTCCTATGTGGAGGGTGACACGGATCTGGCGTGGACCCGGCTCACACACTGGCGGGCACAGCTGGTGTCGGCGCTGGACCTGCCGCCGTACGAGAAGATCACCGGTGCGACGGTGACCGGCGAGGCGGACTCGCCGTCCACCGAACTGCTCGCGGGCTGGCTCGCCGAATACCTCAAGGCGCCGGTGAAGCGGATCAAGAGCTCCAGTGCGCAGGGCATCATCTCGGTGCAGCTCGAGCGACGTTCCGGCGCAGTGGAACTGACCCGGCCGGACGGCCGGGTCGGCACGCTCACCCAGCCGGGCCAGCCCACGCGGCGGATCGCGTTGCAGCGGCGGAGCAATCCGGAGTGCCTGGTGGAGGAACTGCGGCGGCTCGATCCGGACGAGATCTACGAGGCGGCGCTGCACGGCCTGCACAAGATCGCACCCTCGGGTCCGGCCAAGACCACTGCCGCCGCGGCGAAGCCGAAGGCGGGCCGGAGCGGAAAGGCAACCGGAAAGGCGACCGGCAAGACCACGGAAAAGAGCACTTCATGAGCCGGACCGAGGTCGTCGTCTACGAGAACGCGGACCTGCTCGCCGCCGCCGCGGCGGCCCGGCTGGTCACCCGGATCGTGGACGTGCAGGCGGCCCGTGGCTCGGCGTCGGTCGTGCTCACCGGCGGCGGCACCGGGATCGGGGTGCTGCGCGAGCTCCGGGAGTCCCACGCCAGGGACGCGATCGACTGGTCGCGGCTGGACGTCTACTGGGGCGACGAGCGGTTCGTCCCGGCGGATTCCGACGAGCGCAACGAAAAGGGCGCTCGCGAGGCACTGCTGGACCACGTTCCGCTGGCGCCGGAGCGGGTGCACGCGATGGCCCCGTCGGACGGTGAGTTCGGCGACGACGTGGACGCCGCCGCGGCGGCGTACGCGAAGGTGCTGTCCGGCGCGGCCGAAGCCGGAGCGGACGTGCCGGCGTTCGACATCCTGTTGCTGGGCCTCGGCGGGGAAGGGCACACCGCGTCGGTGTTCCCCGATTCCCCCGCCGTGCACGAGACCGGGCGGTCGGTGGTCGCGGTGCGCGAGTGCCCGAAGCCGCCGCCGACACGGGTCTCGCTCACGCTCCCGGCCATCCGCCGGGCACGCGAGGTGTGGCTGATGACGGCCGGCGAGGCCAAGGCCGACGCGGTGGCCCAAGCCCTCGCGGGTGCGCCGGAGACGCAGATCCCGGTGTCCGGTGCCCGTGGCTACCGCCGGACGCTGTGGCTGCTGGACCGTGCCGCGGCAGGCAAACTGACCAAGGTCTACGAACCGCCCACCGGCTGAGCCCCGCCGGACACACCGGAGGCCACCTCGTTCTCCTGCGAGGTGGCCTCCGGTGTGTCCGGGACAGTTTCCGGTCAGCCGACGATGTCCAGGTCGAATTCGGCGTTGGTGCTGTACTCGAAGTCCGCCCACACCGCGCCGGGCAGCGCGTAACGGCGGTGCGACACCACCTTTGGGTCGAATCCCGGCTCGATCTTCGGGTTGTGCCCGATCCCGGCCTTGTCACTGCCCCACGCGTGGATGTTGCCGAGGAACACCGGCGTCGGCGCGAGCCCGTCCGGTCCGAGCCACGGCCGGATGACGATTGCCGCGGTGTCGCTGCCGGACAGCAGGAGCCGCACCGAGGTGATGTCCTTGCTCGGCGGAAGCTTCAGTCGTTCCATCAGTTCAGTCACCTTTCCTGCCGCCGGCGACGCACCGGTGAGGTGCGCGTTCGTGTAGGACTCGTCGAGGTCGATGCCGTTCGCCGTGATTCCCGGTACCTGCCCGGTACTGGAGTACTGGTGCAGGTCGTAGTGCCCGGCCGCGGCGTCCGGACGGGCACCGTAGCGGGCGATCCAGATGACCAGGCCCGGCACCCCCCAGGTGTCCGGCCGCAGTTTCTTCGCCAGCGCGTTGTTCAGGTACACGCCGGGACGGAAGCCCTGCCGCGCGACCTCGTTCAGGAACGCGGTGGCGAAACCGCGCTTCTGGTCGTCCGGGATGTTCGGCTGTGCGGACGAGGCGGGGTTGTCCTCCAGGTCGAGCATCGGCGCACAGCCGGTCGCGCCGAGCCTGCGGACCTCGCCGAGCAGGACGCCTGCCTGCGCCTCGGGAGACGGGCTCGCCTGCACGAAGTGGTACCCACCGACCGGGATGCCCACCGATTTCGCGCCCGCGACCTCGGCGTCGCCGGTACCGCCCTGTGGATTGCCGCCTCCGTCGGACAGCTTGACGTAGACGTAGGTCACGCCATGGTTCTTGACCGCCTGCCAATCGGTGACGTGCTGGAAACTCCGGTAGATGTCGATACCCAGCGCCATACCCGACAGGATGACGGATTTCACTCTTCCCCGCGAACGGTGCGTGAACCGCAAACGGACCAGTGCGCACTCCGCCAAAGAGCGGCTCACCACGATATGGGAACCGCCGTATGGTGAACGTTAGGTGCGATGATCAACACGTAGTGATGTCACCATGGAGGCTCTCACCCCAATGGAGCAAAGGGCGAGATCAACAGACCGAAAGAACCACCGTGGGTGAAACTTACTGTCATCACACGGATCCTCGTTAGCATCCGCACATTTGTTGCCCGCCGCGCGTCCCGATCGGGTGGCCGGCGCCTCTCATGACCAAGTCCACAAGACGAATGGGGTCGCCGAGATGAGCACAGAGGGACTCTCGATTCCAGGCATCTCGATGGGCAGCGCCGAGGCGGGGGCAGGCCGGATCCGGCGGTCCGGCCCGCCAGGGCTGTTCACGGCACTGCGCCGCGGGGTGTTCGCCGCGCTGCGCCGTCCGTTCGCGACGACCGTCTGCGTGGAGGTCGCGGTCGTCGCGCTGGTCGTGCTCGACGTGTGGCTGGTGATCCCGCCGAAGGCGCCGCCCTATTCGATCTACCTGTCCGCCGCCTCCTGCCTCGCGGTGGTGCTGCGGCGGCGGTTCCCGTTCCTGGCCATGCTCGCGGCCGTGCCGGGTTTCCTCGCCGGCTGGGCGCAGCTGGCGTCGATGATCACGCTGGGCATGCTGGCCACCCGGCGGCAGCTGACCTGGCAGACCTGGGTGGGCGCGGCGCTCGTGTTCACCTGCCGGTTCCTGCAGTGGCCGCTGGACGAGTTCGCGCAGCTGAGCTGGCGCGAGCACTTCCTCGACGGGATATACGGCGTGCTGGTGGCCGGCATGCCGATCGCGATCGCCCTGCTGCTCGGGGCCCGCGCGGAGATCGCCGCGAAGCTCCACGAGCTGGCGAAGAGCCGTGACCGGGAGCGCCGGCTGTACGCGGACGCCATCCGTGCCGAGGAACGCGCGCGGCTGGCCCGCGAAATGCACGACGTGGTGTCGCACCAGATCACGCTGATCGCCATGCAGGCAGGCGCACTGCAGGCGCAGGCGAAGGAGGGGCAGGCGCTGGAAACCGCACAGGTGATCCGCCGCTTGTCGACCCGCACGCTGGAGGAGCTGCGCTCACTGGTGAGCGTGCTGCGCTCGGGCGCGGAAGAAGACGGCCCCCGGCCCGGCATCGGCGAACTGGACCACCTGATCCGCACCGCGGACGTCCCGGTGCAGCTGACCGTGGAACAGCTGCCGGACACCCTGCCGAGCCAGGTGTCCGCGGCCGCCTACCGCACCGTGCAGGAGTGCCTGACGAACGTGCACAAGCACGCCCCCGGCGCAACCGCGACCATCCGCATCCAGGCAGGCAGCGGAGCGCTGGACATCGAGGTGGAGAACGAACGCGCCCGCGAAGCAGGCGAAACCCTCCCCTCCGGCGGTCACGGCCTCACCGGCCTCGCCGAACGAGCCCGCCTGCTGGGCGGCAGCTTCGAAACCTCGGACACGAAAGACGGCGGCTTCCGCGTCCGGGCGCACTACCCACTGGACCGCTGACCCCACGGGTCACGGGTCACGGGTCACGGGTCACGGGTCACGGGTCACGGGATCGAGCGTGACCGCATGCCGATCCCGAACCGACCCGGCCGGCACCATCCGGCCGGGCACGACCCGACGCCCAACCGAGCCCAGCCACCCGGCAAAACACGGCCCTCGCCGCGGATCAGCCGGATCCCCGTCCTTCGGCACCGCCGTCCGAGCACAGCCCCCGAAGCACCCCCGCACCACGCAGCCCAGCACGGCACACCGGGCCGAGCGCGGCCACTCGGCCCGCCCCAGCCCTACGACCACCGCCGAGCGAACGCAGCCCCCAAATCCCGGCCCCAGCCACACCTGCGAACCGAACCCGGCACCATCCGACCGACCCGGTTTTCCATGCACTGCAAGGGATTTCGCGGTCTTCAGGTCAGCGGGCAGGACATCCGCGGCAGTTCTCTGCCGGGGATCGAGGCGGACGGTGCGGTGCCGGTCCGGACTGCGCCCATCCGCAGGTAGAACGGCTCCGCGAACGGGTCGGCCTCGAGGATGAGCCGGGTGCAGCCCAGTGCCCTGGCAGTTGTCACCGCGTGCTCCCACAGTGCGCGGCCGACGCCGGTGCCGATGGCGGACGGTTCCACGAACAGGCAGCCCAGTTCGGCCTCGGGCGGCGCACCGTCCAGGGTGTGGAAGCCGAGGAGGCGGTCCCCCTCCTCGGCCACGGTCGTCCGGCGGGCGACGAGCTCTGCCGGGTCCAGCGTCAGCTCTGCCCGGCAGGCCGTCAGAAATGCCTCGTCGTACCCCCAATGGGCCTTCGAGCGCAGCGCCAGTTCGCTCAACGCGGCGGCCTCCGCCGGGCGAGCAGCACGGAACCTCATCTCAGCACCCCCGCAACGCAGCGGAACCACCGTCCCCTGCCGCGAACGGCCGGGGCGGTGGTTCCGGGGAGAACGAAAGTCAGATCAGCTCGCGCCGCTGACGGAGGCGTTCCAGCGCCTCGGCGAGGATGGCTTCCCCGTCCGCGTCACTGCG
Organism: Amycolatopsis ultiminotia; assembly: GCF_039536925.1. NCBI lineage: Bacteria > Bacillati > Actinomycetota > Actinomycetes > Pseudonocardiales > Pseudonocardiaceae > Amycolatopsis > Amycolatopsis ultiminotia. The sequence goes on along the minus strand of NZ_BAAAZN010000002.1, from coordinate 492,594 downwards.
CCGCTCCTTCACATAAGCCAGGTGCGTCTTGTACGGCTCGGTGCGCGGCGCGGCGGGAGGGCTCTGCTCGTTCTGGCCACCGGGGAGGCCGCAGCGCGGGCAGTCCCATTCCTCGGGCACTTCCGCGTCCATGGCGAACGACGGGCGGGCTTCGTGCCCGTTCGCACACCAGTAGGACACGCGACGCCGTGGCGCCGACTCACCCCGTTCCGATTCGCCCGAAGGACCGGCACCTACGCGGGTGCCGCGAATCGCGTTACCGCCAACCATGAATCCTCACACGTTGGAATCGGCGGCGCGCCCCCCTATAGGCACGCCGATCAGCTGTCCCCTGTGCGGGGGCCCGGTCAGACCTTGAGCAGCAGGCCGAGACCCACGATGCTGATCACCCAGATCGCGACGAGCAGCAGCGTGATCCGGTCGAGGTTCTTCTCGGCCACGCTGGAGCCGGCCAGACTGGACTGCATGCCGCCGCCGAACAGCGACGACAGGCCGCCACCACGGCCGCGGTGCAGCAGCACGGCGACCACCAGCAGCACGCTGGAGACGATCAACAGGATCTGCAGGAACAGCTTCATCTCATCCTCTGTGCTTGTCGGAGAATGCAAGAGTACGGCGCGATCCGTGGTGGATCTTCACCGTACCCCTGGACTCGCCCACTGCTCTAGTGACGGACCGGATACACAGGCTACCCGGTAGTGGCCTCGATCAGGGCAGGGGGCCACCCGCCGCCAGTGCGCAGAGTTTGGTGAACTCATCGCCGTCCAGACTCGCGCCACCGACCAGGGCACCGTCGATGTTCTCGGCCGCGACCAGCTCCCCGACGTTCCCCGATTTCACCGAGCCGCCGTAGAGCACCCGCACCGCGGTGGCGACCTCGTCGCCGTACTTCTCCGTCAGCGTCGCACGCAGCGCCTTGCAGCACTCCTCGGCGTCGGCCGGGGTCGCGACCCGGCCGGTGCCGATCGCCCACACCGGTTCGTACGCGACCACCACCGTTTTCACCTGCTCGGCCTTGAGCCCCTTGAGCCCCTCGATCAGCTGCGCGGTGGTGTGTGCCAGGTGCTCGCCCGCCTCGCGGATCGCGAGCTCCTCGCCCACACACAGGATCGGCGTGACGCCGTGCTTGAGCGCGGCCTTGACCTTCTTGTTGACCAGCTCGTCGGTCTCGCCGTGGATCGCCCGCCGTTCCGAGTGGCCGACGGTCACGAAGCTGCAGCCCAGCTTCGCCAGCATCGGCCCGGACACGTCACCGGTGTAGGCACCCGAGTCGTGCGGCGAGAGGTCCTGCGCGCCGTAGGTCAGCGACAGCTTGTCGCCGTCGATGAGCGTCTGCACGCTGCGGATGTCGGTGAACGGCGGGAGTACCGCCACATCCACCTTCGCGTAGTACTTCTCCGGCAGCGCGAAGGCGATCTTCTGCACGAGCGCGATCGCTTCGAGGTGGTTGAGGTTCATTTTCCAGTTGCCGGCCACCAACGGCTTGCGTGCCACTAGTTCTTCCCCTCCGGTGCGACCCCGCCCAGCGCAACGACGCCGGGCAGTTCCTTGCCCTCCAGGTACTCCAGCGAAGCGCCGCCGCCGGTGGAGATGTGCGAGAAGCCGTCCTCGGGCAGTCCGAGCTGCCGTACCGCAGCCGCCGAATCCCCGCCGCCGACGACGGTGAACGCCTTGCCTGCCACGAGGGCCTCGGCGACCGCGCGAGTGCCGCCGGAGAACGCCTCGAACTCGAACACGCCCATCGGGCCGTTCCAGAAGACCGTGGCCGCGTCGGCCAGCTTGCCCGCGAACAGCTCACGGGTGCGCGGGCCGATGTCCAGACCCTGGCGATCGGCCGGGATCGCGGTGGCGTCCACGACCTCGTGCGGCGCGTCGGCGGCGAACTCGGTGGCCGCCAGCACGTCGACCGGCAGCACCAGTTCGACGCCGCGCTTGTCCGCCTCGGCGAGGAATCCGCGGACCTGGTCGAGCTGGTCTTCCTGCAGCAGCGACTGACCGACCTCGTGGCCCTGTGCCTTGAGGAAGGTGTAGGCCATGCCGCCGCCGACGAGCAGCCGGTCGACCTTCGTCAGCAGGTTCGCGATGACGCCGAGCTTGTCGGACACCTTCGCACCGCCGAGCACGACCGCGTAGGGCCGCCGGACGTCGTCGGTCAGCTTCGCCAGCACGTCCAGCTCGGCCAGCACCAGGCCGCCCGCGTAGGCGGGCAGCACCGACGCGACCTCGTAGACCGAGGCCTGTTTGCGGTGCACCACACCGAAACCGTCGGAGACGAACGCTCCGCCGGGCACCAGCGCGCCCAGCTCGGCGGCCAGTTCGGAGCGGTCCACAGCGTCCTTGCTGGTCTCGCGCGCGTCGAAGCGCACGTTCTCCAGCAGGACGACGCCGCCGTCGGCAAGGCCCGCGGTCAGCGCCTTCGCGGACTCGCCGACCAGGTCACCGGCCAGCGCGACCTCGGCGCCGAGCAGCTCGGAAAGCCGCCCGGCCACCGGCGCGAGCGTGTACTTCGGGTCCGGTTCGCCCTTCGGGCGGCCGAGGTGCGCGGTGACGACGACCTTGGCGCCCGCGTCGGCGAGCTTCCTGATCGTCGGCAGCGCGGCACGGACCCGGCCGTCGTCGGTGATGCGGTCCCCTTCGAGCGGGACGTTCAGGTCGGACCGCACGAGCACGTACCGGCCCTGAACGCCCTCGCCCAGCAGATCGTCGAGGTTCTTGACAGCCATCGGGTTCAGGACAGCTTCGAGCCGACGAGCTTGACCAGGTCGGCGAGGCGGTTGGAGTAGCCCCACTCGTTGTCGTACCAGCCGACCACCTTGACCTGGTTGCCGATGACCTTGGTCAGCGGCGAGTCGTAGATGCACGAGGCCGGGTCGGTGACGATGTCCGAGGACACGATCGGGTCGGTGCTGTAGCGCAGGTAGCCCTTGAGCGGGCCGTCGGCGGCAGCCTGGTAGGCGGCGTTGATCTCGTCCAGGGTGGCGGACTTCTTCAGCGTCACGGTGAGGTCGGTGGCCGAACCGGTCGGCACCGGCACGCGCAGCGCGTACCCGTCCAGTTTGCCCAGCAGCTCCGGCAGCACCAGGCCGATCGCCTTCGCGGCGCCGGTCGAGGCGGGCACCACGTTCAGCGCGGCGGCGCGGGCACGGCGCAGGTCCTTGTGCGGGCCGTCCTGCAGGTTCTGGTCCTGGGTGTAGGCGTGGATCGTGGTCATCAGGCCCTGTTCGATGCCGAAGGCGTCGTTGAGGACCTTGGCCAGCGGGCCGAGGCAGTTGGTCGTGCACGAGGCGTTCGAGATGATGTTCTGCGAGCCGTCGTACTTGTCGTCGTTGACGCCGAGCACCACGGTCAGGTCCTCGCCCTTGGCCGGGGCGGAGATGATGACCTTCTTCGCGCCACCGGCCAGGTGCGCCTTGGCGGCGTCGGCGTTGGTGAAGAAGCCGGTGGACTCGACGACGACGTCCACGCCGAGGTCGCCCCACGGCAGGTTGGCCGGATCGCGCTCGGCGAGGGCCTTGATCGTCTTGCCGTCCACGACGATGCCGTCGTCGCTGACGCTGACCTCACCCGGGAAGCGGCCCAGGATGGAGTCGTACTTCAGCAGGTGCGCCATCGTGTTGACGTCGCCGAGGTCGTTGAACGCGACGACCTCGATGTCCTGGCCGCTCGCCTTCACGGCGCGGAAGAAGTTGCGGCCGATCCGGCCGAAGCCGTTGACACCTACGCGAACGGTCACTGCTGCCACTCCTTTGGGTCTTGATCACTGCGAACTCGAACCGGGGCACCGGCCCGGGAAGCCGCGGGTTTCGGCGCAACCCTAGCGCGCGGGCGCGAGCGCCCCGGACTGCCCCGACGAGACTTCCACCACTGCGCGAAGACGTCAAGAATCGATTAAGAAGCCAGCTCAGCCGGGTAGCGCCGAAATCCGCATCCGGAGCCGGACCACCGCCTTGATCGGTCTTGGTGCGCCGCTTCACGCCCCACCACCGCAACAGCCACCCCGAACAGGACCCGAGACAGCCACCACCCCGACCGGATGCCGGATCCGTAAGCGACCCAACCGGTGCCCACCGGCCCCAGCCGACGACTCGAGTCGGTTGGTGGGGTTGGTCGGTCTAGTGGGGTTGGTGGGGTTTATGTGACTGGTGAGAGCTAATGCGAGCGGCGAGGGTAGCGACGGCGACGGCGACGGCGACGGCGACGGCGACGGCGACGGCGACGGCGACGAGGTCAGTTCAGCATTGCTGCAGTGTCGTGCGCGGTTCGGTCGGGAGAGTGTTGGGAGGTGCCCGGCCAACCCTGACCAGCACGTTCCGGAAGGGCTCGGTTCGGACCGACCCGGTTCGGCCCGCCCGATCCAGCCCACCCGCCGGACGTGCTGACCGGGCCCGACTCCGCGTCGGCCAATCCTGCCCGAACTGCCTTGCCGAGCCCGACCTGCCGCACCCAGCCCGACCTGCCTTGCCGAGCCCGACCTGCCGCACCCAGGCCGACCTGCCGCGCCCGGCCCGGTCTTGCTCCAGTCCGGCCTGGCCGGCCCGATCTGTCCTCGGCCGACCCGACCTCCCCCGACCCGACCTCCCCCCGGCCCGATCTGCGTTGGTCCCGCTCGGCCCGGCCCGGCTGGATCAGGCGACCTGACCCGACTCCGCCCGCCTGATCCAGCCCACCCTGCTCCGCCCGGCTTGGCCTTGTTCCGCTCCGGCCTGGTCCAGCCCGGCCCGGCCTGCCTCGCCCCGCCTGGCTCCGCCCGCTCGGTCGAGCCCGAGCTGCCTCACCCAGCCCGACTTTGCTCAACCCGATCCGACCCGACTCCGCCCGCCCGACCGATCCGGCCCGGCCCGGCCCAGCCTTGCTCCACCCCGACCCGCCTCCGCCCTATCCGGCCGGCCCCGCCCGGACTTGCGTGGCTCCGGCCCGGCTTGGTGCGGCCCGCTCTGCACTCGTCCGACCCGACCCGATGCGCCCAGCCGGCCCGGCCAGCCCGATCCGATCTGCCGTCGCCCGATCCGGCCCGTCGCCCGATCCGGCCGACCAGCCCGATCCGACCGACCGGGCCGGGCCGGTCCGATCCGGTCCGGCCGACCGGCCTGGTCCGGGGCCTGTCCGTCGGAGGCTCCGCTCTGCCGGGAGGAAGCGTCGGGGACGGATTGGTCGGGGCCGGGTTCGGTATCCGGGGTGCGGCGGGGGCTCATCCGGACAGTTCCTGCTCCGCCGGGGTACGGAACTTCGGGGTCACCCGTGCCTCGCCCAGCCAGGTTGACAGGCGGGTGGCTTCGGCGTGGATCTGCGCGGTCTTCTCGGCTCCGACGTCTTCCAGCAGGCGGGTCGCGATTTCCCCGGACGGGCGATGCGTCCAGGCGCCGACCACGCGGCCGTCGCTCCAGATCGTGGGGCCGATGTTGCCGCTGCGGTCGAACAGGGCGGCTCGGTGCGGGCCGAGGTACCAGTCGCGTTCGGACCAGGCCATCGCCGTGGGGTCCAGTGCGGGCAGCAGGGCCACCCACGGGTCCGGTTCGGCGATCGGCGCCAGGTCGTCGGACAGGGCGACGCCGGGTCCGCCGTCCAGTTCGACCTCGGCCGGGGACAGTTGTGCGAGGGCCTGCTTCGTCTGCCGGACCGTCCATCCGGTCCACCACCGCAGGTCCGCCACGGGGGCCGGGCCGAACGCACGCAGCCAGCGGCGGGCCAGCGCGACCCGCGCGGCATCGGGCGACGGTTCGGGCCAGTCCCCCGGCAGCCAGTCGGCCGACGGGGACCAGTGGTACTGGGTGCTCAGCCAGCTGCCCCGCGGACGGCCGCGCACGATCCGGCCGTCGACGGCCAGCTGGAAAAGCACCCGGCTGGTCACATTGCCGATCGACGCGTACGGCTTGCCCTTCGACAGGTGCAGCTGCTGGCGCAACCGCGGTTCGTCGTCCGCCAGCTGTTGCGCGGTGGCAGATCCCCTGGCGCGCAAGGCTTTCTCGACGCTCTCCTCGACGTCGGCGAGCCACCGGCCGGGATCCGCGACGTTCGAAGGATGCCCCTGCGTACCCAGATGCTGTTCGAGCAGGCGCCGCTGCCGGGCCGCGATGTCGGCGGCGCACCCGGCCTGCACGTCCGCAGCGGTGGCCAGCGGAGTGACGAACACCGTGCGCCGCATACCGAGCAGCCGCAGCAACGTGCGCTCCTCGTACAGCGCACGCTCGACACCGGCCACCGACACCGCACGCACACGCGCCCATGCGGACAGGTACACCGACGCCGGATCGGTCGCATGCAGTGCCACGACCCCGTCGGCGGCCGCCTCGACGGTGTCCGCCGGCGCCGCGAGAAAGTGCCGCACACCAAGCCGGGCGCGACGCTGGGCGAGAGAGATCTTCACCCCCTGGTTCCTACCAGCGGGGTCCGACAAGAACCGCTACCGAGCCGGCACGGCCTCCCGCACCGCCGCCTTGACGTGCTCACGGAACCACCGCTGCGCCGGATCCGCCGCGGTACGGGGATGCCAGGCCAGTCCCAGCTCGATCGGCGGCAGCTCGAGCGGGATCGGGAACGTCCGCAGGCCGAGGGAGTCCATCAGCGGTCCGAGCCATCCCGCCACGGCGAGCGTCACCAGCTCGCTGCCCGCCGCCAGCGCCAGCGCGCTCGGATGACCGGGTACCACCACCGGAACCCGGCGGGTCAGGCCGAGCCGGGCGAGCGCGCTGTCGATCGGTCCGTGCCGCTTGCCGCGGCGGGAGACCCCGATGTGCCCGGCCGCGGCGAACCGCTGCGCGTCGATCGGCCCGTCGAACAGCGGGTGCCCGCGCCGGGCGACGCCGACGATCGGGAGGGCGAGCAGCGGCTCGGTGAGCGTCTCGGTGTCGCGGTGCCCGGCGGCGCCCAGTTCGAGGTCGGCCCTGCCGTCGCGCAGTGCCCCGCTTTCCTCGACCGACTCCGGCAGGAAGACCACGTTCACCTGCGGCGCCTCGGCCAGCACCCGGGCGGTGAGCGGTGCGGCCAGGCCGCCGACCACCAGATCGGCGGCCTGCACGGTGAACGTGCGGCGCAGCTCGGCCGGGGCGAATCCCGGACCGGGCCGCAGGATCCGCTCCGCGCGGTGCACCAGTGCGGCGACCTCGTCCTTCGGCTCGAGTGCCCGCGGCGTCAGCACCAACCCCTGCCCCGCCCGCACCAGCAACGGGTCCCCCGCGGCCCGCCGGAGCCGGGCGAGCGTGCGGCTGACCGCCGCGGGCGAGCTGCCCAGCCGTTCGGCCGCGCGCGTGACGCTGCCTTCCTGCAGCAGCACGTCGAGCACCCGCAACAGGTCGAGGTCCATCCGGCACTCCGGTCGCAGAACGGCAAGATTCCGCGCCGATTCTCGCACCGTCACGCCGATCCGTCGGGCCGACAGCCGAAGGGCCGGCGCCGGTCACGAAGCGGGCTGTTCCTCCTCGGCAGGCTCTTCCGTGCCACGGCTGAACATCCGGGTCGCCGAAAGCCGCGCCACGCCGTCCGAATCGCCCAGGTCGTCGAGGGAGGTACGGATGGTCGCGTCGACCGACAGGTACTTGCGGCCCGCACGCAGATCCGCGTCGTTGCGCAGGCGGACGATCAGCGGGAACTCGGCGAGCGCACCAGCGTCGAACAGGCCGGTGGTGTAGATCAGCTGCACGCCCAGTGCCTCCGCGACCGCGCGCTGCAGCTCCAGCAGGTAGCCCGCGGACGCGCGGCCGATCGGGTTGTCCAGGAACAGCACGCCGGAATGCCGGTTGCGGGCCTTGCCGCGGTTGTTCGCCCGCAGCGCGGCGAGCGTGCAGTAGAGAATGATCGCCGCGGTGAGCTGCTGGCCGCCGGAGAACACGTCGCGGATCTCGGACACCCGCTGACGTTCGGTGCGCAGCACGGAGTCCGGCTTGAGCATGTCCACGCGGAATCCCTTGGGCGCGGCCGCTTGCACGCCGCGCAACACCAGCGACAGCCCGTCGCGCTTCACGTCGCGACCGTCGGCGGTCTTGCCCGCGGCCGCTTCGTCGACCACCTCGCCCAGCTTCTCCGCCAGCGCGTGGTCCTCCAGCTCGCCGAACCGGATGCGCAGGAATTCCTGACCGGACCAGTCGCCGAGACCGTCCGGCAGCCGCGACACACGCTGCGCCGAACGCAACGTACGCAGCGCGCCCTCGACCATGCCCTGCAGCCGGGTGATGATCCCGCCGCGGTGCCGGTCGATCTGCGCGAGGTCGTCGGTCAGCGTGCGCAGCCGCGGCCGTAGTGCCTCCGCCCACTCCGCGGCGTGCGCAGGCAGCTGATCCCGTTTCACGGACACAACCTGCTGACGCACCGGCGTGCTCAGCTTCTCGAACCGCTTCTCCGTGGCGTACTGCGCGAGCTGGTCAGCCGCCGCGCGCACCCGCTTGTCGCCGGCGTCAGCCGCCGCCTGTGCTTCGCTGAGCACGGTGTTCAGCCGGGTGTGCTTCGCCCGCGCGGCTTCGATGTCGCCGTCGTAGGCCTCGGCAGGTTCCTCCGGCCGCAGGTGCGCCAGCGACTCGGAGAGCAGCCCGAAGCCGGACGCCGAAGCCTTCGCCGAGTCCAGCGTGGCCTCCGCCGCCGCACGACGCTCCTGCAGCTCTTCCCACTGCCGGGCCGCTGCGGACACTTCCAGCGATGCGGCGTCGATCAGCTCCAAGCCGTGCTCGATGTCGCGCGGCCGCTCCGCGGGGCCGGAAGCGTTGGCCTGCAACGGCAACACGTCCAGTTCGGCGCGCCGCGTGGACACCTGGCCGATCGCTTCGGTGCGTTCGTCCTCCAGCGCGTCGACCACGCGCCTGGCGCGGGCGAGCGCCGCCACACGGGCGGAAGCGTCCGAACCGTCCGGCATCTCCAGCAGCTCCGCCGCACGGTGCCGCACCTGTTCGTCCAGCGCCTCCAGTGCAGACGACGCCGCTGCCTCCGCGGACTCCGCCTGCTCCAGCTCGGCCCGCAGGTCGCTGCCGACCTCCACCTTCGCGTACGCCTCCGACGCGGACGCGAAGGTGCGGCGCAACGCATCCACCGGTTCGGTCGGCGCTTCGGTGTCCTCGGGCAACTCTGCCGCGCCAGGTACTTCCGCCAGCTCCGCGCGAGCGGTGGTGGCGGTGCGACGGTGTCCGTCCGCGGTTCGCTGCTCCTCCCCCGCCTGTTCACGCAGCCGCGCCGCGCGTGCGGCCGCGTCGGAAGCGGTCGTCTCGGCCCGCTCCGCGACTTCGGTGGCCCGCTCGACCTCTTCGGTCCACTCCGTGACCCGCGCGGCCCGGGTGGCCAGCTCGCCGAGCCGGCGCGCCTTCTCCTCGCCCTCCGCGGCCGACGTCCGCAACTCCGGGACCCGCTCCCGCAACGAAGTCACTTTTTCGGTCAACCGTGCGAATTCCGCCTCGGCCTGCGCGAGCGCGGTCTGCGCGGTCTCACGAGCCGCACGGGCGCTCTCGGCCTGTTCGGCCAGCGTCGCGATCGCGCCGGCCGGATAGTCTTCACGCCACGTCGTGAGTTTCCAGGTGAGCGCACCGTCGGCGGACAACGCCGCGGACAGCTGCTCCAGCCGGCGCTGACGTTCGGCGTGCCGCTGCGCCACAGCCTCGCGTTCGGTGTCGGCGGCCTCCTCGTCGTACATCGCCGGATTCGGCGGCACGAGGAACTCGACTCCCGCCGCGGACGGCAGATCCGCGGACTGGAACGCCTCGGTGGTACCGACCGCGATCACCGCGCTGGGCAGCAGCCGCCCTGCCGAAAGCACCTCCCGCGCCCGCGGCACCTGCGAGACGTCGTTCAGCAGTACGCCGGCAACCAGCTGCGGGGTCCGCGCCAGCACCTCGTCGCGTCGCACCGAGTCCAGTTTGGACAGATAACGCCAGCCGGACCACGCGGTGATCCCGGCCTGTTCCAACGCCTCCAGCGCGGCCTGCACGTCCTCCGGCGGCGGCAGCAGCCCGCCCGAACCCAGCGCGGCCAGCGCCCGCTCGTCCGCCGACTCCTCCATCCGCAGCGCCGTCTGTTCCTTCTCCACGGCCGCGCTCGCCGCGCGCAAACGCTGCAGCAGCACCGGAAGATCACTTTCCGGGTGCACCTCGTCGGCGCCGAGCAGCTCCATCAACCGCGGTTCGGCGGCGAGCGCGTCGGTGCGGCGGTGCGCGCGTTCCAGATCCTCGGCCGCACGCGCGAGACGGTCCTGAGTGGACCCGGCGAGCTGATGCGCCTCGTTCACCGACCGTTGCACCGCCTGGACATCCTCGCCGACGCGGTCGAGTTCCTGTTCCCGGCGCACGGATTCGGCTGCAGCGGTCTCCGCCTCGGCACGCGCGGCCCTGGACGCCTCGGCCACGTCCGCGCCTGCGGTCAAGAGTCCACCGCGGACCGCGGTGGAGATCTCCTCGCGCAGTTCGGCGATCCGCGCGGACAATCCCCGCGCCTCTGCCCGACGGCCTGCCGCAAGGTTCGCGGCCTCGTCCCGTTCGGTCTGCGCCTTCTCCGCTTCGGCCCGCAACGCGTCCGCGTGCGCCTCGGCCTTGTCCGCCTGCCGCTGCGCGTCGCGCCCCAAGGCGAACAGTCCGCGCGCGAGCGCCGTTGCCGCGGCATCCCGCGCGGCGAGGGCCGGTTTCGCCTTCTCCTCGCGGTTGCCGACCAGCTCCCGCAGATCTTTCGCCTTACGCGCGGCGTTGAGCCGGTTCAGCACCGTCGCGGTCTCCCGCCACGCCTCGGCCTGCGTCTTCGCCTCGGTCAGCTCGGCGTCCACCCGCTCGCGTTCGGTCTGCGCCTCCTCCAGCCGCAGCACCGCAACCAGCCGGCGCAGCTCGGTGACCCCCGCGGTGAGCCGCCGATGGTCGCCCTCCGCGAGCTTCTCGGCGGTCTTCACCTCCTCGACGTGGTCATCCAGCCCGGACAGCCGGGCGTTCTCCAGTTCGTCCCGCGCATGGATCCGGCCGGCCAGCTCGGCAAGATCCGTGCGGGCGGATTCGGCGATCCGGCGCGACGCGGCCGCCACTCCCTCCTCTTCGGACAGTGGGCCGAGCAGCTCCAGCGCGCCTTCGACGAACTCCTTCTCCGCCATCAGATCGCCGCGCTGGGACAGGTTGTTCGCATAGGTCGACACGACCTCGGCGAGGTCCTTCGGCTCGTCCTCGGACAGCACCGCGCGCAGCAGGAATTCCACGAACGCGTCATCGGTGGAGAACGAGAACGCGTCCGCCGCTTCCCCTTCACCGGCGTTCATCGCACGCTGATAGCGGAACAGCTCGGTGTCCAGCCCGAGCAGGTCGAGCCGCCCGGTCCATTCGTGGTGCCGGCGCGTCCAGAACAGCTCCAGCTCCGGTTCGGCCATCGCCGCGCCCGCGATCCGGTCGTGGAACCCGGACACGGTGAGCAGCCTGCCCTCCTCGGTCAGCGGCAGCGTTTCCAGGCCGAGCTCGGCGGTCGGGCGGAAGCAGTACCAGGAATCGACGAGATTCTCCGCGTCGGCCGAGGTGACGTGCCCGCGCCATTCGGAGACCTTCCCGGTGATCACCCGCCGCCCGGTCTCCACGTGCAGCCACTCCAGCACCACGTGCGCGACGTCCTTGGCGGTGACGAACTTCTCCAGCACCTTGGTGCTCGTGGTGCCCACCACCTGGCGGCGGCCGGGCAGCATCACCGAGAAGATCAGCTTGATCAGCACCGACTTGCCGCCGCCGTTCTCCAGGAACAGCACGCTCGCCGGCGACGGGCGGCGGACCGCCCCGCCGGTGTGCACCCCCGCGGAGAACAGCGCGTCCTGCTGCGGCGTGGTGATCGCCGGGCCGACACCGCTGAAGTCCAGCACCACGTCCTGATAGCGGGCGCCCGCGGGGCCCACCGAATGCAGGCGGACCCGCGAAAGCTCGTACATCTTTTCAGTCCCCCTCTTACTGCAGCGTGTCCGAAGCGGCCGCGCGCAGCGTCCCTCCGGCGCCCGCGACCGCCACGACGTCGAGTGCGAGCAGATCGTCGAACGCGGCGTCCGCGGCCAGCTCGCGCACCTGGACCTGGTACCGCGGCGTGGTGCGGTAAGTGCCGCCCTGTTCGTCGCTCACCGGCACCAGGAATCCCTGTTCGGCAAGGAACCGCAGGGCACGCGCCACCATGCCGCGGGTGGTGTCGGCGGCCATCCGGCCGTCCTTGGTCGCCGCGGCGGCCGGACGGCGGGCGTAGGCACGCCACGCCTGCTCCAGCTCCGGCGCGTCGGCCAGCGGGTCGTTGTTCGCCTCCGCTTCCTGCGCGCGCTCGTCGAGCACCCGCGCGGCTTCCCGCACCATCGCGTCGACCTGTTCCACGCTGACCCGGCCGATGTAGGTGTCGTTGGCCAGGTCGTCCGGACGTGGGTAGCCGAGCGCCGCGGTCGCCAGGTGGATGAGGCCGTGCAGCACCTTCTCGGTCTCACGTCGCTCGCGGATCTTCGCCTGGCGCGCGTAGCTGTCCATCTTGATCTCGAAGACGGACTCGTCGGTGGCCGCCAGCACACAGCCGGCCTGCTGTGTCACTTCGAGCACCATGAGGCCCAGACCGGCGGCAACCGCGTGCGTGAGCGCCTTGAAGGCGTTGTCCTCCACGTAGCGGCGCACAAGCTCGCCGTACACGACATCGCGGGCCGGCAGCTGCTTCGGGCGCATACCGAACGCGACGAGCCGCGCGGCGGCCTCGGCGTCGACGCTCGTGTGCGTAACCGGCATCAGGCGACCTCCTCGGTCTCGTCATCGGCGCGTTCCACTTGGGCGGTGTACAGCAGCAGATCGGCCCCGCCGAAGTCCGGATCGTCCAGCAGCGTGCCGTCGTCGACCGCGAGCAGCACCTGACGTTCCCCCTGCCGGCGGGCCGCACCGACCTCGGGACTGTAGGCGTACAGCGCACGCAACGCGACCAGTGACGGCAACCCGGGTTGCCCGCTCCGCCGCGCGTCCGCCAGCAGGCCGGACAGCCGCCGCGGCACCTCGGGCAGATCCAGCAGCTCGTCGGCCAGCCGCCACACGTCGTCGCCGAAGCGGTCACTGACCTCGGCCGGCACCAGCTCGGGTTCGGGGATCTCGCCGATCAGCTGGTCCCGCTCCGGGGCCGGCCGCAGCAACAGCGAGACCAGCGACGACAGCGAGGGCACCACCGGCGGGGCGATGCCGGCGACGGCGTGGAAGAAGTGCTCCGCGGGCGCGACCGCATCGGCCAGCGCCAGGTCCAGGGTGGGCATCAGCAGCTGCCCGAACAGGTCGAGGGTCGCCCGCTGCGGCGGCCCGGAGAACTGCTGGCGGTCCTGTTCGGCGCGGAACACCGCCCCGGCGTCGGCGAGCCGCGACTGCAGCCGGGTGTGCCTGCGGATGCAGTCGGCGACGATGTCGACCAGCTCGGCCGCACGGCGCTTGTGGTCGGCGTCCTCGGACTCGTCGCGCGCGGTGGTGATGTTCTTCAGGATCGCGTTCTCCGCGCGGAACCGGGATTCGATGTGCCCCAGCGCCGATTCGATCAGCTCGGGCACCTCGTCCTCCCAGTCGACCGCGCGCACGTCACGGCGCGTTGCGTCGAGCTTGGCCCGCAGTGTCTCGCCGTACTGCACGGTGCGGTAGCGCGCCTGCTCGGCGGCGAGCTTCGCGTCGGCGAGCCGGCCGCGGTTGATCAGGTTCTCCAGCTTCACCTCGGCCGCGATCTGCGCCGATTCGACGTCCGTGTCCAGCGCGCCGACGAGGACGTTGATCGCCTCGTCGGTGGCCCGCAGGTACACCTCGCCGTCCGGGGCGGCCAGCTCGACCAGCAGCTTGAAGTCGAACTGACGGCGCTGGTAGCCGCCGGGGCCCAGCGATCCGTAGACCCGCCGGAAGCCGCGGTCGGTGGTGCCGACGTTGATCAGGTTGTCCAGCACCCACTTCGCCACCCGGACGTGCTCGTCGGGCATCCGCGACGGCGCCTGCACCGCGATGAACGGCAGCAGCCGGTCGATCACCTCGTCGTGCCCGGCGCCGGTGTCGAAGTCCATCGCGATGGTGACCTGGTCGATCGTGTGCAGCGCGATCTCGGCCATCTGGTAGATCGTCGCGTCGGCCCAGTCGAGCTTGGCCTTGCGTGCGTCCAGGTCGTGCAGCGGCGCGGTGCAGGCGAGCGCCTTCAGCCGGCGGGTCAGCCCCTCGTCGGCAAGGCCCGCTGCGGTCATCTCGTCGTCTCGCACAGCAGGCCAGGCTAGTCGGCCACGCTGCGCGCACGCGCGGGTGAGCCGCTAAGGTCACCCCATGCGTGAGATGAGCCGCGACGAGTGGCTTGCCTTCGCCAGCGGCGGCACCCGTACCGGGATGCTGGGACTCGTGCGGGCGAACGGCGCACCGATCGTCACCCCGGTGTGGTTCCTGGTGCACGAAGGCACCGACGGCGACGAGCTGATCTTCACCACCGGCACGGAAACCCTCAAGGGCAAGGCCATCCGCCGCGACCCGCGGATCTCCCTCTCCGTCGACGACCAGCGTCCGCCGTATTCGTACGTCCAGTTCACCGCCGAGGCCGCACTGCACCACGACCCGGACGAGATGCTGAAATGGGCCACCCGGCTCGGCGCCCGCTACATGGGCGAGGCGAACGCCGAGGCGTACGGGAAGCGCAACGCGGTCCCGGAGGAATCCCTCGTCCGGGCGAGGATCACCAAGGTCCTCGCGCGGGCGGACATCGCCGGATAGCCGGCCTGTCGCGGGTTCGCCCGCCGTTCGCATCGGGGTTCGCCGGACCCGCATCCCGGCCGCGGTTCCGGAGAGTCACGACTCGCGTGCGCTATTGACACAGTCGTGTTCCAGGGTGTGTGATCTGTTCCGGCAAAAAATAAGAAAGTTTCCTAACTAAGTCCCATTCCCCGGTTTTCCCGGCGGCGGCTCCGAAGTCCGCCACCGGACCGAAAGCCGCGGCAGGGGTGACCGGAGCGGCGCCGGTCACCCCTGCCGCTCCTCGCGGTGCAGCCGTTTCCCGACGGCCAGGCCCCGGCGACGAGTTCACGTCCGCAGTCAGGCCCCGGCGACGAGTTCGTGCCCGCGGTCAAGCTCCGGCAACCAGCTCACGCCCGCAGTCAAGCTCCGGCAACCAGCTCACGCCCGCAGTCAAGCTCCGGCAACCAGCTCACGCCCGCAGTCAAGCTCCGGCAACCAGCTCACGCCCGCAGTCAGACCCCAGCGACGAGTTCACGCCCGCCGTCAAGCTCCGGCAACGAGTTCGTAGCAGTGCAGCCGCGCCTTCGCGTCGTAGACCGGGGTGACGATCATCAGCTCGTCCGCGGCGGTCTCCGCGGCCAGTGTGGACAGTCGGTCGGCGACGTACTCCGGTCCGCCGTGTGCCTGCGCCGCACGGAACTGGGTGATCTGCTCGGCCATCCCCGGAGCGGGCACGTGCGCGGCGGCCTGCTCCGGATCGAGCAGTTCGGTGTCCTGCCCGCCGCTGGTGAGCAGATCCTCCTTGAGCACGTTCGACGGCCCGGCGAGGTAGTGGGCCTCGTCGTCGCTGTCCGCGCAGACCGTCTCCACGGCCAGCAGCACGTACGGCTCCGCGCGCCACTTCGACGGACGGAACCGCTCGCGGTAGCGGGCCAGCGACGCGGCGGTGTTGTCCGGCCGGATGTGGTGCGCGAACGCGATCGGCAGCCCGCGTTCGGCGGCGATCTCGGCGCCGGCCGGGCTGGATGCGAGCAGCCACGGCTGCGGCACCGGCACTTCCCCCGGCAGCACGCGCAGTCCGGTGTCCCGCCCGAGGTAGCGCAGCAGCTCGTCGAGGTCGGCGAGGTAACCGGCCTCGCCGGTCGGTTCCGCGCCGCGGCGCAGCGCGCTGAGCAGTACCGGATCGATCGCACCCGGTCCGCGGCCGATCCCGAGGTCGGCCCGTCCGCCGCTGAGCGCGGACAGCGTGGCGAACTGCTCGGCGAGCACGAACGGTGCATGGTTGGGCGCCAGCACCCCGCCCGAACCGATCCGCACCCGCGAGGTCACCGCGGCCACGTGCGCGGCCAGCACCTGCGGCGACGCACTGGCGATCGCCGGTGACCCGTGATGCTCGGCGAACCAGAGCCGGTGGTAGCCCAGTTCGTCGAGGCGCTGCCCGATGCCGGCCAGCGGTGCCAGTGCCTCGGGTGCCGCGCGCCCTGTCTGCACCAGCGCCAGCTCGAGCGTGGAAAGCGGAAGATCGATCATTGCCCCACCGTAGCGAACCCCCGCCGGGCCGCGACGGCCGTCCACAGTGGATGGACGCCCGGCAGCCCAGGCGGTGCGCTGCTCGACCCCCCGCGGACGGATCGGCGAGCAGCGGCCGGGCCGGCACTGGCGCCCGGAACCGCCACAACGGAACCGAGCCGGGCCGGGCGGCACCGGCTCGTGCTCCGGCGCGAGATCACGCAGAGCCACGCCCGATCACCGGACGTCGTGGCCGTGCCTCACCACAGTGCCGTGCCCTCGCCGTCGAACGAGCCGAGGCCGGGCAGTACGTCGTCCTCGACGACCGCGGCAGTGCCATCGGTCGAGCGGCGGGCCGCCACCAGGTGCACCAAACGGACCGGTGCACCACCGGCCGGTGCCCCGCCTTACCGGCAGGCCCGGCGCATCCGCGGGAGCCCGGGGCGGGCTGGGACGGGCACGGACCGGGTCACACCTCTTCTTCGAGCATCTCCGCCGTCACCGCGGACTCGGTGTCCGGGATGCTCAGGTCCTTCGCGCGTTTGTCCGCCATCGCGAGCAGCCTGCGGATCCGGCCGGCGACCGCGTCCTTGGTCATCTGCGGATCGGACAGCTGGCCCAGTTCCTCCAGCGATGCCTGCCGGTTCGACAGGCGCAGCTTGCCCGCCGCCAGCAGGTGGTCCGGGGCGGTTTCGCCGAGGATGTCCAGCGCCCGCTCGACCCTGGCGGCCGCGGCCACCGCCGCGCGCGCGGAGCGCCGCAGGTTGGCGTCGTCGAAGTTGGCGAGCCGGTTTGCGGTCGCGCGCACCTCGCGGCGCATCCGCCGCTCCTCCCACTGCAGCACGCTCGTGTGTGCGCCGAGCCGGGTCAGCAGCGCGCCGATCGCGTCGCCGTCGCGGACCACGACCCGGTCCGCACCGCGCACCTCGCGCGACTTCGCCTGGATGCCCATCCGCCGCGCCGCGCCGACCAGCGCCAGCGCCGCCTCCGGGCCGGGGCAGGTCACCTCCAGCGACGAGGAACGGCCGGGTTCGGTGAGCGAGCCGTGCGCGAGGAACGCACCACGCCACGCCGCCTCCGCGTCGGCCACTCCGCCGGACACGACCGCGGCAGGCAGCCCGCGCACCGGACGGCCGCGCTGATCGATCAGACCGGTCTGGCGGGCCAGCCCCTCCCCGTCCTTGACCACCCGCACGACGTACCGCGTCCCCTTGCGCAGCCCGCCGCTCGCGGTGATCACGTGCACGTCCGAATGGTGCCCGTACAGCTCGTGGATCTCCTTGCGCAACCGCCGGGCTACCGATCCGGTGTCCAGCTCCGCCTCGACCACCACCCGGCCCGCCACGATGTGCAGGCCGCCCGCGAACCGCAACATCGACGCGACCTCCGCCCGGCGTGGCCCCATCTTCGTGATCTCGAGCCTGCTCAGTTCGTCCTTCACCGCGGCGGTCATCGCCATCTGCTGCCCCTCCTGCCTTCCGCTGCGCACCCGCCCTCAGCCACGGTGCTCCCCGATCGCCTCCCGCACGCACCGGGCAAGCGCACCAGGATCATGCCGTCCCGCCACGACCGGGTCGGCCACCGCCCCCAGGAGCGCGTGCGCACCCAGTCTGCGGGCCGCCCTGCGCAGACTGGCCGGGTCGGGCACCGAATCGCGGTCCGCGATCACCGCGTCGACCCGCAGCGCGGGGGCGTGTTCGAAGAGTACGTCCAGATGCCGCTCCGGCGAGAATCCGGCAGTTTCCCCCGGCTGGGGGATCAGGTTGAGCACCACGACCTTGGCCGCGGTGGTGCGCTCGAGCGCGTCGAGCAGATCCGGCACCAGCAGATGCGGCAGCACGCTGGTGAACCACGAGCCGGGGCCGAGGAACACCACGTCCGCGCCGAGCACCGCGTCGATCGCCTCGGCACAGCCCCGCGGCGGCCGTTCGACGCCACCGGCCGGGTGCAGGCTGATCCGCTGCACCTGGCCCGGTGTGCTCGCCACCGCCACCTGTCCGCGGATGCGCCGGATCGCGTCCGGGTCCTCGCTGTCGAGACCGATCACCTCGGCCTCGATCTCGAGCGGTTCCGGCGACATCGGCAGCACCCGCCCGGAGATGCCCATCAGCCTGCTTGCCTCGTCGAGGGCGGCCACCGGATCGCCGAGCACCTCGAACAACCCGGCGAGCAGCAGATTGCCCACCGCATGCCCGGCGAGCGCACCGTCGCCGCCGAAGCGGTGCTGGAACACCTCCGCCCACAGCTGCCCGCCGTCCTCGGCGGCGAACGCGGCGAACGCCTGCCGCAGGTCACCCGGCGGCAGCAGGCCCAGCTCGCGGCGCAGCCGGCCGGACGAGCCCCCGTCGTCGGCGACCGTGACGACCGCGGTGACCTCGCGGGTCACCCGGCGCAACGCGGTCAGCGTCGCGTGCAGCCCGTGTCCCCCGCCGAGCGCCACCGCGCGCACGTCACTCACGGCCAAGGTCGCGGTGCACCACCTTCACGGCCATTCCGTCCTCGTTGGACAGTCGCTTGGCGAGTTCCTCGGAGAGTGCGACACTGCGGTGCTTGCCGCCGGTGCAGCCGACCGCGAGCGTGAGGTACCGCTTGCCCTCGCGCTTGTAGCCTGCGCCGATCAGCCGCAGCAGCTGGTGGTAGCGGTCGAGGAATTCCTCGGCGCCCTCCTGCGAGAGCACGTAGTTGCGTACCTCGCTGTCGAGGCCGGTGTGCTCGCGCAGCTCCGGGATCCAGAACGGGTTGGGCAGGAACCGCACGTCCATCACGAGGTCCGAGTCCATCGGCAGACCGTACTTGTAGCCGAAGGACAGCACCGTCACCCGGGTCTGGGTGCTCGCCTCGGAACCGAACGCGTCCTCGATCTTCGCCCGCAGGTCGTGCACCGACAGCGCGGACGTGTCGAGCACGAGATCGGCCTCCTCGCGCAACGGGGCGAGCAGCCTGCGCTCGGCGGTGATGCCGTCCGCCAGCCTGCCGTCGCCCTGCATCGGGTGGCCGCGGCGGACCGCCTCGAACCGGCGGACCAGCACCGCGTCGGTGGCCTCCAGGAACAGCACGCGGGGTTTGTAGCCGCGTGCGTCCAGATCCTTGATCACCGAGGCCAGGTCGTCGGTGAAGGCGCGCGAGCGCACGTCCATCACCACGGCCACCTTGGTGATCGCGCCGCGCGCCTGTGCACCCAGTTCGACCATGGTGGCGATCAGCTCCGGCGGCAGGTTGTCCACGACGAACCAGCCGAGGTCCTCCAGGCACTTCGCCGCGGTGGACCGCCCCGCCCCGGACAGGCCGCTGACGACGGCGACCTCCATCCCGGTCCCCCGGTTGCCCTCTTGCGCACTCACGATGCTTCCTTCCCCGATCACGACCCCTGCTCCCCTCCGGCACCGGTCTCCCCGGCCAGCGCCGCCACCACGGCTTCCGCGGTGCGCCTGCCGAACCCCGGCACCGCCTCGATCTCCTCGACCCTGGCCTGTTTGAGCTTCTTCACCGAGCCGAAATGCTTGATCAGCGCGGTGCGCCGAGCCTGCCCCAGTCCGGGCACACTGTCCAATTCGGACGCCTGCAGCCGCTTCGCCCGCTTCTCGCGGTGGTAGCGGATGGCGAACCGGTGCGCCTCGTCGCGCAGCCGCTGCAGCAGGTACAGCGCGTCCGACGTGCGCGGCAGGATCACCGGATCCGGATCGGAGGGCAGCCACACCTCTTCGAGCCGCTTCGCGAGCCCGACCACCGCGATATCGGTGATCCCCAGCTCGGCCAGCACATCCGCAGCCGCGGTGGCCTGCGGGCCCGCGCCGTCGACCACGAGCAGATTGGGCGGATAGGCGAACTTGCGCGGCCGCCCGGTCTCCGGATCGATCCCCGCGCGCACCGGTTCCACGGCCTCGTCACCCGCTGCGGCGACTGCGGCGGATTCGGCGGTTGCAGCAGGTTCGCTGGTTTCAGCCGAGTCGGCGGGTCCGGTGGCTGCGGCCGATCCGGCGGTGACAGCCGAATCACCGGCTGCCGAAGGTGCACCCGTCGCGGCAGGTCCGGCAGCTGCGCCGGTTTCCTTGAGGTAGCGGGAGAAGCGCCGCCGTACGACCTCGGCGATGGAGGCGACGTCGCCCTCGGTGGCGGCCTCCCGCAGCGCGAACTTGCGGTACTCCGATTTGCGCGGCAGGCCGTCCTCGAACACCACGAGCGAAGCCACCACGTCGCTGCCCTGGATGTGGCTGATGTCCACGCATTCGATGCGCAGCGGAGCGCTGTCCAGCGCGAGGTAGTCCTGCAGCTCCTGCAGCGCCGCCGACCGTGCGGTGAGATCGCCCGCACGGCGCAGCTTGTGCTGGGTGAACGCCTCCGCGGCGTTGCGCTGCACGGTCTCGGCCAGCGTCTTCTTGTCCCCGCGCTGGGCCACCCGCAGCCGCACCTTCGAACCGCGCAGGCCGGAGAGCCACTCGGCGAGCGCGTCGGCGTCCGCGGGCAGCTCCGGCACCAGCACCTCGCGCGGCACGACCGGGCCGATGTTCACGTCGTCGCGGCCCGCGCGGTCGGACTCCTCGCCGTAGAACTGCGTGAGGAAATGCTCGACCAGCGCCGCGACGTCCATCTCCTCGGCCTTGTCGATCACCCAGCCGCGCTGTCCGCGGACCCGGCCACCGCGCACGTGGAACACCTGGACCGCGGCCTCGAGATCGTCGTGCGCGAACGCGACCACGTCGGCGTCCGTGCCGTCGCCGAACACCACCGCCTGTTTTTCCATCGCCCGGCGCAGCGCGCCGAGGTCGTCACGCAGCCGCGCGGCGCGTTCGAACTCCAGCTCCTCGGACGCCTGCGCCATCTCACGTTCCAGCCGCTTGATCATCGCGTCCGTGCGACCGGCCAGGAAGTCGCAGAAGTCCTCGACGATGGCGCGGTGCTCGTCCGCGGACACCCGGCCGACGCACGGCGCCGAGCACTTGTCGATGTAGCCGAGCAGACAGGGCCTGCCGATCTGGCCGTGCCTGCGGAACACCCCGGCCGAGCAGGTGCGCGCCGGGAACACCCGCAACAGCAGGTCGAGGGTTTCGCGGATGGCCCACGCGTGCGAGTACGGCCCGAAGTACCGCACGCCCTTCTTGCGCGCACCGCGGTAGACGTGCAGCCGCGGGAACTGTTCGTTGAGGGTCACCGCGAGCACCGGGTAGCTCTTGTCGTCGCGGTAACGGACGTTGAACCGCGGGTCGAACTCCTTGATCCAGTTGTACTCCAGCTGGAGTGCTTCGACCTCGGTGGTGACCACGGTCCACTCGACGCTCGCCGCGGTGGTGACCATCTGGCGGGTGCGCGGGTGCAGGCCGGACAGGTCGGCGAAGTACGAGTTCAGCCTGCTGCGCAGGCTCTTCGCCTTGCCGACGTAGATGACCCGCTTCGCGGCGTCGCGGAACTTGTACACGCCGGGGGCGTCCGGGATGCTCCCGGGCTGGGGTCGGTAGGTGGTCGGGTCAGCCACCTCTCCACCCTATGGTCCGCCCCCGACAGTTTCGCGGCGCCCCTGCGCTGGCCACCCCGGCCGGCTCTGCGACCGGGGCCGCGCCACCGGATGTGGGATGCTCGGCCGCATGCGCGTCGCGACCTGGAACGTGAACTCGATCCTGCCCCGGTTACCGCGGGTGCTGGACTGGCTGGAGCACACCGCGCCGGACGTGCTGTGCCTGCAGGAGCTCAAGAACACCACCGAAGCGTTCCCCGCCGACCAGGTCCGCGCGCTCGGCTACGAGGTCGCCGCCTTCGGGCTCGGCCGGTGGAACGGCGTCGCGATCGTGTCGAAGGCGGGCCTCGAAGACGTGGTGCGCGGACTGCCCGGCGAGCCGCAGTTCGACGGGCAGTCCGAAGCACGCGCGATCGGTGCCACCTGCGGCGGGGTACGGGTGTGGTCGGTGTACGTGCCGAACGGCCGGGAGCCGGAAAACCCGCACTACGCCTACAAAGTCGAATGGCTGGCGGCGCTGCGCGGCCTGGTGGGCGCGGAGCTGCGCGAGCCCCGGCCGTTCGCCGTACTGGGTGATTTCAACGTGGCCCCGACCGACGCGGACGTCTGGGACATCGAAGCCTTCGCCGGTGCCACGCACGTGACCGGTCCGGAACGAGCGGCACTCACGGCACTGCGCGAGGCCGGTCTGTCGGACGTCTTCCCCAGGCCGCTGAAGTACGACCACCCGTTCACCTACTGGGACTACCGTGCCGGGAATTTCCCGAACAACAGGGGAATGCGCATCGACCTGGTGTACGGGAACGCGGCATTCGCCGGGGCGGTGACCGACGCGTACGTCGACCGCGAAGCCCGCAAGGGGAAGGGCCCCTCGGACCACGCACCGATCGTCGTGGACCTGGATCGCTGACGACCCGTCACAGCGGCGCCACGATGTCCTCGGCGAGCGGTGCGACCGCGCCCAGGATCGTGTCCACCATGGGCTGCGGCACCCCTGCCGCCTGCAGTGCCTCGGTCAGGTACTTCGCCACCAGGTCGAAGTGCCGCTGCTCGATACCGCGGCCGCGGTGCACGTCCTTCATGGTCCGCCCGCGGTACTCGTCCGGACCGCCCAGCGCGGCGGCGAAGAACTCCACCTGCATGCCCTTCAACCGCGGCAGATTCGTGCCGCGGAAGAACGGCGCCAGGTCGGGGTCCGCGAGAACCCGCGCGTAGAAATCGTCGACGACGGTGATCAGGGCCTCCTGACCACCGATCTCGTCGTAGCTGGTCGCCATCTCGTCTCCGTCCGATCCGCTGTGGTGGGCGGATCCAGGAAACCGGTGGCGTGTTTCGGCCGGATGAGCACGAGGTCACCGACGGGCAAGCAAGAGCGCACCACGGACCGGTGCGGCTCAGGAACCCGCCGCCGCACGGTGCAGCCGGCGCAGCGCGCGCACTGCGGCCACCGCGCGTTCGCGATCCACCGCCTGCACAGCCATCACCGAGAAGTACTCGTCGTCCGGCAGCTCCAGCCGGGCCCACGACGCGCCGTCCGGGAAACTGATCGACAACACGTCGGCCCAGGCGAAGCGACGGGTCGTGAGCACATTGCGGATCTCGATACCGGTCGCGTCGGCGCGGACCCTGGCCATCGCGAACAGCATCGTGCCCGCGGCCAGCAGCACCCCGATGCCGATCATCGCGACCTGATCCGACGGCTCGAACACCACCCCGGTCCGCGAACTGCGCAGCAGCACCGCCACCACCACGAACACCGCGAGCAACACCACCGCCAGCACGCTGCACATGACCAGCGCCCGACGCGGCCGGATCACGAGGGCGGTCTCCTGCTCGGTCATCACGCTGCTCACGCCGCCTCCGCGGGAAAAAGCACGTCGGCAGTACGGAACGCCGCCTCCGCGGGAAAAAGCACGTCGGCAGTACGGAACGCCGCCTCCGCGGGAAAAAGCACGTCGGCAGTACGGAACGCCGCCTCCACGGGAAAAAGTGCGTCAGCGGGCCTCACACGAATCCCCGTTCGGTCCACGGCTGGCGCAGGCCGCGGAGCACGTGTGCGGTGTCCAGTGCGGCCACGGTCGCCTCGTAACCCTTGTCCTCCACCGAACCTGGCAAGCCGGCGCGGTCCAGCGCCTGCTGCTCGGTGTCGCAGGTCAGCACGCCGTTGCCGACCGGTGTGCTCTCGTCGAGCGCGACCCGGGTGAGGCCCGCGGTGACCGCGTCGCACACGTACTCGAAATGCGGGGTGCCCCCGCGGACCACCACACCCAGCGCGACGACCGCGTCGTGGTTGCGTGCCAGCGCCTGCACCGCCACCGGCAGCTCCACCGCGCCCGCGACGCGGACCACGGTGGGCTCCTCCTCCAGCTCGGCCTCCTTGGCCGCGGCCAGCGCTCGCTCCAGCAGCGCGTCGGTGATCTTCGCGTGCCAGCGCGTGGCCACCACGGCCAGCCGCAGTGCCTTGCAGTCCCGCAGGTCGAGCGCGGTCTCCGGCCGCCCCTCGCCGCTCATCGCGTGCTCTCCTCATCGCCTTCCGGACCGGCCGCGCCGACCTGGTCGTAGTGCTCCAGCTGCGCAAGGTCGTGGCCCATCCGGTCCCGCTTGGTACGCAGGTACCGCAGGTTCTCCGGATTCGGCGAGATCGGCAGCGGCACCCGCCCGGTGACCCGCAGCCCGTACCCCTCGAGGCCGACCCGCTTGGCCGGGTTGTTCGTCAGCAACCGCATCGACCGCACGCCGAGGTCGCACAGGATCTGCGCGCCGGTGCCGTAATCCCGCGCATCGGCGGGCACGCCGAGCGCGAGGTTCGCGTCCACGGTGTCCGCGCCCGCGTCCTGCAGCTGATAGGCCTGCAGCTTGTGCAACAGCCCGATCCCGCGGCCCTCGTGCCCGCGGATGTAGAGCACGACGCCGCGGCCCTCGTCCGCCACCGCCTGCAGCGCCGCGTCCAGCTGCGGGCCGCAGTCGCAGCGCAGCGAGCCGAACACGTCGCCGGTCAGGCATTCCGAATGCACCCGGACCAGGATGTCCTCGCCGTCGCCGACCTCGCCGTACACGAACGCGACGTGTTCGATGCCGTCGAGCAGGCTGTCGTAGCCGACCGCGCGGAAGGTGCCCGCGGCCAGCGGGATCCGGGCGTCGGCGACGCGCTCCACCTGCTTTTCGGTACGCCGCCGGTAGGCGATCAGGTCGGCGATGGTGATCATCCGCAGGTCGTGGTCGGCCGCGAACACCTCGAGCTCGTCGCGGCGGGCCATATCGCCCTCGTCCTTCTGCGACACGATCTCGCACAGCACACCCGCCGGATGCAGGCCGGCCAGCCGGGCGAGATCCACCGAAGCCTCGGTGTGCCCGGGACGGCGCAGCACCCCGCCCTCCTTCGCCCGCAACGGCACCACGTGCCCCGGACGGCGGAAGTCCTTCGCGGTCGCCTCGGGATCGGCCAGCAACCGCGTGGTGTGCGCCCGGTCCGCACCGGAGATCCCGGTCGTGACGCCCTCGGCGGCGTCCACCGTGACGCTGTACGCGGTACCGCGCTGGTCCTGGTTCGTGTGATACATCGGCGGCAGGTCGAGCCGGTCGGCCTCCTCCTCGGTGAGCGCCACGCATACGTAACCCGAGGTGTAGCGCACCATGAACGCCAGCAGCTCCGGCGTCGCCTTCTCCGCGGCGAAGATCAGGTCACCCTCGTTCTCGCGGTCCTCGTCGTCGACCACGACCACCGCGCGCCCGGCCGCGATGTCCGCGATCGCCGCTTCGATCGCGCCCACGTCGAACACCGCGCCTGCCCCGCACGGGCTCCATCCCGCCTTCGGCTCGGCCGCTGCCTTCGTCTCGCTCACGGGTGCTCCTCACCTGCTTCGGGGCCGACGTCACACATTGTGCGCGCTCGCCGCCACGTGTGGGGCAGTGAGCTTCTCCACGTACTTGGCGACCACGTCGACTTCCAGGTTCACCAGATCACCGCCCTCGCGCCTGCCGAGGGTGGTGGCTTCCAGCGTGGTCGGGATCAGCGCGACCGAGAACCGCTCCTCGGAGATGCTCGCCACGGTGAGCGAAACCCCGTCCACGGCGATCGAGCCCTTCTCCACCACGTACCGGGAAAGCGCCGGGGGCAGCGCGAACGTGGTCACGCCCTGCTCGTCACGGGAGACGAACACGCCGGTGCCGTCCACGTGCCCCTGCATGATGTGCCCGCCGAGCCGGCCGCCTGCCGGGGTCGCGCGCTCGAGGTTGACCGGGTCACCGGCGGCCACCTTGGCGAGGCTGGAACGCCGGAGTGTCTCGTTCACCACATCGACGGTGAATGCGTCCCCGGACACGGTGACCACGGTCAGGCACACCCCGCTCACCGCGATCGAGTCACCGTGCGCGGCGTCGGAGGTGACCAGCGGGCCACGCACCGTCAGCCGGGCCGCGTCGGTCCGCTGCTCGACCGCGGTGACCTCGCCGATCTCTTCGACAATTCCCGTGAACACTGCTGCCCTCCTCGCCGGACCACCGCCCTTGGCGGTCCCTCCATCCAACACCCGCGCGGTCCCCGGGGCTTCCCGGGCCGTGCACTCAGCCCGCGCGGTGCCGGGCGGCCTGTGCACGCAGTGCGGCGACGGCCTGCCCCGGGTCGTCCGCGCCGTAGACGGCCGAGCCGGCCACGAAGCAGTCGACCCCGGCTTCGGCGGCCTGCTCGATGGTGTCGGCGTTGATCCCGCCGTCGATCTCGACGACCAGCTTCAGCTGCCCGGTGTCGACGAGCCGGCGCGCGGTGCGGACCTTCTCCAGGACGTCCGCGATGAACGACTGTCCGCCGAAGCCCGGTTCGACCGACATCACCAGCAGCGTGTCGTAGTGCTTGAGCGCGTCGAGCCACGGTTCCAGCGGCGTGCCCGGTTTGATCGAAAGACCCGCCTTCGCCCCTGCCGCGCGCAGGTCCTTGGCCAGTTTGACCGGATCCTTCGCGGCCTCCGCGTGCACGGTCACGTTGTACGCGCCGGCCTCCGCGTACCCGATCGCCCAGCGGTCCGGATCCTCGATCATCAGATGGCAGTCGAGCGGTATGTCGGCGACCTTCAACAGCGACTGCACCACCGGCAGGCCGAGGGTCAGATTGGGCACGAAATGCGCGTCCATCACGTCCACGTGCACCCAGTCCGCGCGGGCCGTACCGGCCTGCGCGACGGCCGCGATCTCCGCACCGAGCCGGGCGAAGTCCGCGGACAGGATGCTGGGTGCGATGAGAGGTTCGGCCACGGTCCGAGTGTAGGAGGATCCGGCTAACCTTCGGGCACCGGCCGGGACGGCGGCGGCAACCGGTCCAGCACCGCCGACCACGAGCGGCGCGGGTCGAGCCGGTGGAGCCGGACGCCGGCTTCGGCGAGCGTGTCCAGGTGCCGCGGCCAGGCCGGATGGTGCGCACGGGTGTCCAGGACCTGGTACGCCACCACGATCGTGATCCCCGGCGTGCCCAGCACGTCGCCGAGCAGCGTCAGCGCCTGGTTGTCGGCGACGCCGAGAGCGAGTTTGGCGACCGAGTTCGCCGAAGCGGGCGCGAAGAGGAACACCCGCGGGTCCGGATGCGGCCGCGGCTGGCCCGGCAGCCGGGAGGCGCTGCGGACCGGCAGGTCCGTGGTCGCGGCGAGGCCGTCGAGCCCGCCGGTGCTCGCCAGCCAGTGCGCGGCGGTGGGCGTGAGGGTGATCGCGAGCCGCCAGCCGAGCGCGGCCGCAGGTGCCGCGAGCTCGGCGGTGAACCGGGTGTCCAGCCCACCGCACGAGCTCGCGACCAGACCGAGATCGGTCACGGCTTGCGCAGCACGGCGCAGAACATCGCGTCCGTGCCGTGCCGGTGCGGCCACAGCTGCACGTACGGCCCTTCGCCGAGCTGCGGCACCTCGGGGAACAACCCGCGCGCGTCCAGCACCTCGGACTTCGTGCGGCGCGCGGTCTCCCCGACCACACCTTCGGTCTCGGCCAGGTGCGGCGAGCACACCACATACGTGACGACGCCGCCCGGCCGCAGCAGGTCCAGCGCGGCGAGGAGCAGTTCGCCCTGCAGCTTCGTCAGGTCCGCAACATCCGAGGGCTTGCGCCGCCACCGTGCTTCGGGGCGGCGCCGCAGCGCGCCGAGACCGCTGCACGGGGCGTCGACGAGGATCCGGTCGTACCCGGGTTCGAGCTCGGACTCGCGGCCGTCGGCGACGTGCACGGTGACCGGAAGACCGATGGTGGCGTTCTCCACCAGCCGGGCCCGGTGCGGCGCCTTCTCCACGGCGTCCACCCGGGCACCGTGGATCTTCGCGAGCGCGCCCAGCAGCGCGGCTTTCCCACCTGGACCGGCACACAGGTCGAGCCAGCGGTGGTCGGAGCCCTCGAGCGGCGCCTCCGAGGCCGCGATCGCGCACAGCTGGCTGCCCTCGTCCTGTACCGCGGCGAGCCGTTCGCGAATCGGCTCGGCGTCCGCCGGATCACCCGCGCCCGCCGGAAGCCGCACGCCGTAGGGCGAGTACGGCGCGACGTCGCCGCCGGTGATCGCGGCGAGTTCGTCGGCGCTGATCTCACCCGGCCGCGCGACGAGGTGCACCTCCGGCCGCTCGTCGTCGGCTTCGAGCGCGGCCTTCAGCTCCGCGCCCTTGTCCCCCAGTGCTTCCGCGAACGAACGCGCCACCCAGCGTGGGTGCGCGGTGCGCAACGCGTAGGCACCGATCGGGTCGGTCGCTTCGTCGGGCACCAGCTCGTCGAGCCACTGCGCCTCTTCCTTCGCCGATACCGCGCGCAGGATCGCGTTCGCGAAACCCGTTGCCCACGAACCGGCTTCGGCCCGCACCAGGTCCACAGTGGACCCGACCGCGGCGTGCTCGGGGATCCGGGTGCGCAACAGCTGGTACACGCCGAGCCGCAGTGCGTCGAGCACCACCGGATCGGTCTTCTCCACCGGACGGTCGGCGCACGCGCCGATCACCGCGTCGAGCAGCCCTTGCGCCCGCGAGGCGCCGTAGGTGAGTTCGGTGGCCAATGCCGCGTCACGGCCGCCGATCCGGCGTTCCCGCAGCAGCTGCGGCAGCACCAGGTTGGCGTATGCGTCCTTCTCCCGCACCGCACGCAGCACGTCGAAGGCGACCTGCCTGGCCGGATCGATCTCCGGCGGGCGGCGCGGTCCCGCCTTGCGCGGGGCCGGACGGCTCCGCTGGGGCCGGTCCGGCCTCCGCTGTCCACGCTCGTTCACCGCAGGCGCTCTCCTTCGTCAATCCGCGTTCCGCGCGCCCAGTCGGTGGCCGCCATCCGTTTCTTTCCCGGTGCCTGTACCTCGCCAAGCCGCACCGGTTTCGTCGCCGTGCCCACGAGCACGCGCTTGCGCTCCACGACCAGCTCGCCGGGCGGCGGACCGGGCTCGTCGAGCACGGTGACCGGGCCGAGCTTGAACCGCTCGCCGCGGAATTCCGCCCACGCGCCGGGATCCGGCGTCACCGAACGGATCAGCCGGTCGATGCCTGCGGCCGGTCCGGCGAAGGACACCCGCGCATCCTCCACGCTCACCTTCGGCGCGTAGCTCACCCCCTCGCCGGGCTGGTCGAGCGCGCGCAGCGTGCCGTCCTCGATACCGTCCACGGTGGACTGCAGCAGGTCCGCGCCGGAACGGGAAAGCCGGTCCAGCAGTGCACCCGCAGTGTCGGCCGGGCCGATCTTCTCGGTGACCACGCCGTACACCGGGCCTGCGTCGAGTTCCTTCACGATGCGGAAGGTGGACGCGCCGGTGATCTCGTCGCCGGCGCGGATCGCCGCCTGCACCGGCGCCGCGCCGCGCCAGGCCGGCAGCAGCGAGAAGTGCAGGTTCACCCAGCCCTGCGCAGGGATGTCGAGGGCGGACTGCGGCAGCAATGCGCCGTAGGCGACGACCGGGCAGACGTCCGGGGCGAGCTCACGCAGCCGGGTGAGGAAGGCCGGGTCCCCGGCCCGCGCCGGGGTCAGCACCTCGATGCCGTGCTCGTCGGCGAGCGTGCCCACCGGGGAGCGCAGCACCTTGCGGCCGCGGCCGGTCTGGGCGTCCGGCCGGGTGACCACGGCGACGACCTCGTGCCGCCCGGACGCGAGCAGCGCACGCAGTGCGGGCACCGCGGGCTCCGGGGTGCCCGCGAAGACGAGGCGCATCACCGCACCTCCGGCGGAAGAAAAGGGAAATCATGCTGGTCGGCCATCAGGACGAGTCTAGAAGACCGGCCCGCACCGGATGCGGCGCACCGGCGCGCCGCGGGGGCGATGGTGCGAGTATCGGGCCATGACCACGCTGAAGACGACCCTGCGCGACGACCTGACCACCGCGATCAAAGGACGTGACCAGCTGCGCTCGGCGACCCTGCGGCTGACGCTGTCCGCGATCGGCTACGAGGAAACGGCAGGCGACACGGCCCGCGAACTGTCCGACGACGAGGTGCGCAAGGTGATCACCCGCGAGGTGAAGAAGCGCCGCGACGCCGCCGATGCGTTCGAGAAAGCAGGCCGCGCCGAGTCCGCGGAGCGCGAACTGGCCGAGGCGGAGGTACTCACGGCGTACCTGCCGGCCCAGCTCTCGGACGACGAACTGCGCACGCTGGTGACCGAAGCACTGACGGAAACCGGAGCATCCGGAATGGCCGCGATGGGCACGGCGATGAAGGCGGTGCAACCGAAGGTCGCCGGGCGCGCAGAAGGCGGCCGGGTGGCAGCCGAAGTGAAGCGGCAGCTGGCAGGCAGCTGACCGCGCCTCCCGCCCCGGGGCGCCGACGGCCGCCCCGACTCCCGCGGCGGAACCGCACGCCTCATCCGGGCCGGCCACAGGCACCAACCCGGGAAGCCGACCCGGCACCCACCGCGGGCATCAACTCCGCACGCCTGACCCAGGCCCACCCACCGGCACCAACCCCCACCACAGGCACCGGCCCGCCGGGAATCCGGGCCCGGCCAGACGGCAGAGCGCGACGCCCGGGGCACCGGGTCCCGGCCGTCGCCGGGATCGGGTGCCGGGGTCAGCGGGTCAATTCTCTCCCGGCCACGTCCACGGCAGGACCACCTGCGCGGCGCCCTGGCCTCGTCGTACCGGTTCCGCGGCGGCCAGCCAGCGGCCGTCGCGCAGCCGTTCCACGCCGGTCGACGCGCCGATCTCCGCCGGCGACGACGAGTAGGACTGGCCGCGGGCCTGCAGGTCGGCGGCCGCCGGCTGGTCGAGGAAGGCCTGTTCCACATCGGAGGTCGCCGCGTTGCGCTGGGACACCCGAGGTGCCGCGATCGCGTCCTCCAGCGACAGGCCGCGGTCGATCCGGCCGAGCAGCACCTGCAGCACCGTGGTGATGATCGTTGCGCCGCCGGGCGAACCCTCGGCGAAGAACGGTTTCCCGTCCCGGAGCACGATCGTCGGGGCCATCGACGACCGCGGGCGCTTGCCGGGGCCGGGCAGGTTCGGGTCCGGTACGCCGGGCGTCACCGGAGTGAAGGAGAAGTCCGTCAGCTCGTTGTTGAGCAGGAAACCGCGTCCCGGCACGACCATGCCGCTGCCGCCCTCCTGCTCGATGGTCAGCGTGTAGGCCACGACGTTGCCCCACTTGTCCGCCGCCGTCAGGTGCGTGGTGTGCTGCCCCTCGTACGGGGTCGGCGCGCCGACCGTGCCCGCCGCGCACGGCTGCGGATGCCGTGGGTCGGCGGGAGCGACCGGGCTCGCCGCCGCGTGGTCCTTCGAGATCAGGCACGCGCGGCTGTCCGCGAACTTCCGGCTCAGCAGCTCCTTCGCCGGCACGTCGACCGTCGCCGGGTCGCCGATCCAGCGGTTGCGGTCGGCGAAGGCGTACCGCGACGCCTCCAGGAAGTACTGCAGGTAGTCCGCCTGGCTCGCATGCGCCAGGTCGTAGTTCTGCAGGATGTTCAACGCCTCGCCGACGGTCAGCCCGCCGGAAGAAGGCGCGGGCATGCCGTAGACGTCCAAGCCGCGGTACTGCGTGTGCGTCGGGTCCCGTTCGATCGCCCGGTACGCCGCGAGGTCGGCGTCGCTGAGCCGGCCGGGCCGCACCTTCAGCGTCGAAGCCGGATCGACCGGCGGTTGCTGTACGGTCTTGGCGATGTCCGCGCCGATGTCGCCCCGGTAGAGCGCGTCGGTGCCCCGCTCGGCCAGCTCCGCGTACGTGCCGGCGAGGTCCGGGTTGCGGAACACCGTGCCGGGTGCCGGGGGTTGTCCGCCGGGCAGGTAGAGCGACCGCGTGGACGGGAAGGCGGCGAACCGTTCCGCGTTCTCCCCGACCTGGTCGTGGAACGTCTGATCGACGACGAAACCTTTGCGCGCCAAGGCCTCCGCCGGTGCGACGGACTGGCCGAGCGAACGGGTGCCCCACTTGCGCAGAGCTTCCTGCCAGGTGGCCGGCGTCCCCGGCACGCCCACGCTCAGGCCGCTGGTCACCGCGTCCGCGAAGGGCAGCGGCTTGCCGTCCTCCACGAACAGGTTCGCGTCGGCTGCCTTCGGTGCGGTCTCCCTCCCGTCGAGGGTGTGCACCTTGCCGGTTTTTGCGTCGTAGTAGACGAAAAACCCGCCTCCGCCGACCCCGGCGGAGAACGGGTCCGTGACGCCGAGCGCGGCCGCGACCGCCACCGCCGCGTCAACCGCGTTGCCGCCCCTGCGCAGCACCTCCGTGCCGATGGCTGTCGCGTCGACGTCGATGCTCGACACCGCACCGAGGTAGCCCTTCGCGACGGGGGACTTGGGAGTCGGCGTGGCGGCGGAGGCGGACGCCGTCCCGGCGACGCCCACCAGCGCGGCCACCGAGAGCACCGCGAGAATTCTTCTTCCGGTCCTGGACATGCGGCGAGTCTGCCCCGGCCGCGGTGCGCCCACAACCGGCGTCCAGACTCACTTGTAGGCCACCGCGACCATGGTGAGCGTCGCCAGTCCGCCCACACCGCACACCGCCACGACGATGGTGACCAGCGCCGCCGCGGAGGCCGCCACCCGCACCGCGAAGCCGGCGAGCCGGTGCAGCGCGCGGACCACCACGATCAGCAGCAGGAGCGCCAGCACCAGGATGCCCGCCGAGGCGTCCGAACTGCTGCCGGCGGCCTGCGCCACGGCGTTCATGATCGGGTCCGCAGTCCGTGGGCCGTCCTGGCCCGCCGAGCGGCCCGCTCGCGGTACTGCTGCTCCTCGGCCCGCTCGCGGCGTTCCTCGGCACCGAGCCGGACGGTCCACCGCCAGCCTGCCCACACCGCGAACCCGGCCCCGGCCAGCACCACCAGGAAGGCCTGTCCGACGAGCCCGTCGAGCGGCGCCAGCCGCAGCAGCACCAGCAGCGCCCACACCTGCGCGAGGGTGAACGGGACGACCAGCGCCGCCGCGTACACCCCCCGCCGCCAGCGAACCGGCTGCGGGACGGGAAGAAACGGTTCCATGACTGCCTCCCTCGGTGGTGTGCTTCCAGAAAACCCCGGCCGTACCGGGAAATCTGTGTCAGCTGACACGTTGGCGATCAGCGGGCGAGCCGCCGCAGTTCCTCGAACCGGTGGATGCGCACCTGCCCTCGTCCGGTGCTGATCACGCCGCGCCTGCGCAGTTCGCGGGTCACCCTTGCCCACGACTCCCGCGAGATCGCCGCGGTCATCGCGAGTTCCGCCTGGGTGCCGGGAACCGTGATGTCGATGTCGGTGCCGTTCCGCACGCCGTGCTGCACGGCGAGCTGCATGAGCTGGGCGGCCACCCGGCGGGTGATCGCCCCGCCGCCGAGGTCGAGCCACTGCCGCCCGACGTCGCGCAACCGGTCGGCGAGCACGAGCAGCAGTGCCCAGGAGATCGCCGGTTCCCGGCGGCACAGCGCGGCGAACCGGGTCGCGGGGAGCACCAGCGCGCCGACGTCGTCGAGTGCTTCGACGGTGGCCGAACGCGGTCCGCCGTCGATCGCGGCGAGTTCGCCGACCACATCGCCCGCGACGCGCACGCCGATCACCACTTCCCGCCCGTCCGGGGTCACGTTGGTGATCCGGACGTGCCCGGTCAGCAAGAGCAGCACAGCGCCGGCACGATCGCCTTCGCGGCACAGCACGTCGCCACGCCGGTAGCTGTGCCGCACGGCCAGCGCGGTCAGCTTGTCGCGATCGCCGGCGCCGAGCGCCGGCCAGAAACCGGACGACAACCCGGTCGTCTCCACGGGGCCCACCTCCTGCGTCGTCGGATCCGGACCCCTCAGGCAGTGAGCCCCGCATCCGGGCGGTCGGGGTCGGCCACCGGAAACGCCTCGGTGGTGCGGATCCAGCCGCGCCTCCGCTGGCCGCCCACCCGGACGTGCAAGACGCGGGTGAACGCGCTGCGGTCGATACCGGCGTAGCCGTGCCGGACCACCGAACGGTGGATCTCGTGCGAGACGACGAGTGCGAGCGGACCGGAGGAGTTCCGCAGCCGTCGCCGGACCTCCGGTGCGTCGAGCAGCCGGCAGGCGATGTCGATGTCCTCGCCGTAGGGGCCGTGCGCGTCGTAGTGCACCTCACCGGCGTGCAGCGCGACGCGCAGCCGGAAGGCCAGCTCGGGCCGCTCGTCGGCGTGCCTGCCGAGCAGCACGGCGAGCGCCGGGACGACGGCCGCGAGCAGCACCGTCTTGGGTGCTTCGTCGACCGGGTGGACGAGGCAGAGCGCTCCGTCGCCGCGATCGACGAAGGCGTCCCGGCTGCCGTCGGTGATGCCTGCGGCGCGGAACGCCTCGTCGAGCAGGTCGAACAGGACCGCGCGCAGTTCGGCGCGGGCCGGGTTGGTGCGCGTGGTCGACCCTTCGATGTCGACCACCACGATCGCTCGGTGCCGTGGCGCCTGCAGTGCTGAAGTGTCCATACCGGCCCCCTTGTTCAGGAAGCTACTGAAATCTAGTAGACTTTCACAATCGGAACTATAAGGGCTATCCACCAGCTGAACAATGGCTTTGACCAGGAGAAGCCTGGATCAGGCAACCCCAGTCCGGCCTCCGACACTCGTCCGCCGGCCTGGTCGGCACTTCCGGGCACCCGGGTGTAGAATCCCCGCCATTCGCCTGTGACTGAACTTTACTGAAGGGTCTGAAAGTCGTGTCGCAGCCACGCCCCGCGCTCGCCGGACGCCTCCGCGACCTGCGCAAGGAGAGCTGGCCGGGCGTGGACATCACCCAGAAACAGCTCGCCACCGCGTTCGGGTTGAGCACCGGCCTGCTCTCGTCGTGGGAGAACACCGCGAACCCGGTGACGCCGCCGCCGTCCCGGCTTGAGGCGTACGCCACATTCTTCGCCACCCGCCGGTCCGTGCAGGGGCGCGAATTCCGGCTGCTGCCCGCGGACCAGCTGACCGACGACGAGCGCGCCCGCAAGGAGAAGCTGCTCGCCGAGCTGACCGAACTGCGCGAGCCCGCCGCGGAGACCGGCTTCGCCCCGCACAGCCTGTGGCGGTTCCCGCCGAACCAGGACGTCGTGATCGTCTGCTCGCGGCTGCCGCCCGAACTGCGCATCCCCTACGCCGACCCGGCCAGCCCCGACTACGTCGACCTCTACACCTACGCCGACCCGGACGCGCTGATCGAGCTGTTCGGCCACATCCGCGCGTGCAACCCGGAGAACACGGTCACGTTCCGGACCACCGAACAGCATTCGCCGCTCACCCCGGACGAGTACACCGCGCACCTCGTGCTGCTCGGCGGGGTCGACTGGAACCCGCAGACCCGGCAGCTGCTCGACCGGGTGGAGGCCCCGGTGCGCCAGGTCGGCCGGGACGACGAGAGCGGACGGCTGGGCGGGTTCGAGGTGACCCGCGGCGACGGGCGGACCGAGCTGTTCTCCGCGCGGATCGACGCGGACGGCAAGCTCGCCGAGGACGTCGCGCACTTCTACCACGGGGTCAACCCGCTCAACCGCAAACGCACTGTCACGGTGTGCAACGGGATGTACGGGCGGGGCACCCTCGGCGCGGTACGCGCGCTCACCGACGCGCGCTTCCGCGACCGCAACCAGGCCTATCTGAACGAGCGGTTCGTGGGTGCGGAGTCTTTCAGCGTCATCAGCCGGGTACCCGTCTTCGACAACCAGGGACTGACCCCGGACTGGACCCTGCCGGGAAACCGGCTGCACGAATGGCCCGAAAGAAGCACTGCATGACCGCGACTGTCGCCGCCCCGGCGCAGCACACGACCCACCAGCGCCTGCTGCACCACGTACGCAGCGAGGACGCGCCGAAGGCGGACCTGGACGCGATCATCGTGCCCCACGGCCGTCCGGCCACCTTTCTCGACCAGGCCGTCGAAGCGGCCCGACAGGTCGACGCCACCCTGCTGCTGCTCTGTAGCAAGGACGCGCGGGCAACGGACGCGGTACTCGCCGCGAAGCAAGCAGGCGTATCGGCCCGCGCGATCGACACCGACGAAGTGGCGCCGCGGGGCGTCGTGCCCCGGTTCGCCACCACCGGGCTGCTGGGCACGAACGGCCTGCTGCGCGCGGCCGATACGAGTTTCAAGCGCAACCTCGGCGTGCTCGTCGCGGTACTGGCAGGCTGGCAGCGCGTGCTGTTCCTCGACGACGACATCGCGCTGCCACATCCGGAGGACCTGCGGGCGGCCGCCGGTCTGCTCGGCGAGCACGCGGCGGTCGGCCTCGGCAACAGCGGGATGCCGGACAACTCCGTGGTGTGCCACGCCTACCGGGACTCCGGCGGCCGGCAGGACACGTTCGTCGGCGGCGGAGCGCTGATGGTCGGCCGGAGCAGCTTCGGCTCGTTCTTCCCGGACATCTACAACGAGGACTGGTTCTTCCTCCTCGGCGAAGACCGGCTGCGCTGCACCGCGGTGACCGGCACGGCGCACCAGTCCCCGTACAACCCCTACGACCCGGCGCGAGCCGCGTCGGAGGAACTGGGCGACACACTGGCCGAGGGCGTCTACGGCCTGCTGGACCACGGCCTCGGCACGGCGGACGCGACGGAGTCCTACTGGGCGGAGTTCCTCGAAAGCCGCCGTGCCTTCATCCGGGTGGCGGTGCGACAGGTGGAGCAGGCGCCACAGCTGGATCGCACCGTGCGCAGCCAGATGATCGAGGCGCTGACCGCGGCGCTGGACCGCAACGTCGAGCTGATCACGCCTGCGCTGTGCGTGAGATACCTTCGTGCCTGGCAGTCCGACCGGCTCACCTGGCAGGACCACCTCCGGACACTCCGTGCCCGGCATCCCGGCGGCGGCGTGGACGGCGCACTGCGGACCCTCCGGATCACCACCGAGCTCGTGCACCGCGCCTGAATCACCGCTGCCGGATCACCGGGGGAAGGCCCTTCACCAGCACGTGGCACCGCTCCGGCTCGGACACCGTGCGGCCGTCGGGCAGGGTCCGTTCGGAGTAGCAGACCACGGTGCCGTGTCCCCAGTCCCGATAGCCGAGCCTGCGGTAGAGCCGCGCGGCGCGGGTGTTGTCGGTGCGGACGGCCAGTGCGCCACGGGCGTGCCCGTGGTCGGCGAGGTGGCGCTCGACCGCACGGACCAGTGCCGCGCCGATGCCGCGGTTGCGCTGGTCCGGCAGGACTTCCAGATGCGTCAGCAGCGGCACCCCCGGCAGGTGGCCCCGGATCGGCGGCTCCTCGGCGTCCTCCAGCCACAGGTACAGCGCCCCGACCGGCGTCCGCCCGCGCCAGGCGGTGAAGAGCACACCGAGCCCCTTCGCCTGCCGGGTGAGCCGGTCCTCGAAGTACCGCTGGTCCCCCAGCGCGGCGCCGAGCGGCACCGCGTCCGTCTGCTCGGCCGGGCGGATCGAAGCCTCGGTCATCAGCGCCGACTCCTGTTCGCAGGACCGGCCACCGGGTTCGTTCACGCAGGGGGCGACGGTCCGGCCCCGATCCTGATCACCGCCCGTTCCCAGAGTATGGGGCGCGGTGTAGCCGGGCAGCCTGCAGAAGAAGCAGTCCGAAGCCGCGAACGGAGCAACCACCCCGCCCGGCCACAACGGCACTGCGGTTCCCCCCGCCACGACGACAGCTGGCCGCCGCCCGACCACTCCGGTACCCACGCCCGCTGCAACAACACTCCGCCGCCGCCCGACCCCGGCGCCGCGCCCTGGCGACGCTCCGGTCCCGCCTGGCGCGGGCGGCACAACGATCCCGGCCCCGGCCGGCTCCGGGCTAGGAGGCGCGATCCGGGCGGGTGCCACGGCCGGCTTCTAGATCAGGTCCAGTGGGTCCAGCTGGATCCGGATCGGCTCGGTGGCCTTGCGGGCGTCGCGGCGGGCGGCGGCCTCGCGGACGGCGGTGGCCAGTGCCCGGCCGTCCGGGCGGGCGACGCGGATCAGTGCGCGTTCGCGGGTGGCGTTGCCCTCGTCGTCCTCTTCGCCCAGCGGGACCGGGCCGAGGATCTCGCCGGTGCCGGGCAGCGCGAGGTCGTCCAGCACGCCCGACACCGCGGACGGGCTGCCTTCCACGCTCGCCATCCGCATCGCGGGCGGGAAGCCCAGTTCACGGCGCTGCTCGAGTTCCTGTCCCGCATGCCACGCCGGGTCCCAGCGCACCAGTGCCTGCACCACCGGCATCCCCGCCTCGGCGCCGACGACGACCCGTCCCGCCGGGGCAGCGCGGACCAGTGCGGCGGCAGCCATCCACCGGCGCAGGGTCTCCTCGGCCGCCCGCAGATCCTGCCTGCCCAGCAACGCCCATCCGTCGAGCAGCAATGCCGCCCCGTACCCGCCCTCGGCGACCGGCTCCGCGCCCGGCGTGCACACCACCAGCGCCGGCCGTCCCGGCACGGTCGCCAGCACCTCGGCCGCGCCGGAGGTCCGCACCGGCACCCCGGGGAACGCGCGGCCCATCTCCTCCGCGGTCCGCTTCGCTCCCACCACGACGGCCCGCAACCGCACCGAACCACACGCCGGGCACCGGAACGCCGTCTCCGGTACCCCGCACCACCGGCACGCGGGCGGCTTCGGCGCACCGTCGGCCGAACCACCCGGCAACGCGAGCGGCCCGGCACACCGACGGCAGTGCGCGGACGTCCGGCACTGCCCGCAGGCCAGCCCCGGGACGTAACCCCGCCGCGGTACCTGCACCAACGCCGGAAGTCCCGCGGCGAAGGCCTGTCTGGCCGCCTCGAAGGCGACCGCGGGCAGCCGCGCGACCCTGGCCGCCTCGTCGCGGGCGACGTCGAAGTCCTCCCCCACCGGCGTGACCCGCGGTGCCGCGGACCGCAGCACGGTCCGGTCGGCCAGCACCGGCTGCGCCCACCCGGACTCCACGAGCAGCTGCGCCTCTGCCGTCCGGGCGAATCCGCCGACCAGCAACGACGACTTCGTGGCGTGCGCACGGTCCATCAGCACGTCGCGCACGTGCGGGTACGGCGCATGCGGGTCGAGGTGCAGATCGTCGCCGTCGTCCCACACCACGAACAGCCCGGGATCGGCGACCGGGGCGAACATCGCCGCGCGCGTGCCGACCACCACCCGCACCGCACCGCGCAGCACCGCGAGCCAGCGACGGTACCGCTCAGCCGGTCCCAGCCCGGCGATCAGCGCCACCACGCCGTGCGCGCCAAGCAGCTCCACGCATGCTTCGTGCACGCGGGTGAGGTCACGGTGGTCCGGCACGACCAGCACCGCGCCCCGGCCCTGCGCCGCGGCGACAGCCGCCGCCTCGGCGAGCCGCCGTGGCCAGTCCTCCCCCGGCAGCGCCTGCCACACGGCGTTCGCCGGGCCGCCCTTCGCGACGGCCTCCAGGAACGCCTCACCACGCTGGTAGCGCGCCCAGGCCGACACATCGGGCGCGGACGGCACCGGCGCGGCTTCGGCAGGCGGTTCGGCCTCGGTCTTCGCGTGCCGCGGCGGCAACGCCAGCCGCAGCACGTCGGACAGCGTGCCGCCGTAGCGGTCCGCCACCGAACGGCACAGCGTGTGCAGTGCGGCAGGCAGCACCGGTTCGCTCGACGTGACCCGCTCCAGGTACGCCAGCTTCCGCTCGTACTCCGTGGTGTCGGTGCGTTCGACGAGGTAGCCGTCCACGAGCTGCCCGGCGAACCGCACCCGCACCCGGCAACCGGGCACCGCCGACTCGTGCAGCTTCTCCGGCACCTGGTAGTCGAACGGACGGTCGAGGTGCGCGAGCGGCAGATCCACGACCACCCGCGCGACCGGCAGCTCCGGCGCAGGCTGCTGCTGCCCCTTGCGTGGTTTGGCCGGTTTCCTCGCCGGGGCGGCCTTCGGCTCCGGGGCGGAGCGCGAAGGCTCCGGCAGGTCCCACAGCGGGGCGGGTTCGGAGCTGCTCACCGGGAGATCTCTACCAGAGACGGACCGGCGCCCCCGCATCGCAGGAGCGCCGGTGCGGGCTCAGGCCCCGGCGAGCGAGCGCAGCGCGTCCGCGCGCGCCGTGCTCTCCCAGGGCAGGTCGAGAT
Source organism: Amycolatopsis ultiminotia (assembly GCF_039536925.1). Lineage (NCBI taxonomy): Bacteria > Bacillati > Actinomycetota > Actinomycetes > Pseudonocardiales > Pseudonocardiaceae > Amycolatopsis > Amycolatopsis ultiminotia. The sequence continues at coordinate 452,665 of NZ_BAAAZN010000002.1, read as the reverse complement.
CCGGACGGCCGAAGTGGCCGTACGCCGCGGTCGGCGCGTAGATCGGGCGCAGCAGGTCGAGGTCCCGGATGATCGCGGCCGGGCGCAGGTCGAAGACCTCGCTGATGGCCGACTGGATCTTCGTCGGATCCACTGTCTCGGTGCCGAAGGTCTCCACGAACAGGCCCACCGGCGCGGCCTTGCCGATCGCGTACGCCACCTGCACCTCGACCCGGCCCGCCAGGCCGGCCGCGACCACGTTCTTCGCCACCCAGCGCATTGCGTACGCCGCGGACCGGTCCACCTTGGACGGGTCCTTGCCGGAGAACGCGCCGCCGCCGTGGCGGGCCATACCGCCGTAGGTGTCGACGATGATCTTGCGGCCGGTGAGCCCCGCGTCGCCCATCGGGCCGCCGATGACGAACCGTCCGGTGGGGTTCACCAGCAACCGGGTGCTGTCCGTCTCGAGGCCGAGCTCGGCCAGCTCCGGCTCCACCACGTGCTGCCGGACGTCCACGCCGAGCATCTGCTCGAGGTCGATCCCGTCGGCGTGCTGGGTGGACACCACCACGGTGTCCAGCCGCACCGGCTGCTCACCGGCGTACTCGATGGTGACCTGGGTCTTGCCGTCCGGGCGCAGGTAGGGCAGCACCCCGTCGTTGCGGACCGCGGTCAGCCTGCGGGAAAGCCGGTGCGCGAGCGCGATCGGCAGCGGCATCAGCTCCGGGGTGTCCGAACAGGCGTACCCGAACATCAGGCCCTGGTCGCCCGCGCCCTGGCGGTTGATCTCGTCCTCGTCGCTCTCCACCCGCGATTCGTACGCGGTGTCGACGCCCTGTGCGATGTCCGCCGACTGCGAGCCGATCGCGACGTTCACCCCGCAGGAGTTGCCGTCGAAGCCCTTGGCCGACGAGTCGTAGCCGATCCGCAGGATCACCTCACGCACGATGGTGGGGATGTCCGCGTAGGCCTCGGTGGTCACCTCGCCCGCGACGTGCACCTGCCCGGTGGTGATCAGGGTCTCCACGGCGACCCGGCTGCGCGGGTCCTTGGTGAGCAGCCCGTCGAGGATCGAGTCGCTGATCGCGTCACAGATCTTGTCGGGGTGTCCCTCGGTGACCGATTCCGACGTGAACAGCCTTTTGGTGGACGCAGTCACGACCTCGTCACTTCCCTCGGTTGACTCGGTACCGAAGCACTCTTCCGTACCCGCTTGCCAGGCCCACATTACCCAGCCGTACTGGAGCTAAGGTCGACGATCGCGCAAAGCTGTCACGGCGTCCCACAGTGTGGCCGCCAGCCGCGCTTTCGCACCGAGCGGGATGGCCTCTTCGGCGCCGTCCGCGGCGAGCAGCCAGCCGGAATTGTCCTCCGTGCCGAACGCCTTGCCGTCGCCGACCGCGTTGACCACCAGCAGGTCGGCACCCTTGCGGCGCAGCTTCGCACGGGCGTGGTCGAGCACGCTGCCCTGCTCGTCGCCGGTCTCCGCGGCGAACCCCACCACGGTCTGCCCCGGCCTGCGCTCGCGCACCAGCTCGGCCAGGATGTCCGCATTGCGGTCCAGCGTGATGACCGGATCCGGGGAGTCGTCGGACTTCTTGATCTTGTGCTCGGCGCGGTCGGCGGGCCGGAAGTCCGCGACGGCGGCGGCCATCACCACCACGTCGGCGTCCGCGGCCGCGGCCCGCACCGCCTTGCGCATTTCCTCCGCGGTGGACACCCGCTCCAGCACCGCACCCGCGGGCGGCGGCAGTGCGACGGTGTGCCCGGCGACCAGCCGCACCTCCGCGCCGCGCTGGGCGGCGACCCTGGCCAGCGCGAACCCCTGTTTGCCGGACGAGCGGTTGCCGAGATAGCGGACCGGGTCGAGCGGTTCGCGGGTGCCGCCCGCAGACACCACGATCCGCAGTCCTTCGAGATCGCGCGGCAATGCGCGGGGCACCTCGAGCAGCAGCCGGGCGAGATCGACGATCTCGGCCGGATCGGCGAGCCTGCCCTTGCCGGTGTCCACGCCGGTCAGCCTGCCGGAGGCGGGTTCGGCGACGGTCGTCCCGCGTGCACGCAGCAGCGCCACGTTGTCGCGGGTGGCCGGGTGCTCCCACATCTCGGTGTGCATCGCCGGGAAGAAGGCGATCGGGCACCGCGCGGTGAGCAGGGTGTTCGTGAGCAGATCGTCGGCGATCCCGTGCGCGGCCTTGGCCAGCAGGTTCGCGGTCGCCGGGACGACCAGCACGAGATCGGCTTCCTTGCCGACCCGCACGTGCTGGACCTCGGGCACCTCGGTGAAAACCCCGGTGTGCACCGGGTTTCCGGACAGTGCCTCGAAAGTCGCCGCGCCGACGAACTTCAGCGCGGCCTCGGTGGGCACGACACGCACGTCGTGCCCGGTTTCGGTGAGGCCCCGCAGGACCTCGCACGCCTTGTAGGCGGCGATCCCGCCGCCCACGCCCAGGACGACCCTGGGCCCGGCGTCACTCACCCTCGGTGTGCTCGAGCAGCCCGCCGTGGATCTCGCGCAGCGCGATCGACAGCGGCTTCTCCCGGGCGCCGGGCTCGACCAGCGGCCCGACGTACTCCAGCAGGCCCTCGCCGAGCTGCGCGTAGTAGTCGTTGATCTGGCGGGCCCGCTTGGCCGAGTAGATCACCAGCGCGTACTTCGAGGAGACCTTTTCGAGCAGGTCGTCGATCGGCGGGTTGGTGATGCCTTCGAGCTCTTCCAGCGTCGCCTGTTGCACAGCCACTCGCGCTACTCCGTATCGTTCAGGGGTCCGGCGGCGGAGACCTCGCCACCGGACATCAAGTCTAGCAACCGCCGTGCGGCGGTCCCCACGTCGGCGTTCACCAGCCGCACGTCGAACTCGCCCGCGGCGGCCAGCTCGCGCTCCGCCTCGGCCAGCCGGGTGCGCACCGCGGCCTCGTTTTCCGTGCCCCGCCCGGTGAGCCTGCCGACCAGTTCTTCCCAGGACGGCGGCATCAGCATCACCAGCCGCGCCTCCGGCATCGCCGCGCGCACCTGCCGCGCACCCTGCAGCTCGATCTCCAGCACCGCGGGCCTGCCCTCCGCGAGCGCCCGGTCCACCGGCTCCCGCGGGGTGCCGTAGCGGTTGCCCGCGAACTCGGCCCACTCCAGCAGCCGGCCCTCGGCCACCATCCGGTCGAACTCGGCGGCGTCCACGAAGTGGTAGTGGTTCCCGTCGACCTCGCCGGGCCGCGGTGCCCGCGTGGTGACCGAGACGCTGAAGTAGATATCCGGATCGAGCCGACGCAGCTGTCCCACCACACTCGACTTCCCGACGCCGGAGGGCCCCGATACGACGGTGAGCCGGGGGCGGGAGGTCTCCCCCGCCACCGGCTCACCGTCGCGGTCGGTACCCCGGGTCACCGGGATGTCCCGACCGGCGCCGCTCACTCTCCGCTGAACTCGGCCAGCAGCGCCTTGCGCTGCCGGTCGCCGAGCCCGCGGAGCCTGCGGCTGGGCGCGATCTCCAGTCGTTCCATGGTCTGCTGGGCACGGACCTTGCCGACGCCGGGGAGAGCCTCGAGCAGGGCCGACACCTTCATCTTGCCGAGGACTTCGTTCTCCTCGGCCTGCTTCAGCACGTCGACCAGAGTGGTACCGCCCCGCTTCAGCCGCTCCTTCAGCTCAGCACGGATGCGGCGGGCGGCGGCGGCCTTCTCCAGCGCCGCAGCACGCTGTTCCTCTGTCAGCTGGGGAAGTGCCACGTTTTCCTCCGGTAGTTCTCACATCTGGGTGGGTGACGCGACGGTACCCACCCCTGAGCAGGGGCCACAATGCGGGGGTGGCCGCTGTGGCGGGATTCCCCGGCCTGCTATTGGCCGCTTTCGGGCGTTCCGGCCAACCGGAGGGCCACCTGCTCCGCCGCCCGGCGCAACGCGGCCGCGTCCGGACCGTGTCGCAGCAGGTCACGGGACGACGCAGGGAGCAGCCCCGGCAGGTCCGGGCCGAACACCGCGCGCAGGTCGGCCACGGTCGCGCCCTGCGCGCCGAACCCAGGAGCCAGCACCGGCCCGTTGAGCTGCGAAAGGTCCACCTCTCCAGGCGGCACAGTGGCCCCCACGACCACGCCGACATCGCCGTAGGGCTCCGCCCCCGCGTTGTGCTCCGCGGCCGCGTCCACGACGCTCTGGGCCACCGTGCGACCGTCCGCCAGCCGCGCGCTCTGCAGCGTGTGCGCCTCCGGGTTCGAGGTGCGCGCGAGCACGAACAGTCCGTTACCCGCCTCGCGGGCAGTGGTCACGGCGGTGTCGAGAGCACCGAAACCCAAGTACGGCGAAACTGTGACCGCATCGGCGGTGAAAGCTGCCTGTTCGGCCACGTACGCCGCCGTGTACGCCGCCATGGTGGAGCCGATGTCCCCGCGCTTCACGTCGAGCAGTACGAGCGCACCGGCTTCGTGCACGGCGTCGATGACGCGGTTCAGCACCGCCACCCCTGGCGGGCCGAACGCCTCGAAGAACGCCGACTGCGGTTTGACGATCGCGGTGACCGCGCCCAGCGCTTCCGCTGCGCCGAGCGCGAACCGCTCCAGCCCGCTCGCGTCCAGCGGCAGGCCCCACGACTCGATCAGGCCCGGATGCGGGTCGATCCCGGAGCACAGCGGGCCACGGGCGGCGACCGCCGCGGCGAGCCGGGCACCGAATCGTGCACTCACGAGGTCGCCTTCAGCGCCGCCTGGAGATCTTGCAGGCTGCGCACCCCGATGTCCCCACGGATCAGTGCCTCGATGCCGTGCACGGCCGCGGCAGCGCCCTGCACCGTAGTGATGCACGGGATGTCCCGCGATACCGCGGCAGTGCGGATTTCGTAGCCGTCCACACGGGGTCCGCTGTTGCCGTAGGGCGTGTTGATGACCATGTCCACGCCGCCGTCGAGGATCACGTCCACGATGTGCGGCTCGCCGCTGCCCTGGTCCGGCTCGGAGTGCTTGCGCACCACCGAACAGGCAACCCCGTTGCGCCGCAGCACTTCCGCGGTGCCGCTGGTGGCGAGGATCTCGAACCCGAGGTCGGCCAGCCGTTTCACCGGGAACACCAGCGAGCGCTTGTCCCGGTTGGCCACCGAGACGAACGCCCGCCCGGAGGTCGGCAGCGAGCCGTAGGCCGCGCTCTGCGATTTCGCGAACGCCTGCCCGAACGACACGTCCACGCCCATCACCTCGCCGGTGGACTTCATCTCCGGGCCGAGCAGCGAATCGACGCCGTGTCCCTCCGGGGTGCGGAACCGGTGGAACGGCAGCACCGCCTCCTTGACCGCGACCGGCGAATCGGCAGGCATCTGCCCGCCGTCGCCTTCGGCGGGCAGCACGCCGGAGACACGCAGGTCCTTGATCGAGGAGCCGGTCATGATCAACGCCGCGGCCTTCGCCAGCGGTACCGCGGTGGCCTTCGAAACGAACGGCACCGTGCGCGAAGCACGCGGGTTGGCCTCCAGGACGTACAGCACGTCGTCCTTGAGCGCGTATTGCACGTTCAGCAGCCCGCGCACGCCGACACCGCGCGCGATCGCCTCGGTGGAACTGCGCACGGCTTCGACGTCCTGCGCGCCGAGCGTGATCGGCGGCAGTGCGCACGACGAGTCGCCGGAGTGGATGCCCGCTTCTTCGATGTGCTCCATGACGCCGCCGAGGTACAGGTCGTCGCCGTCGAAGAGCGCGTCGACGTCGATCTCGATCGCGTCGTCGAGGAAGCGGTCCACGAGCACCGGGTGTTCCGGCGTGACCTCGGTGGCCCGGCGGATGTAGCCGGCCAGCGATTCCTCGTCGTAGACGATCTCCATCCCGCGTCCGCCGAGCACGTACGACGGCCGCACCAGCACCGGGTAGCCGATCTCGTCGGCGATCCGCTTCGCGCCCTCGAACGACGTCGCGGTGCCGTACTTCGGCGCGGGCAGCCCGGCGTCGCCGAGCACCTCGCCGAACGCACCGCGGTCCTCGGCGAGGTTGATCGCCTCCGGCGGGGTGCCGACCACCGGCACCCCCGCGTCGGCCAGCCGCTGCGCCAGCCCGAGCGGGGTCTGCCCGCCCAGCTGCACGATGACGCCGGCGACGGTGCCCGACTGCTGTTCGGCGTGCACCACCTCCAGCACGTCCTCAAAGGACAGCGGCTCGAAGTACAGCCGGTCCGAGGTGTCGTAGTCGGTGGACACCGTTTCCGGGTTGCAGTTGACCATCACCGCCTCGAATCCGGCCTCCCGCAACGCGATCGCCGCGTGCACGCAGGAGTAGTCGAACTCGATGCCCTGACCGATCCGGTTCGGACCGGAGCCGAGGATGAGCACCTTCGGCTTGTCACCCTGCGCCGCTACCTCCGACGTCGCCGCGGGGTCGGTCTCGTAGGCCGAGTAGTGGTACGGCGTCTTCGCGGCGAACTCCGCCGCGCAGGTGTCCACGGTCTTGAACACCGGCCGCACACCGAGCCGGTGCCGCAGCGCGCGCACCCCGTCCTCGCCTGCCAGCTCCGGGCGCAGCGCGGCGACCTGCCGGTCGGACAACCCGGTGCGCTTGGCGCGGCGCAGCAGGTCCCCGTCGAGCACCGGTGCTTCGCGCACTTCGGCACCGATCTCGCCGATCAGCGCGATCTGGTCGATGAACCACGGGTCGATGCCGGAGGCCTCGTGCACCTGGGCGACGGTGGCACCGAGCCGCAGCGCCCGCTCCACCTCGTACAGCCTGCCCTCGTGCGGCACCCGCAGATCATCCAAAGTGGACTCCAGCGTGGCGCCTTCCGGATCCGGCAGCGTCCAGAACCCGGTGGCCTTGGTCTCGATCGAGCGCATCGCCTTGCCGAGCGCCTCGGGGAAACTGCGGCCGAACGACATCGCCTCGCCGACGCTCTTCATCGTGGTGGTGAGCGTCGGGTCCGCGCCGGGGAACTTCTCGAAGGCGAACCGCGGCACCTTCACCACGACGTAGTCCAAAGTGGGCTCGAACGCGGCCGGGGTCTCGCCGGTGATGTCGTTGCGGATCTCGTCGAGCGCGTAGCCGATGGCGAGCTTCGCGGCGATCTTGGCGATCGGGAAACCGGTCGCCTTCGAGGCCAGTGCACTCGAGCGGGACACCCGCGGGTTCATCTCGATCACGACCATGCGGCCGTCCTCGGGGTTGAACGCGAACTGGATGTTGCAGCCACCGGTGTCCACGCCGACCTCGCGCAGTACCGCGATGCCGACGTCGCGCATCTGCTGGAACTCGCGGTCGGTCAGCGTCATCGTCGGCGCCACGGTGACCGAATCGCCGGTGTGCACGCCCATCGCGTCCACGTTCTCGATCGAGCACACGACCACGACGTTGTCGTGTTTGTCGCGCATCAGCTCGAGCTCGTACTCCTTCCAGCCGAGCACGCTCTCCTCGATCAGCACCTCGGTGACCGGTGATTCGGTGAGCCCGGTGGAGGCCAGCCGCGCGAGGTCCTCGTCGGTGTGCGCCATGCCCGAACCGAGCCCGCCCATGGTGAACGACGGCCGGATGACCACCGGCAGGCCGAGCTCGGCGACGGTGGCGCGGACCTCGTCCATGTCGTGGCAGACGCGGCTGCGCGGCACCTCGGCGCCGATCGAGCGCACGATGTCCTTGAACTTCTGCCGGTCCTCACCGCGCTGGATGGCGTCGATGTCCGCGCCGATCAGCTCCACGCCGTACTTCTCCAGCACCCCGCGCTCGTGCAGGGCCACCGCACAGTTCAGCGCGGTCTGCCCGCCGAGCGTGGCCAGCAGGCAGTCGACCGGCCGCCCGGCATCCTTTTCCGCGGCGATGACCTTCTCCACGAAGTCCGGCGTGACCGGCTCGATGTAGGTGGCGTCGGCGAACTCCGGGTCGGTCATGATGGTGGCCGGGTTGGAGTTCACCAGGCTCACCCGCAGCCCCTCGGCCCGCAGCACCCGGCAGGCCTGCGTCCCCGAGTAGTCGAACTCGGCCGCCTGCCCGATCACGATCGGCCCGGAGCCGATCACCAGCACGTGCTGGATGTCCGTCCTCTTCGGCATCAGGCCTTCTTCTCCTGTGTCTTGCGGGATACCCGCGCCCGGTCGTGCCCCGCAGGCAGGGCTGCGCCAGTGCGGCCCGCGCGGGACTCCATCAACTCAACGAACTCGTCGAACAGCGGGGCGGCGTCGTGCGGTCCGGCCGCCGCTTCGGGGTGGTATTGCACGGAGAACGCCGGCACGTCGAAGGCGCGCACACCCTCCACCGTGTCGTCGTTCGGGCAGTAGTGGCTGATCTGCGCGGCGCCGTAAGGCGAGTCGAACCGTTGTCCCGGCTCGCCTTCGAGTGCGAAGCCGTGGTTCTGCGCGGTGATCGCGACCCGGCCGGTGGCCACGTCGATCACCGGGATGTTGATACCGCGGTGGCCGTACCGCATCTTGTAGGTGCCCAGCCCCAGCGCGCGGCCGAGGATCTGGTTGCCGAAGCAGATGCCGAACAGCGGGATCTGCCGCTCCAGCACGGTTTTCGTGAGCGCGGTGGCGTGCGCGGTGGTGGCCGGGTCGCCGGGGCCGTTGGACAGGAACACCCCGTCCGGCTCCAGCGCCAGCAGGTCCTCGGCGCTCGTGGCGCTCGGCAGCACGTGCACCTCGATGCCGTGCCGGGACATCAGCCGCGGGGTGTTCGCCTTGATGCCGAGGTCGAGCGCGGCCACCCGGAAGCGCCGGGTGCCCGCCGCGGGCACCACGTACGGCTGGTCCGTGGAGACCTCGCCCGCCAGGTCGGCGCCCTTCATCTGCGGGCTCGCCAGTACCTGCTCGACCATCCGCTCGTCGGTGTCCAGCGCGTCGCCGGAGAACACCCCGGCCCGCATCGCACCGCGCTCGCGCAGGTGCCGGGTCAGCGTGCGGGTGTCCACTTCGGAGATCCCGACGACGCCCTGGCGGACCAGCTCGTCGTCGAGCCCGCGCCTGGCCCGCCAGTTCGACGGGGTGCGCGCGGGATCGCGCACCACATAGCCGGAAACCCAGATCCGGGCGGATTCGTCGTCCTCGTCGTTCCAGCCGGTGTTGCCGATCTGCGGTGCGGTCTGCACCACGATCTGCCGGTGGTACGAGGGATCGGTCAGGGTCTCCTGGTAGCCGGTCATCCCGGTGCAGAACACCGCCTCGCCGAGCGTCCGCCCGCGCGCGCCGTAGGCCGCGCCGCGGAACACCCGGCCGTCCTCGAGAACCAGTGCGGCCGAGCTACGGGTGCTCACTGGGCACCTCCCTTGATGTCGTGCACGGAGAGCTCCGTGATCCACTGTGGATAGTCGTCGAGATCGTCGCCGCGGAACCCGGTGTCCAGCTCGACGTCGCCGAGCCGCCAGGTGAGCACGAGCAGCGCGTCGGTGCCCATCACCTTGCCCGCGATCCGCGAATCGCGGCGCGCCCCGGTGACCGTCGCGCGCGGGATCCAGAAGTCCGGGGCACCGCCGCGTTCCACCGCGACGCCGCCGGGATGCAGCCGCCAGACCGCGCCGGTGCGCAGTCCCGCGCCACGGGTGACCACGCGGTCCTGCCAGTTGCCCGCGGTCGTCGTGCTCAGGTAGATCCCGGTGGACTCGAGCAGGACTTCGCCCGGTTCCTCGGGGATCGCCGGGAACGGCGGCACGACCGCGCTCTGCGAACGCGATTTGCGCCGCCAGCCCAGCCACATGCCGCTCAGGCAGAGCAGGAAGAACACCACGATCGCCAGTACGAGCCAGAAGCGCTCCATCAGCGGATCTTCCCTTCCTGCGCGGTGATCCGCCCGCGCAGCACGGTGGCCGTCACCACGCCGGGCAGCCGCATTCCCTCGTACGGGGTGTTGGCCGCGATACTGGCCAGCTCGGCCCCGCGCACGGTCCACTCCGCGTCCGGGTCCACCAGCGCCAGGCTGGCCGGCTCCCCCACCGCGATCGGACGGCCGTGGTCGGGCAGGTTGCCGATCTCGGCAGGCCGTTCGCTCAGCACCCTCGCCACCCCCCGCCAGTCGAGCAGACCGGGCTTCACCATCGTCTCGACGACCACCGACAGCGCGGTCTGCAGGCCGAGCATGCCGGGCCGGGCCGCGCTCCACTCGGTGTCCTTCTCCTGTGGGGCGTGCGGCGCGTGGTCGGTGGCGACGCAGTCGAGCACGCCTTCGGCCAGCGCCGCCCGCAACGTCTCCGCGTCGCCGCCGGTGCGCAGCGGCGGGTTGACCTTGTTGACCGGGTCGTAGGTCTCGAGCAGCTCGTCGGTGAGCAACAGGTGGTGCGGCGTGACTTCGGCGGACACCTTCGTGCCGCGCTCCTTCGCCCAGCGCAGCACGTCGACGGTGCCCGCAGTGGAGACGTGGCAGACGTGCAGCCGCGCGTTCGCGTGCCGCGCCAGCAGGCAGTCGCGTGCGACGATCGATTCCTCCGCCGAGGCAGGCCAGCCCGGGTAACCGAGCCGGGAGGCGCGCTCGCCCTCGTGCGCCTGCGCCCCGACGGTGAGGCGGGGTTCTTCGGCGTGCTGGGCGATCACCGCGTCGAGCGCGGTCGAGTACTCCAGCGCGCGGCGCATCAGCAGCGGGTCGGCCACGCACACGCCGTCGTCGGAGAACATCCGCACGCTTGCCGTGCCCTTGGCCATGGTGCCCAGCTCGGCCAGCTTCTCACCGCCCAGCCCGACGGTGACCGCGCCGACCGGGTGCACGTCGACCAGTCCGACCTCCCGCCCGCGCCGCCACACGTGGTCGGTGACGAGCGCGTTGTCCGCCACCGGATCGGTGTTGGCCATGGCGAACACCGCGGTGTAGCCGCCGAGCGCGGCGGCCGCGGAACCGGAGTCGATCGTCTCGGTGTCCTCGCGGCCCGGTTCGCGCAGATGCGTGTGCAGGTCGACGAACCCGGGCAACAGCACCTGCCCCGCGGCGTCGAGCACCTCGGCGCCCTCGGGCACCGCGACGGTGCCGATCGCGGTGATCACGCCGTTTTCCACGAGTACGTCGACCGGCTCGCCTTCGCCGTACGGGCGGGCGCCCTTGATCACCAGGCTCACGCGGCGGCTCCTTCACTGGCCAAGAGGTGGTACAGGACCGCCATGCGCACGTGGACACCGTTGCGGACCTGTTCGGTGACGGCCGAGGCCGGGGAATCGGCGACCGCGTGCGCGATCTCCATCCCGCGCAGCATCGGCCCGGGGTGCAGCACCACAGCATGGTCCGGCAGCAGCTCCTGCCTGCGCTCGGAAAGGCCGTAGGAGATCGAATACTCCCGCGACGACGGGAAGAACCCCCCGCCGGTCATGCGCTCAGCCTGGACGCGCAGCATCATCACCGCGTCGACCGCGGGCAGTTCGGCGTCGAGGTCGTGCGACACGGTGACCGGCAGCCGGTCCGCGCCGACCGGCAGCAGCGTCGGCGGCGCGACGAGCACGACTTCGGCGCCGAGGGTGCTCAGCAGGTGGATGTTGGACCGCGCGACCCGGCTGTGCAGCACGTCGCCGACGATGGCGATCCGGCGGCCGTTCAGGCTGCCGAGACGTTCCCGCAGGGTGGCGGCGTCCAGCAACGCCTGCGTGGGGTGCTCGTGCGTGCCGTCGCCTGCGTTGACCACCGACGTGCCCGCCTCGGCGAGCCAGCCGGAAAGCCGGTGCGCCGCACCGGAGGCGGGGTGCCGGATGATCACGCAGTCGGCACCCGCGGCGGCAAGGGTGAGCGCGGTGTCCCGCAGCGATTCGCCTTTGTTCACCGAGGAACTGGACGCCGAGACGTTGATCACGTCGGCGCTCATCCACTTCCCGGCGATCTCGAACGACACCCGGGTGCGGGTGGAGTTCTCGTAGAACAGCGTGATCACGGTGCGGCCGCGCAGCGTCGGCAGCTTCTTGACCTCGCGGCCGAGCAGGGTGTGCTTGAGCTCGTCGGCGGTGTCGAGCACCGCGGTGGCGGTCTCGGCGTCCAGCCCGTCCGTGGCGAGCAGGTGCTTCACCGGGTCTCTCCTTCCGGCGCGCGCAGCAGCACCGCGTCCCGCCCGTCCACTTCGGACAGCAGCACGGAAACGCCCTCGGCCCGCGCGGTGGGCACGTTCTTGCCGACGTAGTCGGCACGGATCGGCAGCTCGCGGTGGCCGCGGTCGACCAGCACGGCGAGCTGTACCGCACGCGGACGGCCGTGGTCGCGCAACGCGTCCAGTGCGGCGGCGATGGTGCGGCCGGAGAACAGCACGTCGTCGACGAGGATCACCACCCGGTCGTCGATCCCGTCCGGCGGCAGCTGCGTCTGCTCGAGCGCCCGCGGCGGGCGGCGGCGCAGATCGTCGCGGTAGAGGGTGATGTCGAGGGCACCGCAGGGCGGCTCGGCGCCGGCGAACTCGCCGATCCGGGCGGCGAGGCGGGCGGCCAAGGGGGTGCCCCGGGTGGGAATGCCGAGCAGCACCGGGTGCCGGTCGGGCGGACCGGCCCCGAGGGCGGTCTTCTCGATGACCTGATGGGCCATCCGGGCGATCGTGCGCGCGACATCACCGGCCGAGAGCAGCTCGCGCTGCCCCGCCGGCTCCGCCTCGCCACGGGGACGTGACGACAAAGCCGGACCTCCTTCCCCGCCTCTCCGGACGGGTCCTTAAAGGACGTCGGCCTCCGGCCGGCCGCCGGAAACCGCACCGACAGTAGCAGGAGCCGTCAATCAGCCTTCCGAGTGGTGCGAGCAGGCCCGTCACCTGCGCGGACGGACGTTCTGCTTGACCTGGTGACAACTATGCGTAACCATTACTCTGAGTATTCGACTCGAGGAGTCCCCGGCCCGGTCGTTCCGGCGGGCGTGGGGTGAGGAAACGGAGAACCACCAGATGGGCGATTACGCCAAGGCGCTCGGGGCCAAGCTCCGCGGGATCCGCCAGCAGCAGGGCCTGTCCCTGCACGGGGTCGAGCAGAAGTCCGGCGGCCGCTGGAAGGCCGTCGTCGTGGGCTCGTACGAGCGTGGCGATCGGGCCGTCACCGTCCAGAAGCTGGCCGAACTGGCCGACTTCTACGGCGTCCCGGTGGTCGAACTGCTGCCGGAGGGCCGGGTGCCCTCGGGTGCCGAGCCCGCCACGAAGATCGTGATCAACCTCGAGCGGCTGCAGCAGCTGCCCGCGGAAAAGGTCGGCCCGCTCGCCCGGTACGCGGCGACCATCCAGAGCCAGCGCGGGGACTACAACGGCAAGGTGCTCTCCATCCGCACCGAGGACCTGCGCTCGCTGGCCATCATCTACGACATGACCCCCGGCGAGCTCACCGAACAGCTCATCGACTGGGGCGTGCTCCCGCCGGAAGCCCGGCCGTCCAAAGAAGACTGATCAGCGCCGGACGGACCGCGCCGTGGTGGGCGTCCCCGGAATGGGGAACCGGGAACACCCACCACGCGCCGCCCCGGCCCTGCTCCGGCCGCCCCACCAGCCAACGCACCCGCACGCAGGCCACCCGCGCCGCGCCGCCACCCGGCCACGCCGCCGCTGCTCAGCCGCGCCACCGCCAGGCAGCCACTCCGCTCAACCGCGCCGTCGGCCAGCCAATGCGCCGTCAGACGGTCACGCCGCCGCTGCCCAGCCACGCCGCCACCCGGCCAGACCGCCGCTACTCAGCCGCGCCACCGCCACCAGCCGCTCCGCTCAACCGCGCCGCCGCTGCCGTGCCACGCCATCGCCAGGCAACCACTCCGCCCAGCACCGCCGCCGTCGGCCAGCCAATCCGCCGTCAGACGGCCACGCCGTCCAACCGCGCCGCCGCTGTCCAGTCACGTCGTCGCTGCCGTGCCACGCCGCCGCTGTCCGGTCACGTTGCTGCCCGGCCGCGCGGTTGCCGACCTCGGCAAACGCCTCCACCAGGGCGGCCGTTCATCCGGCTGTCCGACTCGCCGGAGCGGGCCTCTCCCGCCGCCTCGCCGCTGCTCCGCGCGGCCCAGCGGCGGGCCTGGGCAATCCATCCGCCAGGACTGCCACTCGCCTCGGTTGATCGGCGCACTTCGTCTCCGGCAGCTCTGCCTGGCAGTTCCGCCGATACCGGCCGTTCCTGACACATCGCCTCACGTCGACCAAGCACGCTCGCCACATTTGTGCGCGGAACGTGCTGTCGGCCGTCCCGTCTGGCATTTCAGCCACACCTGACTGGCTGCCCAGCAGTTCGGCCACGACGCGCACGTCCAAACAGCACGTGCCGTCCGACGGGCACACTCACCACCACCGGGCGCCCCCGCTGACAATCACCACCGCCGGGACGCCTCACACTCACCACCGGCGGGGCCGCACCTGACACTCCCCCGCTGCCGCCCCGCCCGGCACCTTCGGCACAAGACTCCATCCCAGCGCCATCGCCCGCCGGCCGGGCGAATCGTTCGTCGCAACGGGTCCGTTCTGCCCGAAACCACCAGTCGGCGTGATGTCCGATTTGCGCGGTTCCGGCTCCGCTCGGTGATCAACTTGCCGTCGTGGTCCCGTTCCGGTCAGAGGTGACCGAGGGTGTGGGTTAACTCGATCGGGCGAGCACCGTCGGGGCAGGTCACCCCGCGGTACGCGAACGGCCGCGCCTTCCCGGCAGGGGAAGCGCGGCCGTTGGCAGTGGTATCGCCGACCGGCTACAGCACCGCCCGCAGGCGGTCGGCGATGGTGCCGATCCGGCCCAGTACTCCGTTGACGAAGCGGGGTGAATCGTCGGTGGAGAGTTCCTTCGCCAGGCCCACCGCCTCGTCGATGGCGACCGGGTCCGGCACGTCGGCGCACCAGAGCATCTCGTACACCCCGACCCGCAGCACCGCCAGGTCGACCGGGGGCATGCGCTCCAGCGTCCAGCCCTGCGAGTGCTCCGCGAGCAGCTCGTCGATCCGCTCGCGGCGGGACGTGACGCCCTCCACGACGGTGACCGTGTAGTCCGCCACCGGGTCGACCTCGACCGCACCGACGCGTTCGGACAGCAGGGTCACCGCGTCGACGTCGCGCTGACCGGCCTCGTACAGCATCTCGACGGCACGACGGCGGGCCTGCCGCCGGCTGATCGGGCCGCCGCGGTCCGGATGCGGGGGAAGCTTCCCGTCGGCCATCAGGCGGAGACGCGGCCGAGGTACCGGCCGTCGCGGGTGTCGACCTTGATCTTCTCGCCGGTCGAGAGGAACAGCGGCACCTGGATCTCCGCACCGGTCTCCAGGGTGGCCGGCTTCGTGCCGCCGGTGGAGCGGTCGCCCTGCAGACCCGGGTCGGTGTGCTGGATGATCAGCTCGACCGAGGTCGGCAGCTCGACGTACAGCGGCTCGTTCTCGTGTACCGCCACCTGCGCTTCGCTGTTCTCCAGCAGGTAGGCCGCGTTGTCGCCGACGACCTCGGCGGACACCGAGATCTGGTCGTAGGTGTCGCCGTCCATGAACACGAAGTCCTGACCGTCCTTGTACAGGTAGGTCATGTTCCGGCGGTCCACGGTGGCCGTGTCGACCTTCGTGCCGGCGTTGAAGGTCTTGTCGACGACCTTCCCGGTCAGCACGTGCTTGAGCGTGGTGCGCACGAACGCACCGCCCTTGCCCGGCTTGACGTGCTGGAACGCGGTGACGGTCCACAGCTGGCCGTCCAGGTTGAGGACGAGCCCGTTCTTCAGGTCATTGGTCGTGGCCACGAGCTTTCGGTCTCCTGTGTCGATCTCTTCGTCCGCGGCCCGTCTCAGACGGCCACGAGGTCCTTGGTGCTCAGGGTGAGGAGCTCGGGCCCGGAGTCCCGCACGACGAGCGTGTCCTCGATGCGCACGCCACCGCGCCCCGCGAGGTAGACGCCGGGCTCGACGGTGACCGCCATACCGGCGGTCAGTGTACCGACGCCCGTGGTGGCGAGGCTGGGCGCCTCGTGCACCTCGAGTCCGACGCCGTGTCCGAGGCCGTGTGCGAAGTCGTCCCCGTGGCCGGCGTCGGCGATCACGGACCGGGCTGCGGCGTCCACTTCGGACACCTCCGCACCGGGCCGGACCGCCGCGGAACCGGCCGCCTGCGCCCGGTGCACCAGCGCGTACAGCTCGCGCTGCCAGTCCGCGGGGACGCCGAGCACAAAAGTACGGGTCATGTCCGAGTGGTACCCGTCGACGGTCGCGCCGAAGTCGAACTTCACGAAGTCCCCCGCCCGCAGCTGCGCTCCGGTCGGCTGGTGGTGCGGGATGGCCGAGTTCGACCCGGCCGCCACGATGGTGGCGAACGACGGCTCGCTCGAACCGTGCTCCAGCATCCGGCTGTCCAGGTCGCGGGCGACCTCCAGTTCGGTCCGCCCGGCCCGCACGCCACCGGCGGCGAGCAGATCGGCCAGCGCCCGGTCGGCCGCCGCGCACGCCGCGCGCAGGGCGGCCACCTCCACCTCGTCCTTGACCGCACGCAGCTGTTCGACGAGACCGGGCGTGCGGATCAGCTGCACGTTCTCGAAGCGCACCGTCAGTGTCTCGTACTCCTCGACGCTGACGTGCTGGCTTTCGAACCCGGTACGGCCGTAGCTCGTGCGCTCGCGGGCGGCGCGAGAAGCGAGCGCGCGGGCGCTCGCGCGCTCGAGCACGCGCTCGAGGTCGGGCACTTCGGACTCGGACTGCGTGGTGTAGCGCCCGTCGGTGCAGAACAGCGTCTTCGCGTCGCCTTCGGCGTGCAGCAGCACGGCAGCGTTCGATCCGGTGAACCCGGTGAGGTAGCGGATGTTGAGCAGGTCGGTGACGAGCAGCGCGTCGACCCCGTTCTCGTGGAGCAGGGTACGCAGCGCGCCGCGGCGGTGAGCATGGATTTCCGGCACGCGACCAGCTTAACCAGCGGGTCTGCGCGCACCGGCCGGCGCCGTGGCAGAGGAGGCCACACCGGGTTCACCCGGCGCCGCCTACACTCCGTCCATGCTGGGTGCCTGGTTGACTCGCGGGCTGGTGATGGCCGTCGTACATGCCGTCGCCATGACGCTGCTGGCGAAGTGGTCCGTGTTCCATCCGACCGGCCAGACCGTGCAGACCTCGCTCACGCTGGCGGTGCTGGTCGGCGTCGTGGCGTTGTGGAGCGCGGTCGACGGCTGGCTCGGCAAACCGGACCGCGGACGGGCGTGGTTCATCGCGGCACTCGTCGCGGGCGTGGTTTCGGGCGTGCTGTACGTGATCGGGCGTGCGCTGTTCGTCGACGAGACCGGGACGTCGGAACTCGGCGCGGCACTCACCGGCGGCGCCGCGTTCACCGCACTGCTGGTGCTGGTCCCGGCCGGGCTGGGACTGTTCGTCGGCAGCCGGATCCGGCGGCCGGCGCGGGCGGACGAGGACGACGCCGGTGCGCCGGGCCCGGCGGACGACGAGACCGAGGACGGTTCGGGCACCCGCTCCGGTGAGCTGGAACTGCCGTCTGCCAAGACCGGAACGGACACCGGGCCGGAGGAACCGCGGTCGGCGAAGAAGCGCCCGCGCCGCGGCGCGGAACCGGCGAGCACCGAGACCGGAGCGGAAGAACCGGCGCCCCGGCGGGTCAGCCGCCCAGCGGCAGCCCGCGCGCGGAAGCGTCCCACTGTTGCGGGTCGATCTCCAGCACACCGGAACCGTTGAGCTTGACGATCGAGGTGTCCGGCAGGCCGTAGAGGATCCCGTCGAGCACCATGCCGAAACCGCGGCCGTAGGCGTGCACCACGGTGGCGCCGGAGCGCAGGCGGGTCTTCACCGGCAGCTTCGCGACCTGCGGGAGCTGCCGGTCGACGAGTTCACCGGCGAGCACCGCGGCCACCGACCGCCGGTCGATCCGGATCCGCTCGCCGCGGCGGTAGAGGTCGATCGTGCGGTCCGGCGAGGGCATGGCCACCCCGTCGAACGTCGCGCTGGTCCTGGACGGTGCCGAGCAGCCACCGGCTCCGTGCACGTCGAGGCCGAAGTGCTGCAGTCCGGTCGGCGCACCGGAACCGCCGGTCTGCGTGGCGCGCACGACGTCCAGCGACACCGTGCCGCACGGATCCTGCACCGACGTCGGCGCGTGCCCGTCGGGACGGCGGACCAGGCCGGGCCCTTCCTTCCACGGCCCCGGAATCACCAGCGGCGCGTAGGGCTGCATGGTGAAATCGCGGTTCCAGAAGGTGATCGTGGTGCCTGCGGCGGTTTCGTGCGCGATGGCGAACGCGTCGAGCGCACCGGACCACTCCAGATCGGCGCTGAAGCCGTCCACCACCGAGCGCGTGCGCGGCGCGGCAGTGTTGTCGACCGGAGTGAATCCGTTGTCCCCCAAGGATTCCACCCCGTCGCGGAAGGCGGGGTCGTGCGCCCGGATGACGAACTGGCCGGCACCGTTCCAGCCCGCCGCGCGGCCGGTCGTGTCGGTGAACATCAGGTAGTACCAGCCGTCGAGGAACACCGCGGAGGGCTGCCCCGAGCCGTAGACATTGGCGCGGTGCACGTCGTGCGCCGGGCCGAGGATCGGCCGCCCGCCGTTCGCGCGGGTCCAGTGCACGCCGTCGGTGCTGGTGGCCAGGCCGATCGCGTTGCCGAGCGCATGGTCACCCGCGGCGCCGGTGTAATACATGTAGTACGTGCCGCCGACGCGCAGCACCGAGGGGTCGCAGGTGTGCACGCCGTCGAAGTTCCCCGGCGAACCGGACAGGACCGCGGTCGGGGCGCCACCGCCCGATCCTGCGAACGGCCCGTCGGGCGATCCGGCATCCGCGTAGAGGATGTCGTCGCCGGGGGGCGCCGCGCTGCCGTACTGACTGCACCACCACATCCGGGTCCGGCCGTCCTCGACCATCACCGTGGGCCCGTAGTTGTACACCGCGTCGGCCGCGCCCGCCGCCACCACGTGGCCGCTTTCCCGTGCCGAAGTGGTCGCGAGGGGGACGTTCGCTGCGCGCGGCGGTTCGGACGACGGCGGTGGCGCGCCACCGGAGATGCCGCCGGGGCCGGTGCCTTCCGCCTGCGGTTGCGCGGAGCTCTGGCTGCATCCCGCAACCATCGTCCCGGCGATCAGCAGGGCGGACAGCTGACGCACGGGTCGCCGGCCCCCACGACGAAACAGGTGCACGGCTGCTGAGTGTAGCGAGCCTGCCACCGGACGGGTGACACCAGCCGGGTCATGGGGTGTCGGCGACGAGCTCGACCTCGAAACCGTCGGCGTTCTCCAGGTAGGCCGCGTAATGCGCGGTGCCGCCCGCGTGCGGGAAGCGGTCGGCGAACAGCGGCCGCCAGCCGTGCCCGCCGCCGGCGAGTGCGTCGACCTCGGCGCGGCTGCCGACGTGCAGGGCGAGGTGGTTGAGTCCGGGCCGGGTGCGCTCGTGCCCCGGTGCGGTGCTCGCCGGGGACTGCTCGGCCACCACGTAGGCGCCGCCGAGCCGCCAGCTCACGCCCGCGGACCAGCGCTGGAATTCCCGCCAGCCGAGCCGTCCGAGCAGCCAGCCCCAGCACTGTTCGGCGCGGGCGAGGTCGGGCACCCACAGTTCGACGTGGTGCAGCCGTCCGTGCCGGGCGGGCAACGCGACGAGCACCCGGTGCGGCGCGCCGAAGTGCTGCCTGCTGCCGACGTCGAGGAACCCGGCGCGGTTCGTGACCGCGAGGCTCGCCGCGTTGTCCTCGTGCACGAGCGCGAACACCGCGGGGAGGCCCAGGTAACCGAGGGCGTGGTCGAGCAGCGCCGTGACCGCTTCGGTGGCGAATCCGTGGCCCGCATGCGCGGTTGCCACGGAATAGCCGATTTCGGCGGTCGCACCGGGCAACGCGGACGACGGGCGCAGGCTCGCGAGCCCGATCACCGCGCCGTCGTGCTCGAGCACCCAGTGGCCCTGTCCCGACGGCGAGCGAGCGGCCACCCGCTCGGCCACCAGGCCGCGGGCCCTGGCGGGATCGGAGAAGTCGGTGGCGAAGTACCGGCTCATCCCGGGGTCGGCGAACAGCGCGACCACCGCCTCGCTGTCGGCGGGCACGAGCGGACGCAACCGGAGCCGTCCGGTCGCCAGCTCCGGCGGCGGCGTCACGAGACGTGCGCGGCGATCCAGCGGAGAGCGAGCGCGTACCCGTCCACGCCGAGACCCGCGATGACGCCGGTCGCGAGGTCGGACAGCACGCTGTGGTGCCGGAATTCCTCTCGCTGGTGGACATTGCTGATGTGCAGCTCGATGAACGGCGCGGTGAGCTGCGCCGCGGCGTCGCGCACGGCGATCGAGTAGTGCGTCCACGCGCCCGCGTTCAGCACGACCGGCGCACCGGCGTCGGCAGCCTCGTGCAGCCAGCCGACGAGCTCGCCCTCGTGGTCGGTCTGCCGGACCTCGACCTCGACGCCCAGCTCCGCCCCCGTGCGCACGCACAGCTGCGCGAGGTCGGCGTGGGTAGCCGAGCCGTAGACGCCGGGCTCGCGTTTGCCGAGACGGCCGAGATTGGGACCGTTGAACACGTACGCCTTCACTGCGCCACGCTCCTGTCTTCGCTCGATGCCGGGCGTCCCGATGTCCTCACAGCAGCACGCTCCCGCCGTTCTGGGGTGCCTCGGCCTCGATCGCCGAGTACGCCGCGGCCAGCAGCGCCGGGTCCGGGCCCTCCAGCCGGCTGGGCTTCGCGAGCCCGTCGAGAACGACGAACCGCAACACGCCGGACCTGGTCTTCTTGTCGCCCTTCATCGTCTCCACCAGCTGCGGCAGCGCGCCCGCCTCGTAAGTGGTGGGCAGGCCGAGCAGCTTCAGCACCCGGGCGTGCCGGGCCGCGGTGGCGTCGTCGAGACGGCCGGCGAGCCGGGCCAGTTCGGCCGCGAAGACGAGACCGACGCTGACCGCCGCACCGTGGCGCCAGCGGTAGCGCTCACGGCGTTCGACGGCGTGGCCGAGGGTGTGGCCGTAGTTGAGGATCTCGCGCAGATTGGACTCGCGCAGGTCCGCCGCGACGACGTCGGCCTTCACCTGAATCGAGCGGCGGACCAGCTCGGCCAGCACCTCTCCGCCCGGTTCGACGGCCGCCGCGGGATCGGACTCGATGAGCTCGAGGATCCTCGGGTCGGCGATGAACCCGGTCTTGACGACCTCCGCCATCCCGGCGACGAGTTCGTTGCGCGGCAACGTCTCCAGCGTCGCGAGGTCGACCAGCACGGAGCTGGGCTCGTGGAAAACGCCGACCAGGTTCTTGCCCGCGTCGGTGTTGATCCCGGTCTTCCCGCCGACCGCGGCGTCGACCATGGCCAGCAGCGTGGTCGGCACGTTCACCAGCCGCACGCCACGCATCCAGGTCCCGGCGACGAACCCGGCGAGGTCGGTCACCGCACCGCCGCCCAGTCCGACGACCACCCCCCGCCGGTCGAGCCCGATCCGGCCGAGCACCTCCCAGCAGAAGCTCGCGACGGAGAACGCCTTGCCGTCCTCGGCGTCGGGAATCTCCACCCGGTGCGCATCGAGCCCGGCAGCGGCCAGCTCGTCGCGAACGGCCTCCGCAGTGGCGGTGAGAGTGGGCGGATGGATCAGGGCGACCTTCGAGGCACCGGCGAGCTGCTCGGTGAGCTCCCCGAGCAACCCCCGGCCCACGACGACGTCGTAGGCCCGCGCGGTGGCCACCCGAATCCGGACCGGCTGCGTATCGGGCACGACACTCCTCACTGCTTGACTCACTGGTGCTTGGCTGGCTGGTGCTTGGCTCATTGGTGTTGGTGTTGGTGTTGGTGCTGGTGCTTGGTTGGCTGGTGCTTGGCTCATTGGTGCTGGTGCTTGGCTGGCGGTGGATTCACGACTTCTGGTCCGTTGGTACTGGATTCCCCGGTGCTCGGCTCGCTGCTGCTGAACGCCCGGTTTCGGACTCGCGACTGTGGGCTCGCGGCTCCGGGCTCGCCGGCTGATTCGGGACGGCGGTTGGTTCGGGACGGCGGCTGGTTAGTGACGACGGGTCGGTTCGTGGAGACGGTCGGTCCGTGGCGGCAGTGGTTCGTAGCGGCAGCTGGTTCGTGGCGATGGTCCGTTCGTAGCGGCAGCTCGTTCGTGGCGACGGTTGGTTCGGGACTGTGCTGGTCGGGCGGCGGTCGGATCGTGGCGGCGGTCGGTTGGCAGGTGGACACCAGTCGGTCCGGGGCGGTGGCCGGTTGGTCGAAGTCATCGGCTGATCCGGACCGCCGGCTGGTGGGTTCGGCGACTAGCAGGTTAGTTTGCCGCTCGCCGACTGGTTCGCGGCAGCTGGTCTATTCGTGACCGCTGGTCGACATGTGGACGCTCAGCAGCAGGTGGCAGCTGTTGATTCACGTCCGATCAGTCAGCCTGCGGCTTCTTGTACGCGAAGCGTGCCGCTGGTCGGTTCGCGACTCGCCGGTGGTTCGTGGCTCACTGCCCCGACATCGACCGGACTCGAGGCCCCGAGCCGATCGCGGCGTAACCCACCCGACCGGACCGGCAATCCGGGACTGAATCTCCACGGACATCACCCCTGGCTGCCGCCACCCGGCGGCGGCAGCCACCGGCCTGCCATTGCTTCCCGGCTGCCGCTTCCCGGCCGCCGCGCTTTCCGTGCCGCCACGGTCTCCCGCCCACCGCCGCTTCTCGACCACCAGGGAGCCGATCGCGATCGTCGGACTCGGCTGACGTGCGCTCCGGCCTGCCGTCGCTTCCCCGGCTGCCGTGGCTTCCCGGCTGCCGTCGCTTGCCGGCTGCCGTCGCTTCCCGGCTGCCGTCGCTTCCCGGCTGCCGTGGGCTCCGGCCTGTCGTTGGTGCTGCGCTGGCAGTAGTGCCTGGCCGCCGCAGTTCCTGCTCTGTGGTAGTTCCTGGGCCGCCGCTGTGGCGCGCTGCCGTCGTTTCCGGGCCGTCGCTGGTGCCGGGGTGGCCGGGCACCGGTGCCGGGACGCCGCTTCGGGGTCCGCTTGTGGTGGACTGCCGTTGCCGGTCCGTGGGGTGGTGGACCGGCGTGGCCGGGCCGGGTGCTCGCCGGTGAGTCTGCCGGGCCGTGCTGCTTTCGGTGCGGTCGCGCTCCGGCTCGTCTGTCAGTGCGGTCGAGCTCCGGCTGGTCTGCGGGGTCGGGCTACTTTTCCTGGACCCGGCCGGGGGCGAGTGCGGCGACCGCCGCGGCCACCACCTCCTCCGGTGCCCGGTGGTCGGTTTCGATCTCGACGGTCGCCACCTCCCGGTACATCGGCAGGCGGGCGTCGAGCAGGGCTTTGAACGTGGCCCGCGGGTTCACGCCCGCCAGCAGGGGACGTGCCGCGGAGAGGCCGGTCCGCTGCACGCCGACGGCGAGTCCGACGTTGAGGAAGACCACCGGGTGCTCCGCGAGCCGGGTCCGGGTACCGGGGGCGAGCGGCGCGCCGCCGCCGAGCGAGAGCACGCCTCCGTGCTCGGCGAGGGCGGTGGCCACGGCCTGCTCTTCCAGCGCGCGGAAGGCCGGCTCGCCGTCCTCAGCGAAGATGTCCGCGATGGACCGTCCGGTGCGGGCGACGATGTCGTCGTCGGTGTCGCGGAAGGCCACCCCCAGTGCGGCGGCCAGCATCGGGCCCACCGTGCTCTTGCCGGAGCCCGGCGGCCCGACGACGACCGCGCGCGGGCTCACCAGCGCTCCTCGAGCGCGGTCAGGTACGCCTGCGCGTTGCGCTTGGTCTCGGCCAGCGAGTCGCCGCCGAACTTCTCCAGCGCGGCATCCGCGACCACCAGCGCGACCACGGATTCCAGCACCACGCCCGCCCGCGGCACCGCGCACACGTCGGACCGCTGGTGGATGGCCACCGCGGGCTCGCCGGTCTTGACGTCCACAGTGGACAACGCCTTGGGCACGGTCGAGATCGGTTTCATCGCGATCCGCACCCGCAACGGCTCACCGTTGGTGATGCCGCCTTCGAGCCCGCCCGCGCGGTTCGACCGGCGGGTGACGCCGACCGGCCCGGTGCCGCGATCGATCTCGTCGTGCGCCTGGCTCCCCCACCGCCGGGCGGTGGTGAAGCCGTCGCCGACCTCGACGCCCTTCATCGCCTGCACGCCCATGAGCGCGCCGGCGAGCCGCGCGTCGAGCCGCCGGTCCCAGTGCACGTGCGAGCCGAGACCCGGCGGCAGACCGTAGACGAGCACCTCGATCACACCGCCGACGGTGTCGCCCGCCTTCCGCACCGCGTCGACCTCGGCGACCATCGCCTCGGTGCCCGCTGCCGAGAACGACCGCACCGGGCTCTCGTCGACCGCCTCGAGATCACCCGGCTGCGGCAGCGGGCCCTCGGGCGCATCCGCGCCGCCGATGGCGACGACGTGGCTCAGCACCTCGGCACCCAGCAGCTGCCGGAGGAAGTGCCGCGCGACTGTGCCGAGCGCGGTCCGCGAAGCCGTCTCCCTGGCACTCGCACGTTCCAGCACCGGCCGTGCTTCGTCGAAGCCGTACTTCTGCATGCCGGGCAGGTCCGCGTGGCCCGGACGCGGGCGGGTGAGCGGCTCGTTGCGGGCGAGGCCGGCCAGCTCGGCCTCGTCGACCGGATCGGCCGCCATCACCTGCTCCCACTTGGGCCATTCCGCGTTCTCGATCTGCACCGCGATCGGTCCGCCCTGGGTGCGGCCGTGCCGCACGCCACCGAGGAACTGCACGTGGTCGGTCTCGAAGCCCATACGCGGGCTGCGGCCGAACCCGAGCCGCCGCCGCGCGAGCTGCGCGGTGAGGTCCGAAGTGGTCACCTCCACCCCGGCGGGCATGCCCTCGAGCACGGCGGCGAGAGCGGGTCCGTGTGATTCTCCAGCGGTGATCCAGCGCAACACCGGATAATCCTGTCACGACCCGCCATCGGCCCCGGCAGAGCCCCTGACCTCAGGTGACGCCCGTTCCCACGGCGGGGAACACCGCGCACGCCCAGGTGGCCAGCACCAGCCCCGGCCCGTGCGGCACGACCAGCCGCCCCGGCCCCGCCCGCAGCCACCGCGGTGAGCCTCGGGAAAGCCGAACCGGCCGCGACAGCCGACCCGGAACCGGCGAGCCCCGAGCCAAGCAATCCGGCTGCCGCCCGCCCGAACCCGACGAAGCCAGACGCAGGCGACGTCGATGCGGCCGTCGCCGCCCCGGACAGGCGCGGGACGGGTGGCCTGGGTCCGGCCGATCCGGAGCCGGCGGAATCCGGGGCGGGTCGCCCTCGGACGGCTGCTCCGGAGCCGGCCGAGTCCGAGGCGAGTCGCCCTCCGGCAGCTGGTCCGGCACCGGCAAAGCCGGCGGCGAGCAACTTGCGTCCGGCAACCCCGGACCCGGCCGAGTCCGAGGCAAGTCGCCCTCCGGCAGCTGGTCCGGCGCCGGCAAAGCCGTCAGCGGGTGGGCTGGATCCGGCGCACTCCACCCCGGTGAGGGCGTCTCTGTGGACTTCGGTGGTGGTCCGTGCCGTTGCCGCAGCCATGCGGTTGTCAGGGCGGTCAGGCTGACCATGGCCGCCAGCACTGCGGCGACGAGTGGTGCCGTCCCGCCGAGCGCGCCAAGGACCGCGCCGAGGGCGCCGGACAGTTTCACGTCGCCGGCGCCCAGTCCGCCCGCGGAACGCCGGTGCACGAACAGGTGGGCGCCGCCGAAGAGCAGGCACCCGGCGAGTGCACCGGCGAGCAGGTGGGGCCCACCGCCACCGACGGCGGCAAGGCCCAGTGCCACCGCGACGGCCGGGTAGGCGGGCCACGTCAGCGCGTCCGGCAACCGGCGGTGCCGGAGATCCGCCAGCACGAGAGGTGCCCCGAGTACGGCCACCACCCACGGCACCGGGAGCCACCACACCGGCAACGCACCCTCAGCAGCACGGAATGCCGGCACGGCAGCGGCCACCGCCGCTCCCCCGAGTGCGGGCAACGCCCGGACTGGGGCGCCGGCTCGTTTCACCACCATCAGCAGCACGGGCATCACCGCCCCGGCCGCGATCACTGCCATCAGGACCATGCGGACCAGCGTGTCCGCGGGATCGGGGGCCGCGCAAACACCGAGGGGTGCGACGGTCCCGCTCGCGCGCGACACGCCGGAGGGTTCACCCGACGGGGGCACGATGCGGGGCAGCGCAGTCTCGGGCAGCGCAGCCTCGGGCACCGCAGCCTCGGGCACCGCAGCCTCGGGCACCGCAGCCTCGGGCACCGCAGCCTCGGGCAGCGCAGGTGTGCCGGGACGAGGATCACGGCTGGAGCGGGACCGTCCGCGCCAGCAGGCGCACCTCGATCGACACCGCCCGAACCGGCCAACAGCCGGGCGGTGTTTCGAGCGGGAACATTGAGCGCGCGGTGTCGCTCGGGCCGGGGCCAGCAACCTCGCTCGGGCCGGAGCTCTGGACGAGCGACGTCGCTCAAGCCGGAGTGCTAGACGAGCCGGCCGCTGCCGAGGTCGCGGTGAAGGTCGGGAACGGACCAGGTCGTGACCGCCTGGCCGCAACTGCCCTTTGTGGACGTCCGCCGTCCACAAAGGGCAGCGGGTTCAGTCGTTCCAGGTGAACAGTTCCGCGCCCGCCGTGATCGTGCGGGGGGCGTCCAGTCCGTCGAGGACATCGGCGGAGGCGTCCAGTCCGACCACCGGCACGATCGGCGAGTAGCCCTTCGCCGCGACGGCTTCCGGGTCCCAGCCCACGATCGGCTGGCCCGCCCGCACGGACTCGCCCTTCACCACGTGCAGGGTGAAGCCCTCGCCCTTTTCCTTGACCGTGTCGATGCCCAGGTGCACGAGCACCGCCCGGCCGTCCTCGGTGGCCACGACGTAGGCGTGCGGGTGCAGGGTCACCACCGTGCCGTCGACCGGCGCGACCGCGTCGGACCGGCCGCCGGAGGGCCGCACCGCGACACCCGGTCCGACCATCGCCTCGGCGAACACCGGATCGGGCACCTCGGTGATCGCGACCACCTCGCCCGCAACCGGGCTCAGGATCGGCAAGCTCACAGCAGGTCCTCGATGTCGCTGGCGATGGTGTCCGCCTCCGGGCCGACGATCACCTGCAGCGCGGTGCTGCCCATCTTCACCACGCCCATCGCACCGGCCGCCTTCAGGCCCGCCTCGTCGACCAGGCTCATGTCGTCCACCTCGCAGCGAAGCCGCGTGATGCAGCCTTCGATCTCGGTGAGGTTGTCCACGCCACCGAGCGCCGCGAGAATCTTCTCCGGCCTGTCATCCGCCATCGCGGCCTCCTCGTATCCCGTTGGTTGTCCACTTGGCGCAGGCATGCGTACCACCAGTACTACGCCGTTTCGCGGCGTGTCCGGCGCCGCCGGGCACGAACGGATAACGGTGGTTGACACCTGCTCGCGTGGCGGAGCATCCTGCCCCATCAGATCAATGGTCTAGACCGGAACGTACCAATCTTCCGGCCAGGACGCGAGCACCGGCCCCCGGTGCGCGACGACGAGGAGGGTGACGCCGATGAGCGCGGCCGCGCACGTCCCGCCACCCGGGCCAGCCGAGCGCGTGGTCAACGGGCCGACCCCCAAGCACGCCCAGCTGCGGGAGATCCTGCGCCGTTCGGTGGAGCGGGAGCTGCCACCGGGGTCGCCGATCCCGTCCGAGCGGGAGCTGGCGCAACGCTACGGCGTCTCCCGGCTGACCGTGCGCTCGGCGATCGGGAAGCTGGTCGAGGAAGGGCTGCTGGCCAGGGTCCGCGGCAAGGGCACCTTCACCGCGGCGCGGCGGATGGAGCTGCAGCTGTACCTGATGTCGTTCACCGACGACATGCGCCGCCGCGGGCTGGCCCCGGCCACCGAGGTGATCTCGACCTCGACCGAGGTCCCGCCGGTGACCTCGGCGCACGCACTCGGCCTCGCGCCGGGCGTGCCCGCGCACCGGCTGATCCGGCTGCGCCGCGCGGACGGCGTCCCGCTGGCCGTGGAACGCGGCTGGTACCACGCGGGCCGCACCCCCGGCCTGCTCGAACTCGACCTGACCCGATCGCTCTACGCCCAGCTGGCCGACGGGTTCGACCTCCGGCCGGACCACGCGTACCAGACGGTGTGGGCCGAGTCCGCGGACCGCGAGACGGCGCGCCTGCTCGGCATGCGCACCGGCAGTCCGCTCCTGGTCTTCCGCCGGGTCTCCAGCGCGAACGGGGAGCCGGTCGAGGACATGACGTCCTGGTACCGGGGGGACCACTACCAGGTGACCATGCAGCTGGACCGGAGCATTCCGGGCTCCGGCGAAGAACAACCCCACTATGGAGGTATCCGATGAGCGCCACCACCGCGGCGGGGGCGAAGGGCAAGAAGGGCGGCGGCGGTCTCGCCGGGCTGCAGCGCTTCGGCCGCAGCCTCATGCTGCCGATCGCGACCCTGCCCGCGGCCGGTCTGCTGAACCGGCTCGGCCAGGACGACATCTTCGGCAAGGACGGTCTCGGCTGGGACAAGGTCGCGGCCGTGATCGCCGCGGCCGGCGGTGGCCTGTTCGACTGGCTGCCGCTGCTGTTCGCGATCGGCATCGCGGTCGGCTTCGCGCGCAAGGGCGACGGTTCCACCGCGGTCGCCGCGGCCGTCGGCTGGGTCGTGTTCAACAAGGTGATCCAGGCGATCGCGCCGATCGACAGCCAGCAGGGCTACAAGCCCGCCTGGGAGGGCGCGCCGATCCACTGGCCCTACAGCGTGCTGACCGGGATCGTGTCCGGCATCGTGGCCGCGCTGCTGTGGCAGCGCTACCACCGGATCAAGCTGCCCTCGTGGCTGGCGTTCTTCGGTGGCCGCCGGTTCGTGCCGATCATCACCGCACTGTCGATGATCGTGCTCGGCGTGATCTTCGGCCTCGTCTTCAAGTACGTCGACGACGCCATCAACGCGGCGGGCAAGGCGGTCGTCGGCTCGCCGATCGTCGGTGGCGGCGTCTACGGCCTGCTCAACCGGCTGCTCATCCCGATCGGCCTGCACCAGCTGCTGAACGTGCCGGTGTGGTTCATCTTCAACGGCGGCGACATCCCGAACTTCCTGAACAACCACGTCCAGGGCTCGGGTATCTTCCAGTCCGGCTTCTTCCCGATCTTCATGTTCGCGCTGCCCGCCGCGGCGCTGGCGATCTGGCAGACCGCACGGCCGGGGCAGAAGAAGATCGTGGGCAGCATCATGATCTCCGCGGCGCTGACCTCGTTCATCACCGGCGTCACCGAACCGATCGAGTTCGCGTTCATGTTCGTGGCCTGGCCGCTGTACCTCTTCCACGCGATCATGACCGGCATCTCGCTGGCGGTGGTCAACGCGCTGGGCATCCACCTCGGCTTCTCCTTCTCCGCGGGGGCGATCGACTTCGCGCTGAACTCGTCGCTGGACACCGCGCACAAGGCCTGGCTGCTGATCCCGATCGGGCTGATCATGGCCGTGATCTACTACGTGGTGTTCCGGTTCGTGATCACCAAGTGGAACCTGCGCACGCCGGGCCGCGAGGACGATTCGGTCGAGGCGGACCTCGAGCGCTCGGCCGCGAAGTAACCGAACAAGATCGAGAGAGGACGACCATGCCGGAGAAGCGCGTCACGGTGGCCAGCAAGGTGGGTCTGCACGCCCGGCCGGCCGCCCTCGTGGCCAAGGCGGCCGCGGCACAGCCGGTGGCGGTACAGATCGCCAAGACCGGTGGCGACCCGGTGGCCGCCGGCAGTGTGCTCAACCTGATGACGCTCGCCGCCGGGTACGGCGACGAGGTGGTGATCAGCGCCGAAGGTGACGGCGCCGACGCGGCGGTGGCAGCCGTCGCCGAGCTCGTCGCCACCGACCTCGACGCTCAGTAGATACCGCTCCAGGGGAAGTCGGACGGGGGCCGTTCCGGCACCGGGCAACCGGGCCGGACGGCCCCCGTTCGCGTGCCCGATACGCTGGCGGCATGGAGAGTCTGCGCCTGATCGACGAGTGGCCGGTGGACAACGCGGCGGCCGGGGTGGTCGGCAGCGACGGCGTGGTCCGTGGCCGCCACGGCGACCCCGGCCGGCCGTTCGGGCTGGCCTCGGTCACCAAGCTGCTCACCGCGTACACCGCGCACATCGCGATCGAAGAGGGTGTGCTCGAGCTGGACACCCCGGCCGGGCCGGAGGGCTCGACCGTGCGGCATCTGCTCGCGCACACCTCGGGGCTGGCCTTCGACGCGCACAAGGCGATGGCCACGCCGGGCACCCGGCGGCTGTACTCCAATGCCGGTTTCGAGGAGCTCGCCGACGCGCTCACCGAACACTCGGGCATCGCGTTCGCCGATTACCAGCGCGAAGCACTGCTGGAGCCGCTCGGCATGACGGCGACCGTGCTGGCGGGCTCCCCCGCGGCAGGTGCGACGTCCACAGTGGACGACCTGCTGCGGTTCGCCGCCGAGCTGCAGGCGCCGAAGCTGCTCGCACCGCAGACGCTGAACGCGGCGACCGAAGTGGCCTTCCCCGGCCGCACCGGCGTGCTGCCCGGATTCGGCCACCAGAAGCCGAACGACTGGGGGCTCGGTTTCGAACTGCGCGATCACAAGAGCCCGCACTGGACCGGAGCGAACAGCTCCCCGCGCACGTTCGGCCACTTCGGACAGTCGGGCACGTTCCTGTGGGTCGACCCGGACGCCGGTTTCGCGTGTGTCGCCATGGCGGACCGCTCGTTCGGGCCGTGGGCGGCGGAGGTCTGGCCGCCGTTCACCGATGCAGTGCTGGCCGAACTCGCGGCGTGAAAGCACGTGCCGCGCTGGCGGCTGCCGTACTGCTGTTCGCCACCGCCTGCTCGACCCCGGCCGCAGCCCCGCCACCACCGGCACCGACCCCGGCCGCCGCTACCCCGTCGCCACCGCTGGGCACCGGCGGCGCGGCGGTGCCGCAGCTGCGCTGGACGCCGTGCCACGGTGGATTCCAGTGCGCGAGCGCCCCGGTGCCGCTGAGCTACCGCGAGCCCGGCGGGACGAAGCTCGACCTGTCGGTGATCCGGCTGCCCGCAACGGATCCCGCGCACCGGATCGGATCGCTGATGATCAACTTCGGCGGGCCCGGTGCGGACGGGGTCGGTGAGCTGACCCGGTTCGGCAGCCGGTATCCGGCCGGACTGCGCGCCCGGTTCGACCTGGTGAGCTTCGATCCGCGCGGGATCGGCGGCAGCGCAGCACTGCACTGCCCCGGCGCCGATCAACTGCCACCGCCCGGATCTCCGTTACGGGACAAGGGATTCTGGACGGCAAGCGCGGCAACGGGTACGAGGTGCGCAGCCGGTTCCGGGGCGGAGCCGGCGCACCTGTCCACTGCGAACGTCGCGCGCGACATGGAAATGCTG
Organism: Amycolatopsis ultiminotia; assembly: GCF_039536925.1. Lineage (NCBI taxonomy): Bacteria > Bacillati > Actinomycetota > Actinomycetes > Pseudonocardiales > Pseudonocardiaceae > Amycolatopsis > Amycolatopsis ultiminotia. The sequence goes on along the minus strand of NZ_BAAAZN010000002.1, from coordinate 421,654 downwards.
CGGCAGGCACTCGGTGATCCGCAGCTGAACTTCTACGGTTATTCCTACGGCACCTACCTCGGCGGCACATACGCGAACCTGTTCCCCGGCAAACTGCGCGCGATGACGCTCGACGGCACCCTCGACCTCGTCGCCAACTCCACCGGTCAGCCAGGCAGGCAAGACGCGCCGGTGGACGTACGAGCCGACGTCGCCGGCGCGCAACAGCAGGAGCTGGAAGCGTTCTTCGCCGCGTGCAGCGCCGCGGGACCGAGCAAGTGCGCCTTCGCCGGAGGCGATCTGAAGCAGAAGTTCGCCTCACTGTACGCACGGTTGACCCATGGCCCGGCCGGTGGCGTCACCGTGGCTTCGCTCATGCAGACCATCGACCGCGCGCTGTACCAGTCGTCACGGTGGCCGCGGCTCGCCCGCACCCTCGCCGCCCTCGTCCCCTCGTCCCCGGTCTCTCCGGTGCCGGTGCTCGATCCGTGGGTGCCAACACATTCCGCGGGATTCCTTGCCGTGCAATGCCTCGACAGCGATCTGCCGCAGGATCCGGCGGGGTACTCCCGGCTCGCCACCGCCGAGGAGCAGCGGCAACGGTATTTCGGGCTGGCACCGGTGTTTTCCCTGGCACAGTGCGTGGGCTGGCCCGCCCGCGACGAGGATCGGTACGTCGGGCCGTGGAACCGGCGGCGGCAGCACCCGATCCTGTTACTGGCCAACCGCCACGATCCGGCCACTCCGCTGGCCAACGCGCAGGCCACCTCGGCCGAACTCGGCGACGGCCGCGTCCTCGTGGTCGAAGGCGCCGGGCACACCACACTGGACGTGCCCAGCGCGTGCGCCTCGACCGCGCTGGTGCGGTACTTCGTGGATCTCGTGGCCCCGCCGCCCGGCACCACCTGCGCACCGGACGCGGTGCCGTTTTCCTGAGGCCGGCTCACTCCACCACCCGGATCGGCGAGCCTGCCTGGAACGCCGCGATGTCCTCCACCGCGTCGCGGTAGAAGATCTCGTACGACTCGCGGCTGACGTAGCCGATGTGCGGGGTCAGGATCGCGTTGTCCAAGGTGCGCAGCGGATGGTCGGACGGCAGCGGCTCGGTGTCGTAGACGTCCAGTGCGGCGGCTGCGATCTTCTTTTCCCGCAACGCTTCCACCAGCGCATCCTCGGCCACGATCGGGCCGCGCGAGGTGTTCACCAGCAACGCGGTGGGCTTCATCCCGGCGAGATCGGCGGCGCCGACCAGGCCACGGGTGCGTTCGGAGAGCACGAGGTGAATGGAGAGCACGTCCGCCTCGGCGAAGAGCTCTTCCCGGGACACCAGGGTCGCACCGTGCTCGGCGGCTCGTTCGGCGGTGAGGTGCCGGCTCCACGCGATCGGCTTCATCCCGAAGGCCTGCCCGATCCGTGCCGATTCCGCGCCGAGGCGGCCCAGCCCGAGCAGGCCGAGGGTCTTGCCGCGCACCGTGCTGCCGACGCCGACCTGCCAGCCACCGTCCCGCATCGAGCGGAATTCGGCGGGCAGGCCGCGTGCGGCGGCCAGGATCAGCGCCCAGACGTGCTCCGCGGTCGGCGCGGTGAGGTTGCCGGTGCCGGACACGACCACACCGCCCCGCTTCGCCGCGGCCAGATCGATCGCCGCATTGCGCTGCCCGGTGGTGACCAGCAGCTGCAGGCCGGGCAGCCGGTCGAGCACCGCGGCCGGGAACGGGGTGCGCTCGCGCATCGCGACCACCACGTCGAATCCGGCCAGCCGGGCGACGACCTCGTCCGGACCGCCGAACGCCTCGGTGCACACCTCGATCTCGGCACCGAGCGAATCCCAGTCCGCGTAGCCGAGTGCGACGTGCTGGTAGTCGTCGAGAATCGCGATTTTCATACCGGCCACGGTAACCGGCACCGGTCCCGCAGGCTCACGTCCGCGCGGCGCGGGCCCGGTCGCTGATCCCGTCGATCTCGTCGTTGTTCGCGTAGTTCCGGACGTATTCCCAGACCCGCGCCGCCAGTGCCCGCTTCTCCGCCAGGTACCGCCGGATTCCTCCGGGTGCGGGCACGTAGGCGGGCTCGTCATCCGAATCGGGCACTTCGAGCAGGATGTCGAATATCAGGAAATCGGGAGGGGCAAGACGTTTTCGGTCGCCGCGCGCAGTGCGGCGCGCATCGCGGCGCGGGGTGCGGGGCGGCCGGTGAAGTGCTCGGACTGCCCGAATGCCTGGTGCAGCAACATGTCCAGCCCGGTCGCTACCCGCCCGCCGCGGGCCGCGACGGCCTCGGCCAGTGGCGTCGGCCAGGGGTGGTAGATCACGTCGAGCACGCCCGCGACGGCGGACAGCTCCCGCACGTGCGGCCGGACCGCGTCCGCCGGCACCGTGCTGACCAGCACGGCGCAGCGATCCGCCAGCTTCGCGAAGTCCACTTCGGACCAGGTCAGCACGGCCACATCGAGGCCCGCTCGCTCGGCTGCTTCGAGCGTTTCCCCGGCACGCGCCGGATCGCGCACGATCAAGTGCGCCGACGAGACGCCCAGCCCGGCCAACCCGACCACGGCCGCCGCCGCGGTCCCCCCGGCACCGAGCACCACCGCGTGGTCCCCCGGGGTGGGCGTGTAGCCGCCGGCCACGCGCAGTGCCCCGGTGACGCCTTCGACGTCGGTGCAATCGGCCAGCCAGCCGTCGGCTGTGCGCACCAGCGTGTTCGCCGCGCCGACCGCGCTCGCCCGCTCGGTGACCTCGGTGGCGTGGTCGAGCGCACGGCGTTTGCCCGGCATCGTGACCGAGAGCCCGGCCCATTCCGGGCCGAGGCCGTCGACGAACCCGGGCAGCTCGTCGGCGTCGGCCTCGAACCAGTCGTAGGTCCAGCCGGCCAGGCCGAGCGCGGCGAAGGCGGCACGGTGCAGCACCGGCGACAGCGAGTGCGCCACCGGTTTCCCGAGCACGCCGGCCCGGCGCGGCTGGTCAGTAGACGCCACGGGACTGTGCCAGCGCCTTGTTCTGGTTGTGCTCGTCGTTCGTGGCGGCGAAGCAGGAATGACCGTCCTTCTCGCACTTCACGAAGTAGACCCAGTCACCCTCCGTCGGTTGCACCGCTGCCTTGATGGCGGCGGCGCTGGGCACCGAGATCGGGGTCGGGGGCAGGCCGTAGTTCGCGTACGTGTTGTACGGGCCCGATTTGCTGCGGTCCTCGGGCTTCGTGAGCAGCGTCGGCCGGTCGAGCACGTAGTTGACGGTGGAGTCGAGCTGCAGCTGGATGCGCTGGGACAGCCGGTTGTAGATCACCCGGGAGATCTTGCCGAAGTCCGGCGTGATCGCCTCGCGTTCGACGAGCGAGGCGATGATCAGCGTCTGGTAGGGCGTCATGCCGGGGCCGGTGTTGTCCGGGCCGAGCCCGGCCGCCTGGATCGCCTCGGTGGACTGCTTCACCAGGTTCGTGATCAGCTCGGTCGCGCTCCAGCCGGGTTTGACGTCGTAGACGCCGGGTGCGATCAGGCCTTCCAGGCGTTTGTCCTTGCTGAGCGCCTTGTCCGCGCCGGCGAGCGCCCAGTCGGGCGCGCCGAGCGTCTTCAGGTCGGCATCGGCCACGGTCTTGCGCAGCTCGTCCACCGAGAGGCAGGTGTTCTTGCCGTTCAGCGTGGCGCAGGAGGCCTTCGACATCAGCGTGAACACCCCTGGCGTGACCTTGCCGCCGGGCTGGGTGATGTCGTCGAACTGGGTGTACGGACGGATCTCCAGCCGCCCGACGCGAGCCCCTGGCGAGGTGATCTGCTCGACCGCGTCCGCTCCGGACATATGCTGTTTCAGCAGGTAGTAGCCCTGCTGGATCCGGCTGAGCGCGGTGTTGTCGGCACCGGCCTTGACGAACGCCTTGGAGCTGGCGACCACACCCGCGTCGGTCAGCTTCGCCCCGATCGCCGAGGTCGAATCACCGTCCTCCACCTGCACGAGGGCGTCGCCCTGGCCGGAACCGTCGTAGTCGGCGTACCCGAAGAACTTCTGGTAGCCGTACCAGGCACCGCCGACCGCGACCAGCACGATCACAACGAGCGCGGCGATCCAGCCGAGAGCGCGTTTGCGGCGTTTGCGCGGGCGCGGTTCCTCGGGGGGGTCGTCGTCGTAGTCCCCGTCGTACTCGCCTTCGTAGTCCGCGTCGTACTCGTCGGCGTACTGCTCGTCGTCTGGGTAGCCGTCGTCGAAGAGGTCGTCGAGCTGCTCCCGGGGGTGCTCCCCGGGCAGGCTGGGGATGACCTCGGTGGGCGGTTCCGGCGGTCGCTGCCGCCGGGGTTGCGGCAGGTCGCGGCCGGCCGCGCGGGGATCGCGGGGCATCGAGGCGTCGGCGAACCGCGGGTCGCGGGGCATCGACGTCGCGGCGAACCGGGGATCCGGCGGCATCGACGGATGGCGCCCGGGGTCGGCGAAGCGCGATTCCGGCGGCATCGAACCTTCCGCGAACCGCGGATCCGGGGGCATCGAACCGTCGCGGGCGTCCGGTGGCGGGGCGGCCACGCGGCGACGGGGCGACCGCGGCGCGTTCATCGGGGGTTCGGCGCCGAGCGGGGTGCCGAGGTCCGGAGTGGGTGCCTCGCCCGGTTCCGGACGACGGCGACGACCGGGCGGCAGGTCACGGCGGCCGCCGGCGGGTGGTGGCGGTTCGCCCGGTTCGGGCCGCGGCTGCCCGGCGGCACGACGCCGGCCGGGCGGCGGCTGCCCGACATCGGCCCGACGACGGCCCGACGGGGGCTGGTCAGCACCACGAGAAGCGGATTCCCCGGCACGGCGGCGAGGCGGCAGTGCCTGCTCACCGTCCCCGGCCGGACGGCCCGGCGGCACCGGCTGGTCACCGTCCCCGCGGCCGGGCGGCGGCTGCGCACCCTGATCCGCACGACGACGACCGAGCGGCGGGGGCTGCTCACCCTCACCACGAGAGCGGCCAGGCGGCGGGGGCTGCTCACCCTCACCACGAGAGCGACCAGGCGACGGAGGCTGCTCACCCTCCGCACGAAAGTGACCGGGCGGCGGAGGCTGCTCACCCTCACCACGAGAGCGGACGGCCGGCGGCGGTTCAACGTCGGCGCGGCCGGGCGGCGGCTGCGCACCCTGACCAGCGCGACGGCGGCGGCCGCGGGCCGGGGTGCCGCTGCCGGGGGTGATGCGGCGGGGGCGGGCCCGGCGGGGTTCGCCGGGGTCGTCCGGGCGGGGTGGTTGCTCACCGGCCGGTGGCCGGGGTGCCTGGTCGCGGGGTGCGGGGCGGGGCGGGCGGCCTTCGCCGGGTGGTGGCGGTGCCGGCACCCGGGGTCCGGCCGCCGGTGGGGGCGGACCGTCGGCACGGCGGGCGCGCCGGGGCGGGGTGGCGGGCTCGGCACCCGGTTCGCGCAGCCGGCGACGGCCGCGCGGGGTTTCGGGGCCGCTTGGCTCGGTCATGAGTCGCCTTCCCGGGCGCGGTGTGCGGCGGCGGCGTCGAGCCAGGCCTGCAGGATCTCGACGGCGGCGGCCTGGTCGACCACCGCCCGCTGCTTGCGTCCCTTGACCCCCCGTTGGGACAGCATCCGGGACGCGGTGACCGTGGTCAGCCGTTCGTCCGCCAGCCGCACCGGGATCTCGCCGACCCTGGTGGCCAGTTTGCCCGCGTAGTCGAGCGCGAGGTCGGCGGCGCTGCCCTGCCGGTTCGCCAGCGTCCTCGGCAGTCCGACGATCACCTCGACCACCTCGTGTTCGGCGACGAGTTCGGCAAGCCGGTCCAGATCGCTGTCGTCCTTCGCATCACGGGAGAGGGTAACGAGCGGGCTGGCGAGGATCGGGGAGGGATCGCTCAGCGCGACTCCCACCCGGACCGAACCGACATCGACGGCAAGCCGCCTGCCGCGGCCCGGATCGGACTCTCCCGGCCGATCCGGACCGGTCCGCGGGCTAGCGGGCAACGCCGGCGACCGCCGCACGCAGCGCGGCCGCCGCCTGCTCCGCGCCGGCCGGGTTGGCGCCCCCGCCCTGGGCCATGTCCGGCTTGCCGCCGCCGCGGCCGCCGATCGCCTCGGCGAACGAGGGCACCAGCTTGCCCGCGGCAAGCCCGCGCTCGCGCGCCGCGGCGGTCGTGGCGACCACGAACGCGATCTTCTCCCCGGACGGCGAGAACAGGCCCACCACACCGGGCCGGTCGCCGATCCGGCCGCGGATGTCCGCGGCGAGCGCGCGCAGGCCGTTGCCGTCGACGTCCGGCACGACCTCGGCGACCACCGAGACGCCGCCGGCGTCGACCGCCTTGCCGGCCAGCGCGCCGGCCGAACCGAGCACCTGCCGGGTGCGCAGCTGCTCGATCTCCTTCTCCGCGTTCTTCAGCCGGGTCAGCACGTCCTCGATCCGCGAGGGCAGCTCGTCGGTGGGCACCTTGAAGGTGTTCGCCAGCTGCGAGACGAGCAGCTGCTCCTTGCGCACGTGCTTGAGCGCGTCCGGCCCGACCAGCGCCTCGACACGGTGCACACCGGAGCCGACCGACGCGTCGGACACCAGCTTCACCAGGCCCAGCTGGCCGATCCGCTCGACGTGCGTGCCACCGCACAGCTCACGCGAGTACTCGCCCATGTCGACCACGCGCACGTCGTTGCCGTACTTCTCGCCGAACAGCGCGACCGCGCCCAGTTCGAGGGCCTTGTCCTTGGTCGTGGTGTAGCTGCGCACCTCCACGTCGGTCTGCAGGTAGTCGTTGACCTCCTGCTCGACCTCGGTGAGGATGTCCGCGGACACCGCACCCGGCGTGGTGAAGTCGAACCGCATCCGGCCCGGCGCGTTGAGCGAACCCGCCTGCGCCGCGCGCTTGCCGTAGGCACCGCGCACCGCCGCGTGCACGAGGTGGGTGGCCGAATGCGAGCGCTCGATGGAGAGCCGCCGCTGCGCGTCCACCGATCCGGTCAGCGTGGTGCCGATCCCGACCTCGCCCTGGGTGACCTCGACCCGGTGCACGAACAACCCGGGCACGACCTTCTGCACGTCGAGCACCTTCAGCTCGACGCCGTCGCCGACCAGTACCCCGGTGTCGGCGATCTGGCCACCGCTTTCGGCGTAGAACGGCGTGCGGTCGAGCACCAGCTCCGCCTTGTGCCCCTCGGCGACGCTGCGCACCGGCAGGCCGTCTTCGAGCAGACCGGCGACCTTCGCGTTCGCCTGCAGCTCGGTGTAACCGAGGAAGTCGGTCTCACCGTGCTGTTCGAGCAGCTTCCGGTACTCCGACAGGTCGCCGTGGCCGCTCTTGCGCGACGCCGCGTCCGCCTTGGCGCGCTTGCGCTGCTCCCCCATCAGGGTGCGGAAGCCCTCCTCGTCGACGGACAGGCCCTGTTCGGCCGCCATCTCCAGGGTGAGGTCGATCGGGAAGCCGTAGGTGTCGTGCAGCTGGAACGCTTTGTCGCCGGCCAGCACATCGCCGCCGCCGCGCTTGGTCTCCGCCGCGGCGAGGTCGAAGATGCGCGAACCGCTGGTGAGGGTGGCGAGGAACGCCTCCTCCTCCACGCGCACCACCTCGGAAATCCGGTCGAAGCCGCTGACCAGCTCGGGATAGGTCGGGCCCATCGTGTCGCGCACGACCTTCGCGAACTCCTGCAGCACCGGTTCCTGCACACCGAGCAGCCGGGTGGAGCGCACGATGCGGCGCAGCAGCCGGCGCAGTACGTAGCCGCGGCCGTCGTTGCCGGGGGTGACACCGTCGCCGATCAGCAGCACGCCGGTGCGCGCGTGGTCGGCGATCACCCGGAACCGCACGTCGTCGGCGTGGCCCGCGCCGTACCGGCGGCCGGAGAACTCCTCGGCACGGCCGATCACCGGACGCACCAGGTCGGTCTCGTAGACGTTCTCCACGCCCTGCAGGATCGTCGCGACCCGCTCGACGCCCATGCCGGTGTCGATGTTCTTCCTCGGCAGCTCCCCGACCGGCGGGAAGCCCTGCTTCGGGCTCTGCTCACCGCGGACGTCCTGCATGAAGACGAGGTTCCAGATCTCGATGTAGCGGTCCTCGTCGGCGACCGGTCCGCCCTCGCGGCCGTAGGACGGGCCGCGGTCGTAGTAGATCTCCGAGCACGGGCCGCCGGGACCGGGCACGCCCATGTCCCAGTAGTTGTCCTTGCCGTCGCGGACCTGGATCCGCTCCGAGGGCAGGCCGGTGAGCTTGCGCCACAGCCCGGCCGCCTCGCTGTCGTGCTCGTACACGGTGGCCCAGATACGGTCGGCGGGCAGGCCGAACCCGCCGTCGTCCTGGGACCGGGTGATCAGGTCCCAGGCGTTCTCGATCGCGCCTTCCTTGAAGTAGTCGCCGAAGGAGAAGTTGCCTGCCATCTGGAAGAACGTGTTGTGCCGGGTGGTCTTGCCCACCTCGTCGATGTCCGGCGTGCGCACGCACTTCTGCACCGAGGTCGCGCGCGGGTACGGCGGCGGCACCTCGCCGAGGAAGTACGGCTTGAACTGCACCATGCCGGCGTTGACGAACAGCAGGTTCGGATCGTCGAGGATCAGCGGCGCACTCGGCACCCTGGTGTGTCCGCGGCGCTCGAAATGGCGCAGGAAACGGTCGGTGATCTCGTGTGTGTTCACGGGTCTAGTCCTCAGGCTGGGCCCGGCACCGGATACCGGGGTGCCGGGAAAAGGCGGGAAACGACGACGGCGACGGCGGAGGGCGAGCGCGGGCGGATCAGCCCTCCGCCCGGCGAGCTCGCCGGACGGGGCGCTGGGCGGCGTGCCGGCCCTCGGCCGCGGGCGGCGCGGTGAAGCCGGTGCGTTCCTCGACCATGTCGTGCAGCTCCTGTTCCCGTTCGCTCATCCCGGCGCGCACCTCGGCGCCGAACGAACCGACGGCGCCCGCGAGTTCCCGCACGGCGTCGCCCAGGTTCGATGCTAACCCGGCAGGCGTGGCCTGACGAGCGGCTTCCCCTGCCCTGCGGCTGAGCGCGATCCCGGCGACGATGCCCGCGCCGAGCCAGAAGAGGCGTTTCACTTCTTCCTCCGGCGGGCCGTGCGCTGCGCCTTCTCGTCCTGCTTCTTGCGGCGCGCGCGGATCGCCTTGCTGAGCCCGTAGGACAGTGCGGCGGTCTTCACCAGCGGACCGCCGAGCGTCGCGGTGAACACCGACGAGAGCGCGGAGACGTTGCCGCTCACCGCCTGCGCGTTCGAGGTGATCCCGTCCACGCGCTCCAGCTGGGTGTTCACGTGCGTGATGGTCTCGTTGGCGCCGAGCAGCAGCGGATCGCTGTTCTCGTGTGCCTTGCGGATCGCGATGGTGGCCTCGTCCAGCGTGCGGCCGAGCTTCAGCAGCGGGATCGCGAGCAGCACGACCAGCAGTACGAAAGCACCTGCGGCGATCAGCGCGGCGATCTGCCCTGCCGACACGGGCCCTCCTCGGGTGGTGCGGGGTCTGCGAGTGCCAGAGAGGTTACCGCCTGGCCCGCCGTTCGCCGGGTTCGCCCCGCCGCTGTGGTCACGCACTGCAGCCATCCGGGCGGAAAACCGTTCGCAGCCGCTCCACCGGCGCTGATAAAGACGGGGGATGGAACGCGCGGACGACAGGGGACCGCTGGCGCGGGTGCTCGCCGGGCCGGGCGGCGCGGCGGCCGAGGTGCTCACCGGATTGCCCGGTGCGGACCTCACCACGCTGCAGCTGGAGGTGGCCCGGCGCCGCGCCGCCCGGCTGCGCGGTCCGGACGTGCTGCGCCGGTACCGCGGCGACCGGTTCACCGCGCCCGCGCCACTGCCGTTCGACCTGCTCCGGCGGGTCGAGGACGATGTGCTCGGCGCGGTGCCCGCGGAGTTCGAGCGGGTCCAGCTGGCCCCGCTCACCCCGCTCGGCACGCATTCCGTGGTGGCCGGACTCGCCCAGCACCGCGTGGTCACCACGGCCAGGGGCACCGAGGTGGCCGCCGATCCCACGAACGGGCTGGCGCTGGAGGCCGCGGTCCGCCGCACCGGAGCGGAACCGGTCCGGCTCGCCACCGTGCAACGAGTCGTGCGCGCGCAACTGCCGCCCGGCCCCGGGTTCTTCGCGCACTTCTCGCTGTTCGCCGCGGTCACCGCGGGGCGGGACCGTGGCGGGCTGGCGTTCGAGCGCACCCATCTGCTGGAGCACGCCCGGTTCCTCACCGCCGCGGTCCGGGCCGCCGGGGCGCATACGGCCGGGCTGCTGGTGACCGCGTTGGACCCGAAGTTCGCCGGATTCGCCGACGAACTACGTGCCGAGCTGCCGGAGAACGCGGTGCACGAGCACCCGGACCGCGCCATCGGCCGGGACTACTACGAAGGTCTGTGCTTCACCGTGACCGCCGACTTCGGCGCGGGCCCGGCCGAGGTCGGCGACGGCGGCTTCACCCGGTGGACCGCGCGGCTGCTCGGGAACGCCAAGGAACGGCAGCTGATCTCCGGCGTCGGCGTGGACCGGATCGCCGTGCTGCTCAACGAGGTTCCCTGACGATCGCCTCGTACAGCGCGGCCATGTCGTCCGCGCCGTGGCCCGCCTCGACCGCGGCCCGCAGGTGCGTGAGCGCCGCACCGACCCCCGCAACGTCGGCGGTGTCCCCGGCGGCGTCGACGACCAGGCTCGCGTCCTTCGCCGCCAGTGACGTGGGGAAGCTGGCCGGGTAGTCGCCGGAAAGCATCAGCGGGCCCTTCATCCGGGCGTAGCCGACGTCGAACGCGGTGCCCTCCATGACGTCGAAGAACAGCTGCGGGTCGACGCCGAGTGCCTTGGCCAGCCCGAGGCTTTCGCCGGTGGCGTTCGTGAGTGCGAGGATCCAGGAGTTCATGACGAGTTTGAGCCGGGTCGCGACGCCCGGTTCGGTACCCAGCCACCGGGTACGCGAACCGATCGCGCCGAACACCGGCTCGGCCCGGTCGTGCACGTCGTCCGGCCCGGCCGCCAGCACCTGCAGCTGCGCCTGTTCGGCGGGCACCTTCGTGCCCATCACCGGGCAGTCGACGAACGGCACGCCCGCCTCGTCCGCAGCCTGGGCCAGCTTGCCCACCCATTCGAGGCCGACAGTGCTCGTCTGCAGCCACACCGTGCCCGGCGCGGGCGCGGCGGCGGCGAACACCTCGGCGACCGTGGGACCGTCCGCCAGCATGGTCACCAGCAGATCCGCGCCCTCGACCGCCTCCTGCGGAGAACCGGCGACCACCGCCCCTTCACCGGCCAGCGATTCGGCCTTCGCCGCCGTGCGATTCCAGACCCGCACGTCGAGCCCGGCCCGAACGAGGTTCGCGGCCATCGGATGCCCCATGATCCCGGTACCGAGAAAGGCGAGAGTGCTCATCCCGCCATGATCCCCCTTCAGCGGCTGAGCGCAGGCCAGGCGGAGCTGCGCTCGGCGACGAGGGTGTCGAAATCGGGGAAATCGGTCGTCACCACCGGCTCGGGCGGGCTCGCCGCCGCGGCCGCGGCCGGGTGCCGGACCCGGATCGTCACGTGCTCGGGCCGCAGGCCGCCGTCGTGCCAGTGCCGGGTGTGCGCCGGGATGGTCAGCAGGTCACCGGGCTCGCACAGCACCGCAAGCACCTTCTTGCCGGTGTGCAGGTACCAGACCGCGGAACCGTGCACGAAGAACCGGTCCTCGTCGCCGTTCGAGGTGCGCTCGGCCAGTCCGGGCTCCCCGGAGAGCACCTCCACCGCGTGGTAACCCGCTCCGGTGATGCGGGCGTCGATGCGTTCGCGGTACCGCGCGAGCACCTCGGCCTCCGCCGCACCCGGCTCGAGGTCCGCCGTCGGCCAGCGGGAGAAACCGGCACCGGACCGGCCGAGCTCGGCCACGATCGTCGCGGTGTCCTCGGTCCGCAGCAGCACGTGCCCCGGCTGGTCGTCGGGCCACACCGTCAGCAGCGTCATCGCCACCCCCTCCGTCACAGGGGATCAACCGGCGCCGCGCGCGAGCATTCCCCCTGGAACCGTTATACGGAAGAAAGTGGCGTGCTTCACGGCCGTTCCAGCGCGCGGGAAGCGGTGCTCAGCGCTCTCCCCGGATGGTGCGGCGCAACCGGGGCACCCGCTCGGCCAGCGGACGTTCCCCGCCACGCTGGGTGGGCTGGTAGTAGTCGTGGCCGACCAGCTCGTCCGGCGGGTACTGCTGGGCCAGCACCCCTTCCGGCACGTTGTGCGGATACCGGTAACCCTGCGCGTTGCCGAGCTTCTTCGCACCCGCGTAGTGCCCGTCGCGCAAGTGCGCAGGCACCGTGCCTGCCGAGCCTGCGCGGACGTCGGCCAGCGCCGAGTCGATCGCGGTGACCACCGCGTTGGACTTCGGTGCGGTGGCCAGGTGGATGGTCGCCTGTGCGAGCGCGAGCCTGCCTTCGGGCATGCCGATGAACTGCACCGCGTGCGCCGCGGCGACGGCGGCCTGCAGCGCACTCGGATCGGCCAGCCCGACGTCCTCACTCGCGTGCACCACCAGGCGGCGGGCGAGAAACCGCGGGTCCTCCCCCGCCTCGATCATCCTCGCCAGGTAGTGCAGCGCAGCGTCCACGTCCGAACCGCGGATCGACTTGATGAACGCGCTGATCACGTCGTAGTGCTGGTCGCCGTCGCGGTCGTAGCGCACCGCTGCCTTGTCCACAGTGGACTCGACGATGGCGAGGTCGATGGTCTTGTGCTCGGTGGCCGCGGCCGCGTCGGCCGCGGCCTCCAGCGCGGTGAGCGCCCGCCGGGCGTCGCCGCCTGCCAGCCGCACCAGGTGGGCCCGCGCGTCCTCGGTGAGCGTGAGCTCGCCGGCCAGCCCGCGTTCGTCGGCCAGCGCCCGCTCCAGCAGCGCCGCGATGTCGTCGTCGGTGAGCGAGCGCAGCTGCAGCACCAGCGACCGGGACAGCAGCGGGGAGACCACGGAGAACGACGGGTTCTCGGTGGTCGCGGCCACCAGCAGCACCGTGCGGTCCTCGACCGCGCCGAGCAGCGCGTCCTGCTGGGTCTTGGAGAACCGGTGCACCTCGTCGATGAACAGCACGGTGTTCTCGGTGTTGTAGAGCCGGCGGCGACGGGCCTCCTCGATCACCCCGCGGACCTCCTTGACGCCTGCCGACAGCGCGGACATCGCGACGAACCGGCGTCCGGTGGCGATGGAGACCAGGTTGGCGAGCGTGGTCTTCCCGGTGCCGGGCGGCCCGTAGAGCAGCACGGATGCCGGCGCAGCCCCTTCGACCAGCCGGCGCAGCGGCGCCCCCTCGCGCAGCAGGTGCTGCTGCCCGACCACCTCGTCGAGCGTGCGCGGGCGCATCCGCACCGCGAGCGGGGAGCTCGCCGGATCGGCCTGCGGTTCGGCCGCCCGCCCGGCGCTGCCCGCCGCATCCGCGCCGCCCGCGTCGGCAGGCTCCGGTGCCGGCCCCAGATCCGGGTTCACCGTGAAGAGTTCGTCCTGTGCCACGACCACGACGGTAACCGACCGCTCCGACATTCCCGCTGGCCCGGCCCGCATCACGCGCGTTACCGCGGCGTGACCGAAAAGACGGATCCGGTCACCCGGTCACTCCAGACAAGGCCGAACCAAGCGGAGACGAACCCTTCGAGCCCATCCGGTGAGCCCGATCCTGCCGCCGCACGCGCTGCGGCGGACGACCTGCCGGCGCTGCTCGGCAAGTGTCTCGAGGACGCCGACGACAAGATCTACCGCGCCGAGCCGGCTGAAGCACCGTGCGCCGTCAGCGAACCCGCTTCGCGGGCGGTGCGTGGTCGGGCAGGCTGAGCTGATGGTGTCCACGGTCGCAGTGCTGTCCGACATCCACGGCGTCCTTCCGGCGCTCGACGCGGTCCTGGCCGAACCGGACGTGGCCGCGGCGGACGTCGTGGTGCTGTGTGGTGATCTGGCCGCCGGGCCGCTGCCGCGGCAGACCCTCGACCGGCTCACCGCGCTCGGCGACCGGGCAGTGTGGGTACGCGGCAACGCCGACCGGGAACTGGTCACACTCGCCTCCGGCGGGGACACCGCGATCCCGGACCCGATCGCGCCGTGGGCCGCGCGGCAACTGCGTCCGGACCAGGTGGCGGTCCTCGCCACGCTGCCGCTCTCGGTCACCCTGGATGTGTCCGGGCTGGGCGAGGTGCTGTTCTGTCACGCCACCCCGCGTGACGACGAGGAAGTGGCGCTTGTGGACAGTCCGCCCGCCCGGTGGGCGGAGGTGCTCGCCGGGACCACCGCGGAAACCGTGGTGTGCGGGCACACCCACATGCCGTTCGTCCGGCTCGCCGACCGGCGCCGGATCGTCAACCCGGGCAGCGTCGGAATGCCTTACGGCACAACGGGTGCGCACTGGGCACTGCTCGGACCGGGGGTCCAGCTGCGGCGCACCGCGTTCGACCCGGAACTCGCCTGCCAGTACCTGACGAAGACATCCGGGTATCCGGAAATCGGTGTGTGGGCCGAGGAATTCGTCCGGAATCCGGTCTCCGATCTGGAGGCGTTGCGCGTGTTCAGCCCCCGTGCCCGCGGAACGAACGCCACATGATCACCGCGGCGTAGGGCAGGAACTCCCGGCCACGCCGCCACAACCACGGCACACCCTTCGCCACGAGCCAGCCGACGTGCCCCGCGGTACTCGGCGCCACACCGCCGGAGCAGGTCAGGCTCACCGGCTCCGGCACTGCGAAACCCGCGTCCGCGAGCAGCGCCGTGAACCCCAGTGCCAGCATCCGGTGCCCCAGTTCGGACGGGTGCAACCGGTCCACGCTCCACGCCGGAAGGTCATACGCCCCAGGCAGGGTGTCGAGGTCGAGGCAGGCGATCCGCTCCGCTTCGACCACGCCGTCGATCGCGGCGTTGAGTTCCGCGACGCGTGCGCTCAGCGCCCGCTTCAGTGCCCGCGGCAGGCGGAAAACCTTGCTGTGGTCGTGGAATCGGACCGGGAGCACGATGGTCCCCGCGGCAGTGAGCGCACGGACGATCCCGGTGAGGTCGGCGGCAATCCGGTCCGCGTCGAAGTCCGGCCGCAGTGTGTCGTTCATGCCGACCACGACCAGCGCGACGTCCGGCCGGTGTGCGAGCGCGGCAGGCAGCTGCTCCGTGCGCACGCACTTCATCCGCGCGCCGGTGAACGAGGGGTTCAGATAGCCCTCCTCGCCGACGCCGAGTGCGGCCGCCACGAGCGGGCCGACCCCGCGCCATCCGCCGCGGCGCGGCAGCGGATCGCCGAGGCCGACGGCCGTCGAATCGCCCAGCACCACGAGCCGCGTCGCCCGGCGGAGCTCGGCGGGCAGTGCGGGGGCGGGTCCGGGAGCGGCGGGCTCGGGGACCGGCGGGGAGCCGGAAGCGGGCTGCGCGGCTGGGGTGACTCCGACGCTGATCACGGTCACCCCATGACCATCGGGCACCGAAACTCACCCCTGGTGATGGCGAGGTAACGCGGTATGGACGAGGCCGGGAACTTCCGGTACCCGGACCGTCCGCGCCGTCCCGCGGTGCCCGTTGTGGGAGGAGTGCCCGGTTACCGGAACGCGGGGTAGAACGCGAGGTCCGCGTGCGGGCCCAGCCGGGCGCCGAGTGCGGCGGCCACCCGCGTGGCGTGCTCGGCCACGTCGGTGTGCCGGGCGTAACCGGCGTGCTTGGCCAGTTCCCGCCACCAGGTGACCAGCGCGGCCTCGCGGCTCACCGGCGTGGCGTGCCGGGTCAGATCGAGCCGGGGCAGCATCTCGCGGGTGATCAGCCACACCAGCAGCAGCTCGCTGACGGTCAGCTGTTCGGCCAGCTCGGTGTCGTCGGCGAACGACGGCCACACCGAGACCACCTCGGCCCGCCAGGCGGCGATCATCGCCTCGCTCATCCCGGCGGGC
Organism: Amycolatopsis ultiminotia; assembly: GCF_039536925.1. Classification (NCBI taxonomy): domain Bacteria; kingdom Bacillati; phylum Actinomycetota; class Actinomycetes; order Pseudonocardiales; family Pseudonocardiaceae; genus Amycolatopsis; species Amycolatopsis ultiminotia. Next base: position 405,907 of record NZ_BAAAZN010000002.1, on the reverse strand, counting down.
AGCGCGAGTGCGTCCGGGCAGGAGGCGAACGGCAGCCGCAGGCACGCCGCGTCGACCAGTGCGGTGCGCACCCGTCCTCGTTCGAAATCGAGGAATCGCACGCCGGATCCGGTCACCAGGTTGTTGTCCGGGCTCAGCTCCGCCGGGCTGAACGCACGGAACGCCGCCGTTTTCGCCTGCGCGACGGCCGCGGCGAGGCGCTCGTGCACCGCGTCCGGCACGGTCACACCCAGCAGCTCGGCCAGCATCGGCGGCACCTCGGCGGTCCGCGCCGCGAGGTCGGGTTCCTCGATCCGGGCCGGTCCGCCGAGCCGGCGCAGCAACGCGTTGAAGTCGGCTTCGCGGCTGGCTGTGCTCGCGTGCAGCCGCCCGAGCGAACGTGCCCAGGACAGCAGGGCGCGTTCGGCCGCCCGCGAGTCCCGCGTGGTGAGCTTGTCCTGCAGGGTCGGCGCGCGGCCGAGGTCCTCGATCACGAGCACGCGGTCCTTGCCGTCGTGCGCGAGCAGCTCCGGGCACATCCGCTCGTCCGGCGCCAGCGCGGTGAACAGCTGGTAGCTGACCGCTTCCTGGGCGAACGGATCGCCGTGGCCCGGTTCCGGCTGGTCCGGGTAGTGCTTGACCACGAGGGTGCGCGGCAGCGCGAACGACGACGACACCACGCGGGCCCGCACCACCGTCGCGGGACCGCTGCCCACGAGGTGCTCCGGCGACACGAGCGTGATCGCGCTGCCGAAACGGCGTGACAGCACCGCCTCGCCCGCCCCGACCGCCGCGGCGACGGCGAGTTCCCCGGCTCCCGCCCGGACTCCCGCATCCCCGGAGGAGGAGGTCTCGACTGTCATTGGCACCGACCCTACTCGTGACTGTGCAACCATGACCACCAGCTTCTCCGACAGCAGGACGTGAACCGCGCGTTCTTCTTCACCCTCGCGAAAGCGGACGTAACAACGCCGCGGAGCGTTGCTTGCGGCGGCGAAAGATCAGCACAATGGCCGCAGCGAGCACGATCCCGGCCAGGTTCACCAGCAGCTGCAGCAGCGAGAACCCGGCCCGGTCCCAGCGCCCGGCGATCGCCGCGACCACCACGTATCCGGCGGCGGGCACCGTGGTGACCGAGATGAACACCCCGACCAGCGCGGCGGACTTCGCCGAGGTCATCGCGAGCATGCCCGCGGCACCGGCCAGCAGCGCGACCACGAACGACACCGCGCCGACCTGGTAGACGAAGTCGACCTCGTGGTTGTTCACGATCGCCGCCGGGTCGAAGATCCCGGCCGCGCCGCCGAGCAGCACCCCGGCGAAGGTCAGCGCCATCGCCACCGGGAACCCGGCGAGCAGCGCGAACCCGGCCCGGCGAGCCAGATCCCACCGGCGCAGCACGATTCCCACCGCGATCGCGGCAAGCGGGCCGAACTCCGGACCCACCACCATCGCGCCGACGACGGTGACCGGCGAATCGGTCAGCATCCCGGCCGCGGCCAGCAGGCAGGCGATCGCGAGGAACGCCTGAAAGGTGGCGTTCCACCGGGATTCCTCCCCGGTCCGGCCGAGCAGTTCCTGCCACACCACGGCGTCCGCGGCCGCACCCGGCGCCGATTCCTCCGCGGCGTCGGCCGCGTCGGACAGCGCGGTGTCCAGCGCCTCGATGGTGATCCCGCCGGAGTGGTCGAGACCGAGCCCGCACAGCGCGTCGACGATCTCGTCGGCGGCCTCGCGGGCCACGTCGGCCTCGACGAGATCGCCTTCCGGGGCCAGGGCCACCCCGCGGTGCAGGATCAGGTGCGCGATGCCCGGGTGGTGGCGCAGCAGATCCACCGCCTCGGCGGTGCGTTCCGGCGGGCACACCGCCCGCAAGTGCAGCACTACTTCGTCGGTGCCGGCGGCTTCGTGTCGATCCCGGCTTCCTTGCGCTGCTGTGTGGTGATCGGCGCGGGTGCGGCGGTGAGCGGGTCGTAACCGCCGCCGGTCTTCGGGAACGCGATGACCTCACGCAGCGATTCGGCGTGCGCCAGCAGCATCACGATGCGGTCCCAGCCGAATGCGATGCCGCCGTGCGGCGGGGCGCCGAACTGGAAGGCATCGAGCAGGAAGCCGAATTTCTCCTGCGCCTCCTCCTCGCCGAGGCCCATCAGCGCGAAGACCCGCTTCTGCACGTCCTCGCGGTGGATACGGATCGAACCACCGCCGATCTCGTTGCCGTTGCAGACGAGGTCGTAGGCGTAGGCGAGCGCGTTGCCGGGATCCTGCTCGAACTTGTCGATCCACTCCGGGGTGGGCGAGGTGAACGCGTGGTGCACCGCGGTCCACTTGCCGGAGCCGACCGCCACGTCGTCGCCGATCTCCTCGACCGGCGCGAACAGCGGCGCGTCCACGACCCACACGAACGACCAGGCGTTCTCGTCGATCAGGCCGAGCCTGCGGCCGATCTCGTCCCGTGCGGCGCCGAGCAGCGGCTGCGCGCTGCCGGGCTTGCCGGCGGCGAAGAAGATGCAGTCACCGGGCTTCGCGCCGGCGGCCTGTGCCACGTTCTCCCGCTCGGCCTCAGACAGGTTCTTCGCGACCGGGCCGCCGAGCGTGCCGTCCTCGTTGACCAGGATGTAGGCGAGGCCCTTCGCCCCGCGCTGCTTCGCCCACTCCTGCCACGCGTCGAGCTGGCGGCGCGGCTGGTCCGCGCCACCGGCCAGCACGACCGAACCGACGTAGGGCGCCTGGAACACGCGGAACGGGGTGTCGGCGAAGAACTCCGTCATCTCGGTGATCTCGAGGTCGAAGCGCAGGTCCGGTTTGTCCGAGCCGTACTTCGCCATCGACTCGCGGTAGGTGATGCGCGGGATCGGGCGCGGGATCTCGTGCCCGATCAGCTTCCACAGCGCGGACACCACGGCCTCGCCGACCGCGATCACGTCGTCCTGCTCGACGAAACTCATCTCGATGTCGAGCTGGGTGAACTCGGGCTGGCGGTCGGCGCGGAAGTCCTCGTCGCGGTAGCAGCGAGCGATCTGGAAGTAGCGCTCCAGCCCGCCGACCATGAGCAGCTGCTTGAACAGCTGTGGCGACTGCGGCAGCGCGTACCAGGAACCGGGCTTGAGCCGGGCCGGGACCAGGAAGTCGCGCGCGCCCTCCGGGGTGGAACGGGTCAGCGTCGGCGTCTCGACCTCGACGAAGTCCTGCTCGTGCAGCACCGCGCGGGCGGCGCGGCTGACCTCGCTGCGCAGCCGGATCGCTGCGGCCGGCCCGCTGCGGCGCAGGTCCAGGTAGCGGTAGCGAAGCCGGACCTCCTCGCCGACGTCGACCCGGTCGTCGATCGGGAACGGCAGCGGCGCCGCCTCGGACAGCACCTGCAGCTCGGTGGCGAGCACCTCGATGTCGCCGGTGGGGATCTCCGGGTTCGCGTTGCCCGCGGGCCGCTGCGCGACCTCGCCGGTGACCTGCACGCAGAACTCCGACCGCAGCGCGTGCGCCCGCTCGGCCATCGCACCCTCGCGGAACACGACCTGCGAGACGCCACTGGCGTCACGGAGATCGATGAAGATGACCCCGCCGTGATCGCGCCGCCGGGCCACCCAGCCGGTGAGGGTGACGGTCTGACCGGCCTGCCCGGCACGCAAGGTACCGGCTTCATGAGTGCGGAGCACTGCGACTGCTCTCCTTAAGCCCACGGGGTCGCCGACGTTTCGCGCCGACACGTTTTTCGCCGAACACAGAGGCTAACGAACCCCCCACCGAGCACCGCGACCAGGTTTGACTCCTCCCGCCCCTGCCCCCCGCCTGGGCCCGCCCCCAGCGGGACCTCGCAACACCGACCGTGCCCGGCCGAACCGGAGCGGGGCGGTCCGGAGCAGTCCGGAGCTGGCGGGGCGGACTTGGCGGGGCGGACTCGAGTCGGCCGGGGGGTTGGCCCCGGTGGGCAGGGTGGGGTGGAATCGGCCCCCGGTGGGCAGGGCCGACCGGAGTCAGCCGGGAGCCGGCCCGACTGGGCAGGGTCGACTGGGCAGGGTCAGTCCCGGCCCAGCCGGGATGGACGCGGCCCGCTCCACGCGGCCACCCCCGACCGAACTCAGCCGACCGGACGAGGCTGGCTCGTCCCGGCTCAATCGGCCCGGACAGCTCAATCGACCCGACCGGGACGGACGCCGCTCCCACCACGCAGCCACCCCCGACCGAACTGAGCCGGACCGGACGGCGCCCGTCCCGGCTCAATCGGCCCGGTCGACTCGACCAGGCCAGCCTCGTTCCGACCGAGCCCGGCCCGGCTGGACTGGACTGGGTTCGACCCGCCCAGCTCGGCCAAACCGGACCCGACCAAGCACGACGCAGCTCTGGCCGATTGAATTCGGCTCCGCCGGGCTGGCGGAACTCGGCTGGGCTGGGCCCGGTGGGCCGGGTTCGACCCAGCTGGGCTCGGCTGGCCCCAGCACGACGTGGCTCGACCCGACTGAACTCGGCTGGACTGGGCCCGGCGGGCTGGGCTCGATCCAGCTGCGCTGGACTCGGCCCGGCTGGACTCGGCTCGACCCGCCCAGCTCGGCCAAGCCCGACCCGACCAAGCACGACGCAGCTCTGGCCGATTGAACGGGGCTGGGTATGGCACCGGCAGGACTCGGCTGGACCGGGCCCGGCGGGCTCGGCTCGATCCAGCTGGACTCGGCTGGGCTCGGGGCTCGGGGCTCGGGGCTCGGGGCTCGGGGCTCGGGGCTCGGGGCTCGGGGCGCCAGTTCGCCAGAACCGCGGCGTCGCCGCACCGTGACGGTTCGGCACCGCGGCGATTCGGCACCGCGGCGATTCGGCACCCGGCGATTCGGCACTCCGGCAATTCAGCACCGCAGCGATTCGGCACCGCGGCGGTTTGGCACCCCGGCGGTTCAGCACCCCGGCGGTTCTATGCCTCGGCGGTTCGGCGTGTCCGGGCGGCGTCGGTGGTCACAGCAGTCGCAGTTGTTCCGGCTTCTCTGGTTGTGGTGTCGGGGGTTGGTGGTGGCCGGGGTCGGAATCGGGGCCGCTGTCCGTGTCGGAGCCTGGGACGGAACCGGAACCGGGGCCGGACCCGGGGCCGGGGCCGGAGCCGGGGCCGGGATCCAGGCCGTGGCGGCGAAGTAGCGGGCCGGCTCGGCTTGCGAGTCGTTGGCGGTAGCCGGGGTCGACGTAGCTGCCTCGGGAGTACAGCCGGCGGTAGCGGGGGACGAGTGCCGGGTATTTCCGGCCCAGCCAGGAGGCGAACCATTCGCGGGCGCCGGGTCTCAGGTGCAGGGGCAGCACGGTCGCGCTGGTCGCGCCTGCGGCGGCGAGTTCGGCGAACAGCGCGTCGAGTGCGTCGGCCGAATCCGTGAGGTACGGCAGCACCGGGGCGACCATCACCGAACACGGCAACCCGGCCGCGGCGGCCTTGCGCACCAGATCCAGCCGCGCACGGGGGCTGGGCGTGCCCGGCTCCAGCCGGCGTTGCACCTCGCGGTCGAGCAGCGCCAGCGACACCGACAGGCGGACCGGGACGTCCTTGACCGCCGACCCCAGCAGCGGCAGGTCGCGGCTGAGCACCGTGCCCTTGGTGAGGATCGACAACGGGGTCCCGGACTCCGCCAGTGCACGGACGATGCCGGGCATCAGCCGGTAGCGGCCCTCGGCCCGCTGGTACGGGTCGGTATTCGTGCCCATCGCCACCGGCTCGCGGCGCCAGCCGGGGCGCTTCAGCTGGGCGGTGAGCACCTCGGGTGCGTTGACCTTGACCACGACCTGGGTGTCGAAATCCCGTCCGGCGTCGAAGTCGAGGTAGGTGTGCGTGTTGCGGGCGAAGCAGTTGTGCGACACCACCCCGTCGGCCACGAAATCGCCGGTGCCGGTGGTGATGTCGAACAGCGGCAGCTCCAGTCCCAGCGGCTCGACCGCGGCCACCGCCCGCCGCACCGAGCCGATCACGGTGCCCTCCAGCGACCGCTTCCACGCCACCGCCGGATCGGTGAGGTGCAGGAACCGCAGCACCTCGCCGGTACCGCCGGTCAGCCGGGCCTGCCGCCTGCCGGGGTGGCTGCGGTGCCCGACCGTCTCGTAGCCGAAGGAAAACCGGTCCAGCGCGGCGAACAACGTGTCCACCACCTCGGTCTCGTCGTGTGCGAGGGACAGCATCCCGCGCCGGTACCCGCCGGCGAGGTCGAACAGCCCGGCCAGGAACCCGCGTGCCCAATGCGCGTCCGGCTCCCGCGGGATCCGCATGAACCCCACCGACGATCCGAAGTCCGGCAGGTACCCGAGCGCCCGCGCGGCCGCGTCCGGCTCCGCGGCGAACCCGCCGGAGCGCAGCATTCCGCACAGGTACCCGGCACGGTAGCCGAGCGTGTCGTCCGGCGGGCGCGCGAACCGGCCGGGACCGACCAGCTCCACCCCCGGCGAGAGGTGCGGCCGCTGCGCGGTGCCGAACCTGCTGCCGCGGACGTACTTCCAGCCACGTGCGCTGAGGAACCGGTGGTCGGCACCGGCCACGAGCCGGGTTCCGTCTTCCAGCGTGATCCGGTAGGCCTCGCGCACCGTGCTCCACTGCGCGAGCACCTCCGTGGGCACCAGGCGGCGCGCGACGCCGTGGCCACGCGTGCCGAGGATCCGGTCGCCCTCGCGCAGCTCGGCGATCGGCTTCGCCCGCCCGTCGGCCATCAGCACCGGGGTTTCCCCCTCGAGGCAGTACGTGCACGCGTGGGAGCAGCCCCGGTACGGGTTGACCGACCACCGGAACGGCACCATCGACGCGTCCGGCACCCGGTTCAGCACCGACCGGGCCCGCACCTCGTGGAACGTGATCCCGCCGAACTCCGGCGCCCGCACCGTCCGCACGGCCTCGCCGAACCCGGTGAGTCCGGGCAGGACCGGCTCTCCCTCCCCCGCTCGCAGCTGTTCCCATCGCACACATCAAGTCGAACACATGTTCTAATGGGTGTCAAACACACGTTCGAACGACATCAGGCGGGGAACTGCTCCAGCGCACGGATCTTGTTGGTCGCGTCGAGTGCGGCCACCTTGTAGGCCTCGGACAGCGTCGGATAGTTGAAGACGGCGTCGACCAGGTAGTCCACCGTGCCGCCGCAGCCCATCACGGCCTGCCCGATGTGCACGAGGTCGGTGGCGCCGGTGCCGAAGACGTGCACCCCGAGCAGCTTCCGGTCGGTGGTGGACACGAGCAGCTTGAGCATCCCGTAGCTGTCCCCGGTGATCTGCCCGCGCGCCAGCTCGCGGTACCGCGAGATGCCGACCTCGTACGGCACCGACGACGAGGTCAGCTGTGCCTCGGTGGCACCGACGTAGGAGATCTCCGGAATCGTGTAGATCCCGATCGGCTGCAGCGCGCCGAGCCCGTTGGCCGGTTCGCCGAACGCGTGGTAGGCGGCCAGCCTGCCCTGATCCATCGAGGTGGCGGCCAGCGCGGGGAACCCGATCACGTCGCCGACCGCGTAGACGTGCGGCACCTCGGTGCGGTAGTACTCGTCGACCTCGAGCCTGCCGCGCGCATCGGCGGCCAGACCCGCGTTCTCCAGCCCCAGCTCGCCGGTCATGCCCTGGCGACCGGCCGAGTACATCACCGCCTCCGCCGGGATCCGCTTGCCGCTCACCAGGGTGGTCACCGTGGCGTCCGCGGACACCGCCACGTTCGACACCTTTTCCCCGAACCGGAACGTCACGCCCAGGTCGCGCAGCTGGAACTTCAGCGATTCCACGATCTCCGGATCGCAGAAGTCGAGCATCTGCTCGCGCTGCTCCACCACGGTCACCCGCGAACCGAGCGCGGCGAACATCGACGCGTACTCGATGCCGATCACGCCTGCCCCGACCACCACCAGCGACGAAGGGATCTCCTCCAGCCGCAGCACCTCGTCGGAGTCGAGCACCCGCGCGGCGTCGAAGTCGACGTGGCCCGGCCGCGCCGGCCGGGTCCCGGTGGCGATCACGATGTGGTCGCCGGTGACCGTGCGCCGGTCGCCGGGATGGCGACCGTCCACCACCACGGTGTGCGGATCGGCGAACGTTCCGGTGCCCGCGATCAGGTCGACGTGGTTGCGCAGCAGCTGTGCGCGCACCACCTGCACCTCGCGGCCGATGACGTGCTGGGTGCGGGCCATCAGATCGGCGATGGTGATGTCCTGTTTGACCCGGTAACTCGCGCCGTACAGTTCGCGCTGGTTCATCCCGGTCAGGTAGAGCACCGCTTCGCGGAGTGTCTTGGACGGGATCGTGCCGGTGTTGACGCACACCCCGCCCACCATGTCGTGCCGGTCGACGACCGCCACTTTCTTCCCCAGTTTCGCGGCCGCGATGGCAGCCTTCTGCCCGCCGGGACCGGAACCGATGACGATGAGGTCGTACTCGTGTTCACTCACGCGAGTGAGCCTGCGCATTGCGGCGGGCGGGCGCAAGCCCGAATGCCCCTTCAGGCCCGCAGTCCGCCCCTCCGGCGCTGCAGATCGGTGACCGTGCCGAGTCCCGCCTCGATCTCCGCACGCAGGAGTGCGGCCTGCTGGACGGCCACTTCTTCGCCCAGCAGTTCAGCCACGCGGCCCTCCGCCAGCAGTGCGAGTGCTTCCCACGGCGATTCGGCCAGCTGCCCGGCAGATACGCCCGGATCGGGTGGGGTCAGCTCGTCGGCAAGGCCCGCGGCGCCTGCCGCAAGCAACGAGGCCACCACGAGATGCGGCTGCGCGTCGGCGCCCGCGAAGCGGAACTCCAGCCGGGGCGCGGACGACGTGCCGCACAGCCGGATCGCGCACGTCCGGTCGTCCGGCCCCCACCGCAGCTCCCGCGGGGAGAACGGCGCGGTGCGCAGCCGGACGTAGCTGTTCCAGGTCGGCGCCCACACGGCGGTGAGCGCTCGGGCGTCACGGAGCACGCCGGCCAGGAACGCACCGAGCGCGAACGGGAATCCGGCCGGACCGTCCGGAGTGGACAATGACAGGTGGACATGACAGGAGTTGCCCTGCCCGGTCTCCGGCGCGGCCAGGTAGTCCGCGCTCGCCCCGTGCCGCGCGGCGACCCGGCGAGTGAGCAGCTGCAGCAGCAACGCGTCGTCGCAGGCGGCGAGCGCGTCTCGGTGGCGCAGCACCACCTCGTACTGCCCCGGATGGCACTCCGCGCGCGCGGACTCCACGCCGAGTCCGGCCGCCGCCGAGCGCAGGTCCGCCAGCAACGGCGCCAGCTGCTCGGTGCCGCCGACCGCGTAGTCCACACCGTGCGCGGTGAGCGGATTCCCGTCCGCGGCCCGGAAAACGACCTCGTGTTCGATCCCGGCCGAAGGAACCAGGCCGCGCTCCTCCAGCTTCGCCAGCTGCGCCCGCAGCACGGTGCGGGGTGCGAGCCCCGCCGGTTCCCCGGAAGGGAACTCCGCGTCGCCCACCACCGCCCAGGTCCGCTCGGCCAGCGGGAACGCCGTCGCCGCGTCCACCCGCACGCGCAGGTCGCCGAAACCGCCGAGATAACGGTTCAACGGCGCGGTTTCCGGCAGCGGGTCCCGCTCCGGCGTCCAGGCGAAGACGTAGCTGCACACGCCGTAGCCGGTATCCACGACCTCGGCGGCGAACGGCGCCGCCAGTTCCACCGCGGCGAACCGCGCGTGTGGATCGGGCACCAACAGGACCAGCCGCGTGCCGTCCTCGGCTAGCGCGCGGCGAAGCACGTCCGCGGCCGCAGTGCCGGCCTCCGCCCGTACCGCCAGCGACCGCGCGCCCACCGGCCGCTCGAACGGCGTCACCAGGCGCCTTCGGGATCGGGCGCGTGCAGCGGATTCGGCACCCGGCCCCAGCGGACGTCGAACTCGTCGTCCCGTTCCACCTTGTCGAAACCCTGGCCGGCGAAGTGCTCGCGGTTGAGCGTGACGCGCTCGACGTCCGGTGCGAACAGGCGACAGGCGTCGAATCGGGCGGCCACGTCCGGGTTCTCGTCGCGATAGCGGCCGACGACGGTGCGCACCAGTGCCCAGAACTCCCCGCGCGCCAGGCCGAGGTCGTCCAGCAGCAGCTCGGCCCAGAACCGCAGCTGCCCGGAGAAGACCGAGCTGAACAGCGACTGCGCAAGCAGGTGCGCCGGCCAGCGCAGCATGTCCGCGGCGGCCTCCGGCGGGAGATCAGCGTAGGCGGGCAGTTCCTCGTCCATCAGGTCGACGCCCTGTGCGAAGTCCTTGATCGCCACCCGCAGCGGACGGCCCTCGGCGTCGACGACGAGGACGAGGTTCTGGCCGTGCGGGCAGAACCCGACGCCGTAACGCAGCAGCCAGTGCAGCAGCGGCGTGAGCAGCAGGTCGAACAGCTTCGAAAGCCACGCCTCGGCGCCGTCTCCGGAACGCGTGATGAGCCGGGTCAGCACGGATTCTCCGGCCGCGTCGCGGTAGGGCAAGGCAGCGAAGGAAATCGCCTGTTCGCCCTCGGCGAGCCGCGCCGCGAGCGGCTCCCGCCACAGCGCGCCCAGCGTTTCGTGGAAGCGGTAAGGCAGCTCCTCGATCGCGCCGAACAGCGGATGCCGCACCGAAACGCTTGCCACCTCGCCGAGCAGCTCGAACCGGTACCTCCCGGACAGCAGCGGATCGGCGGCGTCGATCCGGCGCAGCCATTCGGTCACCGACGGCCCGGCGAGCGTGGCGGCCGAGTTCAGCCCGCGGTAGACGAGCGTGTTGCGCACCGAAACGGCCGTCTTCACGTCGTGCCGGTCCGGCCGGGAGCGGTTGGCCAGGGTGCGCACCGTCTGGTGTGGCCGGTAGACGTCGTTGCTCTCCCCCAGTTCGGCCATCTGCCCGGTGGCCAGCTCGGCCGCATACAGCGTGCCGATGATCTCGTCGGCCTGCCACGGGTGCACCGGCACCCACACGTAGTCCTCGGCATCGCCGAGAGTGGCGGTGCGGGCATCGAATGCCGCACGGGTCGGCTCGTCCAGTTCCCCGCGCAGCAGCGTTTCCGCGTCGAGCCCGGCGACGCTGCGGAACTGCGCGAGGTCACGGTGCACGGCGTACCAACGCAACCGCACGTCCGCCCCCGCCTCGGGCGCGTAACGGGCACGATCCCTGGCGGAGAACCCCACCCGGCCCTTGTTCAGCACGAGCCTGGGATGTCCGGTGAGGTGCCCGTCGGCAAGGTTGTAGTCCATAGTGCACAGCTGGGCTGCGGTGGGCGCGCGAAGCAGCCTGGTCGCCTCGTTGGTGACCGTGGCGGTCAGCTCGGCGAGCACATCGGCCAGCCGGAGCGCGGTGAGACCCAGCGTCTCCCGCGCGTCGGCCACGAGCGTGCGCGGGTCGTCCGCGGGGGTCTCGGCGCCCTCCTCGATGCGGACTGCGCTGCCGGGCAGCACGGTCCAGGATTCGAACGCGCCGCGGCGCGCCTCGAAGCGGTACGAGACGCCGCCGGGCAGCTCCAGCAGCCACCGGCGGTGGCCGGCACTGGTCGGCTCCGCCGGCTGCGGGACCAGCATCGCCTCGTAGGAGAGCTCGCCGAGCATCTTGTGCGTGACGAGCGAGCCGGCCGCCCGCCAGGCCGCGGTGTCGGTCAACCGGTCGGGCAACCTGTCGGTCAGGGTCACTGGTCCTCCGTCTTGTCCAGGCCGAACGTGGTGAAGGCGGTGCGTTCCGGCAGGTCGTACACCGGTTTTCCGCACACGGAGTTGAGAATCGCCGCGGCTCGCCATGCGCCGAGCCCGAGATCCGGCGCGCCGGGGCCGTGCGTGTGCCGCTCGGCGTTCTGCACGAACAGCGGTCCGCGCACCGGTTCGCGGAGCCGCACCCGGTAGTCGGCATCGATCACCAGCCGGCCGCTCGCGTCCCCGCACACCGCGTCGCCGAGTCCGTTCAGCAGCGGCCCGAGCGGCGTCTCGGCGTACCCGGTGGCGGAGACGACCGCGGACGTCCGGTGCGTGGCAGTGCTGCCCTGCTGGACGTGCCGCAGGCCCAGTTCGATGCCGTCGTCGACGGCGTTCGCGGACACCACCTCGACGCCTGGCGTCAGCACCGCGCCCGGCCAGCGGCCGCCGATACTGCGGCGGTAGAGCTCGTCGTGGATCGCGGCCATGGTCTCGGCGTCGATACCGCGGTAGAGCTGCCATTGCGCGGGCACCAGCTCGTCGCGGACCGAGCCGGGCAGGCCGTGGAAGAACGCCGTGTAGTCCGGGGTGAACTGCTCCAGGCCGAGTTTCGAATACTCCATCGGCGCGAACGCGGGGGTACGGGCGAGCCAGCGCAGACCGTCCACAGTGGAGCGGGCACGCAGCAGGTCGAGGAACACCTCGGCGCCGGACTGCCCGGAGCCGACCACGCTCACCCGCTCCGCGGCCAGCAGTGCGGCCCGGTGGGTCAGGTAGTCGGCGGAGTGCAGCACGCGCACGCCGGGGTCGTCCACCAAGTCCCGCAACGGTTCCGGCACGCTCGGCGAGGTACCCACCCCCAGCACGACCGAACTGGCGAGCACCGGGTCGGTGCCGGTGACGGTGAGCTCGAACGCCTCCGCACCGGGCACCCAGCGCATTCCGGTGACCTCGTGCCCGAACCGGCACGACGGCAGCCGCCCGGCAGCCCAGCGTCCGTAGTCGTCGTACTCGGCGCGGGACAGGTGGAACCGCTCGGCGAAGTAGAACGGCAACAACCGGCCGTGCGCACGCAGGTAGTTCAGGAACGAATGGCGGCTCGTGGGGTCGACCAGTGACACGAGGTCGGCGAGGAACGGCACCTGCAGCGTCGCGCCGTCCACGAGCATCCCCGGATGCCAGCGGAACTCCGGCCGGGCGTCGAACAGCACCACGTCTGCATCGAGTGGTTCGGCCAGCGCGGCCAGTGACAGGTTGAACGGCCCGATCCCCACTCCGGCGAGGTCGAACCGCCTCACGACGCGACCGGGCTTTCCCGTACCACGGCGGTGCGCAGCGCGGCCGCAGCCGTCACCACCGCGTCGAGGATCGGGCGGTAGTCGGCCTCGGTCGCGTGCGGGTGCAGGAGCGTGAGCTTGAGCCACAGCTGCGGACTGCCCTCGGGTCCGGTGGGCAGCACACCGCGGCCGATCACCGCGGTGCCCTCCTCCAGCAGCGTCCGGCGCACCCGCGCGACGAGATCGTCTCCGGCGGAACCGGGCAGCTCGTCCGCGGCCCGCGGCCGGAAGACCACTGTGGACAGTTCCGGCGGACCCCACGAACGCAGCGCCGGATGGTCGGCCACGAGACCGTGCACGCCGGAAGCGGTGGCACAGCAGCGTTCCACGAGCGCCCCGATCCCCTGCACGCCGAGCGCGCGCACGGTGACCGCCATCCGGAACGCATCCGGACGGCGGGACGTGTGCAGCGACCGGCCGAGCAGATCGGGCAGGCCCGCCTCGGTGTCGTCGTCGGCGTTGAGGTATTCGGCACGGACGGTCAGCGCGGCGAGATCGGTGGCCTCGCGAGCCGCGAACAGCCCGGCGGCCACCGGTTGCCAGCCGAACTTGTGCAGGTCGAGTGCGACCGAATCGGCCAGCTCCAGCCCGGCCACGCGGGTGCGCAGGGTGGCGCTGCACAGCGCAAGGCCGCCGTAGGCCGCGTCGACGTGCAGCCGCGCCCCGGTGCGGCGGCAGATCCCGGCGATCTCGGTCAGCGGGTCGATCCGGCCGGTGTTCGTCGTCCCGGCGGTGGCGACGACGACCGCCTGCGCACCGAGCGGCGCCAGCGCTTCGGCCAGTGCGGACGGCACCATCCGGTCGTCGGCGCAGGGCACCACGACCGGCGCGGGCAGGCCGAGCAGCCAGGCTGCGCGGGCAACGCTGTGGTGGGAATTCGCACCGCACACCGGCCGGATCGCGCTGCCCGCGGTTTCCCTGGCGAGCAGCAGGCCCAGCAGGTTCGACTCGGTGCCCCCGGACGTGACGACGGCGTCCGGCCGCACCGCATCGGGATAGCAGAGGCGGGCGATCCCGGTGCTGAACTGCCGCTCCAGCTCGCTCGCGACGGGCGCCTGATCCCACGAATCCATCGACGGGTTGAGCGCGGAAGCCACCACATCCGCCGCGACGGCCACCGCCAGCGGCGGACAGTGCAGATGCGCGGCGCACTTCGGATCGGCCGGATCCGCCGCACCGGAGGCGAGCAGCGTGCCCAGCTCTTCCAGCGCTCGCTCGGCCCCGACCCCGTGCAACGGCAACCCGGCAGCCGACGACAACGCGGCGGGCTGCGGTGCACGGGGAGTCGCCGAAGACCCGGCCTCCGCACCCGGCGTCCCGGAACGCAGAACATCGTGCCCGCCACGCGCTGCCGGCGCGGCACCGGCGTTGCCCGTCGCCGCCAGTGCCGCTGCGACCGCGGCCGGGCCGCCGGCCGGGATCGGGCCGCCTCGTTCGGCCACACCGGCGTCCAGTGCGCGCAGGGCCACCGGGATCAGGTGCGCGAGCCGGTCCGCGCCGCCGGGGCCGCCGGCCAGCCAGGTCGAAGACTCACCCTCCATGGCGCCGCCTTTCTTAGGGTAACCTTCCCTCACGCACCGCAACACTACGGACACCGAACGCCAGCCCGCACGCGGGTGCCGGACCGCACTTCCCAGCATGGTGGGCAGGCACCCGGCCACGCGTCGGCCATTCGGGAGACCCGGCTTCACCCGAACGCCGTCCCCGCACGCGAAAACGGCCGGCGGCCGGGGTGTGCGCAACCCCGGCCACCGGCCGTACCCGGTCGGTCTCAGCGTTTCGGGGCAAGCCCCCGCACCTGCTCGAACACGTCGCCGCCGGTGGGCAGCACCGCGAGCACCGGCGTGTTCAGCCCGTTGTCCACATAGGACTGCACCTGCTCCCGGCAGGACTCCACGCTGCCGTGCACCACCAGCGCGTCCACGACCTCGTCCGGGATCACCTCGTTCGCCTTCTTCCGCTCACCCGCGGCCCACGCCTCGTGCATCGGGCGCAGCTGCTCGCCGCGGCCGAGCCATTCGTGGAACGCCGCGTACACCGGCACGGTCAGGTACGAGGAGATCAGCATCCGGCCCAGCGCCCGCGCGGCGGCGACGTCCTCGGTCGGGCACACGAAGATCCGTGCGGCCAGCTCCACGTCCGGACCCACCACCTCGCGCACCTTCGGCACGTCACCGGCGGCCAGCCAGTTCGTGATCGCGCCGTCGGCCTCCTTCGCGGCCAGCCGCAGCATGCCCGGCCGCAGCGCGGCCAGCATGATCGACGGCGCCGGGTCCGCGGCCCGTTCCAGCCGGAACTTCGACACCGAGAACGTGTCGTAGGACTCGGTCACCTTCTCCCCCGCCAGCGCCGAACGCAGGAACCGCAGCGTGTCCCGCGACCGCTTGAACGGTTCGGCGAACTCCGCGGAGTTCCAGCTCTCCACGATGACCGGCGACGACGTGCCGATACCCAGCACGAACCGGCCCGGCGCGAGTTCCGCCAGGGTCGACGCGCTCATCGCGAGCAGCCCCGGCCCCCGCGTGTAGACCGGCACGATCGCGGTGCCCAGCCGCAGCTGCGGCGCCCACTGCGAGGCCAGCACCAGCGGCGTGAACGCGTCCGTGCCCGCGGTCTCCGCACTCCACACGTCGGTGTAGCCGAGATCGGGCAGCTCCTCCACGAGTGCGCGGTGCTCGGTGAGCGGCACCCCGGTGAGCGGGATGGTCAGACCCCAACGGCTCGTCACTGCTCCTCCTTCCGGCCCGCGGCCAGCTCGCGCAGGATCCAGTCGATCTGCGTGCGCATCAGGTTCTCCGCGACCTCTTCGGCCTGCGGGGTCATGTGGGTGGCGCCGGGGAGCGGCAGGTAAACGTGCGCGCGGCCGGCGGCCAGCAACGCCGAGGACAACCGCAGCGAGTGCGCGGGGAACACGTTGTCGTCGGCGAGCCCGTGCACGATCAGCAGCGCGCGGGAGAGCGAACCGGCGTCGGCGATGAGCGAGTTGTGCTCGTAACTCTCCGGTTCGTCCTGCGGGGTGCCCAGATACCGCTCGGTGTAATGCGTGTCGTACAACGACCAGTCGGTGACCGGAGCGCCCGCGACCGCGGCGTGGAACACGTCCGGCCGCCGGAGCACCGCGAGCGCGGACAGGTACCCGCCGTAGGACCAGCCGCGGATCGCCACCCGCTCCAGGTCCAGCTCGGGGTGCGCCTCCGCGGCCGCGTGCAGGGCGTCGACCTGGTCGGCCAGCGTCACCTCGGCGAGCCTGCCGGCGATTTCCTTCTCCCACGCCGGACCGCGGCCGGGCGACCCGCGGCCGTCTGCGACCAGCACCGCGAAGCCCTGGTCGGCCAGCCACTGCGGGGTGAGGAAAGCGTTGCGGCTCTGCAGGACCCGCTGCGCATGCGGACCGCCGTACGGATCGAGCAGCACCGGCAGTTTTCCTTCGCCGGGCTCGTATCCACGAGGCAGCAGCAGCGCCGCACGCAGACCGCGCTCGCCCAGCGTGAGCCAGGTCAGGTTCGGCACGAGCTCAGGGTCCACAGTGGACGATTCGACGACCCCGTCCGGCACCCCGTCGCGAAGCACACTCACCCGGGGCCCGCTGTACTCGAGGCTCCACGCGGTCAGCACGGTCAGCTCCGCGCTGCCCGCACCGACGTGCACACCGTCGGCAGTGGACAGCCGACGCACGCCCCCGCCCTCGGTCCGGTAGACGTGCACCTGTGTCGGGTCGGTTTCCGAGGCAGTGAACAGGATTTCGCGGCCGACGTGGAGCACCGCGCGCAGCTGCGTGCCCGGCGGAGTGACCGGCTTGCCGTCGACCACGAGCCGGTGGTCGCCGTCCGCCGCACTCTCCACGACGAGTTTGCCGTCGTGGGTCCACGCGGGCACGCCCTGGACGATTTCCACCCACTGCTCGTCGGTCTCGGTGTGCAGTTCGGTCACCGAGCCATCCGCCGGATCCAGCCCCAGCACGGTGAGCCGCTTCTGGTCCCGCGGCTGTACTGCCAGCAGCGGCTGCCCACCGGCCGACCAGTGCACCGTGACCAGGTATTCCCAGCCGCCGCCTGCGACATCGACGCGGCTGCCGTCGAGACCGAGCACGGCGAGCGACACCTGCGCGTTCGGCGATCCCGCCGCCGGGTAGGCCACCACGTTCGCCGGCTGCTGCGGGTTCGCCGGGTCACCGATCGTCCAGCGCGGCACCGGCCCGCGGTCGGAGCGCTCGACGAGCAGGCTGCGTCCGTCCGGCGCCCACCAGTAACCCCGCGTGCGATCCATCTCCTCGGCGGCGATGAACTCCGCCAGGCCCCACGCGATGTCGTCGCCGTCTTCCTCGACCAGCACCCGGTCCTCGCCGGTGGCCAGCTCGATCACGTGCAGCCGACGGTCGTGCACGTACGCGACATGCGTGCCGGACGGGTTCGGCCGCGGGTCCACCACGGAGCCGTCCACGAGCATCCGCGTGGCACCGGTGGCCGGATCGAGCGTGTAGAGCTTGCCCGAGAGCGTGAAAGTGACCACGGTGAACGCGTCGTCCACGTCGAAGGCCACGACGCCGCCGCCGGTTTCCCTGGCCCGCTCCCGGCGCGCGCGCTCCTCCGGCGGCAGGTCCTCGTCACCGGACACCAGCTCGGCCGCGTCGACCAGCTTGGTCTCGCCGCCGCCCGCCAGGTCGAGCGACCACAGGCTGTGCCGCGGATCCGTGCCGGAGGCACTGCGCAGGAACAGCACCCGCGAACCGTCCGGCGCAACCCGGAACTGCTTGGGTGCGCCGAGCGTGAAGCGCTGGGTACGCGCCTGGCGGCGGAGGAAGGGAACGTCGTCGAGATCCGTGGTACCAAGAGCGGAGTCGGTCACGATCGCACTCTTTCAGACGATCAGCCGCTCGCGCCAACGCCCTTCAGCGCGGCAAGCTGTTCGGCCACGTCGTAGGCGGGTTCGGGGAACTGCGGGTCGAGTTCGGCCAAGGTCTCGCTGAGCAGTTCGGCGACCGCCCAGTTGCGGTACCACTTGCGGTCGGCGGGCACCACGTACCACGGTGCGTGCCCGGTCGAAGTCCGGTCCAGCAGGTCGGCGTAGGCCTGCTGATAGGCAGGCCAGTGCCGGCGGGACAGCACGTCGGACGGGTCGAACTTCCACCGCTTCTCCGGCCGTTCGAGCCGGGCGGTCAGCCGTCGCAGCTGCTCCTCCGGAGAGATGTGCAGGAACACCTTCACCAGCGTGGTGCCGGCGTCGGTCAGCTCTTGTTCGAAAGCGTTGATCTCGCGATAGCGACGACGGCGTTCGGCGGCGGTGAGCAGACCGGAGACGCGCGGCACCAGGATGTCCTCGTAGTGCGAGCGGTCGAACACCCCGAGGTGGCCAGGGGTCGGCACGCGACGGCGGATGCGCCACAGGAAATCGTGCCGGCGTTCCGCGGCGGTCGGCTTCTTGAAGCCCGCGTACTGCACACCCATCGGGTTGACCAAGCCGAGCACGTGCCCGACGGTGCCGCCCTTGCCGGAAGTGTCCATGCCCTGCAGCACGAGCAGCACACTGCGTTCCCCGCCACCGGCGCCCTCCGCGTACAGCGCTTCCTGCAACGCGGCGAGCCGTTCCCCGGCCGAGGCGAGCTTCTTCGCGCCCTTGTCCTTCTTTCCCGGACCCACCGGCGAGGAAGCCGGGTCCGGCAGTGCACCACCCGCACGGAGCGCGTCGCGGACCCGATTCCCCTTCTCCTTCTTCGCCATCCGGGGACGATAACCGGCACCGTCCGGATGCGCGGTCCCCCGTTGGCATGATCACGCAGCGAATCGCCGACACCGGACGGTACTGCGCAACGAACGACGGGCGAAAGCAACGTTTCCCGGATGAAGTCCCCGCCTGCGGGATTTAGCCTGAACGCATGACGACGTTCGCCGGTACCGGCCTCCCCGCTTCCACCGACGGCTACCTCTCGCTCGACGAGCAGTGGAGCGCGCACAACTACCACCCGCTGCCGGTCGTCATCGCGCAGGCCGAGGGCGCCTCGGTGACCGACGTCGACGGCAAGTCCTACCTCGACTTCCTGGCCGGCTACTCGGCGCTGAACTTCGGCCACCGCCACCCCGGGCTGATCGCCGCGGCGGTCGAGCAGCTGGGCCGCGTCACCCTCACCTCGCGCGCGTTCCACCACGACCGGTTCGGCCTGTTCTGCCGCGAACTCGCCGAGCTGACCGGCACCGAGATGGTGCTGCCGATGAACTCCGGCGCGGAGGCCGTGGAATCCGCGGTGAAACTGGCCCGCAAATGGGCCTACCAGGTCAAGGGCGTACCGGACGGTGCCGCGGAGATCGTCGTCGCCGGCTCGAACTTCCACGGCCGGACCACCACCATCGTCTCGTTCTCCACCGACGAAACCGCACGGGCCGACTTCGGGCCGTTCACCCCCGGCTTCGTCACGGTCCCCTACGGCGACGCGGAAGCGGTGCGCGCGGCGATCACCCCGCGGACCGCGGCGGTGCTGCTCGAGCCGATCCAGGGCGAGGCGGGAGTGATCGTGCCGCCGGCCGGCTTCTTCGCCGACGTGCGGCGGCTGTGCGACGAACAGGGTGTGCTGCTGGTCGCGGACGAGATCCAGTCCGGGCTCGCGCGCACCGGCACGGTACTGGCGCTGGACCACGAGGAAGTGCGCGCGGACGTCTACACGCTCGGGAAAGCGCTCGGCGGCGGCATCCTGCCGGTGTCCGCGGTGGTCGGCAGCCGCGAGGTGCTGGGGTTGCTGAAGCCGGGTGAGCACGGTTCGACGTTCGGCGGCAACCCGGTGGCCTGTGCGGTGGGCCGTGCTGTGGTCCGGCTGCTGCAGACCGGCGAGTTCCAGCAGCGGTCCGCCGAACTCGGCGGGTACCTGCACGAGCGGCTGCGTGAACTGGTCGGCAACGGGTTGTCCGAGGTCCGCGGCCGCGGCCTGTGGGCCGGGATCGACCTCGCGCCGGGCGGGCGGTCCGGCCGTGCCGCGTCCGAAGCGCTGGCCGGGCTGGGCGTGCTGTGCAAGGAAACCCACGACCGCACGCTGCGCATCGCGCCGCCGCTGGTGATCACCCGGGCCGAGCTGGACCGTGGACTCGACGCGATCACCCAGGTGATCACCGGCTGATCCGGGCGGGTCCCGTAGGCTCTGCGGATGTGACCGCCAGGCGGGCGCTCGCCCTCGTCGCCGCGCTCTGCGCGCTGGCCACGCTCGTACTGGGCCTGGTGGTCGCGAACCGCGCGCCCGGCGCGCTCGACACCCGCGCCACGGACGTCACCGGCAGGTTGAGCCGCCCGCTGCTCGACGTGCTGGTCCTGCCGACCGAGCCGTACTTGCTGATCCCCGCCATCGCACTCGTCGCCGGTGCCTGCCTGTTTCGGCACCGGCGGCGGGACGCACTGCTCGCGGTGGCCGGGCCCGCGCTCGCCGTCGCGCTCAACACCTGGGTGCTGAAGCCGTTGTTCGGCCGGATGAAGGACGCCACGCTCGCGTATCCGAGCGGCCACACGGTCAGCCTGGTCACCGTGCTCGTGGTGCTGGTGTTGCTGGCGAGGCCGAAGCTGGTGACCACGCTCGTCGCGGTGTTCCTGCTGTGCTGCGCGACGATCGGGCTGGTCGGCCTCGGCTACCACTACCTCACCGACGTCGCGGGCGGTGTCTGCTTCGCGACGTTCGTGGTCACCGGGATGCGGGCGGCGCTGACACCGCGTCTCGCGCCAGCGCCGTCAACCGGCTGACCGCACGCAGGTACTTCTTGCGGTAGCCGCCGTTCACCATTTCCTCGCCGAACAGCTCCGGCAGCGGCACCCCGGACGCCACGACCGGGATCGCACGATCGTAGAGCCGGTCGGCGAACGCGACGAGCCGCAACCCCACGGTCTGGTCCGGTGCCGGCGTCACATGTGCGAGGTGCACCCGGCGCACCCCGTCCAGCAGCTTCCCGTACCGCGAGGGGTGCAGCTTCGCCAGATGGTCGGCCAGCGCGCCGAATTCGTCCACAGTGGACCCCTCGTGTGCCGCGGCGGAGGCGGCCAGCTCCTCGTCGCTCGCCGGCGGCGGGGCGTCCGGCAGGCCGCGGTGGCGGTAGTCCGGGCCGTCCACGCGGACCACCGTGAAGCGCCGGGACAACGCCTGGATCTCGCGCAGGAAGTCCTCCGCGGCGAAGCGGCCTTCACCGAGCTTGTCCGGCAGCGTGTTCGACGTCGCCGCCACGTGCACGCCGGCGTCGGTGAGCTCCTGCAGCAGCCTGCTGACCAGGGTGGTGTCGCCCGGATCGTCCAATTCGAACTCGTCGATCGCCAGCAGCCGGTGCCCGGACAGCCGCCGCACGGCCGTGGCGAAGCCGAGCGCACCGACCAGATGGGTCAGCTCCACGAACGTGCCGTACGCCTTGGGCCCGGGTGCTTCGTGCCAGGTGGAGGCGAGCAGGTGGGTCTTGCCGACGCCGAACCCGCCGTCGAGGTAGAGCCCCATCGGACCGGACGGCGCGGCCGAGGCGCCGAACAGTGACCGCAACCGGGATTTCTTCGCGGCCGCACCGCCGATCCGCGCGGCGAACGCGGAACACGCCTCGACCGCGGCGGCCTGGCTGGGCTCGTCCGGATTGGGCAGGTAGGTCGCGAATCGGGCCTCGCCGAACCGCGGCGGCGGGACCAGTGACGCGATCAGCTCGTCGGCCCCGAGCTCGGGAAACCGGTCGGTCAGGGCAGCTGCGGGCATGGTCGCCAAGCCTAGCCGGGCCGATCCCGGCGGCCGTGCCGCGCCCGCGTCGGCATATCCCCCGGTCGGGGCGGAAACGGGGCCGTGCTGGGATGAACGCCGTGCGGAGCGTGTGGCCACCATCACCGGGCGGGAGCGGGGGAAACCCGGCGCTGTCCGATGCGGACCTGGAACGGATCTACGGCTACCCCGCCGGGAGCCCGAAGCCGTTCGTGCAGGTCAACTTCGTCGCGTCGGCGGACGGTTCGGTGGCGGTGGACGAGCTGTCGGCCGGGTTGTCGCATCCGGCGGACCGGCGGGTGTTCCTGCTCGCGCGCGACCTCGCCGACGTGATCCTGGTGGGGGCGGGCACCGCGATCGCGGAGGGCTACCGCGGGGCCCGCACCAATCCGGTGCGGACCGCCCGCCGGGCCCGCCTCGGCCGCTCCCCGGTGCCGCCGATCGCCGTGGTCACCCGCACCGGAGCGCTCGACCCGGCCGCGCCGCTGTTCACCGACACGCGGGTGCCGCCGATCGTGATCACCACCGCCCGCGCGGGCACCGCCGCGCTCACCCGGGCCGGGGCCGAGGTACTCGTCGCCGGCGAAGACGACGTGGACCTCGCGCGGGCGCTCACACTGCTGGCCGAACGAGGCTTGTCCCGCGTCGACTGCGAGGGCGGGCCGGTACTGTTCGGCTCGCTCGCCGCCGCCGGTCTCGTCGACCAGCTGTGCCTCACGGTCGCTCCGATCCTCACCGGGGGTGGCGCGGGCCGGATCGCGGCGGGTCCGCCACTGGTCCCGCCGCAACCGCTGGACCTCGCGTCGATCCTCGTCGAGGACGGGTACACGCTGCTGCGCTACCGACGGGGCGGGGACTGATGACCGCGAAGAGCACACCGGCCGACGCGGACACCGCGCTCGCCGAGGCCGCCGCAGCGGGGCACCACGCCGCGTTCGACACGCTGGTCCGCAGGCACACCCCGATGATGTTCCGGGTCGCGCTGCGGATCACCGGGAGCCCGGCCGAGGCGGAGGACGTCGTGCAGGAGGCCTGGCTGTCGGCATGGCGTTCGCTGCCCGCGTTCCGGCAGGAGTCCAGGGTGTCCACATGGCTCTACCGCGTGGTCACCAACGGCGCGCTCGCCCAGTTGCGCAGGCACCGGCCGACCGTGCCGCTGCACGAGGCGGCCGGCGAGACCGCGGGGACCACGCCGGAGCGGCAGGTGGTGGACGCCGAGCAAGTGGACGCGGTGCTGCGCGCGATCGCCCGGCTGGACGTGTCCCAGCGGGTCCCGCTCGTGCTGCGTGAGCTGGAGGGGCTCAGTTACGAGGAAGTGGCCGAGATACTGGAGGTCGGCGTCCCCGCCTTGCGTTCCCGGCTGCGCCGGGCCAGGGTGGCGCTGCTCGGCCAGGTGAGGGAGCGGCCATGACGGACCCGGAGCACGATCCGCGCTGGGCGGCGGTGCGGGCCGCCGGACGGCGCCGCGTGCCGACCCCGCCAGGGCTCGTGGAGCGCGTGCTGCGATCGCTGGACGGCGAACGGTCGGCCGAACCACTGCAGCTGCCCTCGGACGGCGGCACCCTGTCGGTGTCCGAACCGGCGTTCGTACTGCTGGCCCGCACCGTCGCGGACACCGAAGCGGCGGCCGTGCCGGGACTGCGGGTGTCCGCGGTCGCGCTGGCCGACAGCAGGCTGCAGGTGCTGGCCACGGTCCGCTACGGCGTGGTCGCCGACGAGGCGGCGGACGCGCTGCGGGAGCGGATCACCGCCGAGCTGACCAGGCAGCTGGGCGCGCAGTCGCCGGTGGTCGACGTGCACGTGGTCGACGTGCATCCGGACTGACCCGCACCCGTGACCCGCGAAGTTAGCCCGTTCGGGTGAGTACGCGTGAGCTTTCGCCCGGTTGGGACATCGTAGGAACGGGCACGCCTCCGTCGAGGCGATGCGCTGCCCGGCGAAACTGGAGCGCAGCAACCACACGAGGGAGCGACGATCATGGCGCAACCGACCCCGGACCGGCCCGCGGGCGCCGTCGAGCCGAGCAGGCTCGGCGACGAGGGCGCGCAGGGCCGCACCACGATCTCCTCGGTGGTGGTGCAGAAAGTGGCCGCGATCGCCGCGCGCGAGATCGCCGGCGTGCACGCACTCGGCGGCGGGGTGTCGCGTGCCTTCGGTGCGCTGAAGGAACGGATTCCCGGCTCGGGAACCACGTCCACCACCGGCGTCTCGGTGGAGGTCGGCGAGAAGCAGACCGCGATCGACCTCGACCTCGTGGTCGACTACGGCGCGCGGATCGCGGACGTCGCCCGCGCGGTGCGGCGGAACGTGATCACCGCGGTGGAGGAGATCACCTCGCTCGAGGTGATCGAGGTCAACCTCGCGGTGAACGACGTCCACCTGCCCGACGAGGACGACGAGGAACCCGACTCCTCACGGGTGGAGTGACCCGCGGGCGAGCCGGCCCGGCCAAGAACACACCGGCGCACAGACCGGACCGCACAGACCGGACACGGAAGGACACACGGTGAACGCAACGCAGACCGGGATCATCTCCGGGCTGATTCTCGGGCTCGCCGCCACCCAGGGGTTCATCGCCTTCCTGGTGACCCTCGCGGTCGGCATCATCGGGCTGGTCATCGGCCGGGTGCTCGACGGTGCACTCGACCTCGGCGACATGTTCGGGAAGGGCCGCGACAAGTGAGCCCGGTGGCGCAGGTCGACCTGCCCCGCGACGAGCCGCCCGAACCGGCCGAACGCGGTTCGCTGAGCATCGCGCACGCGGTGGTGCGCAAGGTCGCCCAGCACGCCGCGGACCAGGTGCCCGGCACCGTGCCCAGTGCGCACCGGGTCGCGGGGGTGCACACCGGCACGAGCGGCGCCACGGTGAAAGTGGGCGGCTCGGACAACGACGTGGACCTGGCACTGGAGCTCGCGCTGCGGTATCCGGCGCCGGTGCGGACGGTGACCGGCGAGGTGCGTTCGAAGGTCACCGAGGAGGTCGAGCGGATCACCTCGTACCACGTGCGCTCGCTGGCGGTGACGGTGTCCGCGCTGCTGCCCGACGTGCGGCCGAGGGTGCAGTGATGCGTGTTCTCGTCCGATTGCTGTCCACTGTGCTCGGTCTCGCGGTCGCGGTGGCCGGCGCGCTGCTCGCGCTGGAGGTCGGCTGGCACTGGTGGCAGCCGGCGCGCGGACCGCTGCTGCTGCCGTGGCCGCAGTGGCGAACCGAACTGTCCACACTGGACTGGACGAGCACGCCGGTGCGGATCACCGCGGGCATCGTGGCGCTCGCCGGTCTGGTGCTCGCGCTGCTGGCGTTCGGCGCAGGCGACCGCGCGGTGCGGATGACCGAGCCTGCCGACGAGGTCACCGTGAGCACGTCGCCACGTGCGCTCGCCCGGATGGTCGGGCTCGCGGTGCGTGCGCAGGACAACGTGCGCGGCGCGTCCGTCACGGCCAGCGCCCGCCGCGTGCGGGTGCGCGCGACGAGCCGGTTGGAGGACGAGCAGCAGCTGCGGCCACGGCTGCTGGAAACCGTCGCGGCGGTGCTGGACGACCTGCCGCTCGTGCGCCGGCCGAAGGTGACCGTGGTCGTCGATTCGCCGAAGGACCGCCGATGAGCAGCAGTGCCACCGCCCGCCGTGCACAGGGCCGCTCGTACGGCACCGAGCGGACGCTGACCGTTCTGGTGGGCATCGTGGCCCTGCTGGCCGGCGCCGCCGCGCTGGCGGTCGGCATGGGCTGGCTCGGCCGGTTCCGCGCGCAGCGCGCGGTGCTCGACCCGCTGGCGGTGGACTGGCTGCGTGACCACGCGCTGTACGCCCGGATCGGCGCGATCGTGCTCGGCGTGCTGCTGCTGGCGTTCGGGCTGTGGTGGTTCTTCCGCTCGCTGCGCCCGGAACGCCATCCGGACCTGCGCCTCGACCAGACGCCGGGTGCCGAGCTCACGGTCACCTCGAACGCGCTGTCCGGTGCCGTCCGTACCGACGCGGAGCAGCTCGACGGCGTCAACCGCGCCCGGGTCCGCTCAGTCGGCACAGTCGCCGAGCCTGCCCTGCGCATCACCCTGTGGCTCGGCGAGGGCACCGAGGTCCGACGGGTGTGGCAAGACCTGGAGTCCTCCGTGCTGACCAGGGCCCGCGAAGCGCTCGGGGTCGACACGCTGCCCACCGCCGTGCGCATCGAACTCGACACGGCGGGCTCGGCACGCGTGCGCTGACCGCGGGTTTCGCCCAGAATGCCGGTCATGGCCCTCCCCCTGCCGGCACCGATCAAGCCCATGCTCGCGAAGCCCGCGAAGGCGATTCCCGACTCCGGCGGGCTGCTGTTCGAGCCCAAGTGGGACGGCTTCCGCTGCCTCGTCTTCCGCGACGGCGACGAGCTCACCCTCCAGTCGCGCGCGGAGAAACCGCTCAACCGGTACTTCCCCGAGGTGCTCGCCGAACTGCGGGAAACCCTGCCGGAGCGGATCGTGCTGGACGGGGAACTGGTGGTGGCCCGCGGCGGGAAGCTCGATTTCGACGCGCTGACCGAACGCATCCATCCGGCCGAGAGCAGGGTGCAGCTGCTCGCCGGGAAGACACCCGCGCAGTTCGTCGCCTTCGACCTGCTCGCGCTCGGGGATGAGTCCTTCCTGGACGAACCGACCTCGGCGCGACGCGAGCGGCTCGAGTCGCTGTCCGGGGTGGCACTGACCCCCGCCACGACGGATCCGGCCACCGCGCGGCACTGGTTCGAGCTGTTCGAGGGCGCCGGCCTCGACGGGGTGATCGGCAAACCGCTGGACGAGCCGTACGCACCGGGCAAGCGGGTGCTGTTCAAGTACAAGCACTCCCGCACCGCCGACTGTGTGCTGGCCGGTCTGCGGTGGCATGTGGACTCGGCACCGGGCGAGGCGGTCGGCTCGTTCCTGCTCGGTCTGCACGACGACGAGGGCGTGCTGCACCACGTCGGCGTGGTCGGTTCGTTCCCCGCGCCGCGGCGCCGTGCCCTTGCCACCGAGCTGACCCCGCTGATCACCGACGGCGAGGGCCACCCGTGGCTCGGCGACGCGGTGCGCGAAGGGCAGCGGATCCCGGGAGGGATCACCCGCTGGCGGTCGAAGGAACAGCCGTGGGTTCCGCTGCGCCCGGAACGGGTCGTGGAAGTGTCTTACGAACACACCGAAGGCGGCTACCCGTCGCGGTTCCGGCACACCGCGCAGTTCGCCCGCTGGCGCCCGGACCGCGAACCGTCCTCGTGCGGCTACGCCCAGCTCGACGAGCCCGCCCGCTACGACCTGGCCGCGGTGTTCCGCGGGGAGGTCGTGCGGACCCGGTGAGGTCCGCCGGGCATGCGGCAGGGCGAGCGGCCGGCCTCCCGGTCCGGTACGCCGCCGATCCGGCCGGGGCGGCGAGCAGGGCGGACCCGCTCACCGGCTTCCCACACCCGGCATGCCAAGCTCGTCGGAGAGTTCGCCCCGGAATGACGTGAGGATCTGCCCGTGCGCCGCCGTTTCGCCCGCCGCCTCCCCCCGCGTGTCCGGCTGGTGGCGGCGACGGTGGCGGTCCTCGCGGTGGCCGGGTGCACGACCGGGCCGTCGGTGCGTCCCGCGGTGATCGACAACGACGGGCACCACACCCCGTCCCCGTCGGCGAAAGCGGCACCGGTGCCACTGCCGCCGCTCACCGCACCGCATGCGTCGTCGCTGCGCTGGACGAACTGCGACGACGACACCCGCGAGCGGATCGGCACACCCGGTGTGCCCGCGTCGCTGCAGTTCAGCTGTGCGCGGATGACCGCCCCGCTCGACGCGCCCGAGGACACCCAGAACCTGCTGGCCAGGATCTTCGTGCTGAAGGTGGGCACCGGGCCGATTCCGCTGGCCGTGGTCAACGACGTCGGCGGCGAGCCGGGTTCGGTGCACGCGGCCCGGCTGGCCGCCCAGCTGCCGCCGGAGTTCCTGCAGAAGTTCTCGCTGATCGGCGTCGACCGCCGCGGCACCGGGCTGTCCGGCGGGGTGCAGTGCGTGCCGGAAGAGGTGCGGTCCGCGTTGCTCGGCGCCGATCCGGCCCAAGGCGGGCTCGGCGACGTGCTGGATGCCGCCCGCAGGGCGGGCCAGCAGTGCGCGATCGACCTGGACACCGCGCAGACCGCGCTGGACAGCTGGCGCACCGCGGGCGACCTCGACCAGCTGCGTCAGGCACTCGGCCTCGACCGGCTCAACGCACTCGGCCGCGGTGACGGTTCGAAGGTGCTGTCGGAGTACGCCGTGCGGTTTCCGCGACAGGTCGGGCGGATGATGCTGGACGGGCTTCCGGACCCGGGTGCCGACCGCGCCGCCGTGCTCGACGCCGTCGCCGCCGGCGCGCAGGCCACGTTCGACGCCTTCTCCGCCGACTGCGCCGCCCGCGGCTGCGCGCTGGGCGACGCCAAGGCTGCGCTGAAGGCCGTGACCGATCGGCTGCGCACCACACCGGCCACCACCACGGACGGGGTGAGCGTGGGGCCGGGGATCGCGACCTACGCGGTGTACCAGGCCCTCGCCGACCGTTCCCGCTGGCCGGCGCTGGCGGATGCACTGACCGCGGCCCGCAACGGCGACGTCACGGCGCTGGAGGCGTACACCGACCCGGTGCTGAACGATCTCCGGGACCGTGCGGGCCGTATCGGCGGCACGATCGCGACCCGCTGCAACGACTCGTCCACCCGGCTGCCCGCCGACCAGATCGACCGCGCCGAGGCAGGCATGCGCGCCAAGTACCCGCAGTTCGGCGCGGCCGTCGCACAGGAACTCGCGTGGTGCGGGGCCTGGCCGGTGCGCCGCGAACCGCTGCCTGCCGCGGGCGCGCCCGGCGCCCCGCCGATCCTGGTCGCGGCCACCGCCGCGGACCCGGTGACCCCGGAGGTCGGCACGACCCGCGCCGCCGACCAGATGCCCAGCGCAGTGACGGTGACCTGGCAGGGCGCCGGACACGGCGCACTCGGCGAGTCGACCTGCGTGACCGCCGCCGCACAAGCGTTCCTGATCGACGGCAAGGTCCCGGAGAGCGGCACCCTCTGCCCCGCCTGACCGGCCGGACAGCTACACGGCCACCGGTCCGACCGACCAGCCAACACCACCAGTCCCGGCCGACCGGCCAACACCACCAGTCCCGGCCAACCAGCCAACACCACCGGTCCCGGCCAACCAGCCAACATCACCAGTCCCGACCAACCAGCCAACACCACCAGTCCCGACCAACCAGCCAACACCACCAGCCCCGACCAACCAGGCGAAGCAGTCGCGTCGGCTGGCCGGAGAACGGCCGTCCGGGCGAAGCAGTCGCGCCGACCGGCCGGGCACGGCCGTCCGGGCTCGGTGCGACGTACCCCGGCTCTCGCACGCTCCGCGTACGAGACTCGGCCTGCTCCCGCCTTCCGACCTCTCGACCCGCCGGACGCTCCTCGGCACACCGGCCGTACTCCGCCCTCTTTGGCCCGTACCGGCGAGGCCGCCGAGACCGTTCGCAAGAAGCGCCGAGAAGGACCTCCCCGGGGTCGCCGTGCACGTCGTGCTCCGCGCACCGTCGGCCCGGAACGGTTACTGCCGGTAGCCCTCGACCTCCCCGGACGGGCGGACCTCGGCGCCTTCGGGGTCCTCGTGGAATTCGGTGCGTGCACGGCGCTGCCGGAGCAGGTCCCAGCACTGGTTCAGTTCCTGTTCCAGTCCGGCCAACCGGTCCTTGTCCGCGCCGGACAGGCCCACCCCCACCGCGCGGGCGCGCAGTTCGTGTTCCTCGGCGATCAGGTCGTCGATCCGGCCAAGGACACCGTCGTCGGTCATGGTTCCTCCTCACCTCGGCTGCCGGGGTGGACGCTCCCGGGTGCCGGGGAATTCCCCTCCGGCCCGCTTCGTTGGACACACTATGAGCACAGTGGAGCTGACCGCGGCCAATTTCGACCAGACCGTGACCGACAACGAATTCGTGCTGATCGACTTCTGGGCGAGCTGGTGTGGTCCGTGCCGGCAGTTCGCGCCGGTGTACGAGAAGGCCTCCGAGGAGCACGGGGACATCGTGTTCTCCAAGGTCGACACCGAGGCCGAGCAGCAGCTCGCGGCGGCCTTCGACATCCGTTCGATCCCGACGCTGGCGGTGATCAGGGACAAGACGCTGATCTACTCCCAGCCCGGCGCGCTGCCCGAGGCGGCGTTGCAGGACGTGATCCGGCAGGCCCGCGAGGTGGACATGGACGAGGTCCGCAAGGCCGTCGAGGCCGAGCAGAGCACCCAGGCCACCCAGGACTGAGGCAAGCCAAGACCGGGGAACGGCGAAGGCCCCGGTACCCGTGGGAGGAACGGGTGCCGGGGCCTTCGCCGTCTCGGCGCCCGGTGGTTCAGGACCGGGTGGCTAGCCCGCGCAGGAAGAACGCCAGGTTCGCCGGCCGTTCCGCCAGCCGCCGCATGAAGTAGCCGTACCACTCGTTGCCGCAGGGCACGTACACGCGCATCGTCGCGCCCGCTGCGGCGATCCGCTTCTGCTCCTCGGGCCGGATCCCGTAGAGCATCTGGAACTCGTGGTCGGACGGAGTACGGCCGGCGTCCGCGGCCAGCCGCTGCCCGATCGCGATCATCCGCGGATCGTGCGAAGCCACCATCGGGTAGCCCTGCCCGGCCATCAGCACCCGCAGACAGCGCACATAGGACTTGTCCACTTCGGACTTGTCCTGGAACGCCACGGATTCCGGCTCGGCGTAGGCACCCTTGCACAGCCGCACGCGCGAACCGGGACCGGACAGTTCGCGGCAGTCCTGTTCGGTACGCCGGAGGTAGGCCTGCAGCACCGCACCGACCCACGGGTACTCGCCACGAAGCTTCCGCAGGATGCCGAGCGTGGCGTCCGTGGTGGTGTGGTCCTCCATGTCGAGGGTCACCGTCGCACCGACCGCCTCGGCCGCCGCGCAGATCTTCCGCGCGTTCTCCAGCGCCACGCCTTCACCGTCGTCCGGCAGGAACTGCCCGACCGCCGACAGTTTCACCGACACGTCCGCACCGTCGGCGAGGCCCTGTTCGGCCAACGCGGACAGCAGCTGTTCGTAGGCCTGCACGGTGGCCGCCGCCTGACCGGCGTCGGTGGTGTCCTCACCGAGGTGGTCGATGGTGATCGTCCGGCCGTCGGCGGCCAGTTCCCGCGCGACGCGTACGGCATCCGCGGTGTCGGCACCGGACACGAAGCGGCGTACGACGGCTCGTGTGGCGGGAACTGCTTCGATCAACGCTCTCATCCGCCGCGAACGGGCGACGGCGAGCAGTGGGGCACGCAGCATCGCGGTACTCCTCAGCCCTGGTGCGGGTAGCGCACGGTGGTCGGCGGCACGAACGTCTCCTTGATCGAGCGGGGGCTCGTCCAGCGGAGCAGGTTGAAGATCGAACCGGCCTTGTCGTTGGTGCCCGAAGCGCGGGCACCGCCGAACGGCTGCTGCCCGACGACGGCACCGGTCGGCTTGTCGTTGACGTAGAAGTTGCCCGCGGCGAACCGCAGTGCTTCGGAGGCCTTCGCGACGGCCGTGCGGTCGTTCGCGATCACCGCACCCGTCAGCGCGTACGCCGCCGTCTCGTCGATCACCTTGAGGACGCCATCGAAATCGGCGTCGTCGTACACGTAGACGGACAGGATCGGCCCGAAGTACTCGGTGCTGAAGATCTCGTGCTTCGGGTTGGTCGAAACGAGCACGGTCGGCTGCACGAAATAGCCCACGCTGTCGTCCACCGTGCCGCCAGTCAGGATCTCCACCTCGGCGTCGCGCTTGACCCGCTCGAACAGCGACGCGTGCTTGTCGAACGCGCGCCGGTCGATCACCGCACCGCCGAAGTGGCCGAGGTCGGTCACGTCGCCGTAGCTGATTGCCTCGGTCTCGCTGGCCAGTCCGTCTTTCAGCTGCGCCCAGAGGCTTCGCGGGATGTACGCACGCGAAGCGGCGGAGCACTTCTGGCCCTGGTACTCGAAGGCGCCGCGGACGAGTGCGGTCCGCAGCACGTCGAGGTCGGCCGACGGGTGCGCGAGCACGAAGTCCTTGCCACCGGTCTCCCCGACGATCCGCGGGTAACTGCGGTAGCCGGAGATGTTCGCCCCGACGGTGCTCCACAGGTGCTGGAACGTGGCGGTGGAGCCGGTGAAGTGGATGCCGGCAAGGTCACGGTGCTTGAGCGCGACCTCGGACACCGCCTTGCCGTCTCCGGGAAGGAGGTTGAGCACGCCCGGCGGCATGCCCGCCTCTTCGAGCAGCCGCATGGTCAGGTACGCGGCGAAGCTCTGCGTCGGCGACGGCTTCCACAGCACGGTGTTGCCCATCAGCGCAGGTGCGGTGGGCAGGTTGCCGGCAATGGCGGTGAAGTTGAACGGCGTGACCGCGTAGACGAAACCCTCCAGCGGACGGTGTTCCATCCGGTTCCACACGCCGGGCGAGCTCATCGGCTGCTCGGCCAGGATGCGACGGCCGTAGTCGACGTTGAACCGCCAGAAGTCGGCCAGCTCGCAGGCCGAGTCGATCTCGGCCTGGGTCGCCGTCTTCGACTGGCCGAGCATGGTGGCCGCGTTGATCGTCGAGCGCCACGGACCGGTCAACAGGTCGGCGGCGCGCAGCAGGATGGCGGCACGGTCGTCGTACGAGAGCGCGCGCCACTCCGGGGCGGCCTTCGCCGCCGCAGCGATCGCGTCGGACGCGTCCTGCTGCGAAGCGCTCTGAATGGTGCCGAGGACGTGGCTGTGCTTGTGCGGCTGGACGACGTCGATCTTCTCGCCGCCTCCGGCACGCTGTTCACCACCGACGGTCACCGTCAGGTCAACGGGACCGGACTCGCCCAGTTTCTTCAGCGCGCCCTCCAACTCGGCGCGCTCGGCGCTTCCCGGTGCGTACGTGTACACCGGCTCGTTCTTCGGGGCGGGGGTCTGGGTCACGGCGTCCACGTCGGCTCCCTCGTCTTCGATAACTGCTCCAGTTGTCCGAACGGTAACTCTGCGAGCGTCTTGAGGGTTTGTTCACTTGGCTAGAATCGCTCGTATGATTTTGTCCGATCGGAAAACCTGGTGAGCAGTCCGGAACCGTTCGCCGACACCTCGCTGCGGCACGTTCTGGCCACCCTCGGCGAACCGCTGGTGCGGGTGCTCGTCGCGCCGCGTGGCCTCGGTGTCGCGGTGCACGACGTGGTGATCCTGGACCCCGAGGACCCGCCGGAGACGCACCCGGGCGACCTGGTGCTGGTGATCGGCGCCCGCGGCCGGGCAGCGGCCGCGGCGATCCGGGCGGCCGGACGCGGCGGTGCGGCCGCCGTGGCGGTGAAGGGCGAGGGCGGCATCGACGTGGCCGCCGATGCGGGCGTCGCGCTGCTCACCGTGGGCTCGGAGGCGCGCTGGGAGCAGGTGGAGGCGCTCGCGCGAGGCGTCGTCGACGCGGCGCGCGCGGGCGGCGAGGCGGAGACCGGCGAAGTCCTCGGCGATCTTTTCGCGCTGGCGCAAACGGTCGCCACGCTCACCGGCGGTCTGGTCAGCATCGAGGACACCGGGAGCCGGGTACTCGCCTACTCCCGCGCCGGTGACGAGGTCGACGAGCTGCGCCGGCTGTCCATCCTCGGCCGCGAGGGGCCGGAGCGGTACTTGGCGATGCTCCGCGAGTGGGGCGTCTACCAACGGCTGCGCGCGGGCGAAGGGATCGTGCGCGTGGACGAGCGGCCGGAGCTGGGAATCCGCCGCCGGATCGCAGCCGGCATCCACGCCGGAGCACAGCCGCTCGGCACGATCTGGGTGCAGGAAGGCGCGCAGCCGCTGACCGAGCAGGCGGAGGTCGCGCTGCTCGGCGCCAGCCGCACGTTGGCACCGCAGCTGATCCGCGCCCGCACGTTGCCCGATCCGCAGCTGCGGCTGCGCGAGGACCTGCTGGCCGGCCTCCTCGACGGACGGGTGGACGCGGAATCGGTGGCCGACGACATCGGCGCCGACCCCGGCCGGCCCGCCCAGGTGCTGGCGTTCACGCTCGCGCCGCAGCAGCCGGCCGCGGCGTCCGACCGGCTGCTGCGGCGCGCTGAGCTAGTGCACCTGATCGCGGTGCACACCGCGGCGTATCGACGTAGCGCCTTGGTCAGCGTGCTCAACGGCCGCGTGTACGCGCTGCTGCCTGATCTGCCGGAACACTCGGACGCGCCTGTTCTCGCGCTGGCGAAGGAAATCGTGGCTGCGGCACGTCGCCACCTCGACGTGCCGGTACGCGCCGCACTCGGCGGCGTCGTGCCACGGCTGTCCGACGCAGCGGCTTCGCGAGGCGACGCAGACCGCGTGCTGGTGGCGATGACGCGCGGGCACTGGGACAACGACGTAGCGTCTCTCGCCGACGTACGCGCCGACGTGTTGTTGTCGGAGGTTCTCGCGTATCTCGCGGATCAGCCGCGCATCCGTGACCCGCGGTTGGCCGAACTGCTGGCGCACGACAGCGACCACGGCGGCATCCTGGTGCCCGCGGTGCTCGCCTACCTCGACGCGTTCGGCGACGCCCGCGCAGCCGCCCGCACCCTGAACATCCACCCGAACACAGTGCGGTACCGCGTACGGCGTGCCAGAGAGGTTTCCGGCATCGACCTGCGCGACCCCGCGCAACGGCTGCTCACCGAGCTGCAGCTGCGGCTGTAAAACACCGTGTCCGGTGCGGGCGCACTCGCTAGGGTGCGAGGAGTGAATCTCTTTCCCCGTGCCTGGAACGCCCTGCAGGAAGCTGTGCACGCACTTGACGGCGGGCAGTGGGTCGCCCCTTCCGGCTGTACCGGCTGGCTCGTCCAGGACCTGGTGGTTCACCTGATCATCGACGCGCAGGACGTGCTCATCACGCTCGCCTCCACCACCGATGCGCCGCCGACCCGCACCGCGATCGGCTACTGGGAACCAGCGATGCAAGCGCCGGACGGCACCGACGCGGAGTCGGCGTTCGTCCGGCGGAGCGCGGCCGCCTACGGCACCACGGCCTGGCTCCTCCACCACTTCGACGACCTCACCGTCGCCGCCGGCCGGGCCGCCGCCGCCGCCGATCCCGGCGCCCGCGTGGAAACCCGTGACGAGGTGCTGACCGTCGCCGACTACCTCACCACCTACGTGCTGGAGTCGACGTTGCACCACCTCGACCTGGTGGCCCACCTGTCCGGAGTGGACGGACCACCGGCGGAGACGCTGGCCGCGTCTCGCGCGCAGACGGAAGAAATCGCCGGCTTCGCGCTGTCGTCCTCCTTCGACGACCGCGCTGCGTTGCTCGTGGCCACCGGCAGACGCGCACCGTCCGCGGAGGAAACCGCCGCACTCGGCGAACTCGCCGGGAAGCTGCCGGTAGTGCTCGGGTGATCGTCTGGCTCAACGGCACGTTCGGCGCCGGGAAGACCACCACCGCGCGGGAACTGGCCGGACTGCTCGGCGCCCGCGTCTTCGACCCCGAGTACGTCGGCTACCTGCTGCGGATTCTGTTTCCCGAACCGGTGGCGGACTTCCAGGACATCAGCCTGTGGCGACCGTTGGTCGTGGAAACCGCCGCGAGGATCCACGAGCACACCGGCGGGCCGCTGGTGATCCCGCAAACCCTGCTCGTGGAGTCCTACGCCGAGGAGGTCTTCACCGCCCTGGCCGGACGTGGACTGGTGGTCCGGCATTTCGTCCTGCACGCCGGGCAGGACGAGCTGCGCCGCCGGATCGAAACCGACCCCGCAGAACCGGGCGCGCGGCAATGGCGGCTCGACCACCTCGGCGCTTACGCGGCCGCCCTGCCCTGGCTGCGCACAAGCGGCACGCTGGTGGGCACGGAAGCAAAGCCGCCCGCAGCAGTGGCACGGGAAATCGCCACCGCGGCCGGGCACCCGGGCTGAGCGCGGTGAGTTCGGTGGCTACCGGAAGGGACCGGCAGCCACCGGAAGCCCGGCCAGTTCCGCCAGCGCGGCGAAGGATTCGACGCGTTCGGCCGGATCGTAGGTGCTGGTGCTGATCAGCAGTTCGTCGGCGCCGGTGTCCGCGACGAGTGCGCCAAGGCGGTCGGAAACCTCGGCCGGGGTACCGCCGATCTGTCCGGAAAGGACTTGGTCCAGCCGGGTGCGTTCGCGATCGGTCATCGCCACGGTGAGGATCTCCTCGGCAGGCGACAACGGCGGGAACACGCCGTGACTGCGTGAGTACACAGTGGACCAGGCTTCCGGCACCAGCAGCGTGCGGGCCTGCTCTGCGGTGTCCGCGACGGCGACCGCGGTCGACACGACGACATAGGGATCCGCAGTGCTGGAACGGAACCGGTCGCGGTAACGGGCAATCGCGTCGATCATCGCGCGGTGCCCGCGTGCCGGTGCGATGACCAGCGGCAGGCCCAGTTCCGCGGCGAGGTCCGCGCCCGCACCGGTGGCCAGCAGGAACAACGGCACGGACTGACCTTCGGCCGGGATCGCGTGCACGCCGGGCTGCACCTGGTCCCCGCGGAAGAACGCGCGCAGTTCCCGCACCTGGTCGGCGAACCCGTCGGCTGCGTCCTTGTCCTGCCCGAGCGCGCGGCGCACCCCTTCGATGAAGCCCACCGAACGCCCGAGCCCGAGGTCGATCCGCCCGGGATACAGGGCGTTCAGCACGCCGAACTGCTCCGCAACCACCAGCGGCCGGTGGTTCGGCAGCATCACACCGCCGGTGCCGACCCGGATCCGGGTCGTGGCGGCCGCGACGGCGGCGGCGAGCACCGCGGGCGCGGACCCGGCGACCCCGGGCACGCCGTGGTGCTCGGACACCCAGAACCGGTGGTAGCCGAGCGCTTCGACATCCCGCGCGAACGCCACGGTGTCCCGCACGGCCTGTGCGGCACCCCGCCCGCGCCGTACCGGCGAGCGGTCGAGCACGGAGATCGCAACGTCCACGTCCGGGTCCAACACCCCGGGCCGGGGCGGGATTCCCGGCACGGGTCAGGGGCGCCAGCGTTCGCTGTAGTCCGGATGGTCGGCATAGGGCAGGGCGAGCAGCCGCAGCGTCACGCACCAGTTGGCGCCGGCCTCGTCGGCGGGCACGTGACAGTTCTCGCACCAGTATTCACTGCCGTACAGCGGGAAACCCGGCACCTTCTCGGACACCGTGGTGCGGTGCGCGAGCATGATCCGGCGGATGGCCTCGATCTCGTTGATCATCTGGTTCACCACGTCGAGTTCGACGTCCCCCAGCGCCCGGATCCGCTCTTCCACCGCGACCTTCGCCTCGGCCCGGGTGAGCTGCTCGCCTGCCTGCTGCTTCTGCACCGCCTGCATGATCAGCGCCTGCCGCTGGCCCACTCGCGCGGCGAGGAACGCGATCAGGTCGTCCACCGGGTCTCCCTTCCTGCCGGTCCGCCCACCGGCTCGGAGTAGTCGCACCGCGATCCAGGAACGTTACGCACCGGATCCGGAACAGACCGTGCCCAGGCTCCCGATCGGGTACTGAGCAGGGTAATCCCTGCCGGGGGAAATCCTCACTCCCCGCCGGAAATGATCACTGAACGTGACCACCGGCCGCGATCAGCCGGTCACTCGGAGTCGGCCCGCGTATCGCCGGACCGCGCACCGTCTGCCTGCGCGGAGCCGGACGGCGCCCTGCCGGACCGTGCCTTGCTCGGCTGCACCCGCTTCGGCTCGCCGGGCATTTTGGGGTAGTCCGGCGGGTACGGCAGTTCCGCGCCGCCGAGGTCGCGGTCGTCACGGTCGTACCACTCCAGCAGGGTTTCCAGCCCGAACGCCGTTTCGTCCATCGGCGCGTGCAGGTCGCCGTGCTCGGCCAGGAAACCGGGGACGCTGCGCACGTCGAACTCGTCCGGATCGGCCTCGGCGAGCAGGTCCCAGGTCAGCGGCGTGGACACGGTGGCGCGCGGCGTGCCGCGCACCGACCAGGAGGAGGCGACCGTGCGGTCGCGCGCGGCCTGGTTGTAGTCGAGGAACACCCGGCCGCCGCGTTCCTCCTTCCACCACGAGACGGTCGCCTTGTCCGGGACGCGCCGCTCGACCTCCCGCCCGAGTGCGATCACCGCGTGCCGCACCGCGACGAAGTCCCACTCCGGCCGGATCCGCACCAGCACGTGCACCCCGCGGCCGCCGGAGGTCTTCGGGTACCCGGTGAGCCCGGCGTCCGCAAGCACTTCGCGCACCACCCCGGCCACCTCGACCGCGTCGCCGAACCCGGCCCGCTCCGGCGGATCGACGTCCACCCGCAGTTCGTCGGGATGGTCCACATCGGACCGCCGGACCGGCCACGGGTGGAAGTCGAACGTGCCGAGGTTGGCCGCCCAGGCGAATACCGCGGGCTCGGTCGGGCAGATCTCGTCCGCGGTGCGCCCGGACGGGAAGGTGATGCGCGCCGTCTCCAGCCACTCCGGGGCGCCCTTGGGCACGCGCTTGGCGTAGAACCAGTCACCCGTGACGCCGTCGACGTAACGCTTGAGAGTGGTCGGGCGCTCCCCGATGGCACGCAGCAACGGCCCGGCCACCGCGAGGTAGTACTCCACGACCTGGCGCTTGGTGATGCCCCGGTCCGGGAAGTAGACCTTGTCCGGACTGGACACCCGGACGGTGCGCTCCCCCACCTGGTACTCGACCGGATCACCGTGCTTGGGCATGCGCCAACGGTATCCCGCCATCGCGCCGGAAACCCGGCACGACACCACGGCGATCCCGCAGGCAGGCGCGTCCTGCCGGCGGGACCGGGCGGTCGCTGTCCGGCCCGGGTGCCCTACCGTGGCAGTGTGTCCGGCAGAACCAAGCTCGTCCTCGCGCTCGCTGTGCTTGCCGTGCTCACCGCGGTCGCGGTGTGGGTGCCGATTCCCGGGCCGGCGCAGTGGCGGCAGTGGGCCGCGGCGACCGGGCCTGCGACACCGATCGTGCTGCTGGCCGCGTACGCACTGCTCACCGTCGCGCCGATCCCCCGCACCGTGTTCAACCTCGCCGCCGGACTGCTCGTGGGCAGCGTCGCCGGGGTGGCCATCGCGCTGGTCGCGACCACGATCGCCGCCGGGCTCTCGTTCGGGCTGGCCCGGCTGCTCGGACGCGATCTGGTCACCCGGCACCTGCACCGGGCACCGGTCCGGGTGGTCAACGAGCGGCTCTCCGGCGGGGGCGTGGCGGCCGTCCTGTCGTTGCGGCTGATCCCGGTGGTCCCGTTCGCACCGCTGAGCTACCTGTGCGGCGTTTCCTCGGTACGGCTGCTGCCCTACCTGGCCGGCACGGCGCTCGGCAGCGTCCCCGGCACGATCGCGGTGGTCGTCTTCGCCGACGCGCTGACCGGCGACACGCCGCCCGCGTTGCTGGCCTGTTACGCGGTCTTCGCGGCGGCCGGGGTGGCCGGGCTGCTGCGCGTGCTGCGACGGCGCACCCCGGCTGTGGCGCCGGAAGAGCCCGCGCGGTCGGCGGCACCGGCTGGCTGACGGCGACCGGGTACTTCCGACCGCTACACTCGTTCGGGTGCGCGAGGGGTATCCGCGCTGAACACGACCACGAATCACCGGGATTTCGTCAGGAGCGTCCGCCATCGACACCGGACAGCTGATCGCGGGGCACTATCGCCTCGTCGAGCACATTGGTAGCGGTGCCATGGGCGTGGTGTGGCGCGCGGTCGACGTGCGCCTGGAACGGTCCGTGGCGATCAAGCAGATCCTGCCGCAGCCGGGGGTGTCCGAGGCCGAGCGCGACAACATGCGCCAGCGCGCCATGCGCGAGGCGAAGAACGCCGCCCGCTTCCAGCACCCGAACGCCATCGTGGTGTTCGACATCGCCGAGCACAGCGGCGATCCCTGCCTGGTGATGGAGTTCCTCGACGGGCCGAGCCTGTCCGCGGTGCTGGCCGAACAGGGCACGCTCCCGGTCGGCCAGGTCGCCCGGATCGGCGAGCAGGTGGCCGCGGCGCTCGTCGCCGCGCACCGCGCCGGGATCGTGCACCGGGACGTCAAGCCCGGCAACATCCTGATCGACGAGACCGGCACGGCGAAACTCACCGACTTCGGCATCTCGCGTGCGGCGGGCGACATGACGCTGACCCAGACCGGCCTGATCGGCGGCACTCCGGCCTACCTCGCGCCGGAACTGGCGCGCGGCGCCGATCCGGTGCCCAGTTCCGACGTGTTCGCCCTCGGCGCCACGCTGTACCAGGCGATCGAGGGCCAGACGCCGTACGGCAACACCACCAACCAGCTCGCGCTGCTCTACGCCGCGGCCAACGGGCAGGTCAACCCGCCCAGCCAGGCGGGCCCGGCGACCGCGCTGCTGATGAGCCTGCTGCGCACCGAGGCCACCGACCGTCCGAGCATGGCCGAGGCGCGGGAGCGGCTGGCCGCGCTCGCCTCGGGCGAGTCCGCGGAACCGCCGCTCATCGCGGGCGGACGCGGTGGCGCGAGCACCGACTCGCGCCCGCCGTGGCAGCGGGTGGCGACCGGCCAGGAGGCACCGTCCGCTGCCCCGATCCCGGCCCAGAAGGCCCCGTCGAACCCGCCGCGCACGCCGACCGCGGCGTTCATGCCGATGCGCTCACCGGCCGCGCCGCCGCGTACTCCGCCACACCCGCAGCCCGCGGTTCCGCAGGCCGCACCCGCACCGCAGGCGGCCCCGCGGCCGGCACCCACCGCCGCCGCACCGAACTACTCGGGCGCTGCGGCGAAGACCGGCCACAGACGCAGGTTCGCCCTGTTCGCGGGCGGCGCGGCGGCGATCGTGGCCGTCGCGGTGATCGTGTTCCTGGTGCTGAGCAACACCGGTGGCACGGACGGCGGCACGAACGCGAACCCGCCGGCGGACCAGCCCTCGACCGGGGCACCGCCCTCGTCCGGTCCGCCCAGCAGCACTCCGAGCGCCCCGGCCGGTCCGCTCGGCCAGACGCCGCCGGAGGGCAAGGTCACCGACTACGCCGCGGCAGGCCAGTTGATCACCAACGGCTTCTTCGCCAAACCCGCGGCCAACTGGGCGCACCTCACCCCGTCCGCGCAGGCGGTCTACGGCGACGAGAGCGCGTTCCAGCAGTACTGGGCAACGCACCAGATCGGCGCGTACCAGGACGCCCGCGCCGACAGCGGGGGCGCCAACCCGGACGGTTCGATCACCATGAACCTCACCATCGACGGGACCCGCCGCCCGTATCGCGTGATCATGTCCGGCGGCCAGCTGCTGATCGACAGCGACACCCGGCTGAAGGCCGACTCGGCGACCGGCTGACCCACCCCGGCGCGGCCGTTTTCGCTGACCCGGTTGCGGTTTCCGGCCGCGGCCGGACCCGGCCGGGCGGTGACGTCGGTCCCGGCGGGAGTGTGCTGAGCAGGGTCGATGCCCTACCGTGGAGACATGGTCGAAAGCGCAGCTGTGCCGCCGGGCTGGAACCCGCGCTTCCACGATGACCTGATCGGGCTCGATCCGGCCGACCCGGACGTGCGCGCGTTCGCCGCGCACCTCGACCGGATGGAGCGCACCGGGCCGACGTTCACCGTCGAGGCCTGTCTCGACCAGGTGGCCGACTTCGCCGAATCGAGCACCCGGACCGGCGGGCTGCGGTACTGGGTGTCCGTGCTGTTCGTGGTGCTCATCGTGGCCGGTCTGCTCGTGACCGCATGGGACATCGCGACCCACACGGTCGCCTTCCTGTCGAG
Organism: Amycolatopsis ultiminotia; assembly: GCF_039536925.1. Classification (NCBI taxonomy): domain Bacteria; kingdom Bacillati; phylum Actinomycetota; class Actinomycetes; order Pseudonocardiales; family Pseudonocardiaceae; genus Amycolatopsis; species Amycolatopsis ultiminotia. The sequence continues at coordinate 364,759 of NZ_BAAAZN010000002.1, read as the reverse complement.
GTAACGTGGAAGGCGTGAAAGGTATGAAACCCGTGGTCGGCACCACCCCGCGTGTGGTCAGGTCCGAGCAGGAATGGCGTGCGCAGCTGAACCCGGAGGAGTACGCGGTACTCCGCCAGGCCGGTACCGAGCGGCCCTACACCGGCGAGTACACCGACGAGAAGACGACCGGCGTCTACGAGTGCCGGGCCTGCGGTGCGGAACTGTTCCGCAGTGACACGAAGTTCGAGAGCCACTGCGGCTGGCCGTCGTTCTACGACCCGGCCGATTCGGACGCGGTGCTGCTGCGCGAGGACCGTGCGATGGGCATGCGGCGCATCGAGGTGCTCTGCTCGTCGTGCCACAGCCACCTCGGCCACGTCTTCGAGGGCGAGGGCTACGCCACTCCCACCGACCAGCGCTACTGCATCAATTCGATCTCACTGAAGCTGGTCCCGGAGACCGGCGACTGAGCCGCCGCCGCGGGGCGCGCGGCACGGAGCATCGGAGGGGGAACGATGGTCTGGACGGTTTCCGGTGGGATCGCCGCGGCGATCGGTGCCGTGCCGGCGCTCGCGTTCTGGTACCTGGGCCTGCGCGTCGCACGGCGCGCGGGCCGGGGCGACGACGACGGCGCACCGGCGCGGCTGACGTCAGCTGCCGAGGTCGCGGTGCTGGCGAACGGTCCGGTGCGGGTGGCCGAGTCGGTGGTCGCAGCGCTGCTGGAACGCGAACAGCTGCGCGCCGACTCCGTGGGCAGGCTGTACCGGACGCCGCTCGAACCGGTCGACGACCTCGGCCGCGACGCCGTGGGGCTGGTCGGCGAGCACACCGGCGTGGCCACCGTGCTGAGCGGGCTCATCGGCAGTCCGGCCATGCAGCGGCTGGTCGACGATCTGACCGAACGCGGCCTGCTCGTCGACACGACCGCGGTCCGGCGTGGCTGGGCACTCGTGGCGGTCCGGGAGGGATTGCTCACGGCCGCCGCGATCGCGTGGTTCGCCTTCGGCGGACTGTCCGGGTTCCCGCTGGTGACGGCGTTGCTGGCGGCCGGGTTGGCCGGCCTCGCGCTGTCCCGCCGCAGCAAGGCCGGCCGGGTACAGGCGACCGAAGCCGGCGAGGCCGCGCTGGCCGCGGCACGGCCGGACCAGAGCGTGCTGACCGGGGCGACCGCGAAGGTCACCCTCGGCGGCTTCGCGAACCACCCCGATCGGGACCTGCGGGTCGCACTCTTCCGCGGACTTCCCGCCACGCGGCGAACCGGCACCGCGATGGCCACGGGCGTCAGCGGCGTACTGGGCGGCGTGGCCTACTACTACGGAGCAGGCGGAGGCGGCTGCGGTGCCGGAAACAGCTGCGGCGGAGGCGCCGGCTGCGGTGGTGGCGGCTGCGGTGGCGCGGGCTGTGGCGGGGGTGCAGGCTGCGGCGGCGCCGGCTGCGGCGGGGGAGGTGGCTGCGGTGGCGGCAACAACTGACCGGCAAACACCACTGCCGACACGGAATCCGCACCGCGCCCCCGGGCCGGACGAGGTTTTCCATAGCCAGACACCAGGTTCAGCACGCGCCGGAAAACGCGCGGCAGCATCCGACCGAACGCACCGCACACGAGCCGACACCCGCCGGCATCCAACGAAGCACACCCCACACACGAAGCAACGCCCGCCAGCGGCCCGTCGGTGCACACGCCGCCGGAAGGCAGCCTCCGGCGCCCGGCTGAGTGCGTGCCGTCGCAAGCAGGTTCGGTGCGCGCCGTGGCGGGTCCGCGCGGCGGCGCGGGCCGATGGGGGTGACGGGCGTGGTTGAGCGGCTCGGGGTCGGCATCGGATGGCGGCCCGAGCTGGACCTGTCCATCGCGCGGATGCGCGGGGTGGACTGGGTCGAGGTCGTGGCCGAGAATCTGCACGCCCGGCATCTGCCGGACAGTCTGGTCGCACTGCGCGAACGCGGGATGCCGGTGCTGCCGCACGCCGTTTCGCTTTCGCTCGGCGGGGCGGAACCGCTCGACACCACGCGGGTGGAGCATCTCGCCGAGGTGGCCCGTGCGCTCGACGCCCCGCTCGCCAGTGACCACGTCTGTTTCGTCCGCGCGGGCGGGCTCGATTCCGGGCACCTGATGCCACTGCCGCGCACCCGCGAGGCGCTGGACGTCCTGGTGGCGAACGTGCGCACCGCTCAGTCCATTGTGGACGTACCATTCGCGCTGGAGAACATCGCAGCGGTTCTGCAGTGGCCGGACGACGAGCTCACCGAGGAGCAGTTCCTCACCGAACTCACCGAACGCACCGGCTGCCTGCTGATCGTCGACGTCGCGAACCTGTACGCGAACGCCCGCAACATCGGCACCGACCCGGTCGCGTTCCTCGACGGCATCCCGTGGGAACGGCTGGCCTACGTGCACGTGGCCGGCGGGGTGGAGCGCGACGGCGTCTACCACGACACGCACGCCCATCCGGTCCGCCGCGAGGTCCTCGACCTGCTCGCCGAGCTGCGCCGGCGGACCGATCCGCCGGGTGTGCTCCTCGAACGCGACGACGACTACCCCACCGACAGCGAGCTCACAGCCGAACTGGCCGCGTTGCGCACGGTAGTCAGCGCATGAGCCGCGAGGAACTGGCCGCGCGGCAGGCGAAACTGCTGGAGAACCTGCTCACCGGCGCGGCAGCCCCACCCGGGTTCGATCCGGAACGGCTGCGTGTCGAGGCAGGCGTCCTGCGGGGCAAACGCCGCCGGCTGGTCGCCTACCTGCGCCCGGATCTGCCGCAAGCACTGGGACCACGGTTCCGGTCGCTCTTCGACGCCTACGCAGCCGAGCACCCCAAGACCACCGAGGTGCGCGCGCACGAGTACGCGGCGGGTTTCGCGGCCTGGCTCGTCAGCCGGGGTGAGCTGCCGAAACCCCGGCGGCGCCGGTTCCGGCGCTGACCGGGGACCACACCGCGGGGTCCGAGCCGGGCTGGTGCGTGGCGTGCTCCCACTGCGGTGGGGCGCCGGGCAGTTCACCGGCCATCCGCACCCGGGTCATCCGGCCGAAGTCGCTGTCCACGTCCTCCAGCAGATCCGCGAAGTCCACTTCGGACGGTGTGCCGGGCTTGCGGCCCAGCCGGTCGAGCCAGGCACCGGTACCGGCGAGGGACAGCCGGGCACGCCAGGTGCCGCCTTCGGTCACGGTGCGGTGCAGCGCGGTCATCACCGCGGCCGCGGTGAGCCAGCCGGTCGCGTGGTCGAGGGCTTGCACGGGCAACGGGGCCGGTGCGTCCGCGGCGTTCTCCTCGGCGATGCCGGAGGACATCTGCACCAGGCTGTCGAATCCGCGGCGACGGGCCCACGGGCCGGTCCAGCCGTAGGCGGACAGATCGGCGACCACGAGCCCCGGCCGCAGTTGCGCCAGTTCCTGCGTCCCGAACCCGAGCCGGGCGAGCGCGCCCGGCCGGAACGACTGCACCAGCACGTCCGCACGGGCGATCAGCTTCCTCAGCTTCGCCCGGCCGCCCTCGGTGTCGAGCGCGACGAACGCGGAGCGTTTGCCCTGGCCGGTGTCCATGGTGAGCACCGGGATCCGCGGCAGGTGCGCCGCGCCGACGTGCAGTACGTTCGCCCCGTGCGCGGCGAGCACCCGCCCGGCGACCGGGCCGGCGAGCACGTGCGTCAGCTCCAGCACCCGCACCCCGCCGAGCGGCCGTTCGGAGTCGAACAGGGTGCGCTGCGGCGCGTCCCCGATCCGGTCCAGCGCCACCAGCGGCAGGTCCGCGACGGCCCGGCCCTGCGGATGCGCGAGCCACTCCGCACGTGAACGCATCAGTGCGGCCGCCCCGCCCGCGCTGACCACCGCGGATTCGACCTCGGCCGCGCGTTTCCCGGCGACCGCCTTCGCCACCGCCTCGCGGACGGCCGGCACGCCGAGTGCCCAGCAGACCGCCGCCTCGTGGCGTGGGTAGTTGCAGTGCAGTTTGACCCAGCCGTCGGCCGCACGGAAATCGCCCGCGATCGAGCCCCACGGACTGGGCCCGGGACGGCCGTCGACGCGCAGCAGCCGCTCGCTGCCGAACGCCGCAGCGGCGTGCCGGGCGTCGACCGCGACGGTGCCCGGTTCGATGCCCCGCACCCGCAGCAGCTCGGCGGCGGCGAGCGTGGCCGCGGCGACGCTCGCGGCGGCCGCTGCGGGCACCCGGAACGGACCGGGCAGCACGGACTCGTCGCCGGTCAGGGTGGCTTCGGGCGGTGAGTCGCCGGTGAGCGTCCGCCACACCCCGGCCAGCGCGTCCTGCACGACGGTTACGGCAGAGCCGCGACGAGCTCGGCAGGCGGCACCCGGGTGCCGGTGTAGAACGGAACCTCCACGCGCACGTGCCGCCGCGCCTCGGTGCCGCGCAGGTGCCGCATCAGGTCGACGATCCGGTGCAGTTCGTCGGCCTCGAAGGCGAGGATCCACTCGTAGTCGCCGAGTGCGAACGACGCCACGGTGTTGGCCCGCACGTCCGGGTAGTCGCGCGCTTCCTTGCCGTGGTCGGCCAGCATCTTGCGACGTTCGTCGTCGGGCAGCAGGTACCAGTCGTAGGAGCGGACGAACGGGTAGACGCACACGTACTTGCGCGCTTCTTCGCCGGCCAGGAACGCGGGCACGTGGCTCTTGTTGAACTCCGCGGGCCGGTGCAGCGCGGTCTGGCTCCACACCGGGGTCGCGGCCCGGCCCAGCGGCGTCCGGCGGAATCCGGTGTAGGCGTCCTGGACCTGCTCGATCTCCTCGGCGTGCCACCAGATCATGAAGTCGGCGTCGGCGCGCAGCGCGGACAGGTCGTAGACCCCGCGCACGATCACGCCCTTCGCCTCGAGACCGTCGAGGAATTCCGCGGTCTCGCGGCCGGCGGCTCCGCGGTCTTCGCCGAGCCTGCCCGGTTCGATCCGGAAGACCGACCAGGTGGTGTAGCGGATCGTGTCATTGAGCTCGTTGTAGTTCAGCCGCGCCATGTACCCATCCTGGCACTGTGCGCGCCGGATGTCCCGAGCGCCTCCGTCACACCGTCAGCTGACCGGCGATCCGGCGCGCGGCCGCGTCCGCGGTGGCCACGCACGCGGGCAGGCCGACCCCGTGCAGCGTGGCACCGGCGACGGCCAGTCCCGGTGCGGCGCTCACCGCCTCCTCGATGCGCGCGACACGCTCGAGGTGCCCGGTGCCGTACTGCGGGAGCCCGCCGCCCCACCTGGTGACGAGGGTGTCGACTGGATCCGCGGTCACGCCGGTGAGCCGGGCCAGGTCGTCGCGTACGGCGGCGACTAGTGCCGCGTCGTCCCCGTTCAGCGCACCGGGCTCGCCGAAGCGGCCGACGGAGCCGCGGACCAGCACCGGTTCTTCGGCGCCGTAGTGCGCCCACTTGTTCGCGGAGAAGGTGAACGCCTTCGACGCATAAGGCACACCGTCCGCGTCTCGCTCCCCCGCGCCGATGAGGATGCCCGAAGAGTCCGGCAGTTCAGTGCCGGACGGCAGTGCGAGCGCGACGACTGCCATCGACGCCAGTTCGACCTCGCCGAAGGCGGTGGACGCAGCCGGGACCACGCCGTCGAGCAGCTTTCGCGCGGCAGGCGCGGGAACGGCGAGCACCACGGCGTCGACGTCGACCGGACTGTCCTCCGGCGCGTGCGCGGGCGCCGCGGCGCCGAAGTCGAGCTGCCAGCCGGACGCGGTGCGAGCGAGTGAGCGAACGGTCGCCGAGGTGCGCAACCGGGCGCCGGACAGTGCCAGCAGCCGTTCGACGAGAGCGTCAAGGCCTCCGGCGAGGGTGCCGAACACCGGCGCGGTGCCTGGTGTCTTGGGCAGCAGCGACGCGGCCGCTTCGGTGAGCGAAGCGGCGCCGTCCGCGACCGCGCCGGCCAGACCGGGCATGGTCGCGCGCAGGCCGAGACCGTCGGCGCCGCCTGCGTAGACACCACCCAGCAACGGGTCGACGAGACGGTCCACCAGTTCGTCGCCGAACCGGGTGCGCAACAGCGGACCGAGCGGCAGATCGCCCTCGCCCAGCCGGACCGGGCCCAGCGAACGTTCCTTGTCCACAGTCCGGCGGCCGTCCTCGGACAGCACGCCGGCGACCGCTTCGGCCGACGCGGGCACACCCATCAGGGTGCCCGGCGGCAGGCTCTGCACAGACCCGCCAGCGTGGATCTTGGCTCGCGCCTTCGTGGGGTGCACCAGGCGGTCTTCGAGGCCGAGCTCGGTCACGAGCGCGGTGACCTCGGGGCGGCGCGCGAGGAATGCTTCGGCACCGACGTCGTAGCGGACGCCGCCGACCTCGGCGGTACGCAGCTTGCCGCCCACCGTTGAGGTGCTTTCGAAGACGGTGACCTCGACGTCTTCGCCGAGCAACCGGTGCAACCGGTACGCCGCCGTCAGGCCGGAGATGCCGCCGCCGACGACGGCGACGCGCTTCACAGCGAATGCACCAGTTCGACGACGCGGGTCAGCACATCCGGATCAACGCCGGGCAGTACGCCGTGGCCGAGGTTGAAGACGTGGCTCCTGGCGGCGCGGCCCTCCTCGACGATGCGGCGGACTTCCGCCTCCAGCACCGGCCAGGACGCGTGCAGCAACGCCGGATCGAGATTGCCCTGCACGACCGCGTCGCCGCCGAGCCGCCGCACGGCCTCGTCGAGCGGCACCCGCCAGTCGACGCCCACCACGTCCGCGCCCGCGTCGCGCATCGCGACGAGCAGCTCGCCGGTACCGACACCGAAGTGGAACCGGGGCACGCCGTAGCCGGAGACCTCCTCGAGCACCCGCGCGGAGTGCGGCAGGACGAACTCGCGGTAGTCGCGCTCGGACAGCGCGCCTGCCCAGGAGTCGAACAGCTGGATCGCGTCGACCCCTGCGTCGAGCTGGGCGCGGAGGAAGATCGAGGCGACGTCGGCGAGGCGGGCGGCGAGTTCGTGCCACAGCTGCGGATCCGAGTGCATCAGGGCCTTGGTGTGCTCGTGGTTGCGGCTGGGCCCGCCCTCGATGAGGTAGCTGGCCAGCGTGAACGGCGCACCGGCGAAGCCGATCAACGGGGTTTCGCCGAGCCGCTCCACGAGCAGCCCGACGCCCTCGGCGACCTTCGCGACCTGCTCCGGTTCGAGCACCGGCAGACCACGCACCGCGGCCGCGTCGCGCACCGGCTGCTCCACCACCGGCCCGGTGCCGGGCACGATGTCGATCTCGACGCCGGCCGCCTTGAGCGGGACCACGATGTCGCTGAACAGGATCGCGGCGTCGACCTGGTGCCGCCGAACCGGCTGGAGGGTGATCTCGGCGAGCATCTCCGGGTCGAAGCAGGCCTCGAGCATCGGCACGCCCTCGCGCAGCGCGCGGTACTCCGGCAGCGAACGCCCGGCCTGCCGCATGAACCAGACCGGCACCCGCGCCGGCCGCCGCCCCCGCGCAGCAGCGAGCAACGGCGCCTCGGACAGCGCGCGACGAGCCGGAACGACCGGAGAACCGACGGAGACAGACGAAACCTCAGGCACGAACCCCATGCTCCCACGCCACCGCACGCACCCGAGGCGCGCGGTATCGAGCGGCCGCCGAACGGGCGCGGTGCAGACAGGGAACCGGGTGCACCTCCGCCGGATGTTCGCCCCGAAACCGCACACCCGGCTCGCCGGCCCCACACAGCGCCCCCCCCACAAAGCAGCGCCCCCCACAAAGCAGCGCCCCCCACACAGCAGCGCTACCCGACACGGCAGCACCCGAGCGCCACCCGACACGGCACCACCGCAGGCCCGTCACCAACACGGGCCCGCCGACTCGCCAGCGCCACAAGCCCCCAGCGCTCCAGCACCACACGGCCACCCGACCGCCCACCCGTACCGGCGAATCAGTCACCCGCCGGCTGGTCAGCACCACAGCCCCTCCGAACCACCAGCACGACACTGCCCCACCACCAGCACCATGCGGGCCCCGCATCACACTGCCCGCGTCGTCCGCACGCACCGCCGGCTCGTCCCGGCGCCGCCCACCTCCGAACCTGCCTCCTCCAGTCGTCCGGCAGAGCGCATTCACCGCTTGCCGGACAAGGCGACACGCCGGGAGCGGAGTGTGCCGTTCCGGCCGGTGTGTCCCGGTCGTCGGAGCCGGCACGGCAAGGCGGGGTCGCTCGGCGCGCCTGCGACGGCAACCGGCCGGTGCCGCCCTAAAGTCGGTGCGTGACCGCGATGACGCCAGTGCCCGAGCTGTTCCGCGAAGCCGTCGCGGCGCTGCAGTCCGTCCGGCCTCGTCCGGAGGTCCGGCTGGAGCAGATGCGGGCGCCGCAGCGGCTGGCACCGTGGTCGTACGCGGTGAGCTGCGAGGTCTCCGGCCCCGCCGACGTCATGGCGTCCGGGCGGCTGGTCCTGCTGCACGACCCGGACGGACAGGACGGCTGGGAGGGCGTGTTCCGTCTGGTGATGTACGTCCGGGCGGAGCTCGACCGCGAACTCGCCACCGATCCGTTCCTGCCCACCGTCGGCTGGTCCTGGCTCACCGATGCGCTCGAGGCGTCCGGGGCCACTTGGAAGGCACTCGGTGGCACGGTGACCGAGACCTCTTCGGCGCGGTTCGGCGACATCGCCGGCCCCGCTCGCACCGACGACCTCGAACTGCGTGCGTCCTGGACCCCGCCGGATGCGATGCTGCGCCCGCACGGGAGCGCGTTCTGCCAGGTCATGGCGAGCGTCGTGGGACTGCCCCCGGTCGGCGTGACCTTGTTCGAGCAGCGCCAGAGCTCCTGATTCCCGAAGTTCACCCGGACGGGCAGCCCGTCCGGGGCCGCTGCACGCCCGCAGCCGCGCCCCGACGGCCGCAGCGGCACGCTGCCGGACCGTTCGCGGCACCCGCTTCCGGGCAGATCCGAGAGCCGTTCACGTCCGTCCCGGGTGGACGGACAGCGGCCGGACGGGGCCATCTGCCCATTCGTGAACTACTGCCGATCACAGGCAGTAAACCCCAGGTCACCGCCTCGCGGGCCGTCCCGCGGCAGGCCGCGGCCGGCCGCCGGCTGCGTACCGCCGGCGGCACGGCCCGGCGCGGAACATGAAAAAAGATGATCTCTCCCCGGCCAGGGCCCATTTCCGGGTTCCGGGGTCTAGCCCGTCCGGGCGCACGCAGAAGCACCGGCACCTGCACGGGCCATCTGCACGCCCGTTTCCAAGGCGGCAACAGAAGAGCATCGCGCACGACCGGAGATCCGTAAGCAACCGGCCGTTCATTAGTCCGATCGTGTTACATCAAACGCGCTGGGTGACGAACTGTTTCGGATAGATACCCATTCGATCCCCCCGCAGCGGCGTCCGGGCGGCTACAGTGCCTGGGACGACACCACTTTCGGTCTAAAGCTGGCGCGGCTGAACGGCCGAAGGTCCCGGTGCCGGTCGGGGGGCACGACCGACTCCAGGGAGGTAGTGACGTGGCTACCGTCGGCTTATCTCAGGCCGTCCGATCCACGCCAGCCGGTGCTTTGCCGGCGAGCATGGTTCCGCACCCGCGGGAAGAGCTCTTTTCCGTGTTGGTGGTCGATGACCACCCGCTGTTGAGGGAGGCAATCTCAGCACGACTCGCACAGATGGGTGCGGGCACCGTCCACGAAGCCGCCACGGTGGCCGAGGCGAGGGCGCGAGCACAGGCCACCGGCCCGTGCGATCTCGCGATCCTCGATCTCGGACTGCCGGACGGCAGCGGTATCGAGCTCGTCACCGAGCTGCGCAGCCACGGCTGGCCGCGGGTGGTGGTCCTCGCATCCTCCGACGACCCGTACGCGGTGCGTTCCGCGTTCCAGGCGGGCGCGCAGGCGTACCTGCTCAAATCGGCCTCACCGGTCGTCGTCACCGACGGCGTCCGCAGGGTGCTCGAGGGCGGCGTCTACGCCGACCCGAGCGTGGCTCCGGTCCTCGCGACCGGGACCAGGGTCGCGGGGACCGACAACACCCCCCGCGAGCTGTCCGCCCGTGAGGTCGAGGTACTCCAGCTCGTCGCCGACGGGCAGTCCAACAAGGAGATCGGAGAGGAACTTTCGCTCTCCGCACTCACCGTCAAGTCCCACCTCTCCCGGATCGGGCGCAAGCTCGGCACGGGGGACCGGGCACAGATGGTCGCGCTGGCGATGCGTGCCGGCGTGATCCGCTGACGACGACGGACCACGTCCCTGCGGGGCGGGCGGGCCAGGCGCGGCCCGCCCGTCCCGTAGGGTCGTCACCCATGGGAACTGCACAGGCGGACGGAGCCCGGACCGGCGAGCCGACCACCGAGGCGTCCACACCGCCGGTGCTGCTGCGCGAACCGGCCGAGGGCACCCCGCCGGTGGTGACAGACCCGTCCGCGCTCGCCGAGGCGTGCGCGCGGCTCGCGGCCGGGACCGGTGCCGTCGCGGTGGACACCGAACGTGCGTCCGGCTACCGCTACTGGCCCAGGGCCTATCTCGTCCAGCTGCGCCGGGAAGGCTCCGGCACGGTGCTGGTCGACCCCATCCCGTTCGAAGGCGACCTCGCCCCGTTGCGCGAGGTCCTCAACGACACCGAATGGGTGCTGCACGCCGCGTCCCAGGACCTCCCGTGCCTGGCCGAGCTGGACCTGCACCCGCGTTCGCTGTTCGACACCGAGCTGGCCGGGCGGCTGGCCGGCTACGAACGCGTGGCGCTGGGCACGCTCGTGGAACGGCTACTGGGCTACACGCTGGAAAAGGGACACAGCGCCGCGGACTGGTCGAAGCGGCCGCTGCCGGTCGACTGGCTCAACTACGCGGCCCTCGACGTCGAACTGCTCAACGAACTGCGCGAGAAGCTCGAAGCGGAGCTGGCCGCACAGGGCAAACTGGAGTGGGCACAGCAGGAGTTCGAGGCCGTGCGCACCGCACCGCCGCCCGCCCCGCGCGCCGAACCGTGGCGCCGTACCTCGGGCGTGCACAAGATCCGCAGTCCCCGTGGCCTCGCCGCGGTCCGGGAGCTGTGGCAGGCCCGCGACGAACTCGCCCGCAAACGCGACCGCGCACCGAGCCGGATCCTGCCCGACAGCGCGATCATCAACGCCGTGACGGCCGATCCGAAGACCGCGGAGGAACTGCAGGCCCTGCCGGTGTTCAGCGGACGCGTGCAGCGCAAGTACACCGCGAGCTGGCTGCGGCACCTGCAGGCGGCCAAGGCGCTGCCCGCGAGTGAACTGCCCACCCCCGCCCAGGCCTCCGACGGCCCGCCGCCGGTCAACCGCTGGGCCGACAAGGACCCCGACGCCGCGGCCCGGCTGTCCGCGGCCCGCGCCGCACTCGCCGCGATCGCCGAGGACCGCAAGCTGCCGGTGGAGAACCTGCTGCTGCCCGATCTGGTCCGCCGCACCTGCTGGCGTCCCCCGGCCGACCTCTCCGAGGACGCAGTGGCCGAGGTCCTGCGCGCGGGCAGCGCCCGGCCGTGGCAGATCGAGCTGACCACGGCGGAACTCAGCAAGGCCCTGCACAGCACGGCTTCCTGACCGAAACCTTCCGACGGCCCGATCAGCGCGGGCCCGCGCCCACCCGCGGTCACGCACGCACGTCAACCGGGTCGACGTGCCCCGGACCCGAAGCGTCGCGGCCCCCCGGTTCGCCCGGTCCGAAGATCGCCCGGCCCCGGCGGATCGGGTTCCCCGGGCAGCGCCCGGCCTTCGCCGGTGGTCTGCGCTGCACCTGCCCGCCGGCGTCCGGACAGCCTCGTCGCCGGGCAGTCCGGACGCCACGGGAGTGTGCGCTCCCCCACTCGACCGGGCCACTCCCCTGGTTACCCGTGGGTAACAAGGGCTACGCTGCGGGCAGGATTTCTGTCTACTTCAGGAGCATTCGTGGCCGCACCAGGTACGCCGCCCCTCGCGCCGGACGCGCGGGGAGTGCGCAGGGTCGTGTTCGTCGAAGGGGTGCGCACTCCCTTCGGCAAGGCGGGCGACAAGGGCATCTACGCCGGGACCCGCGCGGACGACCTCGTCGTCAACGCCATCCGCGAGCTGCTGCGGCGGCATCCCGAGCTGCCGCCGGAGCGCGTGGACGAGGTGGCCATCGCCGCCACCACGCAGACCGGCGACCAGGGTCTCACCATCGGCCGCACCGCGGCGCTGCTGTCCGGGCTGCCGAAGTCGGTCCCCGGTTTCGCGCTCGACCGGATGTGCGCGGGCGCGATGACCGCGGTCACCACCACCGCGAGCGGCATCGGCTTCGGCGCCTACGACATCGCCATCGCGGGCGGGGTCGAGCACATGGGGCGGCATCCGATGGGCGAGGGCGTCGACCCGAACCCGCGGATCGTCGCGGACAAGCTGGTCGACCCGTCCGCACTCGTGATGGGCCAGACCGCGGAGAACCTGCACGACCGGTTCCCGGAGATCACCAAACAGCGCACCGACGCCTACGCCGCGCGCAGCCAGGAGCGCTACGCCGAGGCCGTGAAGACCGGCAAGATCGGCCCGGAACTGGTTCCGGTCGCGACCCGCAGCGCCGAGCTCGGCTGGGGCCTGGCCACCGAGGACGAGCCGCCGCGGCCGGGCACCACGGTCGAGCAGCTGGCCGCGCTCAAGACGCCGTTCCGTCCGCACGGCCGGATCACCGCGGGCAACGCGGCCGGTCTCAACGACGGTGCGACCGCGTCGCTGCTTGCCGACGAGGACACCGCACGCGAACTGGGCCTGCCGGTCGCGATGCGGCTGGTCGGCTATTCGTTCGCCGGCGTCGAACCGGAGGTGATGGGCGTCGGTCCGGTGCCTGCCACCGAGAAGCTGTTCAAGCGCACCGGGCTCGGCATCGACGACATCGGCCTGTTCGAGATCAACGAGGCGTTCGCGGTGCAGGTGCTCGCGTTCCTCGACCACTTCGGCGTCTCCGAGGACGATCCGCGGGTGAATCCGTGGGGTGGCGCGATCGCCTGCGGGCACCCGCTGGCCTCGTCCGGCGTGCGGCTGATGACGCAGCTGGCGCGCCAGTTCGCCGAGCGTCCGGACGTGCGCTACGGCCTCACCACGATGTGCATCGGGATCGGTATGGGCGGCTCCGTGCTGTGGGAGAACCCGGCCTACGAGGGGGCGAAGGCATGACGTTCACCGCAGAACAGGCGAAGGCGGCCTTCCCGGACGAGGTGGTCACCAGGGCGCTCACCCGGCTGGTGACCGTGCCCGGCCTGGACCAGCAGGTCGCACTGGTCACTTTGGACAATGGCCACGACCACACCCGGCCGAACACCTTCGGCCCGCAGGGATTGGTGTCGCTGAACGCCGCGCTGGACGAGGCGTTCGCCGCCGAACCGGCCGCGATCGCGGTCACCGGCAAGCCGTTCATCTTCGCCGTCGGCGCGGATCTGTCCGGGGTCGAGGCGGTCGCGGATCCGAAGCTGGCCCGGGAGATCGCGCAGACCGGACACGACGTGTTCCGCAGGCTGACCGAATCGAAGATCCCGACGTTCGGCTTCGTCAACGGCGCGGTGATGGGCGGCGGCCTCGAGCTGGCGCTGTCGTGCCACTACCGCACGCTGTCGGAGAACACCGCGGCAATCGCGTTCCCCGAGGTGTTCCTCGGCCTGTTCCCGGGCTGGGGCGGTACGCAGCTGCTGCCGAACCTGATCGGACCGGACGCCGCGGTCACCGTGATCATCGAGAATGCGTTGGCGCAGAACAAGATGCTCAACGTGAAGAAGGCGGCCGAGCTCGGCATCGTGGACGAGGTGTTCGGCTCCGCGGACTACCTGGAGCAGTCGCTGTTGTGGCTGGCGAAGGTGGTCAACGGCGAGCTCACCCCGGCGCGGCGCGAGATCGACCGGGGCGCGGAGTGGGACGCCGCGATCGCGCGGGCGAAGTCCATCGTGGACGGTCGCACGCACGGTGCGTCGCCTGGTGCCGGCAAGGCCGTCGAGTTGCTGGAGCTGGCCCGGGAGAACGATCTCGACCGCGGTTATGCGGCGGAGACCGACGGTCTCGCCGAACTGCTCATGTCCGATACCCTCCGTGCCGGGCTGTACTCGTTCAACCTGGTCAACAAGCGCGCGAAGCGGCCGGCCGGGGCACCGGACAAGTCGTTGGCGCGCAAGGTGAACAAGGTCGGCATCGTGGGCGCGGGCCTGATGGCGAGCCAGCTCGCGCTGCTGTTCGTGCGCCGTCTCAAGGTGCCGGTGGTGCTCACCGACGTCGACCAGGGGCGGATCGACAAGGGCGTCGGCTACGTGCACGACGAGATCGACAAGCTGCTGGCGAAGAAGCGTCTGTCCCAGGACGGCGCGAACCGGCTCAAGGCGCTCGTGAGCGGCTCGCTGGACAAGGCCGCGTTCGCCGACGCGGACTTCGTGATCGAGGCGGTGTTCGAAGAGCTCGGCGTGAAGCAGCAGGTGTTCGCCGAGCTGGAGCAGCACGTGTCCGCGGAGGCGATCCTGGCGACGAACACGTCGTCGCTGTCGATCACCGCGATGGCGGAGCAGCTGCAGCATCCGGAGCGCGTGGTCGGCTTCCACTTCTTCAACCCGGTCGCGGTACTGCCGCTGCTGGAGATCGTGCGTGGTGAGCAGACCGACGACGCCGCGCTCGCCACGGCGTTCGCGGTGGGCAAGCAGCTGAAGAAGTCGAGCGTGCTGGTGAAGGACGCCACCGCGTTCGTGGTCAACCGGCTGCTGCTGCGCTTCCTCGGCGAGGTGCTGGTGGCGGTGGACGAGGGCACGCCGTTCGAGGTGGCCGACTCCGCACTGGAGCCGCTGGGCCTGCCGATGTCGCCGCTGAACCTGATGCAGCTCGTCGGACCGGCGATCGCGCTGCACGTGGGCGAGACGCTGCACGGTTCGTTCCCGGACCGGTTCACCGTCAGCGAGAACCTGGCACGGTTCGTACAGGCGGGCAAGAAGGGCGTCTGGACCTGGGACGCGCAGGGCACCCCGTCGGTGGACCCCGAGGTCGAGCAGCTGTGGACGCGCGGGGACAAGCCGTCCACCGCCGAGCAGGTCCGCGACCGCGCACTCGACGCGATCGCGCAGGAGATCCGGATCATGCTCGACGAGGGCGTGGTCGCCGAGGCACAGGACATCGACCTGTGCCTGATCCTGGGTGCGGGCTGGCCGTTCTGGCTCGGCGGCATCACGCCGTACCTCGACCGTTCCGGCGTCTCGGAGCGGGTGAACGGCAAGCCGTTCCTCGCGCCGGGCGTCGCCTCGGTCCCCACGGCCTGATCTGCCGGGGCGGTCTCCTCCTCGTGGGGAGGCCGCCCTGCGGCAGTACTTCCCGGCTCAGAACTCGCCGGCGCGCGGGCAGACCGGACCCGGTTCGCCCGGCCGGACCTGCTGCCGGAACGCGGTGCCGTCGAGGACCTGCACGTCCGCTTCCGGATGACGCTTGCGCAGGTCCGCGGCGTAGCCCTGCAGATCGGTGTGCGGCATCGGGATCACGGTGACCGAGCCGGGGATGTCCTCGGGCCGGACCTGCGCCATCAGTTCGGGGTCGTCCTGGTACAGCTCCCGGAACCGGGCGTAGGACTCGGCTTTGGTCTGGACGAACACCCGGCGGGCCTGCGGATCCCCGGCCAGTGCCTGCGCGGTGCGGCGCATCGTCTCGTCGTCGTCGAGGAACAGCTGGACCGCGGCACACGGCCGGTGCTGCGCCAGCGGGACCGGGGTGCGGTCCACCGGCAGCTCGGCGGGACCGATCGCGTTCGCCACCAGGAAGGCCGCGCCGGCCCCCGCGCCGAGGGCGAGCACCAGCACCGGGGCGAGCCACCGCCAGAGTCGTGCACCCATGTGCCGATACTGGCACAGCGCGGCGGAAAGTCAGAGCCCGTGCACGATCAGCAGCCGCGCCAGACCGGCGAAGTCCTCAGGATTGCGAGTCAGCAGGGGCAACCGGTGCACCGCCGCGGTCGCCGCGATCCGGAGATCCGCGGGTCGCGCCCACAACGCCGCACAAACGTGCTACACCGACGCCGGCAGTCGGACGGTGACCGCCAGTCCGCCGCCCACCACGGGTTCCGCGGTGACTGTACCGCCGTGTGCCTGTACCGCGGCGCGCACGATGGACAGGCCGAGCCCGGCGCCGGAGCGGGCGGTGCGGGCGATCCCGGCACGGCGGAACGGCTCGAACAGCTCCGGGACGGCCGTCGGATCGAGCAGGCCGCCCGAGGAGCGCACGCGCAGGGTGCTCCAGTGCGCGCCGGATTCCGTGGCGACCTCGATCCATCCGCCGTCGACGTTGTGCCGTACCGCGTTTTCCACCAGGTTGCCGGCAATCCGTTCCAGCAGCGCCGGATCGCCGATCGTGGTCGCGCCGGGGGTGGTGAACGCGGTGCGCAGGCCGCGCTGCTCCGCTTCCCCGCGCACCGCGGCCCAGGCGCGTTCCACGACCGTCGCGAGGTCCACCGGTTCCCGCACCACCAGGCCCGCCCCGTCGGTACGGGCGAGCAGCAGCAGGGAGTTCACCAGCTGGCCCGCCCGTTCCGTGGCGTCCCGCACGACGCCTGCCATCCGGCGGAATTCGGCCTCGTTCGCTTGTTCGTCGGACAGCGTCACGTCCAGTTCGGTCCGGATGACCGACAGCGGGGTGCGCAGCTCGTGACTCGCGTTGGCCACGAAGTGCCGCTGCGCGTCGAAAGCGGCCTGGAGCCGGTCGAGCATGTCGTCGAAGGTGCCGGCCAGTTCGGCCAGCTCGTCGCGTGAGTGGACCTCGCCGATGCGCTCCCCCAGCGATTCCACCGACAGCCTGCGCGCCGTGCCGGTGATCTCGCGCAGCGGCAGCAGCACGCGCGAGGTGAACGTCCAGGCCAGGATCGCCGCCGCGGCCACCACGAAGCAGAACGCCAGCGAACCGAACAGCAGCACCCGGTTCACCGCGTGCTCACGCAGGTGCTGGGCGAGCGTGGACGAGTCCACGTCGACGCCGTCGACCCGTACCAGGGTGCCCGGCGGCATGTGCGGCACCGCGTCCACCGCGTCGCCGACCAGGGTCCACGCCAGCCACAGCAGCAGCAGTCCCGCCGCGGCGACCAGCACCGTGGCGAGCACGGTGACGCGGACCCGCAGGCTGCTGGAGCCGGGCAGGTTCACTCGGCGGCGTCCACCGGCACCCGGTAGCCGGAGCCGACCACGGTTTCGATGATGCCGGGCTCGCCGAGCTTCTTGCGCAGGGTCATCACGGTCACCCGCACGGTCGTGGTGAACGGGTCGGCGTTCTCGTCCCAGACCCGTTCCAGCAGTTCCTCGCTGCTGACCACGGACCCGGCGGCGGACAGCAGCACCTCGAGCACGCCGAACTCCTTGCGGGTCAGCTCGATCGGCCCGCTCGCGCGGCGCACGACGCGCTTGGCCGGGTCCAGCTCCACGTCGCCGGCGGTGAGCAGCGGCGGCGCGGCCGGGGTGGCACGGCGGCCGAGCGCACGCACCCTGGCGACCAGTTCCGGGAAGGCGAACGGCTTGGCGAGGTAGTCGTCCGCACCGAGGGACAGCCCGTCGACCCGGTCGGACACCGAACTGCTCGCGGTCAGCATGAGCACCCGGGTGAGCTCGCCGGAGGTGACGATCTCGCGGCACAGGTCGTCGCCGGACATCCCGGGCAGATCGCGGTCGAGCAGGATCACGTCATAGCGGGTGACCGACGATTTCTCGTGCCCGTCGTCCCCGGTGAGCGCGACGTCCACCGCCATCCCCTCGCGGCGCAGCCCGCGGGCGATCGCGTCGGCCAATGGCTCTTCGTCTTCGACTACCAGAACTCGCACCAGACCACAATCCCACAGTTTCCTGAGAGCGCCTGAGAGACCTGAATGGACACTCGGGCTCACGCCCAGCGCAGCGCGAACCACAGCCGCATCCGCGTCTCCGGATCGGCGAGGTCCATCCCCAGTGCCCGTTCTGCCTGCCCGATCCGGTGCCGCACGCTGTTGCGGTGCACCCCGAGCTCGGCCGCGGTGCGATCCCAGCCGCCGTGCTGCGCGAGCCAGGTCCGCAGGGTGGTCACCAGTTCGCGGCCGGGTGCCCGGTCGAGTTCCCGCAGCGGCGCCAGCAGCCGAGCTGCGTACGCACTGCCCGCGGCGGGCGGTACCAGCTCGTCGAAGCCGGACGCCTCGGGCTCGGCGACCACTGCCCGGTCGAGTGCGCGGGCGCGGGCCAGCAGGAGTTCGATCGCGGGTACCGAAGTTGGCAGCTCGCCGGCCGCCGCGGGCGGACCGGCCACCGCCAGCCAGCCGTGCTCACGCAAGCCGTCGAGCCCGGCCGGTTCGGCGCCCGCGACGGCGAGGAAGCGGGGCCCCGGCAGCACCTGCACGAGCGGGGTGTCGAGCCGGGCCCGCAGCCAGTCGGGTCGCCGCGCGAGGGCTTCGGGACCTTTCCGGTGCGCCACCCCGGCCACGATCCGCGCCCGATCCGCACCCAGCACCTCGCTCAGCGCAGCCCCGGCGGGACCGCCGAGCAGCAACGCGGTGGCCGCCGCGCCGAGTTCGGCGGTGTCCGAGCCGGCGCGTCCGACGAGACCGAGCAGGGCCGCGCCGACGGACAGGATCGAACGGTCGCCGCGGTCGAACCGGCCGGGCCTGCCGAGCACCAGCAGGTGGGCAGCGGTCGCCTGCGGGTACACCGGCTGGGCCACCACCTGCGTGCCGTCCGGCAGTTCGGTCGTCGCGACCCGGATCCCGCTGCCGGACCGCAGGGTCGTGAGCAGTTCCCGGACCTGCGGTGGCCACGGGTGCGGCGCATGGTGCGCCGCCACGAGCACGTCCTCTGGGCCGACCATCGCGACCCAGCCGTGCAGCCGTCCGGCGAGTGCGGTGACCAGTTCGCCGAGCCCGCCGGACGCCGCGCGGGTCAGTGCCTCGCGCGCCTCGGAGAGCCGTCGCTGCTCGTGCTGCCCGGCTTCGGCGAGTGCCACTGCGACCGCACGGTTGATCGCCAGGAACGGCGTGGCCGGCGGGACCACCAGCAGCGGCAGCCCGTGGCGTGCGCAAGCGCTGCGCAGCGGCCGTGGCAGCGTTTCCGAAACCGTCGGAGTGAGCCCGAAGCCGAGCGCGGTCACCCCGGCATCCCGCAGCCGCCGGACGTAACGGCCCGCGTCGGCAGGCAGGTTGACACCGGCGGTGAGCAGCAGTTCGGAGCCGAGCAAGTAGGGCGCCGGGTCGGCCAGCTCGCTCACGTGCGCCCACCGGACCGGCCGGTCCAGCGCGTCCGGAGCCACGGTCTCCGGCACCACCTCGAGTGCCAGGTCCGGATTGCCGGCGACGGCCCGTAACGGCACTGTCACCTCGGCGGGCAGTGGATCCGGATGATGGGTCATTTTATCCATGGTAGCCGCGCCGTCGGGACGGATCGTCCCATCCCGCAGCCGGACCGGACGGACCTACGGTGTCCCGCAGAACCCGGCACCCGAGGAGGACCCGTGGGCGGCGACTACGCGGTGATCGCGCTGTACATCGCAGGCATGCTCGGCGTCGGCTGGATCGGCCTCCGGCTGGCGAAGACCAAGTCCGACTATCTGGTGGCCGGGCGGCGGCTCGGCTGGTTTCTCTACTCCGGCACGATGTCCGCGGTCGTGCTCGGCGGCGCGTCCACCGTCGGCGGGGTCAAACTCGGCTACACCTACGGCGTTTCCGGGGCCTGGCTGGTGATCACCATCGGCGTCGGGATATTGGTGCTGCACGCGGTGTTCGCGCGACGGCTGGTGAAACTGCGCGTGTACACCGTCGGCGAGATGCTCGACCTGCGCTACGGCGGGCGCGCGAGCGCAGTGTCCGGTGTGGTGATGTGGGGCTACACGCTGATGCTCACGGTCACCTCGACGCTCGCGTTCGCCTCGATCTTCAAGGTGCTGTTCGCGATTCCGAGCTGGGCCGGCATCGCCATCGGCGGGTCGATCGTGGTGCTGTACTCGGTGCTCGGCGGGATGTGGTCGATCACGCTCACCGACATCGCCCAGTTCGTGATCAAGACCGTCGGCATCCTGTTCGTGCTGCTGCCGATCGCGCTGGTCTCCGCGGGCGGTTTCGGTGGCATGGCGGAAAAACTCGACGCCTCGTACTTCGAGTTCAGCTCGATCGGCGGCGAGACCATCCTGACCTACTTCCTCATCTACACCTTCGGCCTGCTGATCGGACAGGACATCTGGCAACGCGTGTTCACCGCGCGCACGCCACGGATCGCCACCGGCGGCGGGATCATCTCCGGCGTCTACTGCCTCGTCTACGGCGTCGCGGGCGCATTGATCGGGACCGCGGCGAAGGTGCTCTACCCGGACCTGGGCAGCGCGCAGGACGCGTTCGCCACCATCGCCGAGCGGCTGCTGCCCACCGGCGTGCGCGGACTGGTGCTGGCCGCTGCGTTGTCCGCCCTCATGTCGACCTCCAGCGGTGCGCTGATCGCGTGCGCCACCACGACCACTTCGGACCTGCTGCGCAAGGTCGGCCTCAAAGGCGGGGAAGTGCTGCGCAACCGCGTGACCACGCTCGTGCTCGGCGTGGTGGCGATCGGCATCGCGATGATGGTGGACGACGTCGTCAACGCACTCACCATCGCCTACGACATCCTCGTCGGCGGACTGCTCGTGACGATCGTCGGCGCATTGCTCTGGAAGCGCGGGACGCGTCAAGGCGCGTACGCGTCGATGGTGGCGGGCACTGCGTCCGTGATCGCCTTCATGATCATCGACGGTGTCGCTGCCAACAGCCCGATCTATTGGGGCCTCGGCGCGAGCCTGATCGTGTACGTCGCCGTGAGTCTCGCGACGCCGCGTACGCCGGAGAGCATCCTCACGGTGTGGACCCAGCGCCTGCACGGTTCCGCCGAAATACCCGAAGTGATCCCAACGAGACAGGAGTTGCCCAGGTGACTGATCTGCCCCCGGTCGGCCCGCTCGACTCGTCGCGCGTGCCACGGTTCGCCGGCTTCGCGACGTTCGCCCGGCTGCCGCGCATCGACGAGGTGCCGCGTGCCGACGTCGCCGTGGTGGGCGTGCCGTTCGACTCCGGGGTGTCCTACCGCCCCGGCGCGCGGTTCGGGCCTGCCGCGGTGCGCGAAGCCAGCCGGCTGCTGCGGCCCTACCACCCGGGCCTGGACGTGTCACCGTTCGCCGAGCAGCAGGTGGTGGACGCCGGGGACATCGCGATCAACCCGTTCAACATCGGTGAAGCGATCGAAAAGCTGCAGCAGGAAGCCGAAACGCTCACCGCGGACAGGACCCGGCTGGTCACTGTGGGCGGCGACCACACCATCGCGCTGCCACTGCTGCGTGCCGCGGCGAAGAAGCACGGGCCGGTAGCGCTGTTGCACTTCGACGCGCACCTCGACACCTGGGACACCTACTTCGGCGAGCCCTACACGCACGGCACGCCATTCCGCCGGGCGTCCGAGGAAGGCATCCTCGACACGAGCGCACTGTCCCACGTCGGCACCCGCGGTCCGCTGTACGGCAAACGTGATCTGGAGGAGGACCGTCGGCTCGGCTTCGGCATCGTCACCTCCGGCGACGTGCTACGCCGCGGCATCGACGAGACGGTGGACGCGCTACGCCAGCGCATCGGCGACCGTCCGCTGTACGTATCGGTGGACATCGACGTGCTCGATCCGGCACACGCGCCCGGCACCGGCACCCCCGAGGCCGGCGGGATGACCAGCCGCGAACTGCTGGAGATCCTTCGCGGGCTACGCGAGCTGAACCTCGTCGGCGCGGACGTGGTCGAACTGGCCCCCGCCTACGACCACGCCGAGATCACCGCGATCGCCGCTTCGCACGTCGCTTACGACCTGGTGAGCCTGCTGACGCTGGGAAAGCCGGAATGACCCGCATCGGTGGCGACGTCGTCGTCGAGACGCTGCGCGCGCTCGGCGCCGACACCGTGTTCGGACTGCCGGGGCAGCACGCACTCGGTCTGTTCGAAGCACTTCGCCGGACGGACAGCCTGCGGCTGGTCACCTCCCGGGTGGAGAACAACCTCGCCTTCGCCGCCGACGGGCACGCCCGTGCCCGGCTGACCGCGGATCCGCACGGCCCGGTCCCGGTCACGCCGATGGTCGTGTCCACTGGTCCCGGCGCGCTGCTCACCCTGGCCTCGCTGCAGGAGTCACGCGCGGCTTCGGTACCGGTGCTCGGCATCTCCAGCCAGGTCCCGGTCGCCGGGCTCGGCGGCGGACGGCACGGCTACCTGCACGAACTTCCCGACCAGCAGGCGAGCTTCCGCGACCTGGTCAAGTCGACGCACGTGGTCCGTTCGGTGAGTCAGCTCCCGACTGCACTGCGCGAGGCGTGGACCACCGCGGCGACTGCGCCGTACGGTCCGGTGTGGGTGGAGATCCCGCAGGACGTGCTGCTCGCCGAGACGACCCTGCCGGCGCTGCACTCGGTCACCGCCGCTCCCCCGCCGCTCGAACCAGTGCCGGAACTGCTGAGCGAAGCGGCGAAGTTATTGTCCGGGGCGAAAAACCCGGTGTTCCTCGCCGGCGGTGGTGCACTGCGGTCCGGTGCGCACGAGGAGCTGCGTGAACTCGCCGAAGCACTGCGGGCGCCGGTGGTGTCGACCTTCGGCGGCAAGGGCGTATTCGGCTGGGACCACCCGCTGTCCGCGCAGTCGTGGATGGAGGACTGGCACACCACGGAATTCCTCGCCGACGCCGACGTGCTGCTGGTACTCGGCTCCGGGCTCGGCGAGCTGTCCAGCAACTACCGCGAGTTCGCCCCGCGCGGACGGCTCGTGCAGATCGAAGCCGATCTCGGGAAACTGGAGTCGAACTACCCGGCGCTCGCACTGCACGCGGACGTCCGGGCGACCCTGCGTGCCCTGCTGGCCCGGGTACCCGCCCGGCCCGCGGACGGCCGGGCCGAGGCCGCGGTGCAGGATCTGCTCGCCCGCGTCGAGTCCAGATTGGACAGTCAGCCGCTCGCCGCGGAACGGAAGCTGATCGAGGACGTCCAAGCCGCACTCCCGGCGGGCACGCAGACCTTCTGGGACATGACGATCGCCGCCTACTGGGCGTGGTCGACGTGGAACCCCGAGCACGCGCCGATGCACACCGCACAGGGCGCGGGCGGGCTCGGCTACGGTCTGCCCGGCGCGCTCGGCGCGGCTGCCGCGGGCGTGCCCGCGCTGGCCGTCTCCGGCGACGGCGGCGCGATGTACGGGCTGGCCGAGCTGGCCACCGCCGTGCAGCACGGCCTGGACGTCACGTGGCTGCTGGTCGACGACGGCGGCTACGGCATCCTCCGCGAATACCTCAACGACACGTTCGGGCAGACCACCGCGACCGAACTGGCCCGGCCGGACTTCGTCGCGCTCGCCGAGTCCTTCGGGGTACCCGCCCGGCGTTCGTCACTCGACACCGTGCGGGCCGACCTGGCCGAGGCAGTACGCACCTCCGGGCCTTCCGTCGTCGTGCTGCCCGCGGTGCTGGAGATGTTCGCCCCGACCCATTTGGAGCACCCGTGATCCGCAACTTCGTCGACGGTGCCACGGCCGACGCGCCCGGCACCCTCGAACTCACCGATCCGGCGAACGGCACGGTATTCGGCCACAGCGTCCTCTCCGGACGGTCTGAAGTAGACACCGCGATGACGGCCGCGGCGCGGGCGTTTCGGACCTGGCGGCGCAGCACTCCGGCACAGCGGCAGGAAGCCCTGCTGAAGCTGGCCGACGCAGTGCGCGCCCGTGCGGCGGAGTTCGCCGACGCCGAAGTACGCGAAACCGGCAAGGTCCGCGCTGTCGTGCTGGAAGAAGAGATTCCGGAGTGCGTGAGCGCGCTGCGGTTCTTCGCCGGTGCCGCCCGCAGACTGGAAGGCACGGGCGCGGCCGAGTACCTGCCCGGCCACACCTCGGTGGTCCGACGCGAGCCGGTCGGGGTGTGTGCGCAGATCGCGCCGTGGAACTACCCGTTGATGATGGCGACGTGGAAGATCGGCCCGGCGCTCGCCGCAGGCAACACGGTGGTGCTGAAGCCCGCCGAAACCACGCCGTCCACCGCAGTCCTGCTCGCGCAGGCCGCCGCGGAATTCCTGCCGCCGGGCGTGTTCAACGTGCTGTGCGGCGACCGGGAAACCGGGCGCGCGCTCGTCGGGCATCCGCGTACCGATCTGGTGTCCATCACCGGGTCCACCCGCGCCGGGATCGACGTGGCCACCGTGGCCGCGGCCGATCTGAAGCGCACTCACCTGGAACTCGGCGGCAACGCTCCGCTGCTCGTCTTCCCGGAGACCGACCTCGCCGACACTGCCGCGCGGATCGTCGACGCCGCGTTCTACAACGCCGGCCAGGACTGCACAGCAGGCAGCCGGGTACTGGTGCACGAGAGCGTGCACGACGAATTCCTCGCCGAACTCACGAAGACCGCCGCTGCCCGGCGGCCGGGCGTGGACTACGGCCCGCTCAACAGCCGGGCTCAGCTGGACCGCGTGCTCGGCCTGCTGGAGCGGCTGCCCGCGCACGCGAGGGTGGAGACCGGTGGCACCGCACCCGGGCCGGGATTCCAGCTCGCGCCGACCGTGGTTTCCGGACTGCGCCAAGACGACGAGCTGGTGCAGGAAGAGATCTTCGCGCCGGTGATCACCGTGCAGCCGTTCGCGGACGAGGCGGAAGCGCTGGAACTGGCCAACGGCGTGCCCTACGGTCTGGCCTCTTCGGTCTGGACCACGGACGTCGCGCGGGTGGCGAGGGTTTCGCGCGACCTCGACTTCGGCTGCGTGTGGGTCAACACGCACGGCCCGCTCACCGCGGAGATGCCGCACGGCGGGTTCGGCCATTCCGGGCACGGCAAGGACCTCTCCGCGTACTCCTTCGCCGAGTACACCCGCGTCAAACACGTGATGACCCGCTTCGAATGAGGTGCTGATGCGCGAGAAGATCACCGAGGTCGAACAGCACGGCATCGCGCCGATCCCGCCTGCCGAGCAGACCTCCCGGCCGCGGGACCTGTTCCGGCTCGCCTTCGGCGGGGCCAACACGTTCGCCACGATCATCCTGGGCACTCTGCCGATCGCGTACGGCCTCGGGTTCTTCTCCGCACTCGCGGCCACTGCCGTGGGTGTGGTGCTGGGCGGGCTCGTGCTCTCCCCGATGGCGCTGTTCGGCCCGGTGACGCGTACGAACAACGCGGTGTCGTCCGGCGCGCACTTCGGGGTGGTCGGCCGCTGCGTGGGCTCGTTCCTCTCGCTGCTCACCGCGATCACCTTCTTCGCGATCTCGGTGTGGGTCAGCGGCGACGCTGTCGCCGGTGCGGCGCAACGGATCTTCGGCTTCGACGGCGGCCAGGTGCTGCGCGCGGTCGCGTACGGCCTGATCGCCGTCGCCACGCTCGTCGTGTGCATCTACGGCTACCGGTTCATGTTGCTGGTCAACCGCGTCGCCGTGGTACTCGGCACGGCGATCATGCTGCTCGGCATCCTCGCGTACGGAGGTTCGTTCGACCCCACGTACTCGGGCTCCGGGGCGTACGCGCTGGGCACGTTCTGGCCGACGTGGATCCTCGCCGTGCTCACCGCGATGGCGAACCCGATCTCGTTCGGCGCCTTCCTCGGTGATTGGTCGCGCTACATCCCGAACCGGTACCGGCGCCGGTCGCTGCTGGCCGCGCCGTTCCTCGCGCAACTGGCCACGCTGCTGCCGTTCGGCTTCGGCATCGCGACCGCGACGCTGGTCGCCGACCCGGCCGAGTACGTCGCGGGCCTCACCGCCGTTTCGCCGCTGTGGTACGCGATTCCGCTCATCGTGGTCGCACTGGTCGGCGGGCTGTCCACCGGCACCACCGCGCTCTACGGCACCGGACTGGACTTCAGCTCGATCTTCCCGCGGCTCTCGCGAGTACGCGCAACCCTGCTGATCGGGACGCTGAGCGTGCTGTTCATCTTCTTCGGCACCTTCGTGCTCGACATCGTCTCCAGCATCAACGCCTTCGCCACGCTGATCGTGCTGTGCACCTCACCGTGGATGGTGATCATGATGATCGGTTACCTGCAGCGGCGCGGCTACTACGATCCGGCCGATCTGCAGGTGTTCAACGAAGGCCGCACCGGTGGCCGCTACTGGTTCCACCACGGCGTGAACTGGCGGGCGATGGCTGCCTGGCTCCCGGCCACCGTGCTGGGACTGCTGTGCGCGAACACGCCGATGATCACCGGCCCGCTGCACGCCGTCGCGGGCGGGGTGGACCTCAGCCTGGTGGTGACCCTCTGCACGGCCGCCGTGGCGTATCCCCTGCTGGTCAAGCTGTTCCCGGAACCACGCGCAGTATTCGGCCCGGACGGCGCATCCGGCTCGCCGGACCCCGCCGGAACACCACAGCCCGCCGCGGTCGACGAGAGCTGACGATGATTCCGTTGGCGGCGAAGCAGGCCTGGGCGCGTTGCCGGCGTGCGGCCGCGGTCTCCTGACGTTCGCGGGGCAGGATTTCCGCGGCAGGCGAGCCGGGAGCGGTCGTCCGCGGCCATTGCGCAGGTAGGCCGTAGCCGGTCGGTGCGCGATTGTGACGGCGTTCAGTGGTGGTGCGCCGGGATGGGCGCGATCCGTCATCCGCCGTCAGGGATGTTGCGCGGCTTCGTGATGTCCACGTGCACCAGGCGAGCGAGGCTAGCCGGCTCCGGAGCCGGGCTCGTCGCAGGTGGCGAGGACCTCCAGCAGCTTGCGCAGGGTTTCCCGCTGCTCGGGTTCGAGCGGGGCGAGCAAGGTGGCTTCCACGCACTTCAGGCGCTGCCGCTTCGCGCACAGGGCGGTGACACCCTGCTCGGTCAGCTCGACCCGGCGGACGCGCCGATCGGCGGGGTCGGGCCTGCGCTCGACCAGCCCGGCGGACTCCAGATCGTCGAGCAGGTAGGTCATCACCGTGCGGTCGAGGCCGAGGTACTGGGCCAGCGCGAGCTGGCTGCTCGGCCCGCCCTGCTGCGCGCCCATCAGCACCTGGTAGCCGCGCGGGCCCCCGGGCAGGTCGGCGAGCAGCTCGTCGGTGAGGTGCCGGTAGCGGCGCACCGTCGCGAACAGCGCCCAGCCGATGTCCGTCGCGACGTGTTCGGGCGTGGTCACCACCCCATCCTAACCGGATGCCGGACGTTCTGTTGACAAGATCGTCTGTCCGACAGATTATCTATCCAGACACGACATCCGTCCGGGAAGGCATCATGAGCACCCTGTACCGCATCGACAGCAGCGTCCAAGGCGACAAATCCGTGACCCGAGAGATCACCGACGAGCTCGAACGGGCCTGGTCCGCCGCACTCCCCGAGGGCGTGGTCGCCCGGCGCGACCTGCTGTCCACGCCGCTTTCACCGGCCGTGTGGACGCACGCCCTCGCCGCACGCGGCACCGAGGAACCCACCCAGGAGCAGCAGTCCGCGGCCGGCCTCGCCGCCGAGCTGGCGAGCGAAGTGCTCGCCGCCGACGCGCTCGTCATCGGCGCCCCGCTCTACAACTGGGGCACGTCCGCACACCTCAAGTGCTGGATCGACCTGCTGTGGACCGACCCGCGCTTCGCGCCGCGGACCTACCCGCTGGCAGGCAAGCCGATCGCGCTCGTCGCCGCCCGTGGTGGCGGGGCTTCGGCCGGCGCACCGCAGGAGGGCTGGGACCACTCGGTGCCGTACCTGCTCCGGACCTTCGGCACCGACGTGTTCGGCGGCGACGTCACGCTGATCGAGACCGAGCTGACGCTGGCCGACCTCAGCCCGGCGATGGCCCACCTGCGCGAACAGGCCACCGACCTGCGCGCGCGAAGCCACGAACTGGCCAGGGAAACCGGCGAGGCACTGGCGAAACTCGCGGCCTGACCGCCGGTCTCCCCTGCCCCGGCCGACACTTCCGGTCCGGGCTCCCGGTCGCCGGGTCCGTTCCGGATCCATTCCAGATCCCCCGGGTCAGGTCCCCGGGTCAGGCGCGGGGCTTCTCGCCGGTCGCGGCCGATACGTCGGTGCCCAGCCGTCCGGATGCCCATTCGGTGATCCGCCGTGCCACGTCCTGTGCGGTCAGGCCCACCCGGTCCAGCACCTCGTCCCGTGAGCCGTGTTCGTGGAATGCCTGCGGCACAGCCAGATCACGCAACGGCACGTCGCATTCGGCGTCCCGCAGCACCGCGGCCAGTGCGGAGCCGAAACCGCCGTGGCGGCCGCTGTCCTCCACGGTGACCACGAGCTTGTGCTGTTCGGCCAGCGCGACTAGTTCCGCGGGCACCGGCACCACCCAGCGCGGATCGGCGACCGTGACGCCGATGCCCTGGTCGGCGAGCCGGTCCGCGGCCGCCAGCGCGAGTTTCGCGAACGCTCCCACCGCGACCAGCAGCACGTCCGGCGAGGTCTTCGGGCGGCGCAGCACGTCGACCGTGCCGAGGCGCTCGACGGCCGGGACGTCCGGGCCGACACTGCCCTTCGAGAACCGCAGCGCCGTCGGGCCGTCCTGGACCGCGACCGCCTCGCGCAGTTCCTCGCGCAGCGTGCCGGGGTCGCGCGGGGCGGCCACCCGGATGCCGGGCACCATGCCCAGCAGCGACAGGTCCCACATGCCGTGGTGGCTCGGGCCGTCCGGACCGGTGATGCCCGCCCGGTCCAGCACCATCGTGACCGGCTGGCGGTGCAGTGCCACGTCCATCAGCAGCTGGTCGAACGCGCGGTTGAGGAACGTCGAGTACACCGCGACCACCGGGTGGTAGCCGCCCATCGCCAGGCCGGCCGCGGAGGTCACCGCGTGCTGTTCGGCGATGCCGACGTCGAACCAGCGGCGGGGGAACCGCTCGGCGAACTTCTCCAGCCCGGTGGAACGCAGCATCGCCGCGGTGATCGCGACGACGTCTTCCCGCTCCTCGCCGATCTTCGCCAGCTCGTCGCCGAACACCCCGGTCCAGCTCGGGCCCTTCACCGGCGGCAGCCCGGTCTCCGGGTCGATCGGGTCGGTCTGGTGCATCTGGTCGGCCTGGTGGTTCACCGCGGGCGCGTACCCGTGGCCCTTCTCCGTGACCACGTGCACGATCACCGCGCCGCCGAACGCCCGTGCGCTCTGCAACGCCTTGTCCAGCGCCACGAGATCGTGCCCGTCGACCGGGCCGAGGTACTTCAGGCCGAGGTCGGAGAACATCACCTGCGGGCTCAGCGCGTCCTTGATGCCGGCTTTCGCGGCATGCAGCGCGGCGTAGAGCTGCTTGCCGACCACGGGCGTGCTGCGCAGGATCTCGCGCCCGCCGTCGAGCAGCCGCTCGTAGCCGGGCTGCAGCCGCAGCGACGCCAGATGGTCGGCCATGCCGCCCGCGGTCGGCGAGTACGACCGGCCGTTGTCGTTCACCACGATCACCACCGGACGGTCCTTGTGCGCGGCGATGTTGTTCAGCGCCTCCCAGCACATCCCGCCGGTCAGCGCACCGTCGCCGACCACCGCCACCGCATGCCGCCGTGGCCCGCCGGAGAGCTCGAAGGCCTTCGCCAGTCCGTCTACATAGGACAGTGCGGTGGAGGCGTGGCTGTTTTCCACCAGATCGTGCTCGCTCTCGCCGCGGCACGGATACCCGGCCGGCCCGCCCTGCTGGCGCAGCCTGCCGAAGCCGTCGTGGCGGCCGGTGACGATCTTGTGCACGTAGGACTGGTGCCCGACGTCCCACACGATCGCGTCGCGCGGCGAGTCGAACGCCCGGTGCAGCGCCAGCGTCAGCTCCACGACCCCCAGGTTCGGCCCGAGGTGCCCGCCGGAGCGGCGCACCTTGTCGACGAGGAAGTCCCTGATCTCGGCCGCCAGCTCGCCGAGGTCCTCGACGCTCATGCTCTTCAGGTCCGCCGGTCCGTGCACCGAGTCCAGCATCGTCACAGCTCCACCTCGCCCGTTCCCGCTGTCAGTTTCCGCCGGTTCGGGCCAGTCTACGGACGGGCGCCAGTGCGGCCCCCGCGCCCGCGGCGCGCGTCACAGCACCGACCGGAACGCAACTGCCCGACCGGGGGTGGCCGTGCGCCCGGCCGGTCAAGTCGCGGTCACCCCTCGTGGCCGCGATAATCCGCACCGGACCACCGAGCACGAGAGGATCCCATGGCGGAGTTGTACATCGGCGGCGAATGGGTGGATGCGCGCGCAGGCGGGCGGCGCGAGATCCGCTGTCCGGCCGACGGCACCCTGGTCGCGGAGGTCGCCGAGGCGACCGGTGAGGACACGGTGGCTGCGATCGCCGCCGCCCGCCGCGCGTTCGACACCGGCCCGTGGCCGGGTACCCCGGCGGCCGAACGGGGTGATCTGCTGCTGCGCGCGGCCGACCTGCTCGACCGCGACGCCGAGGCGTTCGCTCGCGCCGAATCGCTGGACACCGGCAAACGGCTGGTGGAAAGCCGCTACGACATGGCCGACATCGCCGCCTGCCTGCGTTACTTCGGCAAGCTCGCGGGCAACGACGCGGGCCGCGTGGTGGACACCGGCAGCGCGGACTCGTTCAGCCGGATCGTGCACGAGCCGGTGGGCGTGTGCGGGCTGATCACGCCGTGGAACTACCCGCTGCTGCAGACGGTCTGGAAGATCGCGCCGGCACTGGCCGCGGGCAACACCTTCGTGCTCAAGCCGAGCGAGCTGACCCCGCACACCTCGATCCTGTTCCTGAAGCTGCTCACCGAGGCCGGCCTGCCCGGCGGCGTCGGCAACCTGGTGCTCGGCGCCGGACCGGAGGCCGGTGCCCCGCTTTCCGGGCATCCGGACGTGGACCTGGTGTCGTTCACCGGCGGGCTCGCCACCGGCAGGGTGATCGCCGCGAACGCCGCCGCGACGGTGAAGCGGGTCGCGCTGGAGCTGGGTGGCAAGAACCCCAACGTGGTGTTCGCCGACGCGGATTTCGAAACCGCGCTCGACTACGCGCTCACCGCCGTGTTCCTGCATTCCGGCCAGGTCTGCTCGGCCGGTACGCGGCTGATCGTGCAACGCGAGTGGCACGACGAGTTCGTGGCCGAGCTGGTGCGCCGCGCGGAGCGGATCCGCCTCGGCGGGCCGTTCGACGAGAACGCCGAAACCGGCCCGCTGATCTCCGCCGCGCACCGCGAGAAGGTGGAACGCTACGTGGCCACCGCCGTGGAAGAAGGCGCCGTCCTCCGGACCGGCGGCAAGCGCCCGGCGGACCCCGCGCTGCAGAACGGCTTCTACTACCTGCCCACGATCCTGGACGAGGTGCGCCAAGGCAGCAACGCCGTGGTCGAGGAGTCCTTCGGGCCGGTGCTCACCGTGGAGACCTTCACCGACGAGGACGACGCGGTCCGCATCGCCAACGACACCCACTACGGCCTTGCCGGCGGGGTGTTCACCTCCGACGCCGCCCGCGCCCAGCGCGTGGCGAACCGGCTGCGGCACGGCACGGTGTGGATCAACGACTTCCACCCGTACCTGCCGCAGGCCGAATGGGGCGGCTACAAGCAGTCCGGCTTCGGCCGCGAACTCGGGCCCACCGGACTGGCCGAGTACACCGAGATCAAGCACATCCACCAGAACCTGCGCCCCGGTCCCCAGCGCTGGTTCGCCGGCTGAACCCCACCCCACCGGAAGGATCCGCGCCGTTGAGCGACACCAGCGATCACGAGCTGAGTGAATTCGGCTACACCAACCAACTGAAGAGAACGCTGGGCAGTTTCCACACCTTCGCCGCCGGGATCAGCTACATCTCGGTGCTGACCGGGGTGTTCCAGCTGTCCTACCTCGGTCTGTCCGAAGGCGGGCCCGCCTACTGGTGGTCCTGGCCCGCGGTCTTCGGCGGCCAGCTCATGGTGGCGCTGTGCTTCGCCGAACTGGCCGCGCAGTACCCGGTCGCCGGTTCGGTCTACAACTGGGCGAAGAAGCTCAGCAATCCCCATCTGGCCTGGCTGGCGGGCTGGATGATGCTGCTCGCCTCGATCGTGTCGATCGCCGCGACCGCACTGGCGTATCAGCGCACGCTGCCGCAGATCTCGTCGTTCTTCCAGTTCATCGGGGACGGCACCGGCACCAGCGACGCGGCCAACGGCGTACTGCTGGCCAGCGTGCTGATCGTGTTCACCACGCTGGTCAACGCCTTCGGGGTGAAGCTGATGGCCCGGATCAACAGCGCGGGCGTGTTCATCGAGCTGCTGTTCGCGGTGCTGCTGGTGGTGTTCCTCGCCTTCCACTTCGTGCGCGGGCCGGGCGTGGTGACCGAGACCAACGGCACCGGGGCCGGGCATTCCGGCGGCTACCTCGGCGCGTTCCTCATCGCGGGCATCGCCTCCTCGTACGTGATGTACGGCTTCGACACCGCGGCGTCGCTCGGCGAGGAATCGGTGAACCCGCACCGCAACGCGCCGAAGGCGATCCTGCGTGCGCTCGTCGCGTCGTTCGTGCTCGGCGGGCTGATCATCCTGTTCGCGCTGATGGCGGTCGGCGACATCCACGCGTCCGAACTGGGCACGGTCGGCCTGCAGTTCGTGCTCACCGACGCGCTCGGCCCGGCGATCGGGCGGATGTTCCTGTTCGTGGTGTTCATCGCGATCACCGTGTGCGTGCTGGCCGTGCACACCGCGGCGATCCGGATCGCGTTCGCGATGGCGCGGGACAACGCGCTGCCCGGCGGCTCGAAGCTGGCGCGGGTGAACAAGACGACCGGCACCCCGGTGCTGCCCGCCGTGGTGATCGGCGTGATCGCGATCGCGCTGCTGCTGCTCAACATCAACTCCACGCAGATCTTCTCCGCGGTGACCAGCCTGGCGATCATCCTGATCTACCTGTCCTACCTGCTGGTGACCGTGCCGATGCTGGTGCGCAGGCTGCGCGGTGGCTGGCCGCGCCGGGACGGGACCGCCGGACGGTTCTCGCTCGGCCGCTGGGGCCTTCCGGTGAACGTGCTGGCGGTGCTGTGGGGCGCCGCGATGACGATCAACCTGGCGTGGCCGCGCAACGAGATCTACAACGCGGACCCGCCGTACCACTGGTACCTGCGGTGGATTTCGGTGCTGTTCGTCGGCGTCTTCGCGGCCGGCGGCTTTGCCTACTACTGGTTCGTGCAACGGCACAAGATCGGGGTGCTGGCCGACCATGCCGCACCCGTGTCCGATGAGGAGGTTTCCCGGTGAGCGAGTTCGACTACGTGGTGGTCGGCGGGGGCACCGCGGGTTCGGTGGTGGCAGCCCGGCTGTCGGAGGACCCGGCCGTGACGGTGTGCCTGCTGGAGGCGGGACCGTCGGACGCGGACCAGCCCGAGGTGCTGGCCCTGACCCGGTGGATGGAGCTGCTCGAGTCCGGGTTCGACTGGGACTACCTGGTGGAACCGCAGGAGTCGGGCAACTCCTACCTGCGCCACGCGCGGGCGAAGGTGCTCGGCGGGTGTTCCTCGCACAACTCGTGCATCGCGTTCTGGGCACCGGCCGAGGACCTCGACGACTGGGCCGCGATGGGCCTGCCCGGCTGGTCCGCGGCGGACGTCTTCCCGCTGTACCGGCGGCTCGAGACGAACGACGGGCCCGGTGCGCACCACGGCCGCTCCGGTCCGGTGACCATCCGGTCCGTGCCGCCGCACGACCCCACCGGGGTCGCCCTGCTCTCCGCGTGCGAACAGGCCGGGATCCCGACCACCGAGTTCAACTCCGGCGCCACGGTGACCCACGGCGCGAACTGGTTCCAGATCAACGCCCGCGAGGACGGCACCCGGTCCTCGGCCTCGGTGTCCTACCTGCACCCGATCGAAGGCACCCGGCCGAACCTGGAGATCCGCACCGGCGCCCGTGCCAAGCGGCTGCTGTTCGACGGCCGCCGCTGCACCGGCGTGGAGGTGCTGGCCCCGGACCTGATCCACCGCGAGCGGATCACCGCGCGCCGCGAGGTCGTGCTCAGTTCCGGCGCGATCGACACCCCGAAGCTGCTGATGCTGTCCGGGATCGGCCCGGCCGGGCATCTGCGCGAGGTCGGCGTGGACGTGCTGGTGGACTCCCCCGGCGTCGGCGCGAACCTGGAGGACCATCCGGAGGGCCTGGTGATGTGGGACGCCCTGCAGCCGATGGTCACCGAATCCACCCAGTGGTGGGAAATCGGCATCTTCACCACCACCGAGGACGGCCTCGACCGGCCGGACCTGATGTTCCACTACGGCTCGGTGCCGTTCGACCTGAACACCGTGCGATACGGCTACCCGACCACGGACAACGGCTTCTGCCTGACCCCGAACGTCACGCGCAGCCGGTCTCGGGGCACGGTCCGGCTGCGCACCCGCGACTTCCGCGACAAGCCACGGGTGGACCCGAGGTACTTCACCGACGAGCACGACCTGCGCGTGATGACCCACGGGGTCAAGCTGGCCCGCACGATCGCCGAACAACCCGCACTGGACGAGTGGGCAGGCGTGGAGCTGGCACCGGGCCGTGACTGCCGCACCGACGACGAGATCGCGGACTACATCCGCAAGACGCACAACACCGTCTACCACCCGGCGTGCACCGCCCGGATGGGCGCGGACGGCGATCCGGACGCGGTCCTCGACGCCCGGTTGCGGGTCCGCGGGGTCGACGGCCTGCGGGTCGCCGACGCCTCGGTGATGCCGTTCCTGGTCACGGTGAACCCGTGCATCACCACCATGGCGATCGGCGAGAAGTGCGCGGATCTGCTGAAGGAAGACCGCGGCTGATCTTCCCGCCCCGCTGCCCCGGTGCCGGTTCGAGCGGCGCCGGGGCAGCGGTGGCCGATTCACGGCACCGGCCGGGGCTCCGGGATCGGCCCGCCGGCGCAGCTGCCGGTTGCCGGTTCCCCGGTCTCGAAGAACCGGACCACCTTGCTCGCGCACGGAAGCGTGGACAGCGAGCCGTGCACGTCGTCCTGCACGGTCAGCAATGCACCGCCGATGCGCTGCTGCATCTCCTGCGCTGCCCCGTACGGGGTCACCGCTTCGTACTGGTGCCCGATGAGCTGCAGCCGGCTGCGGCCGGGCCGGTAGTCGACGTTCTTCCCGGCGTAGGGCCAGTCCACGCAGCTGCCCGCGTAGGTCGGTTCGTCCAATGTGGACAGCGGGTACCGTGCCTGCAGCGCGCTGAAATCGCGCCACATCTGCGCCAGATCACGGGTACCGGTGGCGTCGGCACAGTTGACCGCGTGCTGGACGAACCGGTTTATCCCGTACGGGCGCGGTTCGTCCCAGCCGAAGCCGGCCGCGGCGGAACTCGCGCCGTGCGGGTCCGGCGGCGGATTCTTGCCCTCCCGCACTGCCGCGAGCGCCGAAGCGGCGTAACCCCAGTCCGGTGAGAGGCTGCCGATCTGGTTCACCGTCCAGGCCCCGTTCAGCTCGTACTTCCGTCCGTCCTGGTCGACCTGACGCGGATGGGCCTCGAGTTCGTCGCGCAGCGCGACCACAGTGGACACCACCTGATCCGCGGTGCTGCCGAGGTGCAGCACCGCGTCGCGGTCGGCCAGCCAGCCTGCGAACCGGTGCAGGTTCGCGTCGCGCGCCTTCGTCTCCGCCGCCTCGAACCGGTCGAGGTCAAGGGCAGGGGGCAGCACCGAGTCGATCGCCATCCGGCCCACGTGCTCGTCGAACAGGCTGCGGTAGGCGGCACCCAGCGCGGTGCCCCAGGAGATGCCGAAGTAGTCGATCTGCTGCTCGCCGAGCGCCTGCCGGATCCGGTCGACGTCCCGCGCGATGGTGACCGCGCCGAGGCTGCCTGCGAGGTCCGGGGCCTTCGCCGCACAGCCAGCGTACTTGTCCGCCCGCCACCGGATCCGGGCGAGCGCCTTGTCCTTTTCGGACTCTCCGGGCTGCGGCTCCGGACCGCCGCCGAGTGCCTGGCAGTCGACCTGCGCGCTGTACCCGGTGCCGCGCGGGTCGAAGCCGATCAAGTCGTAGTACTTGCCCAGTTCACCGAGCCTGCTGGTGCGGATCTGCTCGGGCGTCGCGATCCCGGTGCCGCCGGGACCGCCCGGGTTGAGCACCAGTACCCCGCGCCGGTGCGCCGGGTCGGCCGCCGGGATCCGGTCCACCGCGATCTCCATCGCCGGCCCGTCCGGCCGGGCGTAGTCGACCGGCACCCGCACCGTCGTGCACTCCGCGGCGGTACCGGCGGACTTCGGCCACGACGGCGCCAGCTTCGTGCACGGCGTCCAGGTCTGCGGCGGAGCCGCCGCCTCGGACGGCGCGGCGAGCCCGAGGGCGGCCACCGCCGTGCCCACCACCGCCACCACTTTGCGCAGGGACATTCCACACTCCTCGATGAACCCGATGAAGCCCGACGAGCCCCGGTGCCTGCCGATCGGCAACGGGAAACAGCTTGCGTGCCAACGGGTCCCGGGAACACCCGGGCAGCCGGTCCGGCCCGCACTGCTCATCCGGTCAGTCGAGCGGGCACCGCCCCGGGTTCTCCTCCGAAGGATTTGTGAGCACAGTCACATCCAGCCCGGGTCAGCCACAGGCCCACTCCACCCGGCCCGCACGGAGCGAGCCGCGCTCGTGGAGCGAGCCGCGCTCGTGGGGAGCTGCGGTCATGGGGGCTGCGCCGTCGGGGCCATGCCCGTGGGGGGCGCCGTGCCTGCCGGAGGCGCTGTGCCTGCCGGAGGCGCCATGCCCGTAGGAGGCACCATGCCTGCGGGAGGCGCTGTGCCCGTGGGAGGCGCTGTGCCCACGGCAACGCAGACCGCGCACCGGCGCGTTCGGCACGCCCGTGCCGACCGCACGACGTTGCCAGGAAGGCAATCCTTACCTAATATTCGCGCATGTCCCCATCGTGGAGATCCACCAGGGCCGGGTCCGGCGCCGCCGCTTCGTTCCGGCGGTACCCCGAGGGCGGTCCGGCCGCGAAGAGGATCACCGCGAGCGGGGCCGGTCTCGGCCGCCGTGATTTCCTGCGCGCCGCGACCGCGGTGTCGGCGACGGCCGCACTCGCCGCCTGCGGCAGCCACACGCAGGACTCCGCCGCTGCGGCCGGTCCCGGATTCCCCGTCGACGTACGTGGCGAGCAGGGCACCGCCACCGTTTCCCGGCGTCCGGAACGGCTCGTCTCGGTGGGCCAGTACCGCGACACCGACGCTGCCGCAGCGCTCGGGGTGGTCCCGCTGCTCACCCCGGATCTCGGCAAGTTCCTGCCGGGCGGGCTTTCCCCGTGGCTGCGGGCCCGCGCCGGGAACCACCTGCCCGAGCTGTACGCCGACGCCGAGCTGCCCTTCGAGCGCATCGCGGCGGCCCGTCCCGACCTGATCCTCGGCACCGACCGCCCGAGCCTGGCCCGCGACTACCGCACGCTGAGCGCGATCGCGCCCACGATCTCGCCGGCGGCCGGGTACAACAAGGACACCTGGCAGGTCACCACCCGCCGGATCGGCGCCGCACTCGGCCGCACCGCCGAAGCCGAACGGCTCGTCACCGACGTGCAGAACCGGATCACCGCGGCGAAGAAGGCCAACCCCGGTTTCGCCGGCCGCACGTTCACCATCGGCCCGGTGGTCGCGGACGGCACGGTCACCACGATCAGCAGTGCGCAGGACGCGTCGGCGCTCTTCCTGGCACAGCTGGGGCTCGTACTGTCGCCGAAGGTGACGTCGTTGCCGCAGACCTCGATCCCCGGCCGCTCGCAGATCAGCCCGGAACAGCTGGACCTGCTCGACGCCGACGTGCTCGTGCTGACCTACGCCACGCCGGGAAGCCGCACCCGGCTGGAGGCCGAACCGCTGTTCCAGCGGATCCCGGCCGTCCGGCGCGGGGCGTACGTGCCGCTCGACATGCCGACCGCGATCGCGCTGGCCTTCCCGACCGCGTTGAGCGTGCCCTACGGGCTGCAGGAGTGCGTGCCGAAGATCGCCGCCGCGCTCGCCCGCTGACCCGCTACTGCAGCAACGCCACGCACTCCACGTGGTGGGTCATCGGGAACGCATCGAAGGCCCGCAGATCGGTGAGGGAATAGCCGTGCCCGGCGAAGTACGACAGGTCCCGCGCCAATGCGGCCGGATCGCAGGCCACGTAGACGATCCGGTCCGGCTCACCCTCCGCGATCGCGTCGACCACCGCCCGGCCCGCACCCTTGCGCGGCGGGTCGAGCACGACCACGTCCACCGGCTTCGGCGCCTCCGTGAGCAGGTGCTCCACCCGCCCGCCACGCAGGCGCACCTGCGGCAGATCGGCGAGGTTCCGTTGCCCGTCGGCCACCGCTCGCCTGCCGGACTCGACCGCGAACACCTGCCC
Organism: Amycolatopsis ultiminotia; assembly: GCF_039536925.1. Classification (NCBI taxonomy): domain Bacteria; kingdom Bacillati; phylum Actinomycetota; class Actinomycetes; order Pseudonocardiales; family Pseudonocardiaceae; genus Amycolatopsis; species Amycolatopsis ultiminotia. Next base: position 326,761 of record NZ_BAAAZN010000002.1, on the reverse strand, counting down.
GCCGGGACCGACCTGATCGGCGAGCACCGACGCGAACAGCCCGACCCCGGCGTAGAGGTCCCAGGCGATCCCGTCCCGCGGCGCGTCGGCCCATTCGGCGGTCAGCTGCGCGAGCGTGTCCGCGGCGAGCGGATGCACCTGCCAGAAGCCGTGCGCGTCCAGCCGCCATTCGCGGTCCGCCGCATGCTGCACGGCGAGCCCGCCGGAGAGCTGGCGGCCCTTGGTGCGCCCGTGCACCGTGCTGAGCTCCCGCAGGTGGACGTGGCCGTCGCCGTCGCTGGTCGCTTCCAGTTCGGTGCCGGGCCGCCAGCGCTTGCCCAGCGCGGTGTCCAGTGCACCCGGCACCGCGATCGGGCAGTCGTCGATCGGCACCACGCGATGGCTGTGGTGCGCGCGCAGCCCGGCCCGGCCGTCGCGGCCGGCGATCAGCCGTACCCGGCTGCGCCAGCCCAGCGGACCGCCCTCGAGCGGTTCCACCACCACCTCGCGGGAGATCCCGGCGAGGCGCTCGAGCTGTTCGGCCACCACCGCCGCCTTCAGCTCGCGCTGGTACCCGGGTTCGGCGTGCTGCCAGTCGCAGCCCCCGCAGCCGCCCGGCGCGGCCAGCGGGCACGGCGGGGTGACCCGGTGCCCGGAAGCGGTGAGCACCTCGACCGCGTCGGCCCGGCAGAACCCGCCGCCGTTGTCCTCGGTCACCTGCGCCCGCACGCGTTCGCCGGGCAGCCCGTGCCGGACGAACACCACCCGTCCGTCCATTCTGGACACACAGTGCCCGCCGTGCGCCACCGGGCCGATCTCGAGCTCCAGTGTGCGGCCCAGCCAGTTTTCGGTCATTCAGCGGATTCCTTGGTGGATTCGGTGGGTTTCGGGCCTTCGGCGGAGCGGCGGGGGCCGGTGAGCCCGAACCCGCGCCGCACGTCACCGGCCGCGGGACGGGAACGAGCCCGCCGCGCGCGGGCGAGCGCCTTCTGCGACGACTCCAGCTGCCAGGGCACGCTGGTCACCATCACCCCCGGCTGGAACAGCAGCCTTCCCTTGAGCCGCAACGCACTCTGGTTGTGCAGCACCTGTTCCCACCAGTGCCCGACCACGTACTCCGGGATGAACACGGTGACCACGTTGCGTGGATTGTCGCCGCGCACCCGCTTCACGTAGTCCAGCACCGGTTTCGTGATTTCCCGGTAGGGCGATTCGACGACCTTGAGCGGCACCTTGAACTTGTGTGCTTCCCATTCCTGGGTGAGCCTGCGGGTCTCCGCATCGTCCACGTTGACCGTGACCGCCTCGAGCACGTCCGGACGCATCGCCTTGGCGTAGGCCAGCGCGCGCAGCGTCGGACGGTGCAGTTTGGACACCAGCACGATCGCGTGGTTGCGCGAGGGCAGCACGGTCGGCGCTTCGCCGAGTTCCTTCAGCTCCTCGGCCACCCGGTCGTAGTGCTTGCGGATCGCGGTCATCAGCGCGAAGATCGCCACCATCGCGGCGATCGCGATCCACGCACCGAGCAGGAACTTGGTGATCAGCACGATCACCAGCACGGTGCCGGTCAGCGTGAGGCCGATCGTGTTCACCGTCTGCGAGCGCCGCATCCGCCGCCGCGCACCCGGATCGGTTTCCCTGGCCAGCAACCGGTGCCAGTGCAGGACCATGCCCGTCTGGCTCACCGTGAACGACACGAACACGCCCACGATGTAGAGCTGGATCAGCCGGGTGACCTCCGCGTCGAACGCGATGATCAGCACCAGCGCGAAAACCGCCAGGAACAGGATGCCGTTGGAGAAGGCCAGCCGGTCGCCGCGGGTGTGCAGCTGCCGCGGCAGATACCGGTCCTGGGCGAGGATCGAGCCGAGCACCGGGAACCCGTTGAACGCCGTGTTGGCCGCCAGCAGCAGGATGACGCCGGTGACGAAGGAGATGTAGTAGAAGCCCGGCGGGAAGCCGGCGAACACCGCGTGCGCGATCTGCGCCACGATGGTCTTCTGCTGGTATCCCGGCGGCGCGCCCTGCAGCTGCTCGGCCGGCCGGTCCGCGAAGTTCACCTTGGTGATCACCGCGAGCGTGATGATGCCGACGAGCATGACCACCGCGAGCACGCCCATCGCCAGCAGCGTGCTGGCCGCGTTCTTCGATTTCGGCTTGCGGAACGCGGGCACGCCGTTGCTGATCGCCTCGACCCCGGTCAGCGCCGCCGCGCCGGAGGAGAACGAACGCAGGATCAGGAAGACGAACGCGAATCCGGTCCAGCTGCCCTCCGAGTGCAGCTGGAAACCCGCGCTCTCCGCGCGGATCTCGGTGCCGGTCGCGGCCTCGATCAGTCCCCACCCCACCATGACCAGGATGCCGAGGATGAACCCGTAGGTGGGGATGGCGAACGCTTTGCCCGATTCGCGAACACCGCGCAGGTTCAGTGCGCTCAGCACCGCGACGATCACCACCGCGGTGAGCACCTTGTGCTCGGCCACCCACGGGATGGCCGAGCCGATGTTGGCCACCCCGGACGACGTGGACACCGCGACGGTCATCACGTAGTCGACCAGCAGTGCACTGGCCACGGTCAGGCCGAATTTGCTGCCGAGGTTGGTGCCCGCGACCTCGTAGTCGCCGCCACCGCTGGGATAGGCGTGCACGTTCTGCCGGTAGGACGCGACGACGACCAGCATGACCACCGCGACCGCAACGCCGATCCACGGCGCGAACGCGTACGCGGAGAGACCGGCGACGCTCAGCGTCAGGAAGATCTCCTCCGGTGCGTAGGCCACGCTGGACAACGCGTCGGAGGCGAAGATCGGCAGCGCGATGCGCTTGGGCAGCAACGTCTGGGCGAGCCGGTCGCTGCGGAACGGACGCCCGAGGACCAGCCGCTTCAGCACGGTCGGGAACTTCGACACCTGCACGAATCTACAGCGGAGCACGGCTCCGTCGCCGGGGGTGGTGGAGGGGAGGACGGTGCGGCCGAACCGGTGGTGGCAAGGTAGGTTCGGCGCTGGTGTCCGAGGGTACTCCCGGACGGGTCATCCCTACCCCCGCTAGGAGGCTGAGCGTGCACGTGGTGATCATGGGGTGCGGCCGGGTCGGCGCATCCCTTGCCGCGGCGCTGGAGCGGCTCGGCCACGAGGTGGCCGTCATCGACAAGAACCAGCAGGCGTTCCGCAGGCTGGGCAGTGACTTCCACGGCCAGCAGGTCGTCGGGGCCGGCTTCGACCGCCGGGTGCTCGTGGAGGCGGGCATCGAACGGGCCGGCGCCTTCGCCGCGGTGTCCAGCGGCGACAACTCGAACATCATCTCCGCACGGGTCGCGCGCGAGAACTTCGGCATCGAGCACGTGGTGGCGCGGATCTACGACCACAAGCGGGCCGCGGTGTACGAGCGGCTCGGCATCCCCACCGTGGCGACCGTGCCGTGGACCACCGACCGGTTCCTGCGCACCCTGTTGCCGGACGGGGTGGCGTCGGCGTGGCGGGACCCGTCCGGCAACGTCGCACTGCTGCAGCTGCCGCTGCACGAGGGCTGGGTCGGGCGCAGCGTGCAGGAGCTGCAGGAGGCCACCCACGCCAGGGTCGCGTTCATCATGCGCTTCGGCACCGGGGTGCTGCCGGAGGCCAAGAGCGTGGTGCAGGCCGACGACGTGGTCTGGGTGGCGGCGCGTTCGGGCACCGTCGGCGATGTGACGAGCGTGGCCGCTCGTGCCCCGGAGGAGGAGAACTGATGCGGGTCGCGATCGCGGGCGCGGGCGCCGTCGGGCAGTCCATCGCCACCGAGCTCATCGACGGGCGGCACCAGGTGATGCTGATCGAGCGCGACGCCGACCAGTTCGAGCCGGAGGCCGTCCCGCAGGCGGACTGGGTGCTCGGCGACGCGTGCGAGGTGTCGATCCTCGAAGAGGCCGGCATCGAACGGTGCGACGTGGTGATCGCGGCCACCGGCGACGACAAGGCCAACCTGGTGGTGTCCCTGCTGGCGAAAACGGAGTTCGCGGTACGCCGGGTGGTCGCGCGGGTGAACAACCCCGCCAACGAATGGCTGTTCACCGATGCCTGGGGCGTGGACGTGGCCGTGTCCACCCCGCGGATGCTCGCCGCGATGGTCGAGGAGGCGGTGAGCGTGGGCGATCTGGTGCGGCTGATGACGTTCCGGCAGAGCCAGGCGAACCTCGTCGAGATCACCCTGCCGGACGAGACCCCGCTGGCGGGCAGGCCGGTGAGCGAGCTGTCGCTGCCCCGCGACGCCGCGCTGGTGACCATCCTGCGTGGTGACCGGGTGATCGTGCCGCAGCCGGAGGACCCGCTGGAGGCAGGCGACGAACTGCTCTTCGTGGCGACCTCGGACGTGGAACCGGAGATCCGCTCCGCACTGGGCTACTGAGGACATCCCGCCCGCCGGAATCGGCCTCCGGCGGGCAGTTCCGGGAACGTCGGCACTCAGGCCTCGGTGGTCGGTGCCTTGGCGTACTTCTGCCGCAGCCGTTCCTCGGCCTCGGCGTCGGTCTCCGGCGCCGGTTCCGCCTCCGCGTGCGCCTTGAGCCGCTTGTCCGAGCGGCGGACCGCCCAGACGACCACGAGCAGGCCCAGCGCGTACAGCGGGTAGCCCATGGCGATCTTGGCGAAGGCGAGCCAGCCGGTGTAATCGCTGTCGTAGAGCCAGCGCTGCACCACGAACCGGGCCGCGAAGACCAGCGCCAGCGCCAGCGTGGCGATGTCGTAGCCGTGGCGCGACGGCTTGTCCTTGTGCCAGGCGGCACCGGTGCCGTTGAGCGCGTTCCACACCACCCCGGCCAGCGGCCAGCGCACCACCACCGACAGCACGAACACACCGCAGTAGACGAGGCTGGCCCAGATGCCGAAGAGGAAGAAACCCTTCGCCGATCCGGTGCGGAACGCGATGAAGGCCGCGATCGCCACCCCGAAGAAGCCGGAGATGGCCGGTTGCAAGGGCTCCTTGCGCACGATCCGGAGCACGGTGATCGCCACCGCGCTGCCGATCGAGCCCCAGATCGCCGCGGTCAGCCCGAAGAACGAGTTCAGCAGCACGAACACGATCACCGGCAGCGCGGAGTAGAACAGGCCGGACAGCCCGCCCATCTGTTCCAGCAGCGTCGGCTGCCGCTCCGGCTCGTCCCCGTGGCCGGGCACGTCCTGGTCGTCGCGGTGGGCGGGTTCAGTCACGAGTGTCGATCACCCTACCGGGCTCTGGAGTTCGTAGTACGGGTTGTAGAGCACCTTCTGCCCATTCCGTTCGGCCATCCGGCCGCGGACCTTGACGGTGCGCCCGGGCTCGATGCCGGGGATCCGGCGCCTGCCCAGCCAGATTAGCGTCACGCCCTGGGTGCCGTCGAACAGCTCGGCCTGAAGGGTGGCCGCACTCTCGGTCGGGCACAGTTCCACGCTGCGCAGTCTGCCGAGCACCGTCACCTCTTCGCCGGACCGGCAGTCACAGGCCCGCTGCGCCCCTTCCGCCCCCGACCGTTCGGACATCTCGTCGGCGTCGAGCTCATCGACGTCGCTGGTCAGCTTGCGAACCAACCGGCTGAAGTAGCCGCCGTCCTTGGCGGGCATGGTGTGCTCCTGTGCTCCGGGGCCTGGTACTTCGTGCGGCCCGTGCGTCTCCAGCGTAGCTGCGGTCCCAGCCAGGGAAACGGGTTTGCGGCAAGATCGCAACGTGACGTCCGCAATCCCCGCCCCGGCCGCCGTGCTGCTGCCCGGTACCGGATCCGACGAGGTGTTCGTCCGGTCCGTGTTCGCGGGCCCGCTGGGCGCGCTCGGGGTGCCGCTGCACACCCCGGCACCGGTACCCGGTGCCGGACTCGCCGAGGGCTTCCTCGACGAGCTGGACCGGCTCGCCCGCCGGCACGGCACGCTGCTGGCCGGCGGGATCTCGTTCGGTGCGCACCTGGCCGCGGAGTGGGCGGCGGCGAATCCCGGCCGTTGCGCGGGCCTGCTGGCCGCTCTCCCGGCCTGGCACGGCGAACCGGGCCAGGCCCCCGCTGCGCAGTCCGCGACGCTCACCGCGGATCTGGTGGCCGCGCACGGCGTCTCCGCCGCGCTGGCACAGGCCGAAGCAGGCAGCCCGCCGTGGCTCGCCGCGGAACTGCGGCGTGCCTGGCCGCGGCACGGATCCGGGCTGGCGGCCGGGCTCCGCGTCGCAGCGAACCGGCCGGCGCCTGCCCTCGAAGCGTTGCGGGGCCTTGACGTGCCTGCCGGGATCGGCGCGTGCACCGACGATCCGATCCACCCGGCGGCCGTGGCCCGCGCGTGGGCGCAAGCCCTGCCCCGCGCGCACTGCGCGGAGACCACCCTGGCGGCACTCGGCGCGGATCCGGAATCCCTCGGCCGCGCCACGGTGCTCGCCTTCCTGCGCGCACGGGCCGGCCGGCCGCGGTGAACCCGGCGGTCAGCCCTGCTGCTCGGCGATGTGCTGGGCGACCGCCTCCGGCAGCGTGATCGGCAGCGGGGTGCGCACCGGCATCGGCGAGTTCCCTCGGTCCACCACGGTGCGGCGCACGATCGCCCGCAGCACCTCCGGGGCCTGCGCGGCCTCCGACTGCGGTCCGGCGATCACGCCACGCAGCATCCAGCGCGGACCGTCGACGCCGACGAACCGCAGCGCCACGTCCCCGACGATGGCCGACAGCTCCATGCCCCACTCACCGCGGCCCACGTTGACCTTCGCACCGTCCGCACGCAGCTGGTCGGCCAGCTCCGTGCTCACTTCGCGCCACAGCCCGCCGGAACGCGGCGCGGCGTACCCGCTCACGGTGACCTGCCCCTGTTCGGTGACGATGTGCACCGCGCGCACGCCGCCCTCGTCCGGGTCCATCTCGACCTGCACCTGCGAACCGTCCGGCACCGGCACCTTCACCGAACCGAGGTCGATCCGCGGGATGCCGTCGTCCTCCGCCTCGGCGGCGTCGAACGGCCCGTCCGAGGTCTCCGACAGCTGGTCCTCGGGTTCGATCCCGTCGCCTGCGTCGTCGACCTCGCCGGCGACGGCGCCGTCCGGTTCGGTCTCCTGGTCCCCGCCCTTGCCGCCGGACCCGCGCCTGCGTCCGAAAATCCCCACTAGCTCTCCGTTCCTTCCCCGGTGTCCCCGCTGGTGCCGGGCGTCTGCCGGACCAGTGTGGCGTGTCCGCCGGTCGAGCCGTAGCCGCCCGCGCCGCGTTCGGTCGCACCGAGTTCGGCGACCTCGACGAACTCCGCCTGCTCCACCCGCTGCACCACCAGCTGCGCGATCCGGTCGCCGCGGGAGAGCACCAGCTTCTCCCGCGGATCGTGGTTGATCAGGCACACCCGGATCTCGCCGCGGTAGCCCGAATCGATCGTGCCGGGCGTGTTCACCACCGACAATCCGGCCCGCGCGGCGAGCCCGGAGCGGGGGTGCACGAACCCGGCGTACCCGGGCGGCAGCGCGATCGCGACCCCGGTGCCGACGACCCCGCGTTCGCCGGGCCCGAGCACGATATCCGAGGTGGTGACGAGGTCGGCCCCGGCGTCACCCGGCCGCGCGTAGCCGGGCGGCGGGACATCCGGGTCGAGCCGTTGGAGGAGTACCTGAACGCTGGACACGGGCGGCGAGACTACCCTGGTCGCGTGGCTGACCGCGTGAACACCGCCGTGCCCGGCACCGTCCGGCACTCCGAACGGCTGTACGTGCCGTGGTGGGGATGGCTCCTGCCGATGCTCGGGGCGATCCTGCTCGGTATCGAGATCCACTTGGGCTACCCGGCGGTGCCGGTGTGGATCCCGCTTCCGGTGGCGGTGGTGGTGATGGCAGCGCTGCTGCTGTCGCTCGGCCGTTCCCGGGTCCGCGTGACCGGTGGCACCGAGCCGGAACTGTGGGCGGGCGAGGCGCACCTGCCGCTGCGCTTCGCAGGCGAGATCGAGATACTGACCGGCGACGACAAGCGCCGGGCCCTCGGCCGCGACGGCGACCCGGCCGCGTTCGTGCTGCACCGCGGCTGGGTGGGCCCGGCCGTGCGGATCCGCCTGACCGATCCGGCCGACCCCACGCCGTACTGGCTCTTCAGCACCCGCAAACCACACCGGGTGGCGGAGCTGCTGCGCGAGAACGCCTGACCGAGCCCGTCCCGCTCGGCGAGGTCCTTCCGGCCCCGGACCCCGCTGCCGAAACAGGCGATCGGCGCCTGCGGAGCAGCCCGCCGCCGGAACGGCCTGCCCGGCACCGGACGGCAGCCGATACCGGAGGAGCTGCCTGGCAGCCGTTCGGCATTCCACCGCCGGAGCTGTCCGGGCCTGATTTCCTGTCCGCGGAGCGTGCGGCGGCCCGCCAGCAGACCGCCGTCGGCCATCGGCCGGGCGCGGTACCGCGAAGTGGCGTGCGGTGCGCCGGGCACCATCGCGTTCACCAGGCACCAACACGTTCGCTGGGCGCCCGCTTCGTTCGCCAGGCACCGCCGCGGTCGCCGAGCACCACCGCGGTCACCGGGTATGACCACGTTCACCAGGCACCGGCATGTTCGCCGGGCACCAGTGCGTTCACCGGGCACCAGTGCGTTCTCCGGCCAGCCTGCTGTGCCGGTGAGCCCCGTACCGCGGCCACCGGCCGTACCCCGCTGACGGCCTCGCCCCGGCCACCGGGTCTGTGCATGCGGAAGGGGGCCGGCCCTGGTGGGCCGGCCCCCTTTACCCAGCTTGTGCGGCGTGCCTCCCGGCTGCCGCGACTGTGGTTCCCCTGATCCCCGTTCCCCGGCTCGCGGCCGTGGAGTCCCTCGAGATGCCCCGCGCGGGGGCGGTCAGGCGCAGTCGCGGCAGATCAGCCGGCCGCCGGAGTCCTCGGCGAGCCTGCTGCGATGGTGCACCAGGAAGCACACCGAACAGGTGAACTCGTCGGCCTGCTTCGGCACGACCTTCACCGTCATGTCCTCGCCCGAGAGCCCGGAGAGGTCCGCGCCGGGGAGTTCGAAGTTCTCCGCGGTCGCGTCCTCGTCGACGTCGACGACGCCGGACTGGTTCTCGTTGCGCCGGGCCTTCAGTTCCTCCAACGAGTCTTCGGCCAGCTCGTCGGCTTCGCTGCGGCGCGGAGCGTCGTAGTCGGTAGCCATGGTGTCCCTCACCCCTGCGAAATCAGCTTGTCGTCCTACCCGGTCCCGGGCGGGGCCCGGATCCGGTCGTGCCGCTGGTCAACGTTCCAGCGCCCCTGTTTGTGCCCGGTACGCGCAGTGACCGAGGTCTCAGCGGTCAGGCCCGCTTCCTGCGGCCGGAGCCCGGGAAGGGTAGCTCACCGTCCGGCGCGCTCCGCACCGAGTCGGGCAATGCCCGCCACACGTCACCCGGCAGGGGGAATGCGCAGGTGAGACGGCTATCCTCCGTTCGGGTTGCCCCGGCGCCGGGCCGGTGACCCGGCGGCCGTGTCTGCTTGCTCCCCCGGAGTCCCGCGTGGTGCGATCGGCCCGTGTCCCGGCCGGGCCGGCGCGGACGCGGGGCTGCCGTGCGGGCCGGATCGCCCCGCACCATCGGGCGACAGGTGTAACGCCTAGGCTCACCGCCTACGACGGTGTCGGTGAGTACACCGTCGGCTACAGCGGGGCCGCGGGACCTCCGCGTTGGGGAAGGGACGGGGCAGTGGCGTCGGGGAACGGCTCGGGCAACCGTAGTGCGCGGCCCTATCGCAAGCACCGGCCGCTGCCCGCGCTCATCGTCATCGGGGTGTTCGCGCTCGGTGCGGTGTTCGTGTGGGTGAACGCGGTGGTCGGCCGCGGCGACGTCGACGAAGCAGTGCAGTGCAGCCCGGCCCCCGCAGCGCCGGCAGGCACCAGCTACACGCAGGTCCCGCACAACGGACTGGACGACCGCTCCCCCATGCCGCCGGACAAGGTCGCGCTGAAGGTGCTCAACGCCAGCAGCACCCGTGGTCAGGGCGGCATCGCCAGCACAGCGCTGCGGGAACTCGGCTTCACCGGCACCGCCGAGCCGGGCAACGACCCCGCCTACCCGAAGGGCGACGCCCGCTGCCGCGGCCAGATCCGCTACGGCGAGAACGGCGCGGCCGCCGCCCGCACGGTGAGCCTGGTCGTGCCGTGCGTGGAACTGGTCCGGGACAACCGCAAGGACGCCAGCGTCGACCTCGTGACCGGCACGCTGTTCACCGACATCCAGCCGCGCGCCGAGGCACTCACCGTGCTCAAACAGCTCACCGACTGGTCACACGCCCACCAGAACGGCGGCGGAAGCGAACAATCCGCGGACGCGAGCGCCCCGGCCATCGACGAAACCCTGCTGGCCGCCGCCCGCGACGTCACCTGCTGACCCGCACCCGGGCTTCCGGCCACACCACAGGGCCTCGCTCCCGGCCGCGCGCCCCACCTGTCCCCCGCCCCCGACAGCGTCACCTGCGCCCCGCCCCGGCAGCACCGCGACCTGCACACCGCGTCGGCCGCCAACCCCTGGACGGCGTCTGCCGACCGTCGGCCGCCGGTCCTTGGCCGCCTTCTGCAACCTCGTCCGCTGACCACCTCTCGGAACCCGGCGGCTCTCCGACCGCCAACCCCGTGCGGCGCGCACGCAGCTACCGGCGACCAGTCACTGCCGCGCCGACGCCTCCTGAGCGGCCCCCAGACCCACCCCCGGATCCGACACCGCCCCTGCGGCGGCCCCGGAGCGGCGCACGCCCGGGTGGCTCAGACCTCGGCCGCGCCTGCGGCTGCCAGCCGTTCGCGCAGTTCCGCTGCGATCGGTGGTGCCGAGGCGAACGTCGCGTCCTCGCCGAGGTCCGGGGCCGAGCCGGGCAGCAGCACCCGCGCGCCTGCTTCCTCGGCCACCAGTGCGCCCGCAGCCCAGTCCCAGCGGTTGAGACCGTGTTCGAAGTACGCGTCGAGCCGGCCCGCGCCCACCGCGCACAGGTCCAGCGACGCCGCGCCGAGCCGGCGGATGTCCCTGACCTCACCGAGCAGGCCGGCCACCAGCCTGCCCTGGCGAAGCCGGCGCTCGCGCAGGTAGGCGAATCCGGTGCCGACGAGCGCGAGGTCCAGCCGCGCCGGTTCGGACACCGACAGGCGCCTGCCGTCGAGCCAGGCGCCCTCGCCGCGGGCCGCGGTCCAGCGGCGGCCGCTGACCGGTTCGATCACCGCACCGGCCACCGACACGCCGTCCACCTGCGCAGCGAGCGACACCGCGAAGCCGGGCAGGCCGTAGAGGAAGTTCACCGTGCCGTCGATCGGATCGACCACCCAGGTGACCCCGCCCTCCGCCGCCTCGCCGCCGGCCTCCTCGCCGAGCACCGGTTCGCCGGGGCGCAGCTGCGCCAGCCGCTGCCGCACCAGCTCCTCGGACTCCCGGTCGGCCGCGGTGACCACATCGGTGTCCGCGGACTTCGTGTCCACCCGCAGGTCCCCGCCGTCGCGCAGCGCGCCCCATGCGGCACGGACCGATTCCGCGGCGTCGGCCGCGACCTGCTCGGCGACCGTCTTCAGCACCAACTCTTCAGCTCCCACGTCCGCCACCTCACCACATCCGGTTAAAGTCTCCGCAGCAGACGTCTGAATCGTGCGAGAAGGGACCACGTCAGTGACGGCGACCCGAGGTTTCGGAATCGATATCGGCGGCAGCGGGATCAAGGGCGCACTGGTCGATTTGGAACAGGGGCAGCTGATCGGCGACCGGCACCGGATCGACACGCCGCAGCCGTCCACGCCCGACGCGGTGGCGGACGTCGTCGCCGAGATCGTCCGTACCGCGGGCTGGGACGGACCGGTCGGCGTGACGCTGCCCTCGGTGGTGAAGAAGGGCGTCGCGCACACCGCGGCCAACATCGACCACAAGTGGATCGGCACGGACGCGGACTCGCTCTTCGCACAACGGCTCGGCGTCGACGTCGACAACGTCGCAATGCTGAACGACGCGGACGCCGCGGGCATGGCCGAGATCCGCTTCGGTGATGCGGACGCGCGCACCGGCGTGACCGCGCTGCTCACCTTCGGCACCGGTATCGGCAGCGCCGTGTTCCACGACGGCAAGCTCGTGCCGAACACCGAGCTCGGTCACCTCGAGGTCGACGGGCACGACGCGGAGAAGCGCGCCGCCGCGTCGGTGAAGGACAACGAGGGCCTGTCCTACCCGCAGTGGGCGAAGCGGGTGCACCGGTACCTGTCGGTACTGGAGAACCTGATCTGGCCGGATCTGTTCATCGTCGGCGGCGGGGTCAGCAAGAAGGCCGAGAAGTGGGTTCCGCTGCTCGACATCCGCACCCCGGTGGTGGTCGCGTCGTTGCAGAACAACGCGGGCATCGTCGGCGCCGCGGCAGCCGCCGCGGAGGGCATCGAGCACTGACCCCGACGGCGGCCGGACGGCCCGGATCGGCCCCGATCGGCAGGCCGGAGGGTGATCGCTTCGCGACGCACCGGGCCGACGTCGTTACAATGGAACACGGCGCAGGGCTGCGGGAGGGAAAACCGCAGGCCGAGGCGTGTTCCCCGAATGTGAGGCAGCTGAGGTGGCGACATCTCGGTTCGTCATGATCGACCGCTGCGAAAGGGCGTAAGTGGCAGCCGCAAGAACCGCAACCCGAAGCGGGACGAAGACACCGACCGCAGCCGGCGAGCCGGCCGACGAGGCAGCCACCGGCGAGGCGAAAGCCGAGCCGAGCACGACCGCCACCAAGTCGGCAGGCGCGAAGAAGACCGCGGCGAAGAAGGCACCGGCCAAGAAGGCCGCCACCAAGGCGAAGGGTGACGACGCCGATCCGGACGGCCCTGCCGAGCTGGACGAGTCCGAACTCGAGAGCCCGGACCTGTCCGACCTCGAGGAGGTCGAGGTCGACGTGGTCGACGAGACGGTCAACGACGAGGCCGCCGACGACGACTCGGACGACGAGGAGGAGGACAGCGGCACGCCCGCGGCCCGCCGCCGCGGCACCAGCACCTCCGACAAGGGCAAGTCCTCGGACAATCCGGACTTCGTCTGGGACGAGGAGGAGTCCGAGGCGCTGCGCCAGGCCCGCAAGGACGCCGAGCTCACCGCGTCGGCCGACTCGGTGCGCGCCTACCTCAAGCAGATCGGCAAGGTCGCGCTGCTCAACGCCGAGGAGGAGGTGGAGCTCGCCAAGCGGATCGAGGCCGGGCTCTACGCCGCCGAGCGCGTGCGGGGCGCCGAGGAGGAGGGCGAGAAGCTCGTCACCCAGATGCGCCGCGATCTCAAGTGGATCGTGCGCGACGGCGAGCGGGCGAAGAACCACCTGCTCGAGGCGAACCTCCGGCTCGTGGTCTCCCTGGCCAAGCGCTACACCGGCCGCGGTATGGCGTTCCTGGACCTGATCCAGGAGGGCAACCTCGGCCTGATCCGCGCGGTGGAGAAGTTCGACTACACCAAGGGCTACAAGTTCTCCACGTACGCCACCTGGTGGATCCGCCAGGCGATCACCCGCGCGATGGCCGACCAGGCCCGCACCATCCGCATCCCGGTGCACATGGTGGAGGTCATCAACAAGCTCGGCCGTATACAGCGCGAACTCCTGCAGGACCTCGGCCGCGAGCCGACGCCCGAGGAGCTCGCCAAGGAGATGGACATCTCGCCGGAGAAGGTCCTGGAGATCCAGCAGTACGCGCGTGAGCCGATCTCGCTGGACCAGACCATCGGCGACGAGGGCGATTCGCAGCTCGGTGACTTCATCGAGGACTCCGAGGCGGTCGTGGCGGTGGACGCGGTGTCGTTCACGCTGCTGCAGGACCAGCTCCAGTCGGTGCTGCAGACGCTGTCCGAGCGCGAGGCGGGCGTGGTCCGGCTGCGCTTCGGCCTCACCGACGGCCAGCCCCGCACCCTCGACGAGATCGGCCAGGTCTACGGCGTCACGCGGGAGCGGATCCGGCAGATCGAGTCGAAGACGATGTCGAAGCTGCGGCACCCGTCGCGGTCCCAGGTGCTGCGCGACTACCTGGACTGAACCACCCGCACGGAAACGCCGAAACCCCGCCTGCCGCATTCGCGGCGGCGGGGTTTTCCGTTTCCGGGACCGAATGCGGCCATTGTGGACGATCCCGATCCGGACCGCCGCTTGCATTCGCCGGTGCGGACAATGGCAGTGGGAGACCGGGCAATTCCGTGACACCACTGCACCCGGCGTCACCCCGGACCGGCCGTTCGCGCCGTTCCGGCGCTGCCCCCCGGAACACCCGGAACAGTTCCGGAACCCTGATCGCGGGTACGCAGGTGGATACCCACCGCGACGCCGGGGACGGCACAACACCCGAAAGTCGGTGATTGGCGACCCCACCGCGGAAATCGTGACTGTTTGGTTGCCTGAAAGCGGAGATCGCACCGGCGTCGGGCATTATGCTGCGCCGACAACGAGCGTCGGCATTCGGAAGGCAGCACCGGATAGTGTTTTCCACGAAAACTCAATCGCGCCCGAGCCCGGCGGGCCCGGCGGGGCGGAGCGGATCCTCCGGCCCCGGTGAATCGAGGAAACCATGATCGGCTTCCTCATCCGCCGCTTGGTGAACTACATCGCGCTGTGTCTCGTCGCGACCTTCGCGGCGTTTTCCCTCGCGTCACTGGCCTTCAGCCCGCTGGACGCGCTCAAGCTGCGCAATCCGCCCGCGCCGCAGGCGACGATCGACGCCAAGTCCGCCGAGCTGTACCTGAACCAGCCGATCCCGCAGCGGTTCTTCACCTGGCTCGGCGGGGTGCTGCAGGGCAACTTCGGCCGCACGATCGCCGACCAGCCGATCACCGACGAACTGTTCCGCCGGGCCGGGGTGAGCCTGCGGCTGTTCCTGCTCGGCATCACGATCGGCATCATCATCGGCGTACTGGTCGGGGTGCTGAGCGCGATCCGGCAGTACAAGATCAGCGATTACGTGGCCACCACGTTCTCCTTCGTGGTGCTGTCCACGCCGGTGTTCGTGATCGCGACCATCCTCAAGGCCGGCGCCCAGTCGGTGAACGACAACCTGCTCGGCGGGTACCAGTTCTTCATCGTGCAGGGCGAATCCGGCACCGTCGACGGCGGATTCGGCGACGTGCTGCTGGATCGCCTGCAGCACATCATCGTGCCCACCCTGGCAATCGTGCTGACCCAGGTCGCCTACTACAGTCGTTACCAGCGCTCCGCGATGCTCGACGTGCTCGGTTCGGACTTCCTGCGCACCGCGCAGGCCAAGGGCCTCACCCGGCGGCGCGCGCTGTTCAAGCACGGCCTGCGCACCGCGCTGATCCCGATGGCCACGCTGTTCGCCTTCGGCTTCGGCCTGCTCATCACCGGCGGCATCTTCACCGAGAAGATCTTCGGCTGGTACGGCATGGGCGACTGGCTGGTGACCGGAATCCAGAAGCAGGACACCAACATCGTGGCCACCGTGACCCTGTTCATCGCGGTCTGCGTCCTGCTGGCCGGCTGGCTCGCGGACGTGCTCTACGCCGTGCTCGACCCGAGGGTGAGGATCTGATGGCCACTCCCCTGAACGAGGCCGATCTGGCCGATTCGGCCGTCACCGCCGCCGATGCGCGCAGCGAGAAGAGCGACAAGTCCTCCGGCCGCGGCAAGCTCGTCGCACGGCGGTTCTTCCGCAACCGGCTCGCGGTCGCCGGGCTCATCGTGATCGTGCTGTTCTACCTGCTGGCGTTCACCTACAGCTGGTACTCGCCGTGGGCCTACGACGAACTGGACCCGGCCGCCACGCTCATGCCGCCGGACGGCACGCACTGGTTCGGCACCAACCAGATCGGCGGCGACATGTTCGCCCAGGCCATGCGCGGGCTGCAGAAGTCGCTCACCATCGGCCTGCTGGCCGCGCTGTTCTCCACCGGGGTGGCCTCGATCGTCGGTGCCGCGGCCGGGTACCTCGGCGGCTGGACCGACCGGATCTCGATGTGGATCGTGGACCTGCTGCTGATCCTGCCGCCGTTCCTGATCATCTCGATCCTCTCGCCCGCTTTCCGCGGCAAGACCTGGCTGATCCTGGTGGGCCTGATCGCGCTGTTCCAGTGGATGATCACCGCCCGCATCGTGCGCGGGATGACGCTGACCCTGCGCGAGCGCGAGTTCGTGAAGGCCGCGCGGTTCATGGGCCAGCCGGCCTGGCGGATCATCGCCAAGCACATCGTGCCGAACATGGCCTCCCTCCTGATCATCGACGCGACGATCAACGTCGGGGTCGCGATCATCACGGAGACCTCGTTGTCCTTCTTCGGTTTCGGCGTGCAGGCGCCGGACGTGTCGCTGGGCACGCTGATCTCCGCCGGATCGGACGCGGTCCGCACGTTCCCCTGGCTGTTCTACATCCCGGCCGGATTCCTCGTGGTCACCGTGCTCGCGGTGAACTTCGCCGGGGACGGCCTCCGCGACGCGCTCGACCCGTCCTCCAGCCGCTCGCGGCGCAAGGAACGCAAGCGGATCAAGGAAAACGCCGGAAAAACGAAATCGCCCGCACCGGAAACCGTGGGAGCGCAAGCATGAGCGCCGCACCCGAGTTGAGCGCGGAGACCGGGAAACCCACCGGTACCGTCCTGGAAGTCTCGGACCTCGATGTGTCCTTCCCGTCGGAGTCCGGCCGGGTGCACGCCGTGCGCGGGTTGAGTTACCAGGTCGCGGCGGGTGAGGTGCTCGGCATCGTCGGCGAGTCCGGATCCGGCAAGTCGGTGTCCTCGCTCGCGGTGATGGGCCTGCTGCCGCCGCAGGCCCGGGTGTCCGGCTCGATCCGGTTCCAGGGCAGCGAGCTGATCGGCAAGTCGGACACCGACCTGTCGAAGATCCGCGGCAAGAAGATCTCCATGGTCTTCCAGGACCCGCTGTCCGCGCTCACCCCGGTGTACACCGTCGGCGCGCAGATCGCCGAGGCACTGCGGGTGCACGCCAAGGGCTCGATGAGCAAGCAGGAGGCGAACAAGCGCGCCGTCGAGCTGCTCGATCTGGTCGGCATCCCGAACGCGGCGCAACGCGCCAAGGCGTTCCCGCACGAGTTCTCCGGCGGGATGCGCCAGCGCGCGGTGATCGCCATCGCGATCGCCAACGATCCGGACCTGATCATCGCCGACGAGCCGACCACCGCGTTGGACGTCACGGTACAGGCGCAGGTGCTGGAGGTGCTCAAGACCGCGCAGGAGGTCACCGGCGCGGGCATCGTGATCATCACGCACGACCTCGGCGTGGTGGCCGGGTTCGCCGACCGGCTGATGGTGATGTACGCCGGGCGTGCGGTGGAGCAGGGCCCGGTGGAGACGATCTACGCGCAGCCGCGGATGCCCTACACGCTGGGTCTGCTGGGTTCGATCCCGCGGGTGGACGCGCAGGAGAAGCAGCCGCTGGTGCCGATCGAGGGCCAGCCGCCGTCGCTGGTGGACCTGCCGCCCGGCTGCCCGTTCTCGCCACGCTGCCCGCTGGCGATCGACGCCTGCCGCGAGGCCGAGCCGGAACTGCTCACCATCGCGCCGGGGAACCCGCACGCACCGGTCGACACCACACACCGCGCGGCCTGCATCCGTACCGAGGAGCTGGCCCGGCCGGACGCCGGCGCGGCCGAGGTGTACGGCGCCGAGGTGATCGAGGAGGCGCCGGTCGCGTCCGTGCCGCGGGCCGAGCGCACCACCGTGCTCGACGTGCGGGAACTGGAGAAGCACTACTCGGTCACCAAGGGCGCGGTGCTCAAGCGCAAGGTCGGCGACGTGCGCGCGGTCGACGGGATCAGCTTCGACATCGTCGAGGGCGAAACACTGGGCCTGGTCGGCGAATCCGGCTGCGGCAAGTCGACAACACTGATGGAGATCCTCGAGCTGGCCGCGCCGTCCGCCGGTTCGGTGGCAGTACTCGGCAAGAACGTCGCGAAGCTGGGCGGCAAGGATCGCAAGGCGATCCGGCGGGATCTGCAGGTGGTGTTCCAGGATCCGATGGCCGCACTGGACCCGCGGCTGCCGATCGGCGACGTGATCGCCGAACCGATGGTCGTGCACGGGTACGGCAAGGCGCACATCGAGCAGCGGGTGCCGGAGCTGCTCGGGCTGGTCGGGCTGCGGGCCGAGCACGCCGAGCGGTACCCGGCGGAGTTCTCCGGCGGGCAGCGCCAGCGCGTCGGCATCGCCCGTGCGCTCGCGCTGGAGCCGAAACTGATCGTGCTGGACGAGCCGGTGTCCGCACTCGACGTGTCGATCCAGGCGGGCGTGATCAACCTGCTGGACGAGCTGAAGGCCAAGCTCGGCCTGTCGTATCTGTTCGTCGCGCACGACCTGTCCGTGGTGCGGCACATCGCCGACCGGGTGGCGGTGATGTACCTGGGCAAGATCGTCGAGATCGGTGACGTGCGCACGGTGTTCGAGATCCCGCAGCACCCCTACACCCAGGCGCTGCTGTCCGCGATCCCGATCCCGGACCCGGCGCGCGAACGCGAGCGCGGCCGGATCATCCTGACCGGCGATCTGCCGAGCCCGGCGAACCCGCCGTCCGGCTGCCGGTTCCGCACCCGGTGTTTCGTGTTCGCCCAGTTGTCCGAAAAGGACAAGCAGAAGTGCATCGACGTCGAGCCACCGCGCGAATCCCGCGCCGAGGACCACGACGTCGCCTGCCACTACGCCAAGACCCGCGAAGTCGTGTAGCCACACATCCGTTGGCACACCAGGGAAGAAAGGTACACACCATGCGACGGAGAATGGCCGCACTCGTGGCTCCCGTTGCCGCACTGGGGCTCGTGCTCACCGCCTGCGGCGGCGGCAACAGCGGCGGCAACGGACTGCAGGACGCCGGGACACAGGGCGTCAAGACCGCCGACATCAACGAGCAGCCGCTGGACAAGCTGAAGGACGGCGGCGACTTCAAGTGGCCGGTCGACCAGTTGCCGGACAACTGGAACTACAACCAGGTGGACGGCACGCTCCTCGACGGTGCCAACATAATCGGCGCCGTGATCCCGTACGTGTTCTCCCAGAACTCGGACGCGACGGTCTCGCTGAACAAGAACTACGTCACCTCCGCCGAGCTGGTCAGCTCGGATCCGCAGGTGGTCGAGTACAAGATCAACCCGAAGGCGAAGTGGGGCAACGGCCGCCAGTTCTCGTGGGAGGACTTCTCCGCGCAGGCGACCGCCCTCAGCGGCAAGAACACCGCCTACCAGGTGTCGGGCACTACGGGCTACGAGGACATCTCGAAGGTCGAGAAGGGCACCGACGACCAGGACGTGAAGGTAACCTTCGGCAAGAAGTTCGCCGAGTGGAAGTCGCTCTTCTCACCGCTTTACCCGAAGGAACTCAACTCCGACCCGGAGGCCTTCAACAAGGGCTGGGCGCAGAAGCCGGCGTTCACGGCGGGACCGTTCAAGATCAAGTCCGTCGACCAGACCGGCAAGACCGTGATCCTCGAGCGCGACCCGGCGTGGTGGGGTGACAAGCCGAAGCTGGACACGATCACCTACAAGGTCGTCGAGCGCTCCGCGCTGCCGGACGCGTTCGCCAACGGCCAGATCGACTTCTACAACCTGAACAACGACATCAACCTGTTCAAGCGAGCGCAGTCGGACGCCAACACGGTCGTGCGGCAGTCCAGCTACCCGGACTACACGCACGTGACGTTCAACGGTGCCTCGTCGTCGATCCTCGCCGACAAGGACCTGCGGCTGGCGATCATGAAGGGCATCGACACGGTCACCATCTCCAAGTCGATCCTCGGCCAGATGCAGAAGGACACCGCACCGCTGGGCAATCACCTGTACCTCAAGGGCGCCAAGACCTACGAGGATCACTCCGGCCCGTACAAGTTCGACGCGAACGCGGCCAAAGCGCAGCTGGACAAGCTGGGCTGGAAGCAGTCCGGCGACTTCCGCGCCAAGGACGGCAAGCAGCTGAAGGTCCGCCTGGTGATCCCGTCGGAAACCCCGATCAGCCAGCAGACCAGCCAGATCATGCAGTCGCAGCTCAAGGCGATCGGCGTGAACCTGGACGTCCAGTCGGTGCCGACCAGCGAGTTCTTCAAGAACTTCGTGAACGTGGGCAACTTCGACCTGACGCTGTTCCGCTGGATCTCCACCGCCTTCCCGATCGGCGGCAGCAAGGGCGTCTACTACTACGACCCGAACAACATCAACCAGAACTACGGCCACGTCGGCGACGACAAGGTGAACCAGCTGCTCGACACCGCGTCGCAGGAGCTGGACGACACCAAGCGCGCCGCGGACATCAACGCCGCGGACAAGGAGGTCTGGGCGCTGGGCCACCAGCTCCCGATCTTCCAGTCGCCGGGTGGCTTCGCCGTGCGCAAGACGGTGGGCAACTTCGGTTCGCCGGGGTACGCCAACACGCCGTACGACTACGTCAAGATGGGCTTCCTGAAGTAGCCGCTCCCCGAGCGGAACGAGAGCGGCGCGGGCCCGGCCCGCGCCGCTCTTTCCTTTGTAGACACCTAAGGTGGTCTCCCGTGCGGAGTTTCCTGCGGCTGCGGCCGGTGCGCCACATCCTCGTCACGAGCGGGGTGGTGCTGTTCGCCTGCGCCGTGGTGTTCCTGCTGCAGCTGTTCGAGTTCAGCCATGCACGGGCCACCCTCGACGGGCTCAGCACGCAGACGACGGCCACCGTGACCGGTTCCGGCGACGGGTCGGCCACCGTGCGGTTCGCGGTGCCGGGCCGTCCGGAGGCAGGCGCCATCGTGCAGCTGGACAGCACTCCCCCGGCGAACGGCAGCCGGGTACCGGTGCGCTACGACCCGGCGAATCCGGCGCGGGCGGCGATCCCCGGCGCCGTCCCGCTGGTCAGTGCGGACCGCGCCTCGACGTACGCGACGGTCACCGTGGTCGCCGCGCTGGCGGTGCTGGCCGTGGACGGGTTCCTGCTCCTGACGCGGTTCGTCCGGCCCGCTCGTGCCCGGGTGCGGCCCGCGGTGCCGGTACGCCGGGTGAAACTGCAGCGCGGTTTGCTCACCCGGTCCTGGCTGGAGACCGAAAGTGCCTCGCCACGGTGGATTCCGGTGTACTTCTCGCCGCGCCTGATCGGCCTGCCCACGCCGGCCGAGGTCGAGGTGCTCGGCGACCTGCGCCAGGACCGGCACGTCGCGGTCCGGGTGGACGGCGAGGTGCTCTACCCCGCCGGTGCGGTGCGTTCGGCGGAGCCACGCGGCCGCCGGCTCGACAACCCGGCCGAGCCGGACGAGGAACGCAGCGAAGCCGCGGCGCGGCCGGTTCCGCTGCGCCGCCAGTTCCGTGCGGATCTGCCGGTGCTGGCCGTGGCCCCGGTCGTCGGGGTGTTCTGGGCGTTCGTCGACGGCAGCGGGTTCGGCGGCTGGCTCGCGGTCACCGTGCTGCTGGCCATGTTCGGCTTCTGGTGGGCCGCGCTACGCGGCTCCGACCCGTCCTGAGCCCAGTTCCGCCAGCACCTCGGCGAGCTCCGCGTACGAATCGGCCAGCCGGCCTTCCTTCCCGAGCCGATAACGTTCCAGCCGGACGGCCGCGATGTGCCGCGCCCGGTAGTACAGCGCACGTCGCCGTGCCTCGGGCGATTCGCCCAGCCGTCCGTAGCTTTCCCAGAACGCCTCGCGTGCGGTGCCCGGTTTCGCGGACGCCATGAAGATCGGCCAGTCCGCCGCCGGATCGCCCCACCAGCTGCGGTCGTGGTCGAACACGCCGGTGATCTCCAGGTCCGGGGAGACCATCACGTTCACGTGCCACAGATCGCCGTGCAGCAAGCGGGGTTCGGTGATCTCGTCGAGCAGCGCGGCGTCGCGTGCGGCGTGGGTGCCGACCGCACGCACGTCCGCCGCGTCGAGCCCGAGGTCGTCGAGATCGGCGGCGCTGTCCGCGAAGTACCGGACCAGCGTTTCGCTCCACGTGGCGAAGTGCGGGCCCGACACCATCCCGAAACCCGGTCCGGGCACGCCGTGCACCGCGCGGGTGATCTCGCCGAGGCGACGGAAGTAGGGACCGTGCCCGGCGGGTTCGACGCTCGGCAGCACCTCGGGTGCGGGCCGTCCGTCGAGCACGGCCTGCAGCACGTAGTCCCGGCCGATCGTCCGGTGGGTGAAGTCGGCGGCGAGCGTGCGCGGCAGCAGTGGCGCGATCGGCGCGAAGTACGGCGTGGCGAGGTATTCGTTGCGCATGAACTGCGGTTCGATCCGGGTCTGCCGCGCCGGTTCCGGGGCCACCCGCAGGATCACCGGACCGTCGGCCAATTCGACGCGGTAGGTCGTGTTGTAGCCGCCCAGCCCCAGTTCGGTCGCCGCGAGCACGCGGATGCCCGCGCCGAGCGAACGACGGCACAGCAATTCGACGAGCGGCGCGGTGAGCGGCTGCTGGAACGCGCCGGCGGGCCGGTCCTGCGGGTGGAAGTCCACCGGGACATCGTGCCACGGCGTCAGGAAAGCACGAGGCCACGACGTGACAGTGACTCCTCGACGCGCAGCCGTTCCAGATCGCGGTCGACGCCTTCGGGCAGCTCGGCGAGCCGGTGCGCCACCCCCACCTCGCGGCAGGCGGTGACCAGCAGGGCGTCGTAGGCCCGGCGGGTGCCGATCCGCCGCGCGGCGGGCGTACCGGGCGGGTAGTTCGCCAGCACCCGGCGGACCCGGCGCAGATCGGCGGCGACGCGCTCCACCGGCGGTCCGGCCGGAACCGGCCGCGGCCGGCGGCGACACAGCGCCGGGATCCGCAGAGCAGCCCAGAACAACGCCGAGGGGGCAAGACTGACCACGGCGAACAGGACGAGCGACCCGGCCACGCTGCCGGTAGCGACGGCCACGCACCCAGGATAAGCCTCAGGACCGCGCCGTCCAGATGCCGCAGCAGGTGCAACTGCACGGAACCAGTCGCCCCCGGCAAGCCGGTTGACCAGCCCGCCGGCACCGCGGGCCACCAGCAGGAGCCCGAGCAGCACACCCCTCGGCGACCGAGAACGCGAGGTGCCCGGCTGCCCCGGCGCGGGCCTGTCGAACGCGGAAATCGGCGCCCGCCTGCACATCGGCGTGGCCGCGGTGCAGATGCCCGGGTCCAGGGTGCCGGGCTGACCGCCGATGTTCAGCCGTCCGGCCGATCTGCGCGGAGCGCGCTGAGCTTCTAACGTTCCCCCATGGGTGTGCGCAGAACGTTGGACGTGGACGAGGTCCTGAAGCGACAGGACTCCGGCGAGCTGAAGCGGCGGCTCAGGGGACGGGATCTGGTCGGCTTCGGGGTCGGCATCATCATCGGCACCGGCATCTTCACCCTCGCCGGGGTCGAGGCCAAGGACCATGCCGGGCCCGCGGTCACGCTGTCGTTCGTGATCGGCGCGGTGGTCGCCGGGCTCGCCGCACTGTGTTACGCGGAGCTGGCCTCCAGCGTGCCGACCGCGGGCAGTGCCTACACCTACGCGTTCGCCACGCTCGGTGAGGTGTTCGCCTGGATCATCGGGTGGGACCTGCTGCTGGAGTTCGCGCTCGGTGCCGCAGTGGTGTCCCGCGGCTGGTCCGGGTACCTGGCCAACCTGCTCGGCCTGTCCCCCGACTGGTTCGGCGAGGACGCCAAGGTCAACGTGGGCGCGGTGCTCATCATCGCGGTGCTCACCGTGGTCGCGGTGCTGGGCATCAAGTACTCGTCCTGGCTGACCAACCTGCTGGTGATCGTGAAGGTCTCGGTGTGCGTGCTGATCATCGTGGTGGGCGTGTTCTTCATCAAGGGCGCCAACCTCACCCCGTTCGTGCCGCCGGCCCAGCCGCCGTCGGGTGGCTCCGCGGTGCTGGAGCAGCCGGTGGTGCAGGCCGCGCTGGGCATGCAGCAGTCGGTGTACGGCATTGCCGGCATCGTGGCCGCGGCGGCCGTGGTGTTCTTCTCCTACACCGGGTTCGAAGCGCTCGCCAACCTCGGTGAGGAAACCGTCAACCCGCGCAAGGACCTGCGCGTGGGCATCCTCGGCGCGCTCGCCCTGTGCGCGGTGCTCTACGTCGCCGTCTCGATCGTGCTCACCGGCATGGTCCCCTACACCGACATCGACGCCGGCGCCCCGCTCGCGGCCGCGTTCGACAGCGTCGGCCAGCACTGGGTCGGCGCGCTGATCTCGCTCGGCGCGGTGACCGGGCTGACCTCGGTGATGATGGTGGAACTGGTGACCATCGGCCGGATCGGCTTCGCAATGGGCCGCGACGGCCTGCTGCCGAAGGCAATCGGCACCGCGCACCCGCGCTGGGGCACCCCGCACCGGATGACCATCGGCGGCGCGGTGCTGATCGCCGCGCTCGCCGCCTTCGTGCCGATCGACGCACTGTCCGACATGGTCAGCATCGGCGCACTGTCGGCGATGATCATCGTCGCGGTGGCGGTGCCGGTGCTGCGCAAGCGGCGGCCGGACCTCAAGCGCCCGTTCACCGTCCCGTTCTCCCCGGTGGTGCCGATCATCGCCGCAGTGGCGTGCTTCTACCTGATGCTCAACCTCGACGTGCTCACCTGGATCCGGTTCGCCGCCTGGCTCGTGGTCGGCCTGCTCATCTACTACTTCTACGGGCGCAAGCACTCCCGGCTCGCCGGCCGCGAAAAGGACTAGCGGCGCCTCTTATCGTGGGCACATGTACAACCCGGTGCCCGCGCAGGTGGACCTGCCCGGCCTCGATCACGAGGTGCTCGAATTCTGGCGGGCGAACGACGTGTTCGCCCGCAGCCTGGCGCAGACCGAGGGCGGGCCCGGCTGGATTTTCTACGAGGGCCCGCCCACCGCCAACGGCATGCCGGGCACGCACCACATCGAAAGCCGGGTGTTCAAGGACGTCTTCCCGCGGCACCGGACGATGAAGGGCTACCACGTGGCCCGCAAGGCCGGCTGGGACTGCCACGGCCTGCCGGTGGAACTGGCCGTGGAGAAGGAACTCGGGCTCACCGGGAAACCGGACATCGAGAAGTACGGCATCGCCGAGTTCACCGCCCGCTGCCGCGAATCGGTCACCCGGCACACCGACGCGTTCGCCGAGCTGACCGAGCGGATGGGCTACTGGGTCGACCTGAGCGCCGCCTACCGGACCATGGACCCGGAGTACATCGAGTCCGTGTGGTGGTCGCTCAAGCGGATCTTCGACCACGGCCTGCTGGTCGAGGACTTCCGCGTCGCGCCGTGGTGCCCGCGGGACCAGACCGCGCTTTCCGACCACGAACTGGCCCAGGGCTACGAGACCGAGGTGGACCCGTCGGTCTTCGTCCGGTTCCCGCTGACCTCGGGACCGCTGGCCGGCGCGGCCGCGCTGCTGGTCTGGACGACCACGCCGTGGACGCTGGTGTCGAACACCGCGGTGGCCGCGCATCCCGACGTCGGCTACGCGGTGGCCACCGACGGCGAGGAACGCCTGGTGGTCGCGGACGAGCTCGTCGAGCAGGCACTGGGCGAAGGCTGGACGCGCACCGGGGAGTCGTTCACCGGCCGGGAGCTGGAGCGCTGGACCTACCGCCGTCCGTTCGACCTGGTCGAGGTGCCGGACGCGCACTTCGTCCTGCTCGCCGACTACGTCACCACGCAGAGCGGCACCGGTCTCGTGCACCAGTCCCCCGCCTTCGGTGCGGACGACCTCGCCAGCTGCCGTGCCTACGGCCTGCCGATGGTCAACCCGGTCCGGCCGGACGGCACGTTCGAACCCGAGGTGCCACTCGTCGGCGGGATGTTCTTCAAGACGGCCGACGCCACGCTCGTCGCCGACCTGCGCGAGCGCGGCCTGCTGCTGCGGGAGCAGCCGTACGAACACAGCTACCCGCACTGCTGGCGTTGCCACACCGCGCTGATCTACTACGCACAGCCGTCCTGGTACGTGCGCACCACCGCGGTACGGGAGGCCATGCTGCGGGAGAACGAGCGCACCACCTGGCATCCGGAGACGATCAAGCACGGCCGGTACGGCGACTGGCTGGCCAACAACGTCGACTGGGCGCTGTCGCGGTCGCGGTACTGGGGCACGCCGCTGCCGATCTGGCGGTGCCCGGACGAGCACCTCACCTGCGTCGGCTCGCTCGCCGAGCTCGGTGCGCTGGCCGGCCGCGACGTATCCGATGTGGACCCGCACCGCCCGTACCTCGACGAGATCACTTTTGCCTGCCACTGCGGGAAAACCGCCCGGCGCGTACCGGAGGTGATCGACGCCTGGTACGACTCGGGCTCGATGCCGTTCGCGCAGTTCGGGTATCCGCACCGGAACCGGGAGCTGTTCGAGAGCAGTTATCCCGCGCAGTTCATCTGCGAGGCGATCGACCAGACGCGGGGCTGGTTCTACACCCTGATGTCGGTGGGCACGCTGGTCTTCAACCGCTGTGCGTACGAGGACGTCGTCTGCCTCGGGCACATCGTGGCCGAGGACGGCCGGAAGATGTCCAAGCACCTCGGCAACGTCCTGGAGCCGCTGCCGCTGCTGGAGCGGCACGGCGCGGACGCCGTGCGGTGGTTCATGGCCGCGGTCGGCTCACCGTGGGCGAACCGGCGGGTCGGGGACACCACCCTGCAGGAAGCCGTCCGCAAGACGCTGCTGACCTACTGGAACACCGTCGCGTTCCAGGCGCTCTACGGCCGCACGGCAGGCTGGGTACCCTCGGCCGCGGACCCGGCGCCGGCGCAGCGGCCGGTGCTGGACCGCTGGCTGCTCTCGGAACTGCACGACCTCGTGCGCCGCACGGACGCCGCGATGGAGGCGTTCGACCTGCAGGAGGCGGGCCGGCTGCTCGCCGGCTTCGTCGACGAGCTGTCCAACTGGTACGTACGCCGCAGCCGCCGCCGCTTCTGGCGGGGCGACCCGGCCGCGCTGGCCACCCTGCACGAGGCAGTGCGGACGGTGACCCTGCTGCTGGCGCCGATCACGCCGTTCGTCACCGAGCGGGTGTGGCAGGACCTCGTGCTGCCCGCCGAGCCGGACGCCCCGCTTTCGGTGCACCTCGCGGCGTATCCGGTCGCCGACGAGACCCTCGTCGATCCGGTGCTGCGGGAGCGGATGGACCTGGTCCGCAGGCTGGTCGAGCTGGGCCGCACCGCGCGGGCCGAATCGGGGGTGAAGATCCGGCAGCCGCTGTCCCGCGCGCTCGCGTCCGGACCGGGCTTCGCCGGTCTCGACCCGGAGCTGCTGGCGGAAATCGCCGCCGAACTGAACGTCGGGGCCGTGCTGGGCCTCGCCGCGGCCGGCGGCCCGCTCGTGGACACCACGGCGAAGGCCAATTTCCGCCCGCTCGGCAAGCGGTTCGGCAAGGGCGTCCAGGAGGTCGCCAAGGCGATCGCCGCGGCCGACGCGGCGGCACTGCAGCGGGATCTCGCTGCCGGCACGGCAACCGTGCAGGTCAACGGCGAACCCGTTGCGCTGTCGCCGGAGGAGGTGATCGTGACCGAAACCCCGCGCGAGGGCTGGGCAGCGGTCTCCGAAGCCGGTGCGACGCTCGCACTGGACCTGGCCCTGACTCCGCAGCTGCGCCGTGCCGGCCTGGCCCGCGACGCGATCCGGCTCATCCAGGACGCGCGCAAATCGAGTGGCCTGGACGTCTCCGACCGGATCGAACTGCGTTACCGCACCACGTCGGACGAGACCGCGGAAGCCTTGGCCGAGCACCGCGCACTGGTCGCGGACGAGGTGCTGGCCACGGTCTTCGAGCCCGGTGCGCCGGAGTGGGCGGGCAAGCCGTTCACCGAACCGGGACTCGGCCTCACCTTCTGGCTGCGCCGCAGCTGATCACCGGCCAGATGCCGCACGCGCCAAGGACGACGCGTGGTCGGCATCGGCCACCAGCAGTACCGTGCCGAGCGCCGCGGTGACCCACTCGAGCGGCTGCTCGTGCACGCCGTCCACGCCGAGTTCCCGGTAAGTGTCCATAACGGACAGCAGCGTGCCTTCCGCACCGATCCGCGCCCCGGCCACCAAGAGGTGGTGCGGTGCGGGCGGCCGCCACCGGTTCGTCCACAGTGGAGGGATGCCGGTGTCGAGGTAGTCCGTCAGCGCCCGTTCCGGGGTGTCCGGCGCACCCAGCTCCGCCGGATCGACCCTGGCGAGCACGGCCACCCGCGGCAGGTCCCACAGTTCGAGCAGGAGGTCGAAAACCGTTTCGGTGCGCCATGGACCGGTCACCGGGACCACCGCGAGCCGGTGGTCCGACAACGTCTCGATGGCGCCCGCGATCCCGGCCGCGGAGGTACCCGCCCGTGCCGCGTCCCGTGGAACGGGAAGCCGGAAATCCGTGCGGGCGGCGGCACCCGGTGGCAGCGGCGCGGAACCCCGGACCGTGCCCGCGGCCACCGCGACCTCGTCCTGATCGGACACCGCGATACCCGCCGCGCGCAGGATCGCCAATGCGCTGAACGCCGCGGCGAGACCGTCCTTTTGCGGCAGTTCCGCACGCGCCTCGGCGACCAGCCGCGCACCGCCGGGAAGCCAGTGCACGCCCGACAGCCCGGTCTCGTCCAGATCGGAAGACATCACCACGCACACTTCCACACGGTTGTTTCAGTACCGCCACCGGTGTGCCGCGACGATTTCCTCCGGAGTCCGCTCGGCCGCCCAGGCCGCGTCCGACGCCCGGACCGCGCGGAAGGCACCCAGCAGTTCGGTGCCGAGCACCTCGGAAATCCGCGGACAGGCCAGCAATGCCGCGTCCTGCCCGGCGGGATCCGACGGCAACGGCCGTACCCCGTGGGTCTCCCGTTCGCGTTCGCTCCAGCCGCCCGGATCCTGCGCGATCGGCTCCGGCGGAACCACGCCTTCCTCGATACCTGCCATCCCGGCGGCGAGGACCACCGCGAGTGCGAGGTACGGATTGGCCGACGCGTCGGAGGTTTTCAGCTCGACGTTCGCATGGCCCTCGCCGAGCATCGCCGACCCCGGCACGTACCGCAGCGGCGCCTCGCGGTTCTCCACTCCCCAGAATCCGTACGCCCCGGCGAAAAATCCCGGCCGCAGCCGCAGTGTGGAGGGCACGCTGGGAGCAGTGATCGCGGTCAGTGCGGGCAGGTCGCGCAGCAGCCCGCCGACGTAACCCGCACCGTCCCCGGCCGGAAGGCCGGTGCCGGCAAGCAGGTTGCGGCCCTTGCGGCGCACGGAGGTGTGCAGGTGCCAGCCGTTGCCTGCGGTGGCGAGATCGGGCACCGGCGCGAAGCTCACCCGCAGCCCGTGCGCGTGCGCGGCGGCGTGGATGGTCTGGCGGGCGAGCAGCTGGTCGTCGGCCGCGGACAGCGGATCCGTTGCAGCCAGCGACACTTCGAGCTGGGCAGCGCCGTATTCCGCGTGCAGCTGCCCGATCCCCAGGCCGTTTCCGGCGAAGTCGTGCAGCAGCGCGGCCACGAACCCGTCGAGCCCGACCAGCGCATGCGGGCTGTAGGCCGGACCGGGATGGCCGGGCAGCTCGGCACTGCCTGCCGGGGTGACGGTGAACTCCAGTTCGTAGCCCGCCCGGAACTCGAGGCCACGCCGAGCCGCCTCGGCCACCTGCCGTTCCAGCACCGAACGCTGGCAGTACGGCCAGGGCGCCCCGTCCGCGGCGACCTGCCGGACCGGCGCGAAGGCGAGCGCGGGCTGCCCGGACAGCCGGCGCAGCCGTTCCACCACCGGCACGAGCCGCAGGTCGCCCGAGGGCGTCGCGAGGCCGGGATGGCCGTAGGTGATCACGTCGTGGCTGTCGAACACGGCGAACAGCGTGGTGGCGCCGACCCCGCGGACCGCGGCGTCGGCCAGCCCGCCGACCGGCACGATCCGCGAACGCGGGATGCCGTTGTTGTCCGCCCAGGCGAGGTGCACCCCGCCGACTCCCGCCGCAGCCAGGTCCTTCGCCGCCGCCGACGCCGCCTTGGTCATGGCCAACCTCCTCGGGCTCCCGGCCAGTATCCCGTTCCCGCCCTCGTTCAGCCGGGTGGTTCGGCCGCTGCACCGTCCCGGCTGCGCAGCGCGATCCCGGCCACCACGGCGAGCGTGCCGAGCGCCTCGGGCAGGCTGGGCACCTGGGCCAGCACGACGAACCCCAGCACGCCCGCGGTGACCGGCAGCAACGCCAGCAGCACCGCGAACCCGGCCCGGCCGAGCCGGCGCAACACGATCTGGTCGAGCACGTAGGGCACCACGGTGGACAGCACGCCCACCCCGATGCCGAGAACCAGCAGACGTGGCGAAGACCACACCTCGGCGGTGCCGAGCGCGAGCGGCGCGAGCACCACCGTCGCCACCGCGAAGCCGACCGCCAGCGCATCGATGCCGTCCCCGTCGAGCGCGACCCGCTTGCCGAGCACGATGTACCCGGCCCAGGCGGCCGCGGCGACCAGCGCGAACGCGACGCCGAGCGCGCTGCCGGACAGCCGCACGTCGGCGATCGCAGCCACCCCGGCCACCACCAGCACGAGCGCGCCGACGTCCCGCCGGCTGCGCGATCCGGCCGCCGCGACGACCACCGGGCCGACGAACTCCAGTGCCACCGTGGTGCCCAGCGGAAGCCGCGCGATCGCCTCGTAGAACGCCACGTTCATGCCCGCCGTGACCACGCCGAAGGTGCCTGCGAGCAGCAGCCGGCGACCCCGCCACGCGGCCATCGGCGGCCGTCGCCACACCAGCAGCAGCACCGCGGCGCCGAGGCAGCGCAACCAGGCCACCCCGGCCGGTGTGGCGTGCCCGAAAAGCCCGACCGCGATGGCCGCACCGGCATACATGGAAATTCCGCTGAGAACGAACAAGACCGGTGCCGGAATCGCGCGCAAGCGCTTTCCATAGCCTGCATAACCCACCCCCGAATGGTGCCTGACCACGGAAAACCCGCACCGGCGGGTATCCGGGAAGTGCGCAAGTCGCACCGCACTACGGCAACCGGGGTAATTCGGCGTGACGCAGCTCCCACCGGCGCGGGAACACTTGCGGGCTGCGAAACGTCTGCAAGAGTGGAAGCACGAACACCGCGGAGCCGGAAGCGATCCCCGCCGAAGGCATCAGGACCGAAGTGGGCGTAGCTGGATCGAGGTACCGGGAAACCGGTACCGGGACGGAGGGAGACCCCCATGACATCACCGACGCTCACCCGCCCCGAATTGACCGCCGTCGACCGTTGTGACCGGTGCGGAGCAGCAGCTCAGGTACGCGCCGTCCTCAGCTCCGGAGGCGAGCTGCTCTTCTGCGGTCACCACGCCCGCGAGTACGAGGCGAAGCTCAAGGAGCTCGCCGCGGAGATCCAGAAGTAGCAAGCCTCGAGAACTTTCGTCCCGGAGGCGGCAGGTGCCCGATGCACCTGCCGCCTCCGGCCGTTCCGGACCAGATACGGAACTCCCGGTGAGCCCGACAGGTCACCACGCACAACACCGGTCAGGGGCGGGAAAAGCCAGGTGGGCAACGGCATTGCGCCGAGCACGCACACTGTCGGCCGCGTTCGCCGCACACGCTGCTGAACACGCAGGTTTGCCGCTACCCGCCGCCACTACCGGCGCCACGGCCGTTACCGCCATGGCCTCGACCAGCCACCCAGGCTCCAGCCACCCAGGCTGTCGCCGTCGCCGGTCTACGCGCGCCGCAGACCGCGCACGACGGTCGAGCACCCCCGCCGCTGACCGCAACACCGCCGACCACTGTTGGTCCCGACCAGCTGAAACACCGGTCCACCACCGTCGGCTCCCAAATGCTGGAACACCACCGCCGAACCCGCCGGTCCCGACGCACCGGCACCGTCATCACGACCGCCGTCGGCGAGGACTGAACCCGGCAACCGAAGCGCCGCCCGCCGCTGCCGGCTTCCAGATCGTGAAACACCACTACGCCACCCGGGTACTCCCATAATGTGAGACGTTTGCGCAACCGTGGCGGTCCCAGTGGGTGAAACCCAGCAGACATGGCGGCAGCCCCCATCGCCCGGCGGAAACGCGGGACTGGCCCGGCCAGGCCAGCCCCTTCGCGGCGGCCCGTGGTGGTCCCAGCCCCTCCGCGGCAGCCCCGTGGTAGTCCCAGCCCCCCGGCGGAGCCCACCCGTCCGCGGCAACCCGACCGAACCCCACCCGATCCGGGGCAACCCCGGTGAAGTCCCGTGGTTCCCCGGAATCAGACCGTGTCCAGCACCGTTTCGAAGGCCACTTCCGCTGCGCCCAGCAGTTTCACGTCCGCGCCCAGTGCGGAGCTCACGATGCGGATCCCGCCGACTGCGCGGCTCACCAGGCTTCGGCGGCGGACCTCCGCGCCGACCGCGCGGATCACCGGATCCGGCAGCACTGTCAGCAGATCGCCGAGTACCACCAGTTGCGGGCCGAGCAGGTTCACCACGTTCACCAGGCCCAGCGCGAGCCACTCGGTGAACTCCGACAGCCGGGCCAGCGCCGCCTCCGGGTCACGGGCCAGTTCTCGCAGCTCCACCAGGATCGCGCCGCGCGGGGTTTCCTCCGGCAGGCCCAGTGCGCGGCACAGCGCCGCCTCGCCGATCTCGGTCTCCCAGCAGCCGCTGCTGCCGCAGTAGCAGGGCCGTCCGCCGGGGCGGATCGCCATGTGGCCGATCTCCCCGACGTAGCCCGCTCCCCCGCGCAGCGACGAACCCTGCGCGATCACCCCGCCGCCAACGCCGACGTCGGCCGAGACGTACACCGCGTCGGACGAACCGCGGGCCGCGCCGCGCAGGTGCTCGGCGACCGCGCCCAGTTCGGCGTCGTTGCCGACCAGGATGGGGATCCGCAGCACGCTGGTCAGGCGCTCGCCGAGTGCGACGTCGGTCCAGCGCAGGTTGGGCGCCTCGTGCACGTACCCGTCCGCCCGCCGCACGACGCCGGGTACCGAGATGCCTGCGGCCACCGGGTCCGCCCCGAGGTCGCCGGCGAGCACCCTGGTCGACTCGATCACGTGCGTGATCACCTCGTCGGCGGTGCGCGTGGGGCCGCGCAGGTTCCAGCTGTCGCGGGCCAGGATCTGCCCGCCGAGCCCGACCAGCGCGATCGCCACGTGCTCGACCTGCAGGTCGACCGCGAGCACGACCGCGGCGTGCGGCTGCGGCAGGACCAGGAGCGAGGGGCGGCCTGCCCCTCGTCCCGGTCTCGGCACCCGCTCCTCGACGACGCCTGCCTCGGCGAGGCCGTCGACGAGGGTCTTGATCGTGCTCCGGTTCAGCCCCAGCTCGGTGGCCAGCGCCGCCCGGGTGCTCGGCCCGCCGACGTGCAGCAGCCGCAGCAGGGTTGTGCGGTTGTGCCGGCGCACCTCGTCCGGGCGGGCAACGGGCGAGCTGCTCACCAGATCATCGTCCCATCGGCCCTCAGCGCGCCGATGCCTCGGCTCGTCTCCTGGACAACGCGTCGACCGTGGCCGCCAGCATCAGCACCAGGCCGGTCACGATGTTCACCACCGCCGCCGACTGCTGCAGCAGCCCGAGGCCGTTGTTCACGATCGCCAGCACGGCACCACCGATCACCGCGTCGATGATCCGTCCCTTGCCACCGAAGAGCGACGTACCGCCGATGACCGCCGCGCCCACCGCGAACAGCAGTGTGTTGAGGCCACCGGACTGCGGGTTCACCGCGCCGATCTTCGACGAGTACACGATCGCGCCGATCGCGGCCAGCGACGAGCTGATCACGAACACGCTGGTCCGCAGCTTCGGCACGTTGATCCCGGCGCGCCGGGCGGCCTCCTTGTTGCCACCGACCGCGTACAGGTGCCTGCCGTAGCGGGTCCGGTTGAGCACGTAGGTGCCCGCGAACAGCAGCACCAGCACGATCGGCACCACGTACGGCACGCCCTCGATGCTCACCAGGTCGTTGGACGAGCGGTTGACCGTGAGCAGGTAGGTCGCCAGCGCGGACAGCACCGCGACCAAGCCGACCTTGAACAGCACGATCGGCGTCGGCTGCACCACCAGGCCCCGCTTGCGCCGCGAGAAGTGCTGTCCGAGGGCCACCAGTGCGTACCCGCCGGCCGCCACGATGAACAGGATCCAGCTGCCGACCACCGAGAGGTTTCCGTTGGCCACCGCGTTGAGCGTGTCGCTGGTGCTGATCGGCAGCGTGCCGCCCTCACCGATGAACTGCAGGAGCACGCCCTGCCACACGATGAACAGCGCCAGCGTCACGACGAACGACGGCATCCCGATCTTCGACACCAGGAACCCGGTGATGCAGCCGATCGCGGTACCGGTGCAGACCGCGATCGCGATCTCCACCCACGCGTTCACCGGAGCGCCGACGAGGATGATCACGATGCCGGCGAGCGCGATCACCGCACCTGCCCAGATCCGCTGCAGCAGCGCCAGCGCGACCGCGATGACGAGCACCACGATGAAGGTGACGAACACCCCGGTGCCCATCGAACCCAGCAGGTTGCCGCCCCGTACGTAGTGCAGGGCCATCAGCCCGGCGCACACGCCGGAGGCGGTACCGGCGGACAGATCGATCTCGCCGAGCAGCAGCACGAACACGATGCCCATCGCGATGATGGTCTGGCCCGCGCCCTGTTCGAGCAGGTTCGCGATATTGCGCAGGGTGAAGAATTCTCCGGAGAGCGCGCTGAACAGGATCGCCAGCACGATCACGCCCAGTACGGCGGGGATGGAGCCGAGCTGGCCGTCCTTCATCCGCGCGAAGTAGTCCTTGATCGCTTCGCCGGTGGACATCGACGTGGTGTCGATGCCGAAGTCGGAGATCGCGCCGCTCGGCGCCTCCTGGTCCGCGGGCTTCGCGGGGGTCTCAGTCATGACGGGTTCTTCCTCGCTGCTCACAGCGCAACGGCTTCGGGGCGGGCCAGGCCGAGCTCGCCCGACCGGCCCGCGGTGATGAGTTCGACGACCTGGCTGTGCGTCACGTCCTTGGTCATGACCTCCGCCACGAGCCTGCCCAGGTAGAGCACGTCGACGCGGTCGGCCACCTCGAACACGTCGGCCATGTTGTGGCTGATCAGCACCACACCGAGGCCCTGTTCGGCGAGCCTGCGGACGAGGTCGAGCACCTGCCGGGTCTGCGCGACGCCGAGCGCCGCGGTCGGCTCGTCGAGGATGACGACCTTGCTGTTCCACAGCACCGATTTCGCGATCGCGACGGTCTGGCGCTGCCCGCCCGAGAGTGCGGAAACCGGCATCCGCACGGACTTCACCGTGCGGACCGACAGCGAGGCCAGCGTTTCGCGCGCGGCCTTCTCCATGCTGGCCTCGTCGAGCAGCCAGCCGCTGCCCCGCTCGCGGCCGAGGAACATGTTCTGCACGATGTCGAGGTTGTCGGCCAGCGCGAGGTCCTGGTACACGACCTCGATGCCGAGCTCGGCGGCGTCCTTCGGCCCGTGGATGTGCGCTTCCTTGCCGTCGAAGCGCACCGCGCCGGTGTCGTACGGGTGGATGCCCGCGACGCATTTGACCAGGGTGGACTTGCCTGCCCCGTTGTCACCGACGAGCGCGGTCACTTCGCCCGCCCGCACGGCGAAGTCCACGTCGTGCAGGACGTGGACCGGGCCGAAGCTCTTGTTCAGGCCTTTGATGTCGAGAATGGGGTCACTCATGGCTTCGCTTGTCTCTCGCGTGGGGACCGGACCGGGACGCGTGGTCGGGGCACGCGTCCCGGCCCGGTGCTCTGGGGTGCTACCGCGGCAGGCTCAGGAGATGCCGTGCTCGGAGCACTTGGCGGCGAGGTCGCCGACGCAGATCTCCGAGGCCTTCACGTAGCCCTGCTGGACGACGTTCTTGATCTCGTTGGCGGTGATCAGCTGCGGGGCCAGCAGCACCGACTTCAGGTCGCGGTTGTTCTTCGGGTCGTGCAGCTTGCCGGTCGCGATCGCGTCCGCGGCCGCGCTGTCGCCCTTGGCCAGCGCCGCGGCCAGCTTCGCGGTGTTGTCGGCTTCCTGCTTGATCGGCTTGAAGATGGTCAGCGCCTGGTCGCCGCGCAGGATGGCCTGCAGGCCGGCCGCGGTGGAGTCCTGGCCGGTGACCGGGACCTTGCCGTTGAGGCCGTTCTTCTTCAGCACGGTGATGACCGCGCCGGCCAGCTCGTCGTTCGCCGCCACGACACCGTCGACCTTGCCGTTGGCACGGCTGAAGATCTGTTCGAAGGTGGTACCGCCGACCTGCGGGTCCCAGTCGTTGATCGCCTGCTTCTGGACCAGGTGCGCCTGGCCGGAGGCGTACAGCGGCTTGAGGATCTTGTCGTGGCCGTCGGCGAACAGGGTCGCGTTGTTGTCCGTCGGTGCGCCCTCGATCTGCACGATGTTCGCGCCCTGCTTGCCCTTCAGCGCGTCGACCAGGCCCTGCGCCTGGATCTCGCCGACCTTCTCGTTGTCGAAGGAGACGTAGTAGTCGGCCGAACCGCCCAGGCTCGGGCGGTCGTAGTCGATGACCGGGATGCCCGCGGTCTTCGCCTTGGCCTCGATCGAAGCGCCGACCGCCGGATCGGACGGTGCAATGATCAGGACCTTGACACCCTGGCTGATGAAGCCGTCGGCGAGGGTGGAGAACTTCTGGTTGTCGCCCTGGGCGTTCTGGATGTCCGAGGAGAAACCCTGTGCCTGCAGGGCGGCCTGCAGCATCGGCTTGTCGAACGCTTCCCAGCGGGCCGAGGTGGCGGTCTCCGGCAGGATCACGCCGACCTTGCCGTTGGCCCCGCCACCGGCGGGGGCGGCCGCGGAGGAGGAGGAGCTGTCGTCCCCCGAGCCCCCGGAGTTCGAGCTGTTGGCACCGCATGCGGTGAGCGCCAGGCCGGCACTCATCGTGGCGGCGAGGAGGGTAAGGGTTCTGCGCATCCTCGTTCCTTCCGGAGTCAAGCTCGCGGGCGGTGATTCCGGGGAGGCCGGCGCACCGTCGCGCATATGTTGTGGCCGACAACATATGTCTCCGGACGGCCGCGCGGAAGATGGCTGGATCGATGGATCGACACCTTATGGACACGGTTCGGCAACAAGGGCCGGAAACGGCGCTTACGCTGACAGAGTGATCCCTGCCACGTACTGAGAGTTACCGAAATCCCGACCATCGGTCCCGCGCATACCTCCGGCCCGGACCCGGGCGGCACACCGCGTGATCGCGGGTGCGCCCGGCCGGGCCGGGAGACCGACGTCCGGGCGGAATCCCGGTACGTCGGGTGGATCACCAGGAACGCAGCGTGACGATCCGCTCTTCGAGCTGTTCCACCGTCGCCATCGCAGTGGGCGGGCCGCCGCACACCCTGCGTAGCTCGTTGTGGATTGCACCGTGTGGCTTCTTCGTGCGGTGGTGGTACATGCCGACGAGGGCGTTCAGCTCCTTGCGCAGCGTCCCCAGCCGTTCGCTCACCGACTGCGGCCGGGCCGCGGGGGCGGGTTCGCCGTCCTTGTCCGGCCGGCGCCGCTTGTCGTCCGCGAGCTGTTCCTCCTGCCGCTTGCGCAGCAGCGCGCGGACCTGGTCCGGCTCCAGCAGCCCCGGCAGGCCGAGGTACTCCTGCTCCTCCTCGGAGCCGGAGAACACCGCGGTGCCGAACGAATTGCCGTCGTAGATCACCTGGTCCAGTTCGGCGGAGGCGCCGAGCGAGGTGAACGCCTTCTCCTCCTCGCCGGGTTCGTCCTCGGTGCGGTTGGCCTGGGCGAGCAGCTCGTCGTCCCAGCCTTCCTTCTCCCGGTGCGGTTTGCCGAGCACGTGGTCGCGCTGCGCTTCCAGCTCGCTGGCCAGCTCCAGCAGCACCGGCACGCTCGGCAGGAACACACTCGCCGTCTCGCCCTTGCGCCGCGCCCGCACGTAGCGGCCGATGGCCTGTGCGAAGAACAGCGGGGTGGACGCACTGGTCGCGTACACCCCGACCGCGAGCCGCGGTACGTCGACGCCCTCGGACACCATCCGCACCGCGACGATCCAGCGTTCGGTGGTCTCGGCGAACTCCTTGATCCGGCCGGAGGCCTTCGGATCGTCGGACAGCACGAGCGTGGGCATTTCACCGGAGATGCGCTGCAGGATCTTCGCGTACGCGCGGGCGGATTCCTGGTCGGTCGCGATGACCAGGCCACCGGCGTCCGGTACGCGCTGGCGGACCTGCGTGAGCCGGGTGTCGGCCGCGTTGAGCACCGCCGGGACCCACTCGCCCGCCGGATCGAGCGCGGTGCGCCAGGCGCGGGCGTTCTGCTCGGCGGTGAGCGGTTCGCCCAGCCGCGCGGTGAACTCCTCCCCCGCGCTGGTGCGCCAGGACGCCTCACCGGAGTAGGCGAGGAACACCACCGGCCGGACCACACCGTCGGCGAGCGCGTCGGCGTACCCGTAGGAGTGGTCGGCCTTGCTGCGCTGGAACCCGCCTGCATCCGGTTCGTAGGTGATGAACGGGATCGCCGAATCGTCGCTGCGGAACGGGGTGCCGGTGAGGCCGAGCCTGCGCACCGCGGGCGTGAACGCCTCGCGCGTCGCGTCACCCCACGACTTCGCGTCGCCCGCGTGGTGGATCTCGTCGAGGATCACCAGTGTCTTGCGGTTTTCCGTGCGCACCCGGTGCAGCGTGGGGTGCGCGGCCACCTGCGCGTAGGTCACCGCGACGCCGCGGTAGTCGCGGGAGGTGACCCCGGTGGTGTTGCGGAAGTTCGAGTCGATCGGGATGCCGGCCGCGGCGGCCGCGGACGCCCACTGGTGCTTGAGGTGCTCGGTCGGGGTGACGATGGTGACCGCCTCGACCGTGCGGTCGGAAAGCAGCTCGGCGGCGATCCGGAGCCCGAACACGGTCTTGCCCGCGCCGGGCGTGGCGACCGCGAGGAAGTCCTTCGGCCTCGTGGTCAGGTATTTCGTGAGCGCCCGGCGCTGCCAGGCACGCAGCGGCCGCGCGGTGGCGTCCTGCCCGGCGGGCGGTGCCCCGAGAACCCCCTGGGTCGTCTCGGACAACCTCGGCTCACCCCCTCCTTCGACCGCCGGCGGCGGCCGTGACGTGCGAAAACCCCCACGGTGGCACCGGCTTCGGCGCCGGCTGCCGCGATGAGGGCACGCCGCTCAGCCTACCTTCCGGCCCGCCGCCCGCCCGGCACCGGCACGGCCGGTGTCGCCCGACACGCGGACGCGACGCCGGGGCGACGAGCCAAAAACCCGGGCATGGACCATGCTGGGACCCACCATGCGTGAGGTGAGACGGGACGCCGGGACGGCAGCCTCGGACGAGGCGACGGGCACCGCGGCGGACGAGATGCCGCGGGACGGCGCCCTGCCCGGGAATTCCGCGCCCCACGGAACCCAGCCGGACCACGACGGGCCGGGCAGCGCCGCGGCGAGCGACGCCGTGCCTGCAACGCCTCCGCCCGCCGAACCGCCGGTGCACTCCCGGCCCGCCGAAGCAGCCGCGCAGCCCGCCGAGCCGGAGAAGACCGCACGCAAGGGGCCGTGGCGGCTCCTCACCCGCACCCTCGCGAAGGCGTGGGACGGCAACATCTTCTCCGAGGCGGCGGAGGCCGCGTTCTGGCAGACGCTGTCGCTGCCGCCGCTGCTGCTCGGGTTGCTCGGCAGTCTCGGGTTCATCGGCGAGTGGTTCGGCCAGGGCGTGGTGGCCGCCGTGCACGACCGGATCATCACGTTCTGCCGCACCATCTTCAGCCAGAACGCGGTCGCCGAGATCATCGAGCCGACGGTGAACAGCATCCTCACCGTCGGCAAGGGCGAGATCGTCTCGATCGGCTTCGTCATCTCGCTGTGGGCTGGCTCGTCGGCGATGTCGTCGTTCGTCGACGCGATCACCGTCGCGCACGACCAGTACGGCGTGCGCAACGAGGTGTGGCAGCGGATCTTCGCGCTGCTGCTGTACCTGTGCGGGCTGGTCGTCCTGGTGATCGGGCTGCCGCTGCTGGCGATCGGCCCGGACCTGCTGCCGGAGTTCTTCCCGGACGACTGGCGGCCGACGGTGTCGTCCTGGGTGGGCACGCTCTACTACCCGGTGCTCGGCGTGATGATCGTGCTGGCGCTGACCACGCTGTACAAGCTGGCGCTGCCGCGCAGGCTGCCCTGGCATCGCGGACTGCCCGGCGCGGTGCTGGCCATGGTGGTGTTCCTGGTGTCCAGTATCGGGTTGCGCATCTACCTCAACTGGATCACCAAGACCGGCTACACCTACGGCGCGCTGGCCGCCCCGATCGCGTTCCTGCTGCTGATGTTCTTCATCGGCCTCGCCGTGGTCGGCGGCGCCTACTTCAACAGCGCGATCCAGGAGCTGTGGCCCGCCCGCCCGACGCGCAGGCAGCGCCGCCGCTGGCGCCGGCTGGAGATGGAACGCGCGAACGAACGGATCCGCACCGAGGAGGGCCGCCGGCTCTGGGACCGCACCACGATCCCGTTGCGGCGGCCCAAACGCACGGACGCCGGAAGCCGGGAAGGACCCGACCGGCGCGACGGGTGAGCTGCACAGGTCGCACCGGTCGCAGCTGTCGCACCGGTCGCAGCTGTCACTGCTGGAAGCGCCAGGTCTTGCTGTCGATCGCCACGCAGGCACCCGGCGAGACGACCACGACCCGCAGGGTGCCGTCCCGCTCGTCGAAGTCGATGCCCTCGGTCTCGAAGTCCCCGTCGCACCCGCTTTCCAGCGGCAGCTGGCCGAGCGAGGTCACATGCCCGGACACGTCGGAGTCGGACAGCCCGCCGTCGAGATCGACCTGCAGCAGGGGTTTGGTGGTGCCGAAGAGGCTGCCGTCCGGATCGTCGGACGAGCACAGCAACCGCGAATCGGACACGAAGTCGCAGCCCTGGACGTCGCGCACCTGGTGATCGAGCTTGATGGAGGAGGCATACGGCAGGTTCTCCGCCGGATCGGTGGCCGCGACGCCGGGCATCGGGTAGACGATCAGCCGGTCCATCGTGCCGAACTCGCCGGACACCAGCCACCGGGCGTCCGGCGACACCGCGGCGAAGGAATTGTTGTTGGCCTCCCACGATTCCAGCGCGTGCTGGTAGTCGGCGGTGGTGCCGTCGGGGGCTTCGACGCGGAAGAGTTTCCCGCCGCGGTCGTCGCGCTGGTAAGGCTCGACGTACCAGCCCTTCGCGGAACCGGGGTCGCCGATGTGCGTCCAGCCCTGCGTGGCGAGCCCGGCGTCGACGGTGCCGACCCCGGTGTAGCGGATGTCGGTACCCGAGGAACGCTCGACGGTGGCCAGCCCCTGACTCTCGTCAAGCGGCCGAGCCCGATCCGACCCGACGGTGTTCCACCCGGTAACGGCCTCAGCCACCCCAGGCACCACGCCGGCGACCACCACAGCGATCGACAGGACAACCCCGGTCTTGCGCATACAGCACTCCTGCAGGAACAACGGACTCGGACGCGCAGCAGATCTACCAGCCCGCCACCCCCGACAGGGCCACCGGAGTGAAGGTTCTTCGCGTTTGTCCGCACAGGAGTGCCCGCCCACCCGCACACGAACGGCGACCACTCGCGCGAACGGCCGCC
>NZ_BAAAZN010000002.1:188345-285502 GCF_039536925.1 Amycolatopsis ultiminotia | reverse complement strand
GCCCGCCAACGGTCACCACTCGCGCGAACAGCCGCCCGCCAACGGTCACCACTCGCGCGAACAGCCGCCCGCCAACGGTCACCACTCGCGCGAACAGCCGCCCGCCAACGGTCACCACTCGCGCGAACAGCCGCCCGCCAACGGTCACCACTCGCGCGAACGGTCACCACTCGCGAGCCGACGGCGACCACTCGCGCACGAAAGTCACCAGTCGCCCGCCAACGGTCGCCAGCCGCGTGCCGAAGGGGCCGGTCGCTCGCGAAAGATGGACGTTCGCGAGCCAACGATCGCCGGTCGCACCTCAATCGTCGCCTGGGCGTACCCCAACGGCGATCACTCGCACGAACAGTCACCACCCGCACCCAACGGCGACCACTCGCGCACGAAAGTCACCACTCGCACGCCAACGGTCACCAGTCGCGTGCCGACGGGCCGGTCGCGCGCGAGTGGTGACCGCTCGCGGCCGTTCGGTCGGCGGCAGGCGGTCTTATACGTGGCGCGTGCCCGCCGTCAAGGGCGCAGTCATCAGTGCCGCGCAGGCGGGTCCTGGCGGGGCAGGGGTCAGCCGCTGCCGGAGGTGATCGTCCGCAGCTCGGCGGGCCCAGAGCGGGTCAAGGCGGCCAGTGCAGCCGTGCGGAGTGTCGGCGCGACCAGGCTGTCGGCGCGACCGGGCTGCCAACGGTCGAGGCCGTCGGCGCGGTCAGTCGACCAGAACAATCGACCGCCGCGGCCAAGAGCAGCCAGCGCAGCCGACGCGCCCAGCCACCGCGGTCAGACCGACCGGCACACCCACCGCAGTCAGACCAGCCGGCGCACCCACCGCAGTCGGACCGACCGGCACACTCACCGTCGCCAGACCAGCCGGCACACCCAGCCATCGCGGGTCATGGCAAGCACCGCAGCGCAGCCCGCAACCCCGACCCGGCGAGCAGGCGTCCGGGTCCGGGTCCGGGTCCGGGTCCGCGAGAAGGGTCCTCAGGCGTCGCCGCCGGGGCGGAGGCCCTGGTAGATCTCCTTGCACGCCGGGCAGACCGGGGAGCCCGGCTTCGGGGAGCGCGTGACCGGGAAGACCTCGCCGCACAGTGCCACCACGTGCGTGCCCGTGACCGCGCTTTCGGCGATCTTGTTCTTGCGCACGTAGTGGAACATCTTCGGGGTGTCGTCGTCGGTCGACTCGGTGCTGTCGGTCTCCGGCTTGGTCAGCGTCTCGGTGCTCACCCCTCCATCATGCCTCAGCCGCGCCGCTCCCGGAACGCCCGGCCGCGCCGGTAGGCTCGCCGACACGCCCACGAACCAGCGGGAGCCGGGATGCCCCACGACCCCACCCACCGATGGCAGCCCGCGCTGGCGTGTCTCGGTGGCGATCCCCGGGCCGGCCACGACGCCTGGGCCGAGCTGGAGCGGCGCTACCGCGAACCGCACCGCCGCTACCACGGCCTCGCGCACGCGGCTGCCGTCGCCCAAGACGCCGAGCAGCTGGCACTAGACCTGCCGGTACGCGAACGCGCCGTCGTCGTCCTCGCTGCCTGGGCACACGACGTGGTCTACGACGCCATCCCCGGCGAAGACGAACGGCGCAGCGCCGAGTGGCTACAGCGCTGGCTGACCCGCGCAGGCGTGGCGAAGGAACACGTCGACCGCGCTGAAGCCCTCGTGCTGGCGACAGCGAAGCACGAAGCCCCCGAAGGCGACGCAGCCGCCGTCGCTCTTCTCGACGCCGACCTCGCCATCCTCGGCGCAACACCAGCCGCGTATGCCACATACGCGGACAACGTGCGCCAGGAGTACGCACGCTACGACGAAGCCACGTGGGCGGCCGGGCGCGCCGCTGTCCTGGAGAACCTGCTGAAGCGCCCGAAGCTGTACCTCAGTGAGCGCGCGCGGTCACGTTGGGAAGCCGCAGCGCGCCGGAACCTGCGCGCGGAGCTGACCCGCTGGCGCCCGGAGCACGGCGATCACCGATGATGTCCGTCCGTGACCACACAGACCCCACTGTTCCTTCACGATGAGGTCGCCTCGGCGTTGCGCGACGGTCACCCCGTCGTCGCACTCGAGAGCACCATCCTTTCCCACGGTCTGCCCCACGGACGCAACCTGGACGTCGCACGCAGGCTCGAACAAATCGTGCGCGACGGCAATGCCGTGCCTGCCACCATCGCCGTGCTGGACGGCCGGCCGGTGATCGGCCTCTCCCCGGCCGAGCTGGAACGCGTGTGCGCACCCGGCGCCGGTCTGGAGAAGCTGTCGCTGCGGGACCTCGGCCCGG
Source organism: Amycolatopsis ultiminotia (assembly GCF_039536925.1). NCBI lineage: Bacteria > Bacillati > Actinomycetota > Actinomycetes > Pseudonocardiales > Pseudonocardiaceae > Amycolatopsis > Amycolatopsis ultiminotia. The sequence goes on along the minus strand of NZ_BAAAZN010000002.1, from coordinate 283,236 downwards.
CGGCAGGCCTCGGCCGATCCGGCGCGACCACGGTGGCCGCGACGTCCGCGCTCGCCGCCGCGGCGGGCATCGGGGTCTTCGCGACCGGCGGGCTCGGCGGGGTGCACCTCGGCGCCGCGCAGAGCTGGGACGTGTCCGCCGACCTCGGCGTGCTCGCGAAGGTGCCGACCGTGGTCGTGTGCTCCGGCGTCAAGTCCGTGCTCGACATCGCGGCCACGCTGGAGGTCCTGGAAACCCGCTCGGTGCCGGTGCTCGGTTACCGCACGGACGACTTCCCGTCGTTCTACCTGCGCTCGTCGGGCCACCCGGTCGGATGGCGCGTCGACGACCCGGCGCAGGCCGCCGCGGTGATCTCCGCACACCGCGCGTTCGCCGATTCCGGTGTGCTGCTGGCGAATCCGATCCCTCCGGAGTCCGAAATGGACCGTTCGCTGCACGACCGGCTGCTGCGCGATGGACTGGCCAAAGTGGACCAGGACCGTGTGCACGGCTCGGAAGTGACCCCGTTGCTGCTGGAGCACTTCCACACCGGCAGCGGCGGAGCCAGCATCGATGCGAACGAGGCGCTGGTGCTGTCCAACGCCGAGCTCGCCGCCGAAGTGGCGGTGGCGCTGTCGTGACCGCCGTCGTGGTGGTCGGCGACGCCGGCCTTGACGTTGTCGCGCGGCACGACCAACCGCTCCCGCACGGCGGTGACGCCCGCGCAAAGGTGCGCTTCACCGGTGGCGGCTCGGGCGCGAACACCGCACTGTGGCTGTGTTCCCTCGGCACGGACGCCACGCTCGTCGCCAGGGTCGGCGACGACTCCGGCGGCAGGCTGATCCGCGCCGAACTGGAGGCGGCGGGCGTGCGCTGCGCGTTCGCGGTCGATCCGGATGCCGCCACCTGCTGCGTCGTGGTGCTCGTCGACGGCGGCGGCGAGCGCAGCATGCTCGCCGACCGCGGCGCGAACCAGCGCTTCGCGCCCGGCGACGTCACCCCGGAGGCGCTGGCCGGCGCAAGTCACCTGCACCTGTCCGGCTACGTACTGCTGGACCCGCCGTCCCGCCCAGCCGGGCTGGCCGCGCTCGCCGCGGCGAAGGAGGCGGGCCTGACCACCTCGGTCGACCCGCAGGCGGCGGCGCACATCCACGATCCGGCGACGTTCCTCGCCGACGTGCGCGGAACCGACCTGCTGCTGCCCAACACCGAGGAACTGGTGGCGCTCACCGGTTCCGCCGATCCGGAATCCGCCGGTGAACTGCTCACCTCGGTTGGCGCGGTCGCGGTCACCGCCGGGCTGGCCGGTGCCAGCTGGGTCGACCGCGACGGGATCACCTCGGTCCCCGCGGTCGAGGCCGACTGTGTCGACTCGACCGGCGCGGGCGACGCGTTCGACGCCGGCGTGCTCACCACCTGGTTGGCCGGAAAGTCCACAGTGGACGTCCTGCGTGCGGGCACCCGGCTCGGCGCGCTGGCAGTGGGCCGGATGGGCCCGCAGCCCTGACCGGCCGGCTCCGCGCGGCGGGAGGTCAGCCGTCGATCACCCGGTGCTCGCGGTGCTCGATCCGGGTGGCCTCCGGTGCGTAGCGGTTCACCTGCTCCGACTTGCGCGGCGGGCGATCGTTCGCGATCAGCACGGCGACCCAGGGCAGCGGCACCGAGATGACGAGGAACGTGATCGCCAGCCACCACGTGTGGTAGGTCAGTCCGGCCAGGACCAGGCACGGGATCCGGCAGGCCATCATCGTGACGTACTTGCGCTTCCGTGCCGCCAGCTGGTCCTCGTACGAGGGTTCGGCCTCGGTGATCAGGACCGCAGAACTCGGCTCCGGTCCGTGGGCGGGCGCGTTCACGGCACCACCTCCGGTTCCCATGCTCCCACTCATCGCAGTTCGCCGATACCCGGGTGGGTGAACCGCGACAAAGCCGCGACCACCAGCGTCTCGACCCCGGTGCGCAGCGTCGGGTGCAGGACCGGGGCGAAGCGCGGCGAGTGGTTCGACGGCACGTCCGATTCGAGCCGTCCCTCGGTCATCGCGGTGATCACCTGCTGCGGGTCGAAGCCGCCGACCAGCCAGAACACCGAGGGCACGCCGGCCGCGCGGCCGAACTCGCTGAAGTCCTCGCTGCCGGTGACCTGTGGCGCGGGCAGTGTGGCTTCGGTGCCGAAGTGCTCGCGGAACACCTCGGTCAGCTCTTCCGAGGCGGCCTCGTCGTTGTGCGTGACGGGATAGGCACCGACCACCTCGATCGTCGGTGGTTTCGGCGCGCCCGCTCCGGCGGCCTCGGCGTTCACGATCCGCTCGATGGCGGTGTGCAGCCGCTGCAGGACTCCGTCGTCGAACGCGCGGGTGTTGACCTCCAGCACGGCGTCGTCCGCGATCACGTTCGCCGCGGTACCGACGTGCAGCGAACCGACCGTGACCACGGCCGGATCGGTCGCCGCGGTCTCGCGGGACACCACCGTCTGCAGCTTGAGCACCACCGACGCAGCCATCACCGCCGGGTCGACTGTCGTCTCCGGGCGCGAGCCGTGGCCGCCACGGCCGTGCAGCGTGATCCGCAGCGTCTCGGTGGCGGCCATGATCACTCCCGGCCGCGTGAGCACCCAACCCGCGGGCGCGGGCGCGATGTGCTGGCCGAACACCACGTCGGGACGGCTGGCGCGCTCGAATAGCCCGTCGTGGACCATCGCCAGCGCACCGCCCGCGCCTTCTTCAGCGGGCTGGAACACCACGAGCAGCGTGCCGGACCAGCCCTCCCTACCGGCAGCCAGCAGGTGCGCGGCGCCGGAAAGCCACGTCGCGTGCATGTCGTGCCCGCACGCGTGCATCAGCGGCACGTCGTTCCCGTTCTCGTCGATGCCACGCGCCGTGCTCGCGTACGACAGCCCGGTCTGCTCCTCAACCGGCAGTGCGTCGATGTCGGCGCGCAGGAGGACCGTGGGACCTTCACCGTTCCGCAGCACGCCAGCCACACCGGTGCGCCCCACTTCCGTGTGCACCTCGAAGCCGTCTTCGGTCAGACGGCGGGCAAGCTCCGCCGCTGTACGGGTTTCGGTGAACGCGAGCTCGGGATGGCGGTGCAAGTCGACGTACAGCGCCTCCAATCCGGGCAGCGCATCCTCAAGCGGTGCGAGGACACGGTCAGTGGTCTCGGTGGTCACGGGAGTCATCGTGGCAGGCTTACCCCTTGTGCGCACGAACACACCTCTGCCCAACCTGTCCGACGACGTCTGTGCAAGGCTGCGCGAAGCCTTCCGGCGTGCCGCCTACGACGCCGACGGTGTGGTAGCCGCGCTCGGCGGCAGCGCGCATGCAGCGCTCGGCCGCGGCGAGCCCGAACCCGCTCGGCGCGCCAGCCTCGACGCAGGAGATCTCGGCTGCCTGATTCGAGTGTTCCTTCTCGGCCTCGTGGAGCCCGAGAAGGCCGTGTCGACCGCCTTCGCACCACTGACAGCGGACGATGCGGTCGCAGCCGGCATCCTTCGCCCCAGCGACGACGGGTACGCCGCAGCCCTCGACATCCGACCGCACGGTGACGAAGAGGGCTCGTGGTGGGTGGTTTCCGACCTCGACGCCGACATGCTCGGGCACACCGTGCCCGAGGACCACGTGCTCGGGGTCGGACACGCTTCGCTCAGCCTCATCCGCGCGACGAGCCGCCGCCCGGTCGACCGTCTGCTCGACCTCGGCACGGGCAACGGCGTACAGGCGCTGCACGCCACTCGCCATGCCCGCCAGGTGACCGCCACCGACGTGTCGGCTCGCGCGCTCGCCCTCGCCGCGGGCACCTTCCGGCTCAACGAGCTGGACGTGGAGCTGCTGCGCGGCGAATGGTTCGCGCCGGTCGCCCGTCGCCGGTTCGACCAGGTGGTGTGCAACCCGCCGTTCGTGGTCGGGCCACCGCGCGTCGACTACACCTACCGCGATTCCGGTCTGGCGGGAGACGACGCCAGTGCACTGGTGGTGCGACAGCTGCCCGGTTTCCTCGACGACGGCGGCGTGGGTCAGCTGCTCGCCTCGTGGCTGCATCGGCGCGGCGAGGACTGGTCGGACCGAGTTACCCGCTGGCTGCCGCCTGAGACCGACGCGTGGTTCGTACAGCGCGACGTAGCCGATCCCGGCCTGTACGTCGGCACTTGGTTGCGTGACGAAGGCATCGACCCACGTTCGCCGGAAGGCCGGGCGAAGGCCACCGCGTGGCTCGACTGGTTCAGCGAAAACGACGTACAGGGCATCGGTTTCGGCTTCGTCACGCTTCGCCGCGCGGACAGCTGTACGCCCACTGTCGTCTGCGAAGACCTTCGCCAGGCGTACGACGACCCGCTCGGCCCGGAGGCCGCGAACTGGCTCGACCGTGTCGAATGGCTGCGCGCGCACGGCGACGAGCTGATGGACATCGCCTTCCAGGTGCCGGACACCGTGCTGCTGGAACGCGTCGACTCCCCTGGCGACGAAGGCTGGGAGACCACCGTGCGCCGGCTGCACCGCACCGACGGGCCCGGCTGGCAGCACGAGGTCGACGAGCTCGCCACGCGCCTGCTCGCCGGCTGCCGCGGTTTGCTGCCGCTCACCGACCTGGTGGAGCTGCTGGCCGCCGCGCAGGGACTGGCGGTGGACGAACTGGCCGCCGCGGCACTGCCCGTGGTCCGGGAACTGGTGCGGCACGGGATGCTCGTGCCGGCGGCGCGATGAGGGCGGTCGTGGCACGCGTCACCCGCGCGAGCGTGACCGTGGCGGACGAGGTCGTCGGAGCGATCGACGAGCCGGGCCTGTTGGTGCTGCTGGGCATCCACACCGGCGACGATCGGGCGAAGGTGCCGGTGATGGCGCGCAAATTGCACGAATTACGGCTTTTGCGGAACGAGGAGTCCTGTGCGGGCACCGGCGCGCCACTGCTGGTGGTGTCGCAATTCACGCTCTACGGCGACACCCGCAAGGGCCGCCGCCCGTCGTGGACCGCCGCGGCCCGCCCGGACCTCGCCGAGCCGCTGGTCGACGCCGTGGTCGAGGAGCTGCGCGGCCGCGGCGCGACGGTGGCGACCGGAAGGTTCGGCGCGATGATGGCCGTAGCGAGCGTGAACGACGGGCCGTGCACCGTCCTGATTGAGGTCTAGACCACTTTCGCCACCACCCGCACGGGGTACTCCGCGTCGTTATTCCCCATCGCGGTGCGGTTCTCAGCAAAACCTCAGTTTTGGTGGAGCAACCGCACACCCGATCCGGCCGTCCTCATTTGGACGAGCCGGGAACGTTTCTCCGACCCGGAGCGTTGACATCGGTGTCCAGCCAAGCCGGCTGGGCCCGCGGTCCGGGATCCACAGGCCCCGTTCCGCAGGCGCTACACCGGCGAGACACGTTCAGCCCGTGACCGGGGAGGCAGAATGTCAGTCCAGACTCTCGAACGCGAAGCGCGCGGGATTCGCGAGCGCGGGATTCCAGCACAGCAGATCGAGGAGCCGGTGAGCCCGAGCATTCCGGGCACGCTCACCGACGCCGATCTCGACGCGCAAAGCCCGGCCGCCGATCTGGTGCGCGTGTACCTCAACGGCATCGGCAAAACCGCGCTGCTCACCGCCGCCGACGAGGTCGAACTCGCCAAGCGGATCGAGGCGGGTGTGTTCGCCCAGCACATGCGGGACACCGCGGAGAACCTCAGCACCCAGCGCCGCAAGGAGCTGTCCGCACTCGTGCGCGACGGCCACCGGGCCAAGGACCATCTGCTGGAGGCCAACCTCCGGCTCGTGGTGTCGCTGGCCAAGCGCTACACCGGCCGGGGGATGCCGCTGCTCGACCTGATCCAGGAGGGGAACCTGGGTCTGATCCGCGCGGTGGAGAAGTTCGACTACTCCAAGGGGTTCAAGTTCTCGACCTACGCCACGTGGTGGATCCGCCAGGCGATCACCCGCGGCATGGCCGACCAGGGCCGCACCATCCGGCTGCCGGTCCACCTCGTCGAGCAGGTGAACAAGCTCGCCCGCATCCGGCGTGACCTGCACCAGCAACTCGGCCGCGACGCCACGCACGAGGAACTCGCCGCGGAATCGGGCATCCCGGTGCACAAGATCTCCGACCTGCTCGACCAGTCCCGCGACCCGGTCAGCCTCGACATGCCGGTCGGCACCGAGGAGGACGCCCCGCTCGGCGACTTCATCGAGGACTCCGAAGCGACCGACGCGGAGAGCGCGGTCATCTCCGGGCTCCTGCAGGACGACCTGCGCCGCGTGCTCGCCACCCTCGACGACCGCGAACAGCACGTCATCCGCCTGCGCTACGGCCTCGACGACGGCCAGCCCCGCACCCTCGACCAGATCGGCAAGCACTTCGGCCTCTCCCGCGAGCGAGTGCGCCAGATCGAACGCGAGGTCATGGCAAAACTCCGCCAGGGCGAACGAGCCGACCGGCTGCGCGCATACGCAAGCTGAGGTGGGGGTGTGGGCGAGGTGCGCTCGCTGTCGCCCCCACCTCAGGTGTCTGTGGGGGTCAACCCCCGCCAGGCGGGCCTCAGGTGTTCTGTGGGGGTCACCCCCGCCAGGCGGGCTTCGCCCCCTGGACCCCCGCCGTGGTCGCTTCATCGGTGACCTCGCTACGCGTCGGTGGTGACCTCGGGGCGGGGTGAGGCGGGGCTTTGGGGTGCACTCGCCGGTGTACTGCTCCAGGGGCGCTTTGGGGCTCAGTCCGAAACCCTGCTGGGCTGGCTCGACCCTGGGCCGTCCCTGGCCACCTCGATCCTGAAATCATCGGGGCAGCGGGGGACGAAACTCCCACCAGGCAGGTCCTCCCTCCTGGATCCGCGCCGTGGTCACGGTGCGCTGAGGTCGCCGGTGGAGATGTCGGCGAGGCGTGCTGCCGAATAGCAGATCACCGGTGTCCCTGGTCAGAGCGTCGTTGGGGTGCCGCCCCTCACTCCATCAGGCGAGCCCGTTCGGCGCACTCCGTCGGCACTTCGCCCGTGACGTCACTGCGGGTAGGGACGTCGTGGGCAGTGTGTGATCGAAGTGGGTAGCTTTCGGTAGCCGAACGCGTGCGCAACGTTGTGATTTCGAGGCCGGGTTGTTCGGCGGGGCGGGCAGTTTCGGGTTTGGCGGTTCCGGGGAGTGGGTAGCAAGCGGAGGCGACGCACGCCACGGGAAGCCCGGCGGCGTCCCTCGATCCACGCGGAGTGGATGTGTGCGCAGCCGCTCCGCTTTCCCCGGGAGGTCGGGTCCGTCGGGGTGGGCCCGGCCTCCCGAACCACGCTCCCCCGCCACGTGCGGTAGCCCACAGTGACCGCGGGGGCGGCACCGCGGGATCGGACGGTGAGTACCGTGAGCGGATCCCGATCAGGGCAAAGGAGCCTGGCTGTGCCGTCCACCACGTTTCAGCACACCGAAGTCCTGCCGCTGGGCAAGGACACCACCACCGAGTACCGGCTGGTCACCGCCGACGGCGTCGAGGTCGTCGAAGCCGCCGGGCGCAAGTTCCTGAAGGTCACCCCCGAAGCACTCACCACGCTCGCGCGCACCGCCATCACCGACATCCAGCACCTGCTGCGCACCTCGCACCTGGCCCAGCTGCGCTCGATCGTCGACGACCCCGAGGCCAGCGGCAACGACCGGTTCGTCGCGATGGACCTGCTGCGCAACGCGGCCATCTCGGCAGGCGGCGTGCTGCCCATGTGCCAGGACACCGGCACCGCCATCGTGATCGGCAAACGCACCGAGGGCGTGCTCACCGGCGGCGACGACGAACGCGCCCTCTCCCAGGGCATCTTCGACGCCTACCAGCAACTCAACCTGCGCTACTCGCAGATGGCGCCGCTGAACTTCTGGGAGGAACGCAACACCGGCACCAACCTCCCCGCCCAGGTCGAGCTCTACCACAAGGACACCGGATCCGCCGACCCGTCCTACGAGTTCCTCTTCATGGCCAAAGGCGGCGGCAGCGCCAACAAGACGTTCCTGTACCAGGAAACCAAGGCCGTGCTGAACCCGAAACGGCTTGCCCGGTTCCTCGACGAGAAACTGCGCGGCCTCGGCACCGCGGCCTGCCCGCCGTACCACCTGGCGATCGTCGTCGGCGGCATGTCCGCCGAGTTCAATCTCAAGACCGCGAAGCTCGCCTCCGCCCGCTACCTCGACGATCTGCCCCGCGAGGGTTCCGAACTGGGCCACGCGTTCCGCGACGCCGACCTCGAACAGCAGGTGCTCGAGATGACCCGCCAGTTCGGCATCGGCGCGCAGTTCGGCGGCAAGTACTTCTGCCACGACGTGCGCGTGGTCCGGCTGCCCCGGCACGGCGCCAGCTGCCCGGTCGGCATCGCCGTGTCCTGCTCGGCCGACCGCCAGGCCAAGGCGAAGATCACCGCCGAGGGCGTGTTCATCGAACAGCTCGAACACGACCCCGCCCGGTTCCTGCCCGAGGTGACCGAGGACGACCTGTCCGACGAGGTGGTCGGGGTCGACCTGAACCGGCCGATGGACGAGATCCGCGCACAGCTGTCCCAGCTGCCGGTGAAGACCCGGCTGTCGCTGTCCGGCCCGCTGGTGGTGGCGCGCGACATCGCGCACGCGAAGATCGCCGAACGGCTCGACGCCGGCGAGCAGATGCCGCAGTACCTGCGCGACCACCCGGTCTACTACGCGGGCCCGGCGAAGACCCCGGAGGGCTACGCGTCCGGATCGTTCGGTCCCACCACGGCCGGCCGGATGGACTCCTACGTCGCGCAGTTCCAGGCCGCGGGCGGCTCACTGGTGATGCTCGCCAAGGGAAACCGTTCCAGCCAGGTCACCGCGGCCTGCCGTGCGCACGGTGGCTTCTACCTCGGCTCGATCGGCGGCCCGGCGGCGCGGCTGGCCAAGGACTGCATCAAGCAGGTCGACGTGCTCGAATACGCCGAACTCGGTATGGAAGCGGTCTGGCGGATCGAGGTGGAGGACTTCCCCGCGTTCATCGTGATCGACGACAAGGGCAACGACTTCTTCGCCGAAACCAGCGAACCGGTGCTGCAGATCAGCTTCCGCTGACCCTGCACCGCAACGGATCAGCCCGGTCCGTCCGCAGTGGACGGACCGGGTGGCGCCTGACCGGTGAGCAGCCCGGCGATCCGGTCCAGCTCGGCGAGTTCGGCGGCGGAGAGCGCCCGCAGCTGCGGCGGCGGTTCACCGACGAGCCGGTCCGCGCGGGCCGCCTCCCGGCGCCCGGCCGGCGTGGCCGTGACGATGCGCCTGCGGCGGTCGTCCGGATCGGGTTCGCGGACCACGAGCCCACGCCGGACCAGATCGTCCACCACCAGCGTGGTGTACGGGGAATCGGTGCTCAGCTGCGCGGTCAGCTCACGCATGGTCAGCGGGCCGGCTGCCACCCGCCGCAGCGCCTTGACCTTGATGAAGCTCATCCCCAGCGCCTCGGACACCGCACCGCGGCGGTCGTGGATCTCCAGCACCACCGCGCGCAGCCGGGCCCACACCCGGGTCGCCTCGTCCGCGCTCACCCGGCGGACACCAGCTCGGGATCGAGATCGGCGGACACCCGGCGCGCACTCGCCCGCGCCCACCCGCTCGTGGTCACCAGGCCCAGCGCCAGCACCAGCAGACCGCATCCGCAGATGATCCACCAGCCGGCGTGGCTGGCCTCGGCCAGCCCCTCGGCGAACGAGCCGCGCACCCCGGACGTGACGACCGCGCCGATCACCGCGACCCCGAACGACGCCCCCACCTGGCGGCTCGTGGACGCGATCGCGGAGGCCACCCCGGCCTGTGCCCGTGGCATCCCGGAGACAGCCGCGTTGGTGATCGGCGCGTTGACCATGCCGAAACCGACCCCGAAGACGACGTAGGCGACGATCAGCCACCACAACGGCGTGTCCACGGTGATCACGGCGAGCAGGGCAGCCGCCACGGTGATCGCCACGCCGGCCAGCACGAGTGGCAGCCGGGCGCCCCGGGCACCGACCACCCGGCCGGCGATCGGCGCCGCGACCGCCGTCATCGCGGCCATCGGGAGAGTGAGCAATCCGGCGTGCAGTGCGCTGTACCCCAGCGCGTCCTGCAGGTAGAGCGTGTTGACGAAGAGGAATCCGGCGAGCCCGGCAAACGCGCAGATCGCGATCAGCGTCGCGCCGGAGAACGGCACGCTGCGGAAGAACTTCAGTTCCAGCAACGGTTCCACCCGGCGCCGCTCGTACGGCACGAGCACCGCAAGCGCGACGAGGGCGAGCACGAAGGAGACGAGGATCGGCGGCGAGCCGTAGCCGGCGTCGCGGCCTTCGATGATCCCGTAGGTGAGCCCGGCGAGGAACACGATCACCAGCAGCTGGCCCACCGGATCGAGCCTGCGCGCGTGCGGCGCGCGCGATTCCGGCACGAACACCGCGGTGAGCACCACCGCGGCCAGCGCCACCGGCACGTTGATCCAGAAGATCGACCGCCAGCCCGCGGACTCGACGAGCGCGCCGCCGACCACCGGGCCGACCGCCATGCTCAGGCCGACCACCGAGCCCCAGGCACCGATCGCGCGGGCCCGCTCCCGGGGTTCGGTGAACGTGTTGGTGATGATCGACATCGCGACCGGGTTGAGCATCGACCCGCCGATCGCCTGCACCGCACGGAAAACGATGAGCAGCCCGACGTTCGGCGCGAGCCCGCACAGCAGCGAGCCGATCCCGAACAGCACCAGCCCGGTCTGGAACGTGCGGCGGCGGCCGAGCCGGTCGGCGGTCGAACCGGACAGCATCAGCAGGCTGGCGAGCACGAGCGTGTAGGCGTCGATCGTCCACTGCAGACTCGACACGGACGCGCCGAGATCGCGCTGGATGGCAGGCAGCGCCAGATTCACGATCGTGTTGTCCAGGCCGACGATGAACAGGCTCAGGCAACAGACGGCGAGCACGATCTGCCGCCGCCGTCGGCTCAGCTCCGGCATGCCACTCCCGCTCGGGATAGTTGTAGGTCTATAACATTTGCCAGATTACAACTATCCCGCCCTGCCGGGCGCCGGACGCGGCACAGATCACCGGCGGGACCGGACATCCCGCGCGAATCCCCCGCCCGCTCAGCCCGGGAACATTGCGCTGAGCCGGGCGAGGGTCTTCTCGATGCCCTCGGCGTTGCGCTTCGGGAAGCCGGCCAGCCGGAGCGCGAACGGCACTCGCGCGGTGGACCAGTCGAACGTCTCGGTGACCCTGGTCTGCCCGTCGCCGTCCGGTTCGAGCAGCCAGCGCCAGCGGTGTCCCATGAAATGCCGCCACGCGATGAGCCGGTTGTCCTCGAACTCCACCACGGTGTTCCGCACCCGGTATCGCTTGCGCATCTTCATGTCCATGCCGAACGTCGCGCCGAGCGACAGCCGGGCCGGGCCGCTGCCGGAGCGGACCGTGCCCGAGCCGTCGATGAGCGGATGCTGCGCGGGGTCGGCGAGCAGCGCGAAGAGCCGCTCCGGCGGGGCGGCGATCACCGCGGTGCGTGAAACCTGGCGATTTCCCATACCCGGCACCTTAGGTGCGCCGGACCCGATCAATGCGGCCGCCGGGTGGCCCACCGACGAAGTCACCCGGCGGCCGCCGCGCAGGAAGCCGTCACCGGGGCGGCGACTTCTCCAGTACCACCGTCCGCTCGCCGAGCGGAGCCGCCAGCGCCACCGAGATCACCGGATGGCGCAGGTCCATCGTGCACATCTGGCCGGGCTTCGCCTTCGTCTCGCTCAGGTCCACCACCACGTGCTGTGCGGTCTGCTCGACCGCTTGGCCGAGGGCGTGCCCGCAGCCGCCTTCCTCGGCACGCACGACCAGGATCGTGCCGCCGTTGCCGGTGTAGACCTCGCGCGGGTACTGCTTGGGCAGAGCCGCGGCGTCGAGTTTGCCCGCGGGCACCGGGACACTGCCCGCCGGAACCTGGAACTGCGGTTTACCCGGGGCAGGCGTGGATGTCGGCGACGCCGGCGAGGTCGTCACGCTGCCGCTCGGTGCCGCGGAGTCGCCCCCGGCCGCCGGTGCCGTGGCCATCGGCTGCTGACTGCCGCACGCCGTGACCGTCGCGAGGATCATTGCCGTTCCGATCAGCTTCGTCGAGTACCTCATGACGATTGGACGGAACGACCGGCCTGCCGGGTTGCACGCGTTCACGGACCGGCCCGCAGCAGCAGTTTCCGTGCCCCCAGTGGTTCGGCGAGGCGCACCGGCAGCGGGGTCTCCCGGACGTGCATCGGGCACATCTTCCCGTGCGGTGCCCGGACCAGCGTCACGGTCACCACCACATGGTCGCCGTTCTGTTCCCCGGCGGCTGCGCTGACCTGGTCGCACCCGGCTTCCTCGGCCTGGACCACCACGGTCGAACCGCCATCGGCCAGTACCACGTCGTGCGGGTAGCCCGCGGGCAGTGCCGACGCGTCGACCTGTCCGGCGGCCGGTGCGGTATCCCCCGGCGGCACCCCCTGCGTCGGGCGGCTCTGCGGCGGCCCAGGCGGGACGGACGACGGCGCCGGAGGCGGGGCCGAGGGCAGCTGCGACGGCGAACGCGAGGCGGTCGCTCCGGTCTGGCCGCCTTGGCCGTCCTGGCTGTTCTCGCTGCTTTGGTTGCTTTGATCGCTCTGGTTGCCTTGGCCACTTTGGTCGCTTTGGTCACCGCAGGCGGCCACTGCGAGCAGCAGCACACTCGTCGCCAGTACTTTTCCGGTTGTCCGCATGCATTGCGGACGAAATCCGGGCCGGTCCGGTTGCATCCGCGGCCCGAATTCTCGCGACGAGGCGGATTTCGACAAGGCAACCACACGCTCGGATCGGCCCGCCCGGTCCACCGTGCGGGCTCCGGCAAGCCCTAGCACCGGGGGTGCCCGGACACCAGACCTCGGCACGAAAGTCCCGCTCGCGTCGCGCTTCGCTGGACGGGTTTTCCCAGCGGTGGCCCGAATTCCGATGGGGCAGCGGTTGGGGAAGTGTGCCCAGAGTGGTGAAGAATCCCTATCCTCCGGAGAAGGCCGGTTGTCCGCTTCTCTGGGCTCTGGTGTAGTCGATTCATCACCGCCCGCCCCGTGGAGCATAAGCTCCACAATGGACACTGGAAGGACAATTCCCTTGGCCGGCAAGAGATGGATCAGCCTGCTCAGAAACGTCGCGGTGGGTGCCGCGGCACTCGCCAGCACCGCAGGACTCGCGATACCCGCGGCGGCCGGGCAACCGCCGTCGGCCGACGGCACCCGGGTCGTCGGGGGCACCCGCGCCGACCCGGGGGAGTTCCCGTGGATGGTGCGATTGTCGATGGGGTGCGGTGGTGCGCTGTACACCGAGCAGATCGTGCTCACCGCCGCGCACTGCGTGTCCCGCACCGGCAACGACACGTCCATCACCGCCACTCTCGGCGTCGTCGATCTGCACAGCTCGGACGCCAAGGAGGTGCGATCCAGCTCCGTGTACCGCTCGCCGACCTACGACACGACCGGCGGCGACTGGGCACTGATCAAACTGGCCGGCCCGGTCCGCGGAATCCCGACACTGCCGCTGGCCACCTCGGGTGCCGGCAACACCGGCACGTTCACCATCGCCGGCTGGGGCGCAGCTTCCGAGGACGGCGACCAGCAACGGTACCTGCGCAAGGCCGACGTCCCGTTCGTCGACGACAAAACCTGCCAAGCCCAAGGCGCCGGCTACGGCGACCTGAAACCGGACGCGGAACTCTGCGCGGGCAACGTCGACGACGGCGGCGTGGACACCTGCCAGGGCGACTCCGGCGGCCCACTGTTCCGCCGCGACGAATCCGGCAAATGGACCCAGCTAGGCATCACGAGCTGGGGCGACGGCTGCGCCCGCGCACACGCCCCCGGCGTGTACACCGAGGTGAGCACCTTCGCCTCCGACATCGCCGCAGCCGCCGAGAAGATCTGACCCCTGCCCCAGCCGCCCGAACCACCCGACCCCCACACCCTGGAGGCTCCCGACCACTTCATCCCACAACCACGGCACCCCGAGGTCATTGCACCCCTCTTGTACACGGAGCGTGCAGCCCGTCGGTGCACCCCGAGATCGCTCACCCCAGCCACTTCCCCAGCCGTCGGTGCACCCCGAAATCACCTCGCCCCGGTCACTTCACTCCTGCCGTCACTACAACCCGCCTGATCCCCACTCCCGGAAAGCCCCTTCCCCACTCAAGGAGGACATACAGCGCTACCAACCCAAACCGGACACCGAATCCTGTATCCCACCACCAGATCCACTCCGGCCCCGGGGCCCGAACCACGGCCTCCGCACCCGAAATCCGAACATTTGCCCAGTAACACCCAATTGAGAGGAGCTCCCCACACCACTCACCCAACGCACGCCTCACCCCCAGCCACCAGAGGCCCAGTCCCTCCGACCGGCCACAGGAAGGCCCCGACTAACGCCGACCAACGTGACCGCAGGAAACATTCGCCCCGGCAGGGCCAGGCACCGGGCAGAGCGAAGTTTGATCCTGACACCCAAGGCGGGACCCAGACCCCCACACCCCAGACCACACCCCGGAGTCCACACTCCGGAGTCCGGACTCGAAGTTTGACCGCCAGGCTCCCAGCTCCGGACGCCGAGAACCAGCGACAGCGTTCAGGGCCCCAACTCGGAGGTCTGCCCTCCGACTCAGTCCTCCGGCTCCGAGCCCTGGGTCCGCCGCCAAGGTCTGAGCCTGGACCCGACGCCGGAGTCTCGCTCTGAGCCTGGACCCGACGCCAGGGTCTGGCTCTGAGCCTGGGACCGACGCCGGGGGTCTGGGTCTGGGTCTGGGTCTGAGGCCTGGGGGCTGGCTCTGGTTCCACACTCCGGCTCCGAGACCTGGGACCGGCTCCGATTCCGGAGTCTGCGTCGGTTCTGGGGCCGGACTCCGACTCCTGGTCTGGGTCGCCGGTCTGGGACCGGCTCCGGGTCCGGTCTGGGTCCCCGGTCTGGGACCGGCTCCGGGTCCGGTCTGGGTCCCCGGTCTGGGATCGGCTCCAGATCCAAGTCCGGTCTGGGTCCGGGTCCAGGTCCGGTCTGGGTCCAGGTCCGGTCTGGGTCCAGGTCCGGTCTGGGTCCGGACCGGGCTCCGGGCGCCTGGGCCTGGGTCGGTTGCTCTTGCACGCGGAGCCTGCGCGCTCGCCTCGTGGTGGGCGATCGCGCGCCTGCTCCCCGTTCCGCACCGCCGGCGCCACGCGCCTGTCCATCCCGCGGCGCCTGCGTCGGCCCGGTTGTCCCTGGCGCACCGCCGCCCTCAGCTGACCGGCCATGCCGCGCCGCGAGCGTCTCCCGGCCGACCGAACGGATGCCCACCAAGCCACCAAGCCACCAAGCCACCAAGGGCGAGGATACCGACCGGTCAGCGGGTCTTGTCCAAACGGGACACTGCCTCCTCGTAGCCCTCGACCAGGTCGGCGATCACCTCGGCCACCGGGCGGATCCGGTTCATCCTGCCGACGATCTGGCCGACCGGCATCGACACCACGGTCGGGTCGTCGGCGGCGTGGATGCGGTTGTGTGCGTGGGACACCAGGAGGTTCTGCAGTGGCATCGGCAGCGGGTCCGGAGCTTCCGGGGCCGCCCACGCCTCCGTCCAGCGGGTCTTCAGCAGGCGGGCCGGTTTGCCGGTGTACACGCGGGTTCGCACGGTGTCCGCGGAGGTCGCCGACACCAGTGCGCGCTGCATGGCCGTCGAGCCGGGCATCGTCTGGTGGTATTCCTCCGTCGTCAGCCAGATCGAGCCGGTCCACACGCCGGACGCGCCCAGTGCCAGCGCGGCGGCCATCTGGCGGCCCGAGCCGATGCCGCCCGCGGCCAGTACCGGGGCACGGTCCCCGACCGCGTCCACGACCTCCGGCACCAGCACCATCGACGCGATCTCGCCGGTGTGCCCGCCCGCCTCGTGGCCCTGTGCCACGACCAGGTCCACGCCGCCGTCCACGTGCCGTAGGGCGTGCGCGCCCTTGCCTGCCAGTGCGGCCACCGGGACGCCCGCCTCGTGCGCCCGCGAGATGACGTCCGCGGGCGGCGAGCCGAGCGCGTTCGCGATCAGGCTGATCCGGTGGTTCAGCGCGACGTCCACATGCGACCGGGCCACCGAATGCAGCCAGCCGAGCACGCCGGCGCGCTCGTCGGTGTCGTCCGGCAGCGGCGGCACCGACAGATCCTGCAGCACCTTGTCCACAAAGGACCGATGGCCCTCCGGGATGAGCTTCGTGAGGTCGGTCTGGCTGCCCTCGGCAGGCACCTTCGCCGGCATCACGATGTCCACCCCGTAGGGCTTGCCGTCGGTGTTCTCGTCCATCCAGCTCAGCACTGCGTCGAGCTCCTCGGCGGCGTTGAACCGCACGCAGCCCAGCACGCCGAGCCCGCCCGCACGGCTGATCGCGGCCGCGACGTGCTCCGACGGGGTGAATCCGAAGATCGGCAGATCGATGCCGAACCGGTCGCACAACGGGGTGCGCATACGCCCTCCTAAGCGGGTTCGTGCTCGGCGGCGTACCGCTGGGCCCAGGGATAGTCCGGTTTGCCACTCGGCGACCGGCCGATCTCGTCGGCAAGCCACACCGTGCGCGGCACCTTGTACCCGGCGACCTCGGTGCGCACGTGCGCCTCAACCTCGGACAGGTCCAGCGTCGCCCCCGGCCGCGGCTGCACGACGGCGGCGACGCGTTGCCCCAGCCGTTCGTCCGGGACACCGATCACCAGCGCGTCGAACACGTCCGGATGCGATTTCAGCGCCCCCTCGACCTCCTCCGGGTACACCTTCTCGCCACCGGTGTTCACGCACTGCGAACCGCGGCCGAGCAACGTGACGGTGCCGTCGTCCTCGTACCGCGCGTAGTCGCCGGGGACGACATACCGCACTCCGTCGACCTCGGCGAAGATCGTCGAAGTCTTCTCCGGATCCTTGTAGTAGCCGATCGGGACGTGCCCGCGCCTGCCGATCAGCCCGACCGCGCCCGGCTTCGGCTCGACCGCCCGGCCTGCCTCGTCGAGCAGGATCGCGTCCTTGCCGAAGCTGACCCGCGGGCCCGCGCTGTGGTCGGAATCCTTGCCCACCATGCCGATCCCGGTGAACCCGCTCTCCGACGAGCCGATCGCGTCGGTGATCACCACATTCGGCAGCATCGCCAGGAACTCCTGTTTCACCGACTGCGAGAAGAGCGCCGCGTGGCTCGACACCGCGGCCAGTGACGATGCGTCGTAGTCGCCCGCGCGGTAAGCCTCGATCAGCGGACGCGCCATCGCGTCCCCGACGATGGTGAGCACCTGGACCTTGTGCTCCTGCACCGCCCGCCACACCTCGTGCGCGTCGAACTGCGGGACGAACACCACCGGGCTGCCGGTGAACAGCGCCCCGAACGCAGCCCACTGCGCTGCGCCGTGGATCAGCGGCGCGGCGGGCAGCCGCACCAGCGAACCGGCCTTGCCCTCCTCGGCGAGCGTCCACTCGTCCGGTACGTATTCGCCGGTCACGAAGTTGATCCCGCCGCCGAGCGCACGCCAGATGTCCTCGTGCCGCCACAGCACGCCCTTCGGATAACCTGTGGTGCCGCCGGTGTAGAGGATGTAGCGGTCGTCCGCGCTGCGCTCGCCGAAATCGCGGTCAGGCGACTCCCCGGCAAGCGCCGTTTCGTACTCCACGCCCGTCTCGTACGGCGTGTCCGAGCCATCCTCGACGACTACAACGTGTTTCAGTTTCGGCGCCTCCGGCAGCACCGCGGCCACCTTGTCCGCGTACCGCCGTTCGTGCACCAGCGCGACCAGGTCGGCGTTGTCGAACAGGTACCGCAGCTCGCCGTGCACATAGCGGTAGTTGACGTTCACCGCGATCGCGCGCAGCTTGTACGCGGCGAACATGGCTTCCAGCGTTTCGATGGAGTTCCGGGAGTAGATACCGATGTGGGAACCTTGTCCCACGCCGTGGGCGGCGAGGTGGTGGGCCAGCCGGTTCGCGCGCGCTTCCAGCTCGGCGAAGCTCACCTGCCTCCCGCCGCACACGACTGCGACGCGTTCCGGCACGGCGTCGACGGCGTGCTCGAGTAGATCCGCGATGTTGAGTGCCACGCACCCAAAGTAGAACATGTTATTGTTCTGGGCAATCGCCCGAGAGCGCAGCCGGCACCGCGGGAGGTAATCGCAAGTGGCTGAGCCGCACGCACTGGTGACCCGGCAGGGGCACACCCTGGTGGTCACGATGAACCGGCCGGAGGCGCGCAACGCGATCACCGGCGAAATGCTCACGATCATGGTCGAAGCCTGGGACCGGGTGGACGCCGACGACGAAATCCGCAGCTGTGTGCTCACCGGCGCGGGCGGCGCGTTCTGCGCCGGAGCGGATCTGAAATCGATGTCACGAAACGCCCCGGACAAGGCGTTCACCAGCGGCACCTTCGACCCGAGCCGGATCGAGGGGCTGCTCAAGGGCCGCCGGCTGACGAAACCGCTGATCGCCGCGGTGGAGGGTCCGGCGATCGCGGGCGGCACGGAGATCCTGCAGGCCACCGACATCCGGGTGGCCGGGCAGACCGCCCGGTTCGGTGTGTCCGAACCGCGCTGGGGCCTGTTCCCGATGGGCGGCTCGGCCGTGCGCCTGCCCCGTCAGATTCCGTACACCGTGGCCGCGGATCTGCTGCTCACCGGCAGGCACATCACCGCGGAGGAGGCCCGCGAACTCGGTCTGATCGGCCACGTCGTACCGGACGGCCAGGCACTGTCGCGCGCGCTGGAACTGGCCGCGCTGATCAACGACAACGGCCCGGTCGCCATCCGCGCGATCCTCCGCACCATCCGCGACACCGAGGGGCTGCCGGAGGAGGAAGCGTTCAAGCTGGACGCGAAGTACGGCATCGAGGTCTTCGCGTCGGCGGACGCGAAGGAAGGCCCGAAAGCCTTCTCGGAGAAGCGGAAACCGGAGTTCGAGGGTCGCTGAGACCCACCGGGCCCGCACCGGACCCTCGTACACCCGGCACGCACGCAAGAGAAACCCACCGAACTGCGCCGGAATCCGGACTGCACGAGAACCTGCCGCCCCGCGGCCTGACCCGTTGGACCGCCCCGCGGTGAAACCTGGTGCACCACGAGAATGCTCCGGACAGCGCAGAACCATCGAACCACGTAGAAACCTGTCGAATTGCAGTGAAACCCGCTGAACCGCGCGGGAGCCGGTCAAACCGTGGCGAGGACCTTTGACCACAAAGGAATCCACCGGACCCGCCCAAGACCTGGTGAACCGTGCCGACAGCCGACAGCCGGCGGCGGATCCTCTGGACCTGCGGCGGGATTCGCCGGGCCGCACGCGAGAAGCCCCCTCCCGGAAAGAATCGGAAGGGGGCCTCTCGTGGGGTTCTCAGGATACGTAGCGTTCGCGCAGTCGTCGTTTGTAGAGCTTTCCGTTCGGGTCCCTCGGTAGCTCCGGCAGGTAGTCGACGGACTTCGGCAGCTTGAACCGGGCCAGCCGGGTCGCCGCGTAGTCCAGTAGTTCGGTGGTCAGCTCCGGGGACGGTGTCACCCCTTCCGCGGGCTGGACCACGGCCTTGATCTCCTCGCCCCAGTCCTCGTGCGGGAGGCCGAACACCGCGATGTCCGCGACCTTCGGGTGCATCACCAGCTCCCCCTCGATCTCCGCCGGGTAGACGTTCACGCCGCCGGAGATGATCAGGTCCGCCTTGCGGTCGTGCAGGTAGAGGTAGCCGTCCTCGTCGAGGTGCCCGACGTCGCCGAGGGTGAACAGGTCGCCGACGCGCGCCTTCTCCGTCTTCTCCCGGTCACGGTGGTACTCGAACTTCGATTCGCCCATCTTCATGTACACCGTGCCGACCTCGCCCGCGGGCAGTTCGCGGCCCTGGTCGTCGAGCACCCGGATGGTCGACCCCGGCCACGGCAGTCCGACCGAGCCCGGTTTGCGCAGCCAGTCCTCGCCGTTGATCACCGTGCCGCCGCCCTCGGTGGCCGCGTAGTACTCGGTGACCACCGGACCCCACCAGTCGAGCATGCGCCGCTTCACCTCGAGCGGACAAGGCGCGGCACCGTGGATCATCACCCGCAGCGAGCTGAGGTCGTACTTGTGCCGCACCTCGTCGGGCAACGCCAGCAACCGCCGGAACTGCGTCGGCACCATGTGGCTGTGCGTCACGCGGTGGCGTTCGATGAGCCGCAGCATCTCCTCGGCGTCCCAGCGATCCATCAGCACCGCGGTGTGCCCGAGCTGCAGGGAAATCGCCACGAAATTGAGCACCGCGGTGTGGTACAGCGGCGAACCGCACAGGTGCACGTGCCCGCCGAAGGGGCGCAGGCCGAAAACCGCGAAGAACCCCGCGGACGCCGCCGGCACCTGGTCCGGGTCGGCGCCGGACAGCGGCCGCCGGACACCCTTCGGCCGGCCGGTGGTCCCGGAGGTGTAGAGCATCGGCGAGCCGGACGTGCGGTCTTCCGGACGCTCGTCGCCCAGCCCTGCGCCCAGCTCCTCGATCCGGCGGAACCCGGGCACCGTGCCACCCGCGAAACGGCTCTCCGCCGGCAGCCCGGCCTCGTCGGCCGCGGCGATCGCGACGTCGGCGAACCGTTCGTGCGCCAGGAACGCCTTCGCCCCGCTGTCGCCGAGGATGTAGGCGACTTCGGGGCCAACGAGATGCCAGTTGACCACCACCACGTACAGCCCGATCTGGATCCCGGCGAAATGCGCCGCCACCAGATCCTCGCCGTTCGGCAGCAGCAGCACTATCGCGTCGCCTCTTTCGAGACCCAGTTCGCGCAGGCCACGGGCGTACCGGTTCGCCTTGGCCGCCAGCTCGCCGTATCCGATCTCCCGCGCATCCGGATCCACCAGCGCCACGCGGTCCGGCTCGGCCGCGGCGATGGTCCACAGTCCCAGCTCCATAACCTCAAATCTAGAACGTGTTCCACAACAGCACAACAGGTGTCTTGCCTCTGATTCGAGAACGTGTTTCACTCAAGCCCATGCCGGTTTCGGATGCTCCCCTGTCGGCGCCGCTCGACGTCGGCTTCGACTACACCCGTTCCACCGGCCCGATTCTGGGCCGGTTCGTGGAGGCGCTGCGCGATCGCCGGATCGAGGGCGTGCGCGGCAGCGACGGGCGGGTGCACGTGCCCCCGCCCGAATACGACCCGCTGACCGCCGAACCGCTCACCGAGTTCGTCCCGGTCGCCGCGGAGGGCGTGGTGGTGTCGTGGTCCTGGTGCGCGGCACCGCTCGACGGCCAGCCACTGTCCCGCCCGTTCGCCTGGGTACTGGTGAAACTCGACGGCGCGGACACCAGTCTGCTGCACGCACTGGACGCCGGTGCACCGGACAACGTCCACACCGGACAGCGAGTACGGGTGCGCTGGGCCGACGAAACCGTCGGCCACATCCGCGACATCGCCTACTTCCTGCCCGCGGACTCGCCGGACACGGCACCGACCGAAGCAGCACCGCCGGTCGCACCGCGCGAAGAAGGCGCCCCGGTGAGCGTGATCATCACCCCGGTGCACCTGCGTTACCAGCATTCCGCGTCGCCGGAGGAGAGCCGTTACCTGCGTGGGCTGGCCGAGGGCCGGCTGCTCGGGCAGCGGTGCCCGGCCTGCGGCAAGGTGTACATCCCGCCGCGCGGCGCGTGCCCGGTGGACGGTGTGCCGACCACCGACGAGGTCGAACTGCCCGACACCGGCATCGTCACCACCTTCTGCATCGTGAACGTGCCCTTCCTCGGCCAGCGCATCAAACCGCCCTACGTCGCGGCCTACGTACTCCTCGACGGTGCCGACATCGCCTTCCTGCACCTCGTTTTGGGTTGTGCCGCCGAGGAAGTCCGGATGGGCATGCGTGTGCGGGCCGCGTGGAAACCGCGGGAGGACTGGTGGACGTCGCTGGAGAACATCAGTCACTTCGAGCCGACCGGCGAGCCCGACGCCGCGTACGAGACCTTCGCCCATCACCTGTGAGGACCCATGCCTGAAGTAGCCGTTGCCGGTTTCGCGCAGGCGCCCAACGTCCGGGAGACGGCGGGCACCACCAACGGGGTCGAGATGCTCGTGCCGATACTGGCCGAGGTCTTCGCCGCCACTGGACTGTCCAAACAAGACATCGGGTTCTGGTGTTCGGGTTCGTCGGACTACCTTGCCGGACGGGCATTCTCGTTCATCGCCGCGGTGGACGCGATCGGTGCGTTCCCGCCGATCCACGAGTCGCATGTGGAGATGGACGCCGCGTGGGCGCTGTATGAAGCGTGGCTCAAAATCCGCACCGGGGAAGCGGAAACCGCACTCGTGTACGGCTTCGGCAAGGCGAGTGCCGGGCAGCTGCGCCGGGTACTCGCCCTGCAGCTCGACCCGTACGTGCTCGCTCCACTGTGGCCGGACTCGCTGGGGATTGCCGGGCTACAGGCCAGGCTGGGTCTCGAGGCCGGTCTGTGGTCCGAAAAGGACCTCGCGGAAGTGGCTGCCCGCTGCCGGGCGGACGCCGTGGGCAACCCTGCCGCACAGTTGTCCGGCACGGTCGACGCGGCCGAGCTGCTCGACACGCCGTACGTCGCCGATCCCTTGCGGGCCCACGACATCGCCCCGATCACCGACGGAGCCGCGGTGCTCGTGCTCGCCTCCGCCGAACGTGCCCGCGACCTCGTCGACCGGCCGGCGATCCTCACCGGCATCGAACACCGCGTCGACTCCCCCGCACTCGGTTCGCGCGATCTGACGCGTTCACCGTCCACCGAATCCGCCGCGCGGGCGCTCGACCTCGACGGCGTCGAACTCGCCGAACTGCACGCGCCGTTCACGCACCAGGAACTGATCCTGCGTCGCGCACTCGACCTCGGCGCCGACGCGCGGATCAACCCGTCCGGCGGAGCGCTGACCGGCAACCCGATGTTCTCCGCGGGACTCGCCCGCATCGGCGAAGCGGCCACGCGGATCCACCGCGGCGAGGCGGGCAAAGCCCTCGCACACGCGACCAGCGGCCCCGCCCTGCAGCAGAACCTCCTTGCCGTGCTGGAGGCACGATGAGCACACCATCACGACAGCCAGCTCGTCGTGCCGACCGGGCGCGGGTGTCCCGCATAACACTGGAGGCACGATGACGAAACAGCTCGCCGCGGTGCTCGGGACCGGGCAGACGCATCACCGCGCGAAGCGCACCGACGTGTCCATGCCCGGACTGCTGCGTGAAGCGATCGACCGGGCGATGGCTGATGCGCAGGTCGGCTGGGACGACATCGAGGCGGTGGTCCTCGGCAAGGCACCCGACCTGTTCGAGGGCGTCATGATGCCCGAGCTGTTCCTTGCCGACTCACTCGGCGCGAACGGGAAACCCTTGCTGCGCGTGCACACCGCCGGTTCGGTCGGCGGGTCGACCGCGCTCGTGGCCGCATCGTTGATCCAGTCCGGGGTGCACCGGCGGGTGCTCACCGTGGCGTTCGAGAAGCAGTCGGAGTCGAACGCGATGTGGGGCCTGTCGATCCTGCCGCCGTTCCAGATGCCGGTCGGCGCCGGTGCCGGCGGCTACTTCGCGCCGCACGTGCGTTCCTACATCCGCCGTTCCGGCGCGCCCGAGCACATCGGCAGTATCGTGGCGGCCAAGGACCGGCGCAACGGGGCACTGAACCCGTACGCGCATCTGCAGCAGGCGGACATCACCGTGGAATCGGTGCAGGCCTCGCAGATGCTGTGGGACCCGATCCGCTACGACG
Source organism: Amycolatopsis ultiminotia (assembly GCF_039536925.1). NCBI lineage: Bacteria > Bacillati > Actinomycetota > Actinomycetes > Pseudonocardiales > Pseudonocardiaceae > Amycolatopsis > Amycolatopsis ultiminotia. The sequence goes on along the minus strand of NZ_BAAAZN010000002.1, from coordinate 259,630 downwards.
AGACGTGCCCCTCCTCCGACGGTGCCTGTGCGATGGTGCTCGGCGACGAGGCCGCGGGAGACGCGGTGCCCGGTGGTGCGGCGTGGATCCACGCCACCGCAATGCGCACCGAGCCCACGACGTTCGCCGGTCGCGACCAGGTGAACCCGCAGGCGGGCCGGGACGCGGCGGCCGCGCTGTGGCACGAGGCCGGGATCACCGATCCGCTGTCCGAAGTGGACGTCTCGGAGATCTACGTGCCGTTCTCCTGGTTCGAGCCGATGTGGCTGGAGAACCTGGGGTTCACCGCGGAGGGTGAGGGCTGGCGGGTCACCGAGGCGGGCGACACCGCGCTCGGCGGCCGGATGCCGGTCAACCCGTCCGGTGGTGTGCTGTCGTCGAACCCGATCGGCGCGTCCGGGATGCTGCGGTTCTCCGAGGCGGCCAAGCAGGTCATGGGCCGCGCCGGGGACTACCAGGTGGACGGCGCGCGGATCGCGCTCGGCCACGCTTACGGCGGCGGCTCACAGTACTTCAGCATGTGGGTGGTCGGCGCCGGCAAACCGGCGTGAGCCGGAGGGCCTGATGTCGCGGGACCGTCAGCTCGCGAGCTGCTCGGCCGCGCTGCGCGGTTCGCGGCCGAGCAACTCGGCCAGCAGCGGATTGTGTCCCGCGAAGTAGCCGCTGCGGGCGGCTTGGAACATGGTGAGCGTCAACCTGGCCACGAACTCCGGAGTGCCGTTCGCGATCTGCTCGGTGACCCATTGCTCGTCTTCCACCACAACGCGTTCGACGGTGCGGCCGGTGAGTTCGGAGGCGGCTTCGGCGAAGTCGTCGAGGGTGGCGGCCGGCGCGGAAAGGGTGACGGGACCGTCGAAGGCGCGGTCGCCGGCGAGGATGACCGCGGCGGCCTCGGCGAGGTCGGCGCGATCGGTCCACGGGATGGGGCCGTCCGCGGGCTTGGCGATCACGCCGGTCTGCCGCCAGGGTCCGAGCAGCTGGTCCAGGCTGCCGAAAAAGCCGTAGCGCAACGAGGTCCAGGCGACGCCTGAGCCGGCGAGGATCTCCTCGGTGGCCGCGTGGATGGCTGCCGGAGGGTACGCACTGCCGACGGCGCCGTGCTGACTGGTGTACAGAATTCTCCGGGCACCGGCCGCGGCGGCGGCCTCGATCGCAGTGCGGTGCTGACCGACCACGTCGGCTGCCGGATCGTTGGCGGACACCAGAAGCACCTGGTCGGCGCCGGCAAAGGAATCGCGCAGCGCGACCGGGTCGTCGTAGGAGCCCGGCCGTACGCGCACGCCACGTTCGGCGAAGTGCTGTGCCTTGGCGACGTCGCGCGCACTGACCCCGATCCGGTCGGCCGGCAGACGCCGGAGGAGGTGCTCGACGGTGGCACCGTTGAGGGTGCCGGTGGCGCCGGTGACGACGATCATGCGGATGGCCTTCCAGTAAGTTGACCTAGTGGGTCAAGTTAACTCCCGCCGCCGACGGTAGGTAAACTGACCATGCAAGTCAAGTTGTCCGTGCCGAGCCGAAGGAGGGCACATGGCCGAGGGAGCGCCTGGGAAACCTCGGCTGCGCGCCGACGCCGAGCGCAATACCGAGCAGATCCGCCGCGCCGCGGTCGACGCCTTTCGCGGCCGGGGCCTGACCGTGCCGCTGGAAGAGGTCGCCAAGGCGGCCGGGGTGAGCAAGGCCACGATCTTCAACCGGTTCGGCGGCCGGATCGGCCTGATCGAAGCCGTCATCGAAGAAGTCGTCGCGAACGAGCTGTACGCCATCATCGACCGCACCCGGACCATCGAGGACGCCGGAGAGCGGACCGCGTACTACGTCACCGCGATCCGCGACCTCCAGTATCGCCAGCCCGCCGCCAACGACATCATGCTGCAGGGATACCCCTACTCACCACAGCTCATGGACATCTGCCACGCCGCAGGCGAGATCAACGAGGAACTCGTCGCAGCAGGACGAGTATCCGGCGCGCTGCGGCCCGAGCTCACCGTGGCCGACCTCCACGCACTCATCCGCGACACCGCACTCGCCCTCAAGCACGGAACCCACCCCGAACGAGGCGACTACGACCGCCGTACCACCTTCTTCCTCGACGGAATCCGCGGGAGTGCGAGCAGGGAAGATCGCGCCACCGTCGAGAAGGAAGCGCTCCGAACGGCGTCCGTGCGCCGGAAACCCCGTAGTACTTAGACCCACAGCTCAATCGATGACCGGACACCCCTAGTCCCTTCTGCGGCCCCGCAACGCGAACAACGTGCCCACCACCCCGACCACCGCGCCGAGTGTGGCCGGCACGGCGCTGCTGCGCCTTGGCACGATGATCGGCCGCAGTTGCGTGGCGGTGGGCGGGGGCACCGGCTTGCGCGGCGCGTCCCGTGCGGTCGCGGTCCACGCGGTGATGTAGACGAGCATCCGTGCGATCAGCGAGATGAAGAACAGCAGGCCGATCACCGAGCCGAACGCCACGCCCGACGGCGAATGGCCGATCAGGCTCAGGTAGAAACCGCCGGCCTGCTTCAGCAGTTCGAAGCCGACCGCCGCGGCCACCGCGCCGCGCATCGCGCTGCGCCAGCCCACGCGTTCGCGTGGCAGCCGCGTGAGCACCCAGAGGAACACCAGCCAGTCGGCGAGCAGTGCGAGTGGCACCGAGGTCATGGACAGCACGCGGTGCCCCCAGCCGGTGTCCGTCACCCCGACGAGCTCCAGCAGGTAGCGGCCGGCCGCGGTGCCGGACACGGAGATGCCGAACGACACCAGCAGCGCCGCGGCCAGTCCGAGCAGCGCCAGCACGTCCATCACGATGGTGCGCAGCAGCGGCTGGTCGGAGCGGTTCTGCCCGTACATCGCAGTGAGCGCGTCCCGCAGCGAGTTCATCCAGTTCCACCCGGAATACAGCGCCACCACGAGTCCGGCGAGGCCCACCCCGGTGCGCTGCTCGACGAACCCGGTGAGCACGTCGGCCGCCCGGTCCCCGAGCGAACCCGGCAACGTCCCGGAGATCGCGTGCAGCAGTGTGTCCAGCAGATGCGGCTGGGTGGCCAGCACGAACCCGGCTGCCGACGAGGCCAGCATCAGGATCGGCACCAGCGACAGCAGGCTGAAGTAGGTGATCGACGCGACGTAGTGGTAGCCGCCGTAGTCGAGGTACCGGTTCGTGGCCCTGGCAAGGTGGTCCAGCCACCGGTACCGGGCGCGGGCACGGGCCCACCGGCTCGGCCAGTGGATCTCACGGGAACGCTTCACCGACACTGTCTACCCAGCGGGGACCGTTCTTGTCGCGGGGACGCGCTCAGGCCAGCGCCACTGCGGCGTGCCCGTCGTCGCGCGGCAGCGGCCCGTCGGTGGTGGCGAACACCGTCGCACCCAGGAAATCCAGCTCGCAGCCGAGCGTGGCGAGGAACGGCGTGTCGGCCGCGTCCCGGCCGGTGGCGATGCGCAGCATCGTCTGGCGGGGCGCGAGCCGGGTGGCGTCGAAGACGTACCAGCGCCCGTCGATGCCTGCCTCGAACACCGCGTGGAAGTCCATCGGGGACAGCCCCGGTGCGTACACCGACGTGTAGCGGGCCGGGACGTCGACGATGCGGCACAACGCCACGCACACGTGCGCGAAATCCCGGCAGACGCCCGCGCCTGCGAGCAGGGTGTCGATCGCGTCGTAAGTGGGCGCACCGGAGCCCACCACGTAGGCGATGCGCTGGTGCACGTGCTCGACGATGGCCCGCACCTTGGCACGGGCGTCGGTCAGTCCGCCGACCTCGGGCGGGAGCAACCCGCCCATCCGGTCCGACGGGCAGTACCGGCTCGGCCTCGTGTACCGCGCGATGTCGGCGAGGGTCACCGGTTCGGCACGTACCCCGGTCGTCGTGCATTCCCCGTGGTAGGCAACGCGATGCTCACCCTCGGTCAGGTCGAAGACCTCCGCGCGGGTGCCGTTTTCGAATTCGGCGGTGCGCGCCGGACCGGCGCCGGAAACGGTGAGTTCCCCGGTCTCCGCGCGCATCGCGGCAACCGAGACCGCGGCGAGACCGGGCTTGGTCACCCGGACCCCGAACTCGACGTCGGCCGTCACCCGCTGGGACATCGCCCCATCATGCAGGTGCCCGCCGCCGGGCGCGTCGCCGGGCATCGGTGCCCGGCAACGCACGCCGATCAGGCGTAGCGGACCTGGTAATGCTTGATGCCGTTGAGCCAGCTCGAGCGCAGCCGTTCCGGCGCGGCGGCCTCGGTGATGCCGGGCATCACGTCCGCGATCGCATTGAAGATCAGGTCGATCTCCAGCCGAGCGAGGTTGGCACCGATGCAGTAGTGCGAACCGGTGCCGCCGAAGCCGACGTGCGGGTTGTCCTCGCGCAGCACGTCGAACCGGCCGGGCTCGTCGAACACCTCGGGGTCGAAGTTGGCCGAGCTGTAGAACATACCCACCCGGTCGCCCGCGCGGATCTGCGCGCCGCCCAGTTCGGTGTCGCGCGTGGCGGTGCGCTGGAACGCGACCACTGGTGTGGCCCAGCGGACGATCTCGTCCGGCGCGGTCTTCGGCCGCTGCTGCTTGTAGAGCTCCCACTGGTCCGGATGGTCGAGGAAGGCCTTCATGCCGTGCGTGATCGCGTTGCGCGTGGTCTCGTTGCCCGCCACCGCGAGCAGGATGACGAAGAAGCCGAACTCGTCCGAGCCGAGCGATTCGCCGTCCACATCGGCCTGCACCAGCTTGGTGACGATGTCGTCCATCGGGCAGCGGCGCCGTTCCTCGGCCATGTTCCAGGCGTAACCGACGATCTCGGCGGAGGCGGTGAGCGGCTCGACCTCGTACTCCGGATCGTCGTAGGAGACCATCTGGTTGGACCAGTCGAAGATCTTCAGCCGGTCCTCCTGCGGTACGCCGATCAGCTCGGCGATCGCCTGCAGCGGCAGTTCGCACGCCACGTCGGTGACGAAGTCGCCGGAGCCCTTCTTGCGGGCCTCGGAGACGATGCGTTCGGCCCGTTCGCGCAGGGTGTCCTCCAGCTTCGCGATCGAGCGCGGGGTGAAGCCCTTGGACACGATGCGGCGCAGCTTCGTGTGCTGCGGTGCGTCCATGTTGAGCAGCACCAGGCGGTTGGCGTCGAGGCTTTCCGGCGTCATCTGGTCGTCGAAACGGATGATCGCGGTTTTCTCCCACGACGAATAGAGGTCGCTGTCGCGGGAAACTTCCTTGACGTCCTCGTGCCGGGTCACCACCCAGTAACCGTCGTCCTTGAAACCGGCGGTGTTGTGCGGCTGGGGATTCCACCACACCGGCGCCGTCCGGCGGAGTTCGGCGAACTCCGCCAGCGGCAGCCGGCTGGCGTAGAGGTCCGGATCGGTGAAGTCGAAACCGGCGGGTAAAAGCGGAGCGGCCACGGCTGCCTCCTGCACGGGATCGGCGGTGATACCCACTGCAACGCGTTCTATGGCCCAGTAGAGCATACGGTGTTAACTAGCGGAACCCACTTGAGTGAAACCCGTTTACTTGACCGTTCCAGATCCCGTCCTCGCAGGTGAACGAGCGCTCATTAGCCCTGAGGTGAAATCGGCCACGGCGTGCGGATGCTTGTCTCAAACAGAAACGTGTTCTAGTTTTGAGACGACGACGGAAGGGGACGCTCGTGGGTGAACCGGTGATCGTGGCGGCTGCGCGGACGCCGATCGGCAAACGCGGTGGATGGCTGTCCGGGCTGCACGCGGCGGAGCTGCTCGGCGCGGCGCAGCGGGGACTGCTGGACCGCGCGGGCCTCGACCCGGCGGAAGTCGAGCAGGTGATCGGCGGAGCGGTGACGCAGGCGGGCGAACAGGCCGGCAACCTGACCCGCACCGCATGGCTGCACGCCGGGCTCCCGGAGGCGACCGGCGCCACCACGATCGACGCGCAATGCGGTTCGGCCCAGCAGGCGGCGCACCTCGTGGCCGGGCTGATCGCCGCCGGCGCCATCACCGCGGGCGTCGCGTGCGGGGCCGAGGCGATGAGCCGGGTGCCGCTCGGCGCCAACCGGGGCACGGACGTCGGCTCACCGAAGCCCGACTCGTGGTCGATCGACCTGCCGAACCAGTACGGTGCGGCCGAGCGGATCGCAGTGCGCCGCGGAATCACCAGGGCCGACGTGGACGAGTTCGGCGTGCGCTCGCAGCGGAACGCGGCCGCGGCGTGGGCGGAAGGCCGGTTCGACCGGGAGATCGTGCCGGTGCCAGCCCCCGGCGATGCCGCTGCGGTGACCAGGGATCAGGGTCTTCGAGAGACCACAATGGATGGTCTGTCCCGGTTGAAACCGGTGGTGCCGGACGGAATCCACACTGCGGGCACATCGTCGCAGATCTCCGACGGCGCCGCGGCGGTACTGCTGATGGACGCCGGCCGCGCTCGTGCACTGGGCTTGCGCCCGCGTGCCCGCATCCGGTCGCAGGCACTGGTCGGCGCGGAGCCCTACTACCATCTGGACGGCCCGGTGCAGGCGACGTCGCGGGTACTCGACGCGGCGGGGATGAAGATCGGCGACGTCGATCTGTTCGAGGTCAACGAGGCATTCGCGTCGGTCGTGCTGTCGTGGCAACGGGTGCACCGCCCGGACGAGTCGCTGGTGAACGTGAACGGCGGCGCGATCGCACTGGGCCATCCGGTGGGCAGCACCGGTGCCCGTCTGCTCACCACGGCCCTGCACGAACTGGAACGCCGCGACGCCACCACCGCACTGGTCACCATGTGCGCCGGCGGAGCCATGTCGACGGCCACCGTGCTGGAACGGATCTGACCGGCCGTTCCGTAATCCCGCCACCGGTCCCGCACCTGTCCGGGCAGCCGAGTTCGGCGCAGGTCCGGTCCGTCGGTCTCGGTCCGGGCGAATCCACCGGCAGGGCACGTTCAGCCGATGGATTCGTCCGGACCGCACTCGCTCACGGCGCACCGGAAGTCCACGAACAGAACGGCTACCGGCCGGGGCGAGCGGCACCGGGGTATGCGGATGCAGACGCCGATGCCCGGCCCCGGGCCAGGCCACGCCGTGCGACTCCACACAACCGGAACGAGCCCCACGCAGACACGGCCACCCGGCCACGCGGCACCACGCCGCCGGAACCAGCCGCATGCAGACACCACCACCCCGTCGAGCAGCATCACGCCACGCCGCCGAAACCAGCCCCACGCAGACACAGCCACCCGACCACGCGGCACCACGCCGCCGAAACCAGCCGCATGCAGACACCACCACCCCGTCGGGCAGCATCACGCCACGCCGCCGGGATCGGCTGGTCAGCCCAGTTCGGTTCGTTCGGCCGGGCCGTTGTCCGGGCGGGCGAAGCGGACCCAGCGGCCGGGATGCCACGATTCCACCAGCAAGGTGTTCCCTTCGACCCAGGTCAGCACTGCCTCCTCGAGTTCGAGGCGGAACAGGTGGCTCGGGTGGATTTCCTGCAGCCGGGCCACCTGCTCCGGGTCGGTGATCTCCACCGCGCGGCCGGCGATCTTCGCGTCGCCGCCCTCCTCGATACCGGGCGACGCGTGCAGGGCGAACCGGTTGTCGCGGAGGAGGTCGCGGGCCTTCACCGCGTCCAGCATGGAGCCGAGATATGCCTCGTCGCCGCGGAAATCGATCTCGCTGCCGCTGACGCGGGGCGAACCGTCACGCCGCAGCGTGGCCAGGACGTGGGATTCGGCCGCGGTGAACCGGGCCCGCACGCGTGCGGCCAGCGGCGGGGCGGCGGTGCTGAACTCGAGCCAACTCGTCATGCCCGGAGTGTCACATCCGGCACCGACAGTTCCGGCGCCTCCCGCGGCGGCCGGTGCCGGCAGTTGTGCTTGACTTCTCGGCATGATCGCGGAAAACGCGGAGAGCACCGGAAGCCGCTGCCCGGTCGACGGCGGTGAACTCGCCGTCCGCACGGCAGGCACCGGCCCGCTGTTGCTGCTCATCCCCGGCGGGACCGGTAGCGGCGATTCGTTCCGCGCGCTCAGCAAGCAGCTGCGCACGGACTACACCGTGGTCACCTACGACCGCAGGGGCCACTTCGCGAGCACGGACACCACCAGCGGCCCGGTCACCGTGCAGATGCAGGCCGACGACGCCCTCGCCGTGCTGGAGCACGTCGGCGCGGGTCCGGTGCCGGTGTTCGGCACGAGCGCCGGTGCGCTGATCGGACTCGACCTCGTGGCCCGGCATCCGGACCGGGTGTCCGCGCTGATCGCGCACGAACCCCCCGCGATACAGCTGATGCCGGACGTGACCGGGCTGCTGGAAGCGGGCTCCGCACAGGTGCGGCTGGCCCGTTCGGGTGATCTGATGGGGGCGGTCACGAAGTTCGCGGACGCGATCGCCGGAGCCGCGCTGCCCGATCTGCCGCATCTGCGGCTGCCGAACGAGGCCGACTGGCTGCGGCTGTTCGACCGCGAACTGACCCAGTTCTTCGACTACCTGCCCGACCTGCGCGCGCTGCGCCGGGCGAGCACCGAGATCTTCCCGGTGGCAGGCGAGGCCAGCCGCGGCCACTACCACTACCAGCCTGCCCGGATCCTCGCACTGGAACTGGGTTTGCCGTTCACCGAGACGCCCGGTGCGCACCTGGCCCCGCAGCGGAACCCGGTCAAGTTCGCGGCCGCGCTGCGCGGGCTGCTCGCCGAGCTCTGAGCGGTCAGGCTGCGGCCCGCGCGGCGGCGGCCCGCGACCGGTTGCGGTAGGTGTAGGACGCGAACAGCCCGAGCGCGATCACCGCCCAGCCGGCCGGCTGGCTGACCGCGAGGAAGGTCGTCGTCGGCAGGGCCAGTGCGAGCGTGAGGATCACCAGGGCGTGCACCACGAGCATGCCGCCGATCACCGCGGTCTGCACGGTCAGTGCGCGGTGCAGGGCGGCACCGGCGAGCGGGCTCCGGTGCTCCGCACCGCGCCGCGCGGCCAGCCGCAAGGCCAGGGCCAGCACCGGTTTCCCGATCACCACCGAGCCGAGGAAGACCAGTCCGACCGGCCCGGTGAGCAGGGTGTCGCGCAGCTTGACCACCAGTTCATTGCCCCCGGACAGCGCCAGCACCACCATCAGCACGGCGAATCCGGCCACCACGACCACGCCGACCGGGTCGATCCGGCGGCGCAGGGCGAACTCGCCGACGGCCATCAGCAACGGGATCGCGGCGCCGATCGCGAGCGCGGGCACCTCCCCCACCGGGCTCCGCAGCAGCAGGTAGAGCGCCAGCGGCACGACCGCGTTGACGACGAGGCTGGGCATGAGCCGGCGCAACGGCTGGCCGGCGGCAGGGACGGACATCGGATCGGGCCTTTCGGTCGGTGGCTCGGACCGGTCCAGAATGGCCGCCACACCCCCTGCCGGGCGTCGGCTCCAGGGTGGGATTTTCCCTCCACCCCAGGGTGTAGCCGTCGCTAGCCGCGTTGTGCCTGCCGCGGGCGCCTGCTCGGCAGGCCGCCGGCGAGGCTCGCTCCGGCGGCGAGGACGAGCAGCCAGAGGAAGCGCTCCGGGGTGACCGAGCCGCTGAAGAAGCCGAGCGCCGCCGGGATCGCCAGCCCGGCCGCCAGTGCGCCGAACGCCCACTTCGGCCGTTGCCCGGAGGCCAGGCCGCAGACCGTGCCGAGCACGGTGAACGCGGCCACGCAGGCACACAGCAACCAGCGCGTCGTGGCTTCCACGTGGCCGTGCTCCACCGCCTCGACGACGTCGCCGAGCCCTCCCGCGAGGACCGCGAGCAGGCCGGCCACCAAGCAGTGCAGGGGAAGCAGCACCCGCGGGCCCAGCACGTCCGGCGACAGATGCGGAACGCCGGCGAACCCGTTGTGCAGCGCGGCACCCCACAGCGCCGCGAGCAGCGCCAGCGCGGCGATCACCGTCCAGTACAACGACGCGTGCCATTCCGGGACCTCCGTCATCGTGTCGGTCACGGTGAGCACTCCTTCGCCCAGCACGATGATCGTGAACAGGCCGAGCCGCTCCCCGAAGTGCGCGAGGTCCAGCTGCGCGAAAGCCGGTTGCCGCGCGGGCTCGCGGCGCCGGGCACGCCTCGCCGAGATGCTCGCGGCGAGCCCTTCCCTGGAAACGGTGAAGGTGATCAGCAGATCGAGCGCGAGTCCGAGCGCCCACAGCGCGAATCGCCACGGAGTGTCCACCCAGAGCGAAACCACCCACGGCACGAGACCCGCGCCGGCGTGCACCACCGGCCACTCGGCGACCACCCGTGCGTCGCGCCTGCCCTCCCACATCCGGCTCGCCAGCGCCCGCACCGCGATGTAGGCGCCGGCGAAAACGACGGAACGGTCATCGTGGATCCCCGGCACGGACGCGGCCATGAACACCAGCCCCGCCATCGCGAGCAGTACCGGCGCCGTGTGCGCCGCCTCGCCGGTGACGTTGCCGTACACGGTGAAACACATCCACGCCGTCCAGAACGCCAGGAAGCACACCACGTACAGTCCGGCCCCGCCCCAGGAAGAGCTGCCGTGCACCAGGTGCGCGAGCTGGCCCACCCCGGCGACCACGACCAGGTCGAAGAACAGTTCGAGCCAGGACGCGTGCCGTTCCTCGGTTTTCTCGCTCACGGCGGACAGTATTCCGGCCCACCGTCACACCGCGCGCACCCCGTCCTGCCACACCTCCCGCACGTTCGCGGCCAAGGCGGGGAAGTCGTAGGCGTCCCCGGAAACCACCACCAGGTCCGCACGGTGCCCGGGAGCAAGGCGGCCGAGGTCGCCTTCCTTGCCGAGCAGCCGCGCGGCCGAGGACGTCGAGGCCACCAGTACGTCGGCCGGGCTCATACCGCACGAGCGCATGAGTTCCAGTTCCTCCAGGTTCGTCCCGTGTGGACCGACTCCGCTGTCGGTGCCCATTGCGATGCGCACGCCTGCGGCCACCGCCCGGCGCACCGACTCCGCGTGCACCTGCGCGACCTCTTCCGCCTTGGCCACCACGGCATCCGGCAGCCCGGCACCGGCCGAGGCGGCGCGCAGGACGTTGACCGGCGCCACCAGCGTCGGCACCAGCCAGGTACCACGGGCGAGCATCAGTTCGATCGCCTCGTCGTCGAGGTAGATGCCGTGCTCGATGGACCGGATCCCGGCCCGCACGGCGTTCTTGATCCCCTCCGCGCCCTGCGCGTGTGCCATCACCGCGCGGCCCTGCATCGCGGCCTCGGTGACCAGTACGTCGAGTTCTTCGAGGGTGAACTGCGAATGCCGGGGATCGTCGCGCGGCGAGAGCACCCCGCCGGTGGTGCACACCTTCAGCACGTCGGCGCCGGCACGCAGCAGCGTGCGCGCCACCCGGCGCATCTCGTCCGGTCCGTCGGCCGTCGCGTCGGGACGCCCCGGATGCGGCAGGGACAGCGGAACGCAGTGGCCCGAGGGCAGCCATCCGTCGCCGTGTCCGCCGGTGGGGCTGATCAGGCCGATCGCGATCTCCAGCCGGGGCCCCGGGATCAGCCCGTCCGCGACCGCCTGTTTGATCCCGAGGTCGGCACCGGCGGCGTCGCGCACCGTGGTGATGCCGAGTTTCAACGTGGTCCACAGGTTCCTGGCGGCCTCGTAGAACTGGTACGAGAACGGCGTCTGCACCCGTTGCAGCAGACCGAGTTCGGAGATCGTCACGTGCACGTGGCAGTCGAACAGGCCGGGCAGCAGGGCGGTGCCCGCGCAGTCGACCGAGCGGTCACCGTCGAGTCCGGTGCCGACGTCGACGATCCGGCCGTCCTCGATCACCACGTCCGCCTGCGCCGGCGGGCTGCCGGTGCCGTCGAACACGGTGCCGCCGGTGAACACTGTCCGCGTCATGCCTGTTCTCCTGTCCTGGCGAGGTCCGCGGGCCGGGTCAGGGTCCGCTCGACGGTGGCGGCGACGGCGAGCACCACGACGTTGACCAGAAGACCGATCAACCCGACGTTGACCGTGCCGGCCAGTTCGGTGTCGACGAAGGTCAGCCAGATCACCACGAGCTCGCCTGCGATCAGCCCGGCGAACACCGGCACCTTGCCGACCGGCACCTTCTTCAGGAAACCCAGCAGGTTCGCAGGGGCGAGCTGCACCGACCCGGAATAGGTGAGCAGCAGCAGGTTCGCCAGCAGATCCGGCCGCCAGATGCCGAGCACCAGTGCGAATGCGCTGGCCAGCACGACGGTGCCGTGGTTGATCCAGAACTGCCTGCGCGCACTGCGCACCCGCGTGATGTTCCGGGCGACCAGTGAGGAGATGCCGATCAGGATGCCTGCCGCCGGCACCATCGCGGTCGCGGTCGCGGCGACCACCACCAGTCCGGTGACCCAGCCGGGCAGCGCGTCCTTGCTCAGCGTCAGCAGCACACCGTTCGAATCGCTGCCCTTGGGCACCACGAGTATCGCGGCGAATCCGATGATCATCGGGAGCAGCAGGCACAGCTCGTAGATCGGCATCCAGGTGTAGTTGCGGCGCAGCACCTTCGGATCCCGCGCGGCCATCAGCGCAGGCCAGGTGTGCGGCAGCGTCATCAGGCCGACGCCGATCGCGCTCACCACCATGCTCGTGACGAACCAGGTCTGGTCGTTGGCCCCGGCGTGCACGAACAGCTTCTCCGGATGCAGCTGGTCGATCTTGTGGAACACCCCGGACACCCCGCCGGCGAAGTGCGCGGGCACCGCGATGATCAGCACCACGAGGACGACGAGCATGATCGCGTCCTTGAAATAGGACGTCGCCGCGACGCCGCGGAGCCCGGCCCACAGCACGAACGCGACCACGAGCACGCTGCCTGCCACCATGCTGAGCGTGCCGGATGCCTGGTCGCCGGTGACCAGCCGGACGATCAGCCCGAGTCCGGTGATCTGCAGCTGCAGGTAGGGCAGCACGAACAGCACGCCGAGCACCGCGGACAGCGTGCCGAGGGCGCGGCTGGCGAACCGGTCCTCGAGAAAATCGCCCTGGGTCAGGTATCCGCGGTCCTTTCCCATCTGCCACAGCCGTTTGGCCAGGAAGAACAGCAGGACGTAGGCAATCGGCACGTACGGCAGCGCGTACATCGCCGCGACCCCGCCGGAGAACGCGAGACCGGCCATGCCCAGGAAGGTGAAGGTGGTGAACACTTCGCCTGCCTGCAGGAACCACATGGTCAGCGCACCGAACTTCCGTCCGCCGACGGTCCACTCGGCCAGATCGGCGGCGGGCCGCCGGCGTCCGACGAACCCGAGCACGCCGATCAGCACGATGCCGACGAGGGTGAAGGTGAGGATCATCGCCGGTCCTCCCGGTCGCGGCGGGCCATCAGCCGCTCGGACAGCAGCAGCGCGGGGGTGCACATCAGGCACCAGAACCCGCCCCACACCACCATCTTCGGCAACCCGATCCAGAGCCCGGTGGTGTTCACGAACGGCAGGAACGGCATGAGGACCAACGCGATCACCGGCAGCAGCGGTGGGAGGTGATAGCTGCGCATGCGCTCACGCTGCCAGAACCGTGAGCCGGCGGCAGGCCAGCTCGGCGAGCAGGGTCGCACCGTCGGCGAGCACCGAATCGTCGAAGGCTGCCCGGGGCGAATGGTTATCGGGTGCGGTGTCCGGATCGGCGCTCCTGCTCGCGCCGAGGAACACGAAGGCACCGGGCACCTTCGCGAGCACTCGGGAGAAGTCCTCGGAACCGGTCATCGGCTGCGGCAGCAGCGTGAAGCGCTCCTCGCCGAACACCTCGCGCACCGTGCCCGCCACGAACTCGTGCCCTTCGTCGTGGTTGACCGTGAGCGGGTACTCGGCCTCGTAACGGACCTCCACGTCGAGGCCGTGCGCCGCGGCGATGCCCTCGCACACGCGGATCACCTCGGCACGGATCCGCTCGCGGACCTCCGGGTCGAACGAGCGAACCGTCGCCTCGAAGACGGCGTCGTCCGGAATCACGTTGCGCCGCGTCCCGGCGTGGAAGCTGCCGACGGTGAGCACAGCCGGCTCGAACGCCCCGAAACCACGGGTCATCCTGGTCTGCAGGGCGGACACCATTTCGCACGCGGCCGGGATCGGATCGCGCGATTGCTCCGGCGCCGAACCGTGCCCGCCCGCGCCGAGCACCCGGACCTCGACCGCGTCCGACGCCGCCATCAGCGGTCCGGGACGGCAGGTGAACCTGCCCCGTGCGGTCCGCGAAGCCGAGACGTGCAGCCCGAACGCCGCGTCGACCGGACGGCCGGACGCGGTGAGCACTCCCTCGTCCAGCATGGCCCCGGCGCCGTCGCAGCCCTCCTCGCCGGGCTGGAACATGAACACCACGTCGCCGCGCAGCTCGTCCCGGCGTGCGGCGAGCAGCCGGGCCGCCCCGACGAGGCCTGCCGTGTGCAGGTCGTGGCCGCACGCGTGCATCGCACCGGCCACTTCGGACGAGAACTCCTCGCCGGAGGCCTCGGTGACCGGCAGTGCGTCCATGTCACCGCGGAGCAGCACGGTGCCGCCCGGACCACCGCCACCGCGAAGCACCGCGGTGACCGACGTCAGGCGCTCGCCGAGCGCGATTTCGAGCCCGAGCCCGTCCAGGGCACCGAGCACTTTCTCCTGGGTACGCGGCAGTTCGAGGCCGATCTCGGGGGCGCGGTGCAGGTCGCGGCGCAGGGCGACCAGCTCCGGGTGCAGTGCGGCGGCGTCGGAGCGCAAGGACATGGCTCTCCCTCGCTGGAACATCAACATATGCTGGCCCGACGATAATGGGAGTGTCGAACCCCGGCGGCGGGGAAATTGCCGGAATCCGCCGAACCGGCCGCGCTGAGACGAAGGATCCGCCATGTTGAGTGAAGGCGACCTCAAACTCGTCGATGCGCTCCAGACCGATCCGCGCGCACCGTGGTCGGTGGTCGGCAACGCGCTGGGCATCGGCGCGGTGACGGCCGCGCGCCGCTGGGAGTCGCTGGTCGCCCGCGGCCACACCTGGTTGACCGCGTATCCGGCCGGTGAGCTGATGGCCAGGATGGCGCTGGCGTTCGTCGAGCTGGACTGCGAACCGGGCGAGACGCTGCGCGTGGCGCACGAACTGGCGGCCGACCCGCACGTGGCGACCGTGGAACACCTGGCCGGACACTGTGACATCCGGCTGCACCTGATGGCGCCGACCTTGCCGGACCTTGCCGATTACGTACTGCACCGGATCACCGAACGCCCCGGTGTGCGAGCGGCCCGGACGGTGCTCGCACCCCGGTTGTTCACCGAGGGCAGCCACTGGCGGGTCCGCGCGATCTCCCCGGTCGAACGCGAAGCGCTGACCGGCCGGGCCCCGCGCGTGGCCGCACCGCTGCGGTTCACCGACCTGGACCGGGGTCTGGTGCTGGGCCTAGGTGAAGACGCGCGGGCATCTGCCGCGGCGCTGGCCGTCGGTCTCGGCGTGGGTGCCACGACGGTGCGACGCCGGCTGGACGCCCTGCTCGGGCACGGCGCCGTCCGGCTGCGCTGCGAGATCGCCCGCCCGCTGTCGCCCGCCCCGGTCACCGCGACGCTGTGGCTGCGCGTCCCGCCGGACAAGCTCGAGACGACCGCCCGTTCGCTGGCGACCCTGCCCGAGGTACGGCTGTGCGCCGCGCTCACCGGGAGCGCGAACCTGCTGGTCGTGGTGTGGCTGGCCGCGCACCAGGACCTGATGGCGCTGGAAGCGTCGCTGGTCGCGAAACTGCCGTGGCTCGAGGTCGCCGACCGTGCGGTGACGCTGCGCATCGTCAAGCTGATGGGACGCCTGCTCGACGACGCCGGCTTCGGCGCCGGACGAGTCCCGCTGGACTACTGGTCCCCGGTCGGACCGCTCGGCCGGTAACTGCGCGGCCGGGGGTGGGGCCAGCACCCGTACCGGCTCTCGGGCCTGCCGGGTTCTGGCCGGGCCCCGGTGCCGAAACACTCGACAGGTGACCACAGACAAGCTCGTCCTCCCCGCGCCGCCCCGCTCCGGGAGCGATTTCTCCCGGCTCACCCGCCGGGTCTCCGACGCCGGCCTGCTCGACCGCAGGCCCGGGTACTACGCCGTGCGCGCCACGGTGGTGACCACGCTGTTCGCCGGCGGCTGGGTCGCGTTCGCGTTGCTCGGTGATTCGTGGTGGCAGCTGCTCGTCGCCGCGTTCCAGGCGTTCCTGTTCGGGCAGATCGCGCTCCTTTCGCACGATCTCGCGCACCGGCAGGTGTTCCGCACCCGCCGTCCGAGCGAGCTCGCCGGACGGCTGGCGGGGAACCTCGCCATCGGGATGAGCTACGGCTGGTGGATGGACAAGCACACCCGGCATCACGCCAACCCCAACCACGAGGAGCTCGACCCGGACGTCGAACCGGACATCCTCGTCTGGTCCCAGCGCCAGGCCCGGGAGAGCCGCGGCCTGCCGCGGTTCGTCGGACGGCACCAGGCGGCGCTGTTCTTCCCGTTGCTCACCCTCGAAGGGCTGAACCTGCACTGGTCCGGCATCCGCGCCGTACTGCGTCCCGGCCTGCGCAACCGCGGCCTCGAAGCGGTCCTGCTCGGCACCCACTTCGCGGTCTACCTGTCCGCGTTGTTCCTCGTGCTCCCACCCGGGATGGCACTGCTGTTCCTCGTTGTCCACCAAGGACTCTGGGGTGTCTACATGGGATCGATCTTCGCGCCGAACCACAAGGGCATGCCGACGCTGACCGGACGGCCCGAACTCGACTTCCTCCGCAAGCAGGTGCTCACCTCCCGCAACGTGCGCGGCGGACCGGTACTCGACGTCCTGCTCGGCGGGCTGAACCACCAGATCGAGCACCACCTGTTCCCGCACATGCCCTCGGTCCACCTGCGCCGCGCGCAACCGGTCGTCGAGCAGTACTGCGCCGAACTGGACATCCCCTACCTGCGCACCGGCCTGTTCGACTCCTACCGGCAGACCCTGACCCACCTGCACGCTGCGGGGGCGCCGCTGCGGGAACGTCCGTAAACTCGGGAACATGATCAGGAAGACGTTCGCGGCGCTCGCCGACCTCCCGGTCGCTTTCGGGGCGAAGGCGACCGGCGCGCGTGCCGAACGCATGCGCCGTTCACCGCAGTACGCCGACGGCGTGTTCCGCAACGCGAAGCCCACCAACGCGACACCCGCGTCCCCGGCCGGGCTGGTGCGTGAGTTCTTCTTCGGCGACGACCGCAGGCGGCGCCGTCCGGCGAGCGCGATCCCGGTGGTCACGGCATCCGCTCCGGAATCCGCCGACGGCCTCTACCTCACGTGGTACGGGCACGCGTCGAGCTTGGTGGAGATCGACGGCGCGCGGGTGCTGTGCGATCCGGTGTGGAGCGAGCGGGTGTCCCCGGCAGCTTTTGCGGGCCCGCGAAGGCTGCATGCGCCGCCGGTGCCGCTGCGCGAGCTCGGCAGGCTGGACGCGATCGTGATCTCGCACGACCACTATGACCACCTCGACCTCGCCACCGTGCGCGAGCTGGCCGCCTCGACCGACGCACCGTTCCTCGTACCGCTGGGCGTCGGCGCGCACCTGGAGCGCTGGCAGGTGCCCGCCGCGCGGATCGTGGAACTCGACTGGCACGAGACGGCCGACGTCGCGGGGATCCACTTCGTCGCCACGCCTGCGCAGCACTTCTCCGGACGCGGGATCGCCAACGACAGCACGCTCTGGGCCTCGTGGGTCGTCGCCGGTCCGCAGCACCGCGTCTTTTACAGCGGGGACACCGGATATTTCGACGGCTTCGCGGAAATCGGTGCCCAGTACGGGCCGTTCGATGCCTCGTTGATCCAGATCGGTGCCTACGCCCCGAATTGGCCGGACATCCACCTGACCCCGGAAGAGGGTGTGGCCGCGCACCTCGACCTGCGGGGCGGGGTGCTGGTGCCGGTGCACTGGGCCACCTTCACCCTCGCCATGCACCCCTGGACCGAACCCGCGGACCGGGTGTGGCGCGAGGCCAAGGCGAACGACCTCCCGCTCGCCATCCCGAAACCGGGCGAGCGGATCGACCTCGCCGACCCACCCGCGGTCGAGGGCTGGTGGCAGGCACTCGGCTGAGCGGCGAACGCTGTCCGGCGAATGCCGGCCAGTGAGCGCGGACCGCGCGGCCGGGTACCTACCCGAACGGACGGGTCGCACCCGCCGTACGCCGAGGTAGCCTGGCCAGCAGTCAACGCCGACCCGACCCTGGAGTTCCCGTGGTCCTCACCCGCCGTCCGCCGCCGGTGCGCCGGGCCGACGACGGTGCGGGGTGGCCGGCGGCACCGGTGCGGCCGTCCGCTTGGTACGGCACCCCCGCCCCGGCCGAGGCGCCGCCGGAGGAGAGCCTCACCATCGCCAAGTTCCACGCGCCGGAGATCATGTTCGGCGAGGGAGCGCTCGCCGAGGCAGGGCACGCAGCGCTGCGGCTCGGTGCGCGGCGGCCGATGCTCGTCACCGACGCCGGGCTGATGGCGACGCCCTGGGTCGAGGAACTGGCCGGCCACCTGCGCGCGGCCGGGCTGAGCCCCACGGTGTGGGCGGAGCCGACGCCCAATCCCAAGGACCACGAGATCGCGGCCGGGTACGAGTGCTACCGCGAGGCGGGCTGCGACGTGCTCATCGGGCTCGGCGGCGGATCGGTGATCGACGCGGCCAAGGGCGTCGCGCTGCTGGCCGCCAACGGCGGGGACATCCTCGAGTTCGAAGGCGTGGACCGCAGCAGGCAGCCGATCCCGCCGATGGTGATGATCCCGTCCACCGCGGGCACCGGCGCGGACGTATCGCAGTTCTGCATCGTCACCGACACCCGGCGCAACACCAAGATCACCATCATCGGCCGCACGCTCGTGCCCGAGGTTTCGGTGACCGATCCGCGCCTGCTCACCACGATGCCGGACTGGCTGGCCGCGGCGACCGGACTGGACGCACTGACGCACGGTATCGAGGCGTTCGTGTCCAAGGCGCACAACCCGCTCACCGACCACCATGCGCTCAATTCGATCGCGCTGGTCAACGGCAACCTGGTGCGCAGCATCGACTGCCGGGCGGAACGCTCGCCGCGGCTGCTGATGGCACAGGCCAGCCTGGAGGCGGGCCTGGCGTTCACCAACGCCATCCTCGGCGCCGCGCACGCGATGAGCCACCAGGTCGGCGGGCTGCTGGACCTGCCGCACGGCGTGGTCAACGGGGTACTCCTGCCGCACGTGGTCCGGTTCAACGCACGCGCCCGACCGGAGCGGTACGTGCCGGTCGCGCGGGCACTCGGGGTGGCGGACGAGCGGACGCCCGCGACAGCGGCCGGGATGGCCGTGGCCGACCAGGTGCGGGCGCTCGCGGACGAGGTCGGCGTGCCCAAGACGCTGGGCGAGCTCGGCGTCACCGCTGCGCACGTCCCGGTGCTGGCCCGCACGACGCTGCACGACGCGTGCCTGGCGACGAACCCCCGAGCGGCTACCGCCGACGAGATCGAAACGCTGTTCCGGGCGGCCTTGTGAGCTCGGCTCCGTTCGAGGATCCGCCGTTCGAGGACCCGCCGCTCGAGGGCCGGGCCCGGCCGGGATACCTGGCCGAGCTGACCGGCGTGCGGTCCGGGAAGAAGTCGTTCTACCCGGCGTGGGTCACCTCGATCGAGCGGCTGGAAGGCGTGATCCACGCACTCGACCGCATCTCCCGCACACTCGTGCGGACTGTCGAAGGCCAGGACAACCTGCTGCGCGCGACCGTGCGGACCGCGGCCGAGCACGTCGACGCGGAGTACGCGCTGTTCGCCCTCGCGGATTCGGTGCTGCCCGAGGCCGAACCACGGTTCACCATCATCGGCCCCGGCGGCCGTCAGCTCGCCACCACCGATCCGATGCCGGGATACGTGCGCACCTGCCTGGCCCGTGCGCTCGCGGGCGAGCTGCGGTTCGACTCCGCCGCCAGTGACCGGCCGTGGCGCCACCTGCGCGTGCCGGTGAAGGTCGAGAGCGAGGTCGTCGGCGGACTGCTGTTGTGGGCGCCGCAGCGGCGGCAGATCGACGCGACCGACGAGGCGGTGCTGCGGATCCTGGCCAGCCAGAGCGTGGTGGCGCTCTACAACTCCTCGCTGCACCGGCGCAGCGAGCGCGCGCAGGAGGAGCTGCTGGCCGCGCGGCAACGCGAGGTGATCGACTCGGAACGGCACCGGATCGCGCGCGAGCTGCACGACAGCGTCACGCAGTCGGTGCTGTCCGCGGGAATGCAGGTCGAGCTGTGCCGGGCGGAAGCGGACGGGACCGCGGCGGCGGACCGGCTGACCGTGGCGAAGGATCTCACCCGCGGCGCGGTGGACCAGCTGCGGTCGGTGATCCACGCGCTCAGCCACGACCGGGACAGCGCACGCAGCAGCCTGCCGCAACTGCTGGAACAGCTCACCAGCGTGCACCTTCCCGCGGAGCTGGCCGTCGAGCTGCGGATCGGCGGCAAACCGGTGGACCTGCCCGCCGCGGCGGAGCACTCGATGTTCCGGATCTGCGGCGAAGCCCTGTTCAACAGCGCGGTGCACGGCCGGGCGCACCGCGCGCTCATCCGGCTGACGTACCGGGCGTCCGAAGTGGTGCTCGCAGTGTCCGACGACGGCTCCGGGGAACCGGATCTGCTGCGCCGCGCGCTGCGCGTGGCGGGCGGGCACGACCTCGACGGCGCGCATCGCGGCCTGGCCAACATGGACGCGCGCGCCAAGGAACTGGGCGGCACACTGTCCGTGCGCCGGTCACGGATCGGCGGGGTGCAGATCGCGGTGACCGTGCCGTTGCCGTCGGGAGGTGGCCGTGCCTGAACCCGAAGTGTCCGAAGTAGACGTTCCGGGCGGAGCCCGGGACACGGTGCCGATGGTCCTCGTCGACGATCACGCCATCCTGCGCCAGGGGCTGCGCTCAGTACTGGAGCGCGACCCGTCGTTCCGGATCGTCGGCGAGGCGTCGACGGCGGACGAGGCGCTGGCCGTGGTGGCCGCGCACCGGCCGGCGGTGGTCGTGCTGGATCTGAAGCTGTCCACGAACTCCGATTCCGAAGGTCTCGCACTGTGCCGCCGGCTGACCGGCACCTACCCCGAGCTGGCCGTACTGGTGCTGACCACCTTCCTCGAGGACGCGCTGGTGATGGAGGCCGTCCAGGCGGGCGCCCGCGGGTACGTGGTGAAGGACGTGGACACGACCGCATTGGCCAACGCGATCAAAGCGGTGGCACGCGGCGAGAGCGCCTTCGACTCGCGCAGCGTCTCCTCGGTGGTGCGCACCCTGTCGGGCCGGCGGCAGCCGGAGGCACAACGGCTGACCGACCGTGAACTGACCGTGCTGCGGCTGCTGGCCCAAGGCCTGTCGAACCAGGCGATCGGCCAGGAGTTGTTCATTTCGCACACCACAGCGAAATTCCACGTCGCGAACATCATGCGGAAGCTGGCCGTGAGCCGCCGTGCGGAAGCGGTGTACGCGGCTTCGAAGCGTGGCTTGCTCTGAGGCCGGTCAGCGGTCCAGGACCAGCCATCCGCCGTGGTGTTCGAAGACCGTGAACCGCTGTCCCGACTCGTTTCCCCACTCGCGCAACGTGTCCGGATCGAAGCAGCGGACATGTCCGTAGGCCGGGTCCGGGGAGTCCTCGAGCGGTACCGCGATCACCACGCGGCGACGGGCGACGCGCAGCATTTCGTGCAGCGCACGGGTGCCCAGCCCGGGGGGCAGGTGCTCGAGCAGGTGGATCGCCAGCACCGTGTCCACGCTCCGCGCGGCCAGCGGGATTGCCGTGGCATCGCAGACGAGGGTGCGCAGCGGGGTGCCGAGCCACGCCGCGACGCGGTTCAGCAACGCCATCGTGCCCGCGGTGCGGTCGCTGGCGATCGGGGAGAACCCGTCCGCGGCCAGACGCAACGGCAGGAACCCGAAGCAGGAGCCCACATCCAGCACGGTCCGGCCGCGGATCAGCGCCGACGCGCGCTCGTGCACCGGCGCGAAATCGGCGATCGCGCCTGCCTTCGGCGGAGAACGCAGGGCGGCCAGCGTGTTCGCGTAGAAGACCGACCACGCCAGCAGCGGATCGTGCACGGTCGAGCGGACGACACCGGTGAAGATCCGTTCGAACTGCGCCGCCAGCCGCTGCGTGCCGCCCAGTTCCGTGGCGAGGTGCCCGGCGAGGTCGTCGTCCAGCTCGTCGGGCCGGAACCGGTGCGCCACCAAGACCCGCTGCCCCAGTGCGTAGACCCGGAAGTGCTCGGTGACCTGATCCGGCACCAGCCGGGTGAACAGCCGGTTCGGCACCGCCACACCGTCCTCGTGGCACACCACCAGTTCGCCGCTCTCCCACCAGCCCCGGTGCCCCGGCGCCAGCGGGTCCAGCACCGCGGTCACCGGCCCGTCCTCGCCGTCGCCAGATCGGCGGCCGCACTGTCCAACCCGGACAGGTCGCGGACGACGCGGACGCGGTCGCAGTGCTGCGCGTACGCCGGCAGGTCGCAGGGCCCCAGTCCCCAGGAGTAGCGTGGTTCCTGGGTGAGCCAGATCGTCTCACGCGCCTGCCGGGTGATTTCCTCGAACGCAGGCAGATTCGGATCGTTGCCGTTGCCACGGCCGTCGCCGAGGACCAGCACCGTGCTCCGGCGCGTGACGACCGAGCCGAAGCCGTGGAGGAACTCGCCGAACGCGCGGCCGTAATCGGAGTTCGCGTCCACGTCCAGCACGTCCCCGCCGAACACCATGCCCAAGGCGTCCTCGACCGGGTACTGGCCGAACAATCCGGTGATCTCGGTCAGCTCGGCGACGAACGCGAAGCTGCGCACCTGTCCGAACATCCCCTGCAACCGGTGGACGAGGTGCAGTGTGAAACGTGCCGTGGCCCGCACCGACAGGCTGACGTCGGCCAGCACCACCAGCCGTGGCTTGTCCTCGGCTTTCGCGACCGTCACCGGGCGGAACGGCACGCCGTCGTAACGCAGGTTGCGGCGCATCGTCCGCGCGGAGTCGATCCGCCCGCGCACTGCTTCGCGCTTGCGATGCGTCGGTGCGCCGCGAAGGCTGTACACCAAGCGCCGCAACGCTTCCTCGAGCTGGTCCTGCTCACGGCCACCGATCTCCCCCACTGGGGCAACGCGCTTGCCCTCGACGGTGTGCTGCAAGTTCATCAGGTACTCGAGGTGCCGTTTCACCGCTTCGGGCAGCCCTTCGAGGACACCGGCCAGCCGCGCCCGCACGGCCGCGGCGTCGTCCTCGTCCCCCTGGTCCCCGGCGCCGCTCTCGTCCAGCCAGCCGAGCAGCGCGTCCTGCTGTTCGACACCGAGGTCGGTGTCGAGCTTCGTGCCCGGCGCCGTACTCAGCGCGGCCGGGTCGGCGCCGTGCGTGCGGTCGACGTCCAGCCGCACCGAGTTCGCATCGTCCAGTGATGCCACTTCCTGTTGGGAGAAAACGACTTCGTCGGTGGTCTCGTGGTCGAGCACGATCGGGTTCAGCTCCGGATGCGGGCTGTACCGCTCGACCATCCGGTCCGGCTCGAACAGGTCGCCGACCTCGGCGTCCGGGCTCTCCATGTCCGCCCGCGGCGGCCGCTGGCCCAGCTCGTCGGCGAGGGTGAACTCCGCCAGCTCCGGCGCACTGCGCTGCCGGGGCTCTCCGGCGAAACGGACCAGTGCGAAGAACGCGTCGAACAACTCGTCGAACCGTTCGTCGTCGCGGTGGTCCTTGACCAGCGACGCACGCAGCACCTCCCGCAGCAGTGCACGTTCGGCCAGCACACCGGGCGCGGCGGCACCGGCGAGCGCGTCCACCACCTCCGAAACCGACACACGGACGCCGGCGGCGCGCAGCAGCCGGGCGAACCGGTGGATCGTCGCCTGCACGGTTCACGCCCTCCGGTGCCGGCCGAGGTTCGCCGTGAAGGAACGCGAACCCTGGCTGGTGCTGACCTGCCGGACGCGCCCCTGCTCGTCGCCCGGCGCGGGCGTCTGCTTCTCGCCGTAGTAGCCGGGGCCGTGCCGTCCCGGACGATCGCGGTCGTCGCGAGCGGTACTGCCCTCGTTCGCTTCGGCGACAGCCTCACCGGTCAGCAGCTTCGGGATCGCCTCGACCGCACGTGCCACGTCCTTGTCGTACTTCGCGACCACGGAAATGGTGTCCTGCAGCAATTCCGGCGTCAGCTCGGTCGCGCCGAGCACGGCGATCGTGGCCGCCCAGTCGACCGTCTCCGAAATGCTCGGCGGTTTGCGCAGCCCGAGCCCCCGCAGCCCGCGCACGACTTCGACGAGGTGCCCGGCCAGCGCGTCCGGCAGTCCGGTCTTCTTGCCGCGGATGATGTCCAGCTCGCGCGCCGCCGACGGGTAGTCGAGGAACAGGTGCAGGCAACGGCGCTTCAACGCGGCCGAAAGATCACGGGTGTTGTTGGAGGTGAGCACGACGAACGGCGGATGCGCGGCAGTGAACGTGCCCAGTTCCGGCACGGACACCTGCTGCTCGGCGAGCATCTCCAGCAGCACCGCTTCCAGTGCTTCGTCGGCCCGGTCGACCTCGTCGATCAGCAGCACCACCGGCTCGGCCGCGCGTACCGCCGACAGCAACGGACGTTCGGCGAGGAACCGTTCGGAGAAGAACACGCTGTCCTGGGCGCTGATCCGGTCGACGGCCTCGGTGAGATCGGCGGCGTCGTCGACGATCTGCCCGATCTTTTCACGCAGCAGCTGCGTGTAGAGCATCTGCTTGCCGTAGTCCCATTCGTAGAGGGCCTTGGTCTCGTCCTGGCCCTCGTAGCACTGCAGGCGCAGCAGCGGCCGTCCGGTGGCCAGTGCCAGCGATGTGGCCAGCTCGGTCTTGCCGACGCCTGCCGGGCCTTCGAGCAGCACCGGTTTGCCCAGCCTGGTCTGCAGGAACACGGTGGTGGCCAGCCTCCGGTCGGCGAGGTAGCCGACCTCGGCCAGCCGGTCGGCGACGTCGTCGACCGAAGCGAAACTCGTCACGGGCATCCCTTCCGGGGGCAGACCGCGGGTGCCGGGCCGGTCCGCCCGGCACCCGCGAGGACGGTCAGGACAGGAAGTCGTCGAGGTCGCCGTTGAAGCAGTGGTCGACCACCGGGCGGACCGTCTCGAACGTCGTTTCCTTCGGGTTCCCCGGCGTGCACGAGTCGCCGAGGATGTGGTTGGACACCCGGTCGACGTCGTCCGCGTCGCCCTTGATCACCTTGGCGTTCTCGTAGAACTTCGTCGGGCCGGTGCCGAGCCGGCTCTTCGGGTGCGTGTCCTGCGTGACGTCGGTGAACTTCTCCGGGATGCCCACGTCGCGCAGCAGCCGGATCGCCGCGGCGACCGCCGCATCGGCCGCCTTGACCGTGGTCATGCCGGCGGTGTCCACACCGAGTGCCTCGGCGAGCTTGGCGTAGCGCTGGTAGGCGACGGGCAGGTTCCACGCCCACACCCGTGGCAGTGCAATGGCGTTGTTGAGGCCGTGGTGGGTGTCGTAGAAGGCACTCACCGCGTGCGAAACGGAGTGGATCACGCCGAGGCCACCGGAGTTGAACGCCTGCCCGGCGGTGTACTGGGCGTACATCATGCCCTCGCGGGCCCGGAGGTTGTCACCGTGCCACGTCGCGGCGCGCAGGTGCTCGCCCACCAGCTCGGCGGAGTACAGCGCATTGCCCAGCGACGGAATGAAGTCCAACCGCGAGACGTACGGTTCCGACGCGTGCGCCAGTACGTCGAATCCGCACTGCGCGGTGAAATGCGAGGGGCAGTCGTAGTACAGCACGGGGTCGTCGACGGCGAGCGTCACCACGGATGCGTCGTCGAAGGCCACGTACTTGTGCGGGTTGTCCGGGTCGGTCGTGGTGTCGGTGATGACGTACGCCCACGACGTCTCGGAGCCGGTTCCCGCGGTGGTCGAGACGGCGATGTGCGGCGGGTTCTTGGCGTTCTCGCTCTTGTTGAAGCCCTCGAACTCGTTGATGTTGCGCCCGTCGTGCGCAACCGAGATGCGGGCACCCTTGCACGCGTCGTGCGAGGAACCGCCACCGATGGAGACGAATCCGTCGCACCGGTTCTCCTGGTACAACGCGACCGAGTCCATCACGTTGTAGTCCTTGGGATTGGACTCGACCCGGTCGTAGAGCACCGGGTCCAGCCCGTGGTACTTCAGCGATTCGAAGATCTTGTGCACGATGTCGGTGCCCCGCAGCCCGGACGTCATCACCAGCGGCCGCTTCATGCCGATCTTGAGCGCCTCCGGCCCGATCATCTCGTGCGCACCAGGACCGAGCAGCGCCCGCGGCATCGGATGGAACTCCTTGAGCGGGAACGGTTTGATCAGTTCGTCGACCTGCATGGGGCGTCCCTTCACGAGCCGGGTGGGTACCGCACGAAGCTATTTCGCCCGACCTGCCCCGCACCACCACACGAGCGCGAAACCGTCCGTCCGCCGCCGCGAACTCCCCGAGCAGAGCGGCCACCACCCTGCCCGACCGGACAGGGCCACGACGGAGGGGCGGCAAGTTCCGGCGGGTGCTGTTCGATCAGCGTGGCCGCGTGCACACCTCGGCCTCGACCGCCGGCGGCGACGACGCGTTGATCGAGTTCGTGCGGATTTGCTCGCACTACTACGCCCACCACGGCCGGCTGGGCGAGGAGGAGCTGCTTGGCAAGCACGCCGGGATCCCGGCGTGCTTGCCGAGGCCGTCACCGCATGGACGTGCGGCACCGCAGTCGTCAGGTAGCGTGCGTTCGTGGAGCCGGTAGGGATTCCCTGGGGAAAGCCGCGCGGGGAGCGGGCCGACGCGGTGCGCAATCGGGCGCACCTGATCGAGGTTGCCCGCCGGATGGTGGCCGAACTCGGCGTCGACAAAGTGACCATGGACGAACTGGCCGAGCGGGCCGGGCTGGGCAAGGGCACCGTCTTCCGCCGGTTCGGGACCAGGGCGGGCATCTTCCACGCGCTGCTCGACGAGGACGAAACCGAGTTCCAGCAGCGGGTGATGAGCGGGCCGCCGCCGCTGGGGCCCGGCGCATCCGCGGAAGAGCGGCTGATCGCCTACGGCCACGCCCGGATGGCGTTCCTCCTGGCGCGCACCGCACTGGCGCGCGCCGCGCTCGATCCGGAGCAGCCGGTTCCGCCCGAGGGCAGCCCGTCCGTGTTCCACGTGCAGACGTTGCTGCGGGTGGCCTGCCCGGATGCGGCGACGAGCGGCGCGCTGGCCTTGCAGCTGACCGCGGCGCTCGAAGGGCCGATCCTGCTCTACGTGCAGAACCCGCAGGAGTCCGATCCCGGGCCCATGCCGGAGTACTTGGCGGACAGCTGGGTAACCCTCGTCCAGTGCGTCTGCCGCTCGTATCGCTGACCCCGGCGGATCAGCGGCGTACGCGGGCTTGCCCGGCAGCCACTTAAGCGGGGTATAGTCCGGTTAGGTGGTACGGCAGCAGGCGCCGGACGCCATGGGACCAGCACACATCGACGCACCGGGAGGACCGGACATGCCACTGACCGGGAAATACGAGCCGAGCCCGTTCGAATTCAGCCGCACCCAGGCGGAACTCATCGAGTCCTCCGGCGGCGAGGAGGGCACGGACAACCAGGGCAAGCCGGTGATCGTGCTGACCTCGGTGGGCGCCAGGACCGGGAAACTGCGCAAGACGCCGCTCATGCGCGTCGAGCACGACGGTGCCTACGCGGTGGTCGCCTCGCTGGGCGGCGCGCCCCGGCACCCGGTCTGGTACCACAACCTGGTCGCCAATCCGCACGTGGAACTCCAGGACGGCCCGGTCAAGAAGGACTACCTGGCCAGGGAAGTGCACGGCGAGGAGTACGAGACCTGGTTCGAGCGAGCCGTCCGGGTGTGGCCGGACTACGCCGAATACCAGAAGAAGACCACCAGGAAAATGCCCATCTTCGTGCTCACCCCGATCGACGCCTGACCCCGGGCACCCAGCACCGGGAGCCGACCACCCGGCACCGGGCGCCGCGTGCCGAGCACCCAGGCGGCAGGTGGCGAGCGCTGCCGGCCAACCCCGGCAGCCGGGCACCGGGCGCCGGCGAATATCGGTGGGCAGCCCGGCTTGCGTGAGTTACGCTGCGCTCGGAGTATCGCAATCATCCGGAGGTTGAGGCCAATGCCGGCGACCCAGCAGGGCCGCTGCGCGCTTCTCCCCGTCGAGACGATCCGGCTCGACGGGCGAGACTGACCCGAGCGGTCCATGGCGACGTTTTCTTTTCTCGTCCGACCATGAAAGGCCTCACCTACCGTGTTTGCTTCTGCTGTCCACGCCTACGTCCGCGCCCAGATGGGCACCGCTGCGGTACACATCGGTCCGTTCCTGGCCTCGTTCGACAGTCACGACGACGGCCTGTTCCGCAACTATGCGATCCCCGGCGAGCACACTGTCCCCACGGCCGGGGATGTCGCGGCACTCGTCCGGGCTTTCCGGGAACGAAACCGGGTGCCGCGCCTGGAATACCTGCCCGCGCTGCAGCACGGCCTCGAGCACGTGCTGACCGAGGCCGGGTTCACCGTCGAACGGCACCTGCCGGTGATGGTCTGCCCCACCCTGCCCGGTCCGGCCGAAGACCCGGCCGGAGTCGAGATCCTGCTCGCCCGGTCCGACCGGCACCTGTGGCAGGCCGCGGCCGCGCAGAACGCGGCCTACGGCCAGGCCGAGACCACCGTGCACGACAAGGATCGGCTTCGCGCCACCCTCGATCGCGGCGGCCTGGTGGCGCTGGCGCTCGACCGGCACACCGGGGCCGGCGTCGGTGCGGGACTCTGCGCACCACCGCACCACGGCGTCAGCGAATTGGCCGCGATCGGCGTCCGCACCACACACCGGCGCCGGGGAATCGCGGCCGCGCTGACCGTGCTGCTCACCCGTTCCGGTCCCGCCGCCGGGATCACCACCCCGTTCCTGACGCCGGCCGGCGAGGCCGAGGAACGCATCTACCGATCGGTCGGCTACCGGGCGGCCGCACAGATGATCCACATTTCCCTGCCCCCGGACCGTGGCACACTGGAGCCATGAAGCTCAAGCTCGATCTCCACGACATCTACAACCGCGGCGGGGAGATCGACCGGGCGCTGCGGGCGGTGATCGACGAAGCGGTCGCGAAGAAGGCACCGTTGGTGGAGATCATTCCCGGAAAGGGATCGGGCCAGCTCAAAAAGCACGTGGTGCGCTTCCTGGAGCGCAAGGACATCAAAGCGCTCTACCAC
Organism: Amycolatopsis ultiminotia; assembly: GCF_039536925.1. Taxonomy (NCBI): domain Bacteria; kingdom Bacillati; phylum Actinomycetota; class Actinomycetes; order Pseudonocardiales; family Pseudonocardiaceae; genus Amycolatopsis; species Amycolatopsis ultiminotia. The sequence goes on along the minus strand of NZ_BAAAZN010000002.1, from coordinate 230,592 downwards.
CGGGTGGAAAAGGACAAGGACAACTTCGGCCGGATTTTCGTGCACTTCCGCTGGAAATGAGTCACAGCCAGTCGTCGGGCCGGGGCCAGGGCATCAGTGCGGAGAGGACGTCCGGAACCGGCTCGGTCACGGTGTAGCGGCCGCGGTGGAACAGCAGCGGCCGGTCCTGCGAGGTTTCGCCGAGCGCGGTCACCCGGCCGATCACCACGTAGTGGTCACCGGCCGGGTGTACCGCCTCCACCTCGCAGTCCACCCAGGTGAGCGCGCCGTCCAGCAACGGAGCACCGGACGGCGCCGGATGCCAGCCGACCGAGGAGAACCGGTCGCCGCCCCGGCTGCCGAATGCCGCACTGACCTCCCGCTGGTGCTCGGCAAGCACGTTCACCGCGAAGCACCCGGCGGCAGCGAGCAGGGGCCACGTACGCGAAGTGCGTGCGACGCAGAACAGCACGAGCGGCGGATCGAGCGACAAAGCGGCGAACGATTGGCAGGCGAACCCGACCGGCCCCTCCCCCGAACCGGCGTCGGCGGCATAAGCGGTCACCACCGTCACACCGGTACAGAAATGTCCCAGTACCTCACGGAAACGGGCAGGCGCCGTGCCCTGCTCCGGAAGCTCGCCGAGTCGACCCGCCTGCGGAGCGGCGTCCGCCGCACGGCCGTCCCGAGTGGACGGAGCAGGCAGGCTTTGCCGCGGCGACCCGGTCATCGGCTGCCCACCGAGAAATCGTGGCCCCACAACGAAACCGCGGTGCTTTCCCGCGCCATCCACTTCTCGTCGTCCACTTGACGGCCTTCGCAGCCGAATTCCACGTCGAAGCCGCCGGGGGTCTTCATGTAGAACGACAGCATCAGATCGTTCACGTGCCGGCCCAGCGTCGCCGACATCGGCACCTTGCGGCGCAGCGCCCGGTCAAGGCAGAGACCCACGTCGTCGGTGTGCTCGACCTCCACCATCAGGTGCACGATCCCGCTCGGCGTCGGCATCGGCAGGAAGGCCAGGCTGTGGTGGCGCGGGTTGCAGCCGAAGAACCGCAGCCACGCCGGATCCCCGTCGGCCGGACGGCCCACCAGCTGCGGCGGCAGGCGCATCGAGTCCCGCAGCCGGAAGCCCAGTACGTCGCGGTAGAACACGAGCGCGGCGGCGTCGTCGTGAGTCGACAAAACCACGTGGCCCAGACCCTGTTCACCGGTCACGAAGCGGTGGCCGTACGGGCTCACCACGCGTCGGTGCTGCAGGGCCACGCCGTGGAAGACTTCCAGGGTGTTGCCGGACGGGTCGGTGAAGCTGATCAGCTCGGCCACCCGGCGGTCGGCCAGTTCCTCCGGGGTGCCTTCCTTGTACGGCACCGAGGCGGCGTCGAGCCGGGCACGCACGTCGGCCAGCTCCGCGGCGTTCGCGGCCTCCCAGCCCGTCTGGGCCAGCCGGTCGTGCTCGCCGGGGACGATCACCAGACGAGCCGGGAAATCGTCCATGCGCAGGTACAGGGCGTTCGGATCGGTGCCCTCGCCCTGCACCATGCCCAGCACCTTCAGGCCGTAGACCCGCCAGGCGTCCAGGTCGGTCGCTTCGATGCGGAGGTACCCCAGCGAACTGATGGACATCACGCACTCCCGAGGAAATCCAGGGCAAGCCGGTTGAACTCGTCGAACTTCTCCAGCTGTGCCCAGTGTCCGCAGCCGCCGAAGACGTGCAGCTGCGCACGGGGGATGGTTTTCAGCGCGAGCAACGCGCCGTCGAGCGGGTTGACCCGGTCTTCGCGGCCCCAGACGAGCAGCACCCGTTGCCGCAGCCGGTAGGCCTCCCGCCACAGCAGGCCTTCCTCGAAGGAATCCGGCTGGGCGAACGACCGGCCCATGGCGCGCATCGCGGCCAGCGACTCCGGATCGCTCGCCGCGGCGAGGCGTTCGTCGATCAGCTCGTCGGTGATCAGCGACTGGTCGTGCACCATGATGCGCAGGAACGACTCCATCCGCTCGCGCGTCGGATCACCGGCGAACCGGGACAGCAGGCGCACGCCCTCGGTCGGATCCGGGGCGAACAGGTTCACGCTCAGCCCGCCCGCACCCATCAGCACGAGCCGTCCCGCGCGGTCCGGATGGTTCAGCGCGAGCCGGACCGCGGCACCGGCCCCGAGCGAATTGCCGACCAGATGGGCGCGTTCGATACCCAGCGCGTCCATCAGGCCGACCACCGCATCGGCACTGTGCCGGAAGTACTGCGGATGCTCGGTCGGCTTGCCGGAACGGCCGAAGCCGGGCTGGTCCACCGCGATCGTGCGATACGCCTTGCCGAACTCCGGCAGGTTCCGGCCGAAGTTGCTCCACGCCGAGGCACCGGGGCCGCCGCCGTGCAGCAGCAGCACGGTCTCGTCGTGTTCCACGCCTGCCTCGTGGTAGTGCAGCGTGAGTCCACTTCGGACTTCGACGGACCTGCCATCGGGAGCCATCAGACCATCGCATTCTCGACGGGCAACCCGAAGGCGCCGGTACCGAACAGGACGTACGCGCGCTCGGCGTCGTTGGCCGCGTGCACCCGGCCGGCGTGCGCGTCGCGCCAGAACCGCTGGATCGGCGTGCCCCGCTGCAGTGCACGGCCGCCGGAGTTCTCGAAAAGCCGGTCGATCGCGGCGATCGACCGTTCGGTGCCGCGCACCTGGTCACGGCGCACCCGCAGCCGGGTGCTGAACGGCAGCTTCTCACCCCGGCAGGCGAGCTGGTACAGCTCGTCGATGTTGTGCGTCAGCTGCAGCCACGCAGCGTCGATTTCGCTGGCCGCTTCGGCGATCCGCACCTTCGCGAAAGGGTCCTCTTTGGACTGTTCACCGGCGTAGGCGGCACGCACCCGCTTGCCCTGGTGTTCCACGTGCGCGTCGTAGGCGCCCTGCGCCATGCCGATGATCGGCGCGGTGATCGTACTGGGATGCACCGAACCGTAGGGCAGCCGGTACAGCGGCCCCGGGTTCAGCTCCTGCCCCGGCGTCTTGCACTTCGAGGTGGCCACGAAGCTCAGCGCCCGGTGCGCGGGCACGAACACGTCCTCGACCACGATGTCGTTCGATCCGGTACCCCGCAGCCCCACGGTGTCCCAGACGTCCACGATGGAGTAGTCCGCGATCGGCAGCAGATAACTGCAGAAGTCCACCGGGTGTTCACCGTCGAAGGCGGGCCCGCCGACCAGCACCCAGCTGCAGTGGTCGCAGCCGGAGGAGAAACTCCACCGGCCGGACAGCCGGTAGCCGCCCTCGACCACGGTCGCCTTGCCCATCGGCGCGTACGACGAGGAGATCCGCACGTCGTGGTCCTCGCCCCACACCTCCTCCTGTGCCCGCGCGTCGAACAGCCCGACGTGCCAGGGATGCACCCCGAGGATCGACGCGACCCAGCCGGTGGACCCGCAGGCGCTCGCCACCAGTTTCACCGCGGTGTAGAAGGTGACCGGATCGGCTTCCAGGCCGCCGTACGGTTTCGGTTGCAGCAGCCGGAAGAACCCGGTCTCCTGCAAGGCTTTCACGGACTCCGCGGGGATACGGCGGGCATCCTCGGCTTCCTGTGCGCGTTCCCGCAGCACCGGGAGCAGGTCGCGCACCCCCGCGATCACGGCAGCCAGCTCGCTCATCGGCCGTCCTCTCTCGTTCGAGAGTCCAAGACTAGAACACGTTCTCGTTTTTGTCGACGCGGTGCGTGCCGCGGGCCGCGTTCAGGCCTGCCCTGCGGCCGGAAAACACGCAGTCGGCCAGCGACAGACCACTCACATACGACCTGGAACAGATTCCCACTGCGGTCCGCCCGGCGGCGTACAGACCGCTCGTGCCCGCCACCGCGCCGGTGTCCTCGTCCACCACGAGCCCGCCGAGGGTGATCATCGGACACGGGTAGCCCAGGTTCGGTTTCACCGACACGTCGATCAGCGAATACGGCGGCGTGTCCAGCGGACGGGCGAACTCGGCGGGTTTGCCCGCCGGATCCGGACCTCGCCGGTACTGCGCGTACGTCTCGGCGAGCCCGTCCGGGTCGACACCCGCCCGCCGGGCCACTTCCTCCAGCGTCGCGCCGGTGACCCGGCCGGGGCCGAGCAGGTACCGCAGCTGCAGCGCGGCGAACCACTGGCCCTGCCGCCTGCCGTCGCGACGGGCCTCGGTGACGATCGGCGCGTCGACCAGCAGCCAGCCGCGGCCACCGTGCTCGGTGATCATGCGCTCGCCGATCGCCGCACCGTAACGGGATTCGTCGATGATCCGGCGTCCGCCGTCGTCCACGAGCAGTCCGCCGAGGAACGCCGCAGGCGGCGTGAGGAACCGCCACGCCGAGATCCGGTCCAGCTCCGCCGCCCGTCCTCCCGCGTCGAGGCCGAGCCGGAGACCGGAACCGTCGTCGGCGGACGTGCCGAGTGCGAGCCCGCCGCGATACGCGGGCGCGTGCTCCCGGACCAGTGCCCGGTTGGCGATGAACCCGCCGGCCGCGAGCACCACCGCTCGCCGGGCGGTGATCCGCAGCTCACGGGCGTGTTTCCGCTCGATCCGTTCGACCCGCCGGTGCAGTGAACGGCGCAGCGGCGGCAGATAGATACCCGGCTTGGCCGACCACGAGGCAAGGCGTTCGTGCCGGCTGCGGACCCAGCCCGAAGCGCCGTGCAGGCTGTCCGCGACCACACCGGTCACCGCACCGTCGGCGTCCTGGAGAAGGCTCTGCACCCGCGTCTGCGGCAGCACCCGTACCCCACGTTCACCAGCGGTGGCGAGCAGCCGTTCCATCAGCAGTTTTCCCGAAGTGCCAGGCCCTTTCACGCGATGTCCGCGCGGCGCGGGCTTCGCCACGTTACGGAATCCGCCCGCGGCCTCGCTTCCGGAGTAGTAGAGGTAGTGCTTGTTGCTGGGATACGACGTCTTGTACCCGCACAGGCTGCCCTCGAACGGCACCCCCTGGCGCTCCAGCCACGAGATCATGTCGACGCTCTCCTCGCAGAAGCGCCGCAACGTCTGCTCCGACACGACGTCACCGGCCTCGAGCTGCAGGTACGCGTGCATTGCGTCGACGCTGTCCTCGACGCCCGCGGCATGCTGCTGCGGCGTCCCTCCCCCGGCGTAGACCACGCCTCCGCTGACCCGGCTCGCCCCGCCGCCGGCGAACCGGTCGACGAGAAGCACCTCAGCCCCCGCGTCCGCCGCCTCGATGGCCGCGCACGCGCCGGCCGCGCCGGCTCCGATGATCACGACGTCCGCCCCGAGCTCGTCCATAATCGCCACCCTAGAACTGAAACACGTTCTCGTCTATGGTGGCTGAAGTGGCCGCGAGCAGGCCAGCAACAGTCGATAACACGTTGCATGTGAGGTGGCATGGCGTACGAGTACGACGTGGTGGTCGCCGGCAGCGGCGCCGCCGGGATGACCGCCGCGCTCGCCGCCGCGCACCGCGGCCTTTCCGTGGTGGTCCTGGAGAAGGCGGCGCACTTCGGCGGGTCGACGGCGCGCTCCGGCGGTGGCGTCTGGCTGCCGGGGAACCATGCGCTGCGCGCGGCGGGCATCGACGAACCGCCCGAACGCGCCCGCGACTACCTGGCGGCCATCGTCGGCGACCTGGTGCCGCCGGGGCGGCGGAACACGTTCCTCGACCACGGGCCCGAGGTGCTGGATTTCGTCACCCGGCACACGCCGCTGGAGTTCCGCTGGGTGCCCGGCTACAGCGACTACCACCCCGAAGCACCCGGTGGCAGGCCCGGCGGCCGGTCCGTGGAGCCGCGCCCGCTCGACGGCAAGCTGCTCGGCGACGACCTCGCCCGGCTCGAACCGCCCTACAGCGCACCACCGCTCGGCGTGCCGATCACCCAGTCGGACTACCGCTGGCTGAGCCTGATCGCCCGGCATCCGCGCGGGCTCGCGCGGGTGCTCTCCCTGGGCACGAAGTGGCTGCTCGGGCGGCTGCGCGGACAGCAACCGCTGGCCATGGGGCAGGCGCTGGCCGCCGGACTGCGGATCGGCCTGCGCAAGGCCGGGGTGGAGGTGCTGCTCGACACGCCACTGCTCGATCTGCACACGGAGAACGATGAGGTCACCGGCGTGCTGGCCGGCCACGAAGGCGACGAGAAGCTGTTCCGCGCGCGCCGCGGGGTGGTACTGGCCTGTGGCGGCTTCGAGCACAACGAGCAGATGCGCACCAAGTACCAGCGCACGCCGACCGGCACCGAGTGGACCGTGGGCGCGGTCGCCAACACCGGCGACGGCATCACCGCCGGGCTCAAGCTCGGCGCGGCGACCGATCTGATGGACGACGCATGGTGGGGACCGTCGTTCCCGCTCACCGGCGGCCCGTGGTTCGCGCTCGCCGAACGTTCCCGGCCGGGGTGCCTGATCGTCGACTCGGACGCGGCACGGTTCGTGAACGAGTCCGCGCCCTACGTCGAGGCCGTGCACGCGATGTACGGCGAGGGCGACGGTCCGGCCGAGCACCTGCCCGCGTGGCTGGTGTTCGACCAGCGCTACCGCGACCGCTATCTGTTCACCGGTCTCGGACCGCGCCAGCCGCTGCCCGGCCGCTGGTACAAGTCGGGCGTGGTCACCCGGTCCTCGACGCTGTCCGGGCTGGCCGAGCGGATCGGGGTGGACCCGGGGAAGCTGGCGCACACCGTCGAACGGTTCAACGGCTTCGCCCGCACCGGGGTGGACGAGGACTTCCACCGCGGCGCCAGCGCCTACGACCACTACTACGGTGATCCGCGCCAGAAACCCAGTCCCAGCTTGGGCGAACTGGCGAAGCCGCCGTTCTACGCGGTGCGGATCGTGCCCGGCGACCTGGGCACGAAGGGCGGCCTGTGCACCGACGAAGACGCCCGTGTACTGCGTGCGGACGGCACCGTGGTGCCAGGACTGTACGCAGCGGGCAACACCAGCGCGGCCGTGATGGGCCGCACCTACGCCGGCCCCGGCGCGACCATCGGCCCGGCGATGGTCTTCGGCTACCTTGCGGCGCGGGCGCTGGCGAACGAAGATCGGACGACCGGCACGGGAGGCAGGCAGTGACCCCGACGACGCAGACCCCACACCAGCAGACGCCGACGGGTTCGGAGGCGGTCCGCTCGATCGACGCCGGTACGCCGCCGGCCCGGTTCGCCCGCGGCTGGCACTGCCTCGGGCTCGCCGACTCGTTCCGCGACGGCAAACCCCACGAGGTCCGGGCGTTCGGCACCAAACTCGTGGTGTTCGCCGATTCCGCCGGGAAGCTGAACGTGCTCGACGGGTATTGCAGGCACATGGGCGGCGACCTCACCCAGGGCTCGGTCAAGGGCGACGAGGTGGCCTGCCCGTTCCACGACTGGCGCTGGAGCGGCAGCGGGAAATGCGTGTCGATCCCTTACGCCAAGCGGGTTCCGCTGCGCGCACGCACCCGGGCGTGGCATGTGCTCGAGGAGAACAAGCAGCTGCTCGTATGGCACGATCCGGAGGGCAATCCGCCCCCGGAGGACGTCGTGATCCCGCGGGTGGAGGGCGCGTTCAGCGACGAGTGGAGCAACTGGACCTGGGACTCGATCCTGATCGAGAACGCCAACTGCCGCGAGATCATCGACAACGTGGTGGACATGGCGCACTTCTTCTACATCCACTACGCCTTCCCCACCTACTTCAAGAACGTGTTCGAGGGCCACATCGCCACCCAGTACCTCAACACCAAGGGCCGCCCGGACATGGGCATGGCCTCCAACTACGGCGGCGAGGAGAACCTGCTGCGTTCGGAGGCCTCCTACTTCGGCCCGTCCTACATGATCAACTGGCTGGTCAACTCGTTCCAGGGCTACGAGATCGAGAACGTGCTGATCAACTGCCACTACCCGGTCAGCCCGACCTCGTTCGTGCTGCAGTGGGGCATCATGGTCAAGAAGCTGCCGGGGGTCTCCGACGAGCATGCGGACAAGATCGCCGCGAAGCTGGCGAAGGGCATCGGCGTCGGGTTCCTGCAGGATGTGGAGATCTGGAAGAACAAGACCAAGATCGACAATCCGCTGCTGTGCGAGGAGGACGGCCCGGTCTACCAGCTGCGCCGCTGGTACGACCAGTTCTACGTGGACGCCGCGGACGTCACCGAGGACATGACCCGGCGCTTCGAGTTCGAGGTCGACACCACGAAGGCGAACGAGGTCTGGGCCGCGGAGGTGCGGGAGAACCTGGCCCGCCAGCGCGCGGAGGCCGAGGCGAACGCGGAAGAGGCCGGGGTGTGACTGCGGAGGCCACCGAGTTCCTCACCGCAGGGCTGCAGCCGCACGAATGCCGCAGCTGCGGCACCTGCGTGCTGGTCAAGAAGAACAGCCTCAAGCACACCAGCATCCAGTGGACCACCGACGCGTCGCGCAGCTGCCCGGTCTTCGCCGCGCACGCCGAGGCAGGCGGGATCACCGCGTTGCTCGACACCTGCGAGAAGCTCGCCGACAGCATCGACAACGCGGTACGCGAGGGCAGCCTCGACAGCGGTGCGCGATGACCGAGATCGTCACGCTCACCGTCGCCGAGGTCATCGAGGAGACCGCGGACGCCTGCTCGCTGGTGTTCACCGTGCCGGACGAACACGCGCAGCGCTTCACCTACTCCCCCGGTCAGTTCCTCACCCTGCGGATCCCCAGTGACCGCACGGGTTCGGTCGCCCGGTGCTACTCGCTTTCGAGTGCACCGCACGAGGGACGGGTGCAGGTCACGGTCAAGCGCACCGCAGACGGGTACGGCTCGAACTGGGTGTGCGACCAGCTGCGCGCGGGCTCGACGGTGGAGGTGCTGCGGCCCTCCGGGGTGTTCAGCCCGGCCTCGCTGGACGCGGACTTCCTGCTGTTCGCCGCGGGCAGCGGCATCACCCCGGTGATGTCGATCCTCAAGTCGGCGCTGGAACTCGGGTCCGGGCGGGTGGTGCTCGTCTACGCCAACCGCGACGAGCAGTCGGTGATCTTCGCGCGCGAACTGCGGGCGCTGGAAGAACGGTTCGGCGAACGGCTCGTGGTGGTGCACTGGCTGGAAAGCCTGCAGGGCCTCCCCACCACCACCGCGCTGCGGGCGCTCGCCGCACCGCACCACGGTCACGAGGCGTTCCTGTGCGGCCCGGCGCCGTTCATGGCCGCCGCGCAGGACGCGTTGCGGGAGCTGGGCGTGCCGCGCGAGCGGGTGCACGTGGAGAAGTTCCACTCGCTCACCGGCAATCCGTTCGAGGAAGCCGAACCACCGGAGGAACCCGGAGCCGGCGAGGAGACCACCGCACTCACCGTGACCCTCGACGGCGAGACCCGGCAGGTCGCCTGGCCACGCCGGCGCAAACTGCTCGACCACCTGCTCGCCGAAGGCTTCGACGCACCGTACTCCTGCCGCGAAGGCCAGTGCAGTGCGTGCGCTTGCCGTCTGGTCTCCGGCGAGGTGAAGATGCTGAACAACGAGGTGCTGGACGCCGAGGACATCGCCGACGGGATCGTGCTGGGTTGCCAGTCGGTGCCGTTGACCGACGAGGTGTCCGTGAGCTACGAGTGACCCGGACGACGAACGAGGAGAGCCCGTGCCCATCGACCCCGCGGCCGCGATCGGTGCCGATCTCGGCGAGCTGCGGTTCGCCTGGACGCAGGCGGACGTACTGCTGTACCACCTCGCGCTCGGCGCCGGTACCGATCCGCTGGACGAGCGCGAACTGCGCTACACCTACGAGCGTGACCTGCGGGTGCTGCCGACGTTCGCGACGGTCGCGGCGAACCTGCGGACCTTCAGCCCGCCCGCGGTGAAGTTCCCCGGCGTGGACATCGACCTGGCGAAGGTGCTGCACGGCAAACAGGAGGTCGAGCTGCACCGGCCGATCCCGGTGCAGGGCAAAGCGATCGCGCGGTCCCGGCTGGTGGACGTGTTCGACAAGGGCAAGGCGGCAGTGCTGGTGCAGCGGACCGAGGTCGCCGACGAACAGGGCGCTCCACTGTGGACGGCCACCTCCAGCATCTTCGCCCGCGGCGAGGGCGGTTTCGGCGGGGAACGCGGTCCGTCCGACCGGATCGAGTGGCCGCAGCGCGAGCCGGACGCGGTGCTCGAGGTGCCGACCCTGCCGCAGCAGGCGCTGCTCTACCGGCTGTGCGGGGACCTCAACCCGCTGCACGCCGACCCGGAGTTCGCCCGCGCGGCCGGCTTCGACCGGCCGATCCTGCACGGGCTGTGCACCTACGGCGTGGTCGCGAAGGCCGTGGTCGATGCCTTCCTCGACGGCGACCCGGAGCGTGTCTCGGTATTCGGGACGAAGTTCGCCGGGGTGCTGTTCCCCGGTGAGCGGCTGCGCGTGCGCGTATGGCGTGAGGACGGAAGGCTGCTGGTCAACGCCACCGCGCCGGAGCGGGACGACGCGGCTGTGCTGTCCGACACAATTCTGGTGCCCCGGTGATCTCCCGGCACGTATTACGGTGTCCACATGGCGGACGAGCGAGGCGAGAGCTACTTCGTGGTGCGCGGCCCCGTGGAGCCGGGCGACAAACGGGGCCGTGAGCTGGGCTTTCCCACAGCCAACATCGCACTGCGCAACCAGAGCGGCGAACTCGGCGACGGCGTGTGGGCAGGCTGGGCCGAGCGCTCGGACGGTACCCGGGTGGCCGCCGCGGTGTCGGTCGGCCGCCGTCCCACCTACTACGGCGCCGACGGGTACCGGCTCGTCGAGGCGTACCTGCTCGACTTCACCGGCGACCTGTACGGCGAAACCCTCACCGTGTGGCTGGGCAGGCACCTGCGGGACCAGAAGGCCTACGGCTCGGCCGAGGAGCTGATCGAGGCGCTCGCCGTCGACGTCGAGGCCGCCAGGGACTGGGTCGCGAACCACCCGGCCGCCGCACTGCCCGCCCTCGGCACTCCGCCGCCGGACGGCGAGGTCCGCAGGCTCGGCTGATCGCTCATCCGGCAGCCAGCAGCAGATACCCCATTCCGGCGCCCATCACCGCACGGCACAGGGTGCGGGACAGGTGCCCCGGCATCGGCTCCGCGGCGCGCAGCCGCAGCGCCAATGCGCCGGAGCGGACGGCATCGACGGCGAAGTACCCGGCGGCCGGCACGGCGACCACCGGCCAGGCCACCGGGGCGTCCATTGTGGACATCACCAGCCACGGACCGTGTGTCATCCCGGTGTGCGCCGTGGCGCTGATCATGTAGAGCATCGCCGCCGCGGACAGCGCGTGGTGCCCGCAGCCCGCGCCGTGGCCCGATCGGCGCCCCCGCCACCAGGCGAACCCGAACCACCCGGCGGTGAGCGCGAGCACCGCCTGCCATCCGGCCGCCGGGATCGGGCCGCCGACCGGGCAGACCATCGCCACCATGGCCACCACCAGCAGCAGTTCGGCGAGGTCACCGCCCCGCAGGGGGTGGCCGAGGCGCACGTAGTCGAGCCGCGCCAGACGCAGCAGGCACGGGAGGGCGAGCAGGGCGAACAGCGCGGTGAGCAGCCAGGCCAGCGGCGGACTCACCGCGGACCGGGCCTGGTGGCGGCTCCGGACAGGCTGGTGCGGGACACGGTCGGCACCTCACTCCACAGGCACAGTTTTTCCACCGTGCCACGCGCGGGGTGCCGGCACCAGCCGACGATGCGGTGAAATCTGTTGCCCCACAAGAGTTACCGTGCCGGCCACGAGGGGTCAGGGTGCGGTCAGCACCAGCCCGCTCGTCGGGACGCCGGTGCCTGCGGTCACCACTGCGGTCTCCGCGCCGCCGACCTGGTTCACCGCACTGCCGCGCAGCTGCCGCACGGCCTCGGCGATTCCGTTCATCCCGTGGATGTAGGCCTCGCCCAGCTGTCCGCCGTGCGGGTTCAGCGGCAGTTTTCCGGTCAGCGTCAGCGTGTCGCCCGCGATGAAGTCCTTTGCCTCGCCCCGGCCGCAGAACCCGAGCTCTTCCAGCTGCATCAGCACGTACGGGGTGAAGTGGTCGTACAGCACCGCGACGTCCACGTCCTGCGGTCCGAGCCCGGACTGCGCCCACAGCTGCCGCCCCACCACGCCCATCTCCGGCAGCGCCGCGAGGTCGTCCCGGTAGTAGCTGGTCATCACGTACTGGTCCGGGCCGCTGCCCTGTGCCGCCGCGGAGACGGTGACCGCAGGCCGCCGCAGGTCCCGGGCCCGTTCCAGGCTCGTGACGACGAGCGCCACCCCGCCGTCGCTCTCCTGGCAGCAGTCGAGCAGGTGCAGCGGCTCGGCGACCCAGCGGGACGCCTGGTGCTCCTCCAGGGTGATCGGCCGTCCGTGGAACCACGCCTTCGGATTGGTCGCCGCGTGCGCCCGGTCGACCACCGCGACCCGGCCGAAGTCCGCACTCGTGGCGCCGTACTCGTGCAGGTAGCGCCGGGCGACCATGGCCACCGTGGCAGCAGGTGTCGCGATCCCCATCGGGTAATGGAACGCGTTGTCCACCCCCGAGGAGTTCACCTGCTGCGCGGCGCCGGCCTGCACCCGGCCGAAGCGCTGGCCGGACCGTTCGTTGAACGCCCGGTAGGCCACCACCACCTCGGCCACCCCGCTCGCCACGGCCAGCGCCGCCTGCTGCACGGTCGCCGCCGCGGCCCCGCCGCCGTAGTGCACCCGGCTGAAGAACGTCAGCTCCGGGATGCCCAGCTCACGGGCGAGTGCGATCTCCGCGTTGCCGTCCATGGTGAACGACACGAGACCGTCCACATCGGAAGGCTGCAGCCCGGCGTCGGCCAGTGCGTGGCTCACGCATTCCGCGGCCAGCCGCAGTTCGCTGCGCCCGGAGTCCTTGGAGAACTCGGTGGCGCCGATCCCGGCGATCGCCGTGGTCCCGCTGAACCTCATGCGGCCTCCTCGGGCAGGATCAGGGAGACCGTGCCGGTGACGTGCGCACCGAGACTGTCCACAGCGGACACCTCGAGCTCCACGCCGGCACCGTCGCGGGCGGTCACCCTGCCGGTGAAGGTGAGGGTGTCGTAGGCGTAACAGGGCACGCCGAGACGGATCCTGATGGACCGCACCAGCGCTTCCGGCCCGGCCCACCGGCTCACGAACCGCTGTACGAGCCCGGTGTCGGTGAGGATGTTGAGGAAGATGTCCTTCGACCCACGGGCCACCGCGGCGTCGCGATCGTGATGCACGTCCTGGAAGTCCCTGGTGGCGAGCGCGGTGCTGATCACAAAGGTCGGCGTCGCCTCGACGACCATCGGCGGCAGCTCAGTGCCCACCGCACAACCACCCACGGCAATCCCGCCCACTTCGGACCCGGCCACGGCAACTCCACGCGCGACCGGACCATCCACTTCGGACTTTCCCGCGGCACCGCCGATTTCGGGCTCGCCCACCCCGAAGCCGCTCATCGCGCCACCTTCCACGCGGGCAGGGTCAGCTCGTCGTCCACTCGCACGAAGGCGGCCACCACCGGCAACCCGACGTGCACCTCGTCCGGCTCCGCGTCCAGCAGTTCGGCCATCAGCCGCACTCCTTCCTCCAGCTCCACCAACGCGACCACGAACGGCAGCCGTTTACCCGGCACCTGCGGGTGGTGGTGCACGACGTAGCTGTAGACCGTGCCACGTCCGCTGGCGACCAGGTAGTCCGGCACCGTGTCCAGTGCGCCGTCCGGCGGCATCGGCCCCGGCGGATGCCGCAACTGCTCGCCCCAGCGCTGGATCCGCAGCTCGCCCTCGCGCAGGCCGGCCCAGAAGAACTCGGTGTCCGCGCTGATCACCGGACGCAGCACCGGTGACGGCGGCGGTTCCGGTTCGCGCGGACGGAACTTCAGGATCCGGAACAGCATGTCCGCCACCGGTTCCCCGTCCACGTACCAGTGCAGCCGGGTGGTCACGAACCAGCCCTCGCCCAGCGCGGTGCGCTTCGGGCCGGTCACGTCCGACAGCTCCGTGGTGACCGAAACCTGCTCCCCCGGCCGCAGGTAACGGTGATAGGTCTGCTCGGAATCGGTGGCGACGACCGAGGTGTACCCGGCCTCGTCGAGCACGGCCATGATCGCGCCCATCGGATCGTCGTCCGTGCGCGCACCGTGCAGTCCGGCCATCGTCCAGACCTGCGCCATCGCCGGTGGCGCCACGAGTCCCTTGTGGACGCTCCCGGCGGCGTACTCCGGATCGGTGTAGACCGGATTGGTGTCGCCGATCGCCTCCACCCAGTTGTTCACCATCGCCTGGTTGACCGGATCCCTGGCGAGGCGCGGCGCGCACTCCCCCGCGGCGGCGATCTTCGCGGCTGCTTCCTCGACGGTCATCGCGGCACCCTCGGCAATCCCAGTCCGGCGGAGGCGATCAGCTCACGCTGGATCTCGCTGACGCCTCCGCCGAACGTCAGCACCAGGTTCCGCTTCGCCAGCACGTCGAGCCATTCGGCCAGCTCCGCGGTGTCCGGATCGGCGAGGTCGCCGTGCCGTGCCACGAGCTCCTCCAGCAGCCTCCCGATCCGCTGGATGCGTTCCGAGGCGAACACCTTCGTCGCCGAAGCGTCGGCCACCGCGACCGGCCCCGCCGACGCGGACACCGCGACCTGCCAGTTGAGCAGCTCGTTCACCCTGGCCACGGCGAACGTTTCGGCCAGCACCGCGCGCACGTCCGCCAAGTCGAGCAACGCCGCGCCGTCCGGGGTGCGCCGGGCGGCCGCCCACGCCCACACCCGGTCGTGCAGTCCGCCGATCCGGCCGGCCGGGCCGAGCATCACGCGCTCGTGGTTGAGCTGTGTGGTGATCAGCCGCCAGCCCCGGTTCTCCTCGCCGACCAGCAGTTCGGCCGGCACCCGCACGTCCTCGTAGAAGGTGGCGTTCACGTGGTGCGCCCCGTCGCAGGTGATGATCGGCGTCCACGAGTAGCCCGGATCGCTGGTGTCGACGATGAGGATCGAAATGCCCTTGTGCTTCGGCGCGTCCGGTGCGGTGCGCACGGCGAGCCACACGTAGTCCGCATCGTGCGCACCGGTGGTGAAGATCTTCTGGCCGTTGACCACGTACTCGTCACCGTCGCGGACCGCGCGGGTGCGCAGGGACGCCAGGTCGGTGCCCGCCTCCGGTTCGGTGTAGCCGATCGCGAAGTGGATCTCGCCGGCCAGGATCTTCGGCAGGAAGCGGGCTTTCTGCTCCTCGGTGCCGAACGCCTGGAGCGTCGGCCCGACCGTCTGCAGGGTCACCGAGGGCAGCTGCACGTCGGCGCGCGCCGCCTCGTCGACGAAGATGTGCTGTTCGATCTCGCCGAAACCCTGCCCGCCGTACTCCTTCGGCCAGCCGACGCCGAGTTTGCCGTCCCGGCCCATCCGGCGCACCAGCTCGCGGTAGACCGGCCCGTGCCGTTCCCGCAGCAGCGCCCGCCGTTCCTCCGGCGTCAGCAGACCGGCGAAGTACTCGCGCAGCTGCGCGCGAAGTTCCTGCTGCGCCGCGGTCAGTTCGATGTGCATGCTCATCCCGCCACTCGTTCGCCCAGCCGGCCGAGCCGGTGGGCCGCGCCCCCGACCGCGCGGCCGAGGTCCTTCACCGCCGAGGAGTACCGGTGCAGCGGATAGCTGCGGTCCACGCCGACGCCGCCGTGCAGGTGGTGGCAGATCGCGAGCGCGGACGGTGCTTCCTCGGTGAGCCAGTACGCCGCCACGTCGAGTTCGGCATCCGCGTCCAGGCCCGCAGCCAGCCGCCACACCGCGGAGAGCGCGGCCAGGTGCAGTGTCCGCGACGCCACGTAGACATCCGCGATCTGCTGTGCCACCGCTTGGAATTCGGCCAGCGCACGGCCGAACTGCGTCCGTCCGGCGACGTGCCGGGAGGTCAGCGCGAGTGCTCCGGCGAGCAGACCGTCGCCCAGTGCGAGCGCGCCCGCGAGCGCGAACCGGTGCACTGTCGCGACCGCATGGCCGGGCGTGGGATCGCGCAAGAGGTCGGCCTCCTCGATCCGCACCCGGTCGAACCGCACGGTGTACTCCGGAGTACCGCCTGCGGTGTACGCGGGGACCGTCTCCAGCCCCCGGGCACGCGGGCGCACGAGCGCGACCCCGACCCCGCCGGGCAACGACACCGGGGTGAGGATCCGAGCCGACTCCGCGGCGTAGGGCACCTGCGTCTTCACCCCGGTCACCTCCCACGCGCCGTCGGCTGCGACGCCGGTGGTGCCGGGCACCAGGGTGAGCGGTGCGGACGGTTCGTGCAGTGCCGCGGTGAGCAGGCTCTCCCCCGCCGCGGCGGGCGGGAGGAGCTCCGCCCGCTGCGCCGGCGAGCCCAGCGTCTCCACCGGCAGAACCCCGAGCGCGAGCACCGCATACGCCGGAACGGCGGCGGCCGCGCGCCCCACTTCGGTGAGCACCGGCGCGATCTCCGCCACGCCCAGCCTGTCGCCACCGAGATCCGCAGGCAACGGCAGCGCGAGCAGGCCCGCGTCGGCCAGCGCCCGCCACTGCTCGGCGGGCTGCTCGCTCTTCGCGAGCACCCGCGCAGCCAGCGCGGCGATCTCGCCCTGCGTATCGTCAGGGGTGAAGTCCACGCCGATCTCCCTCCCGCGAAAAGTGGAACACGTTCTAGTCTTAACCGGAACGGGCGGGCTCGGCAACCCCCCGGCGGCTTCGGCAACCGGGTAAACGGAAAGCGGATCGGCCGACCGGGCAGAGAGGAGCAGCACACCGACGTGGGTGCGGAACAGGTTCTCAAAGACGCGCTGCGCGACGTCGGATGGCAGGCCACCCGGAAACTCGCCACGATCCCGTCCACCGCCGGGGTGCCGGATCCGGAACCGCTGTCCCTGCCGGGGCGCGGGGAGACCGTGGTGGTGGACATCGGCCCGCGGCACGCACCGGCGGTGCTCCTGCTGCATTCGGTCGCCACGACCGGGCTGCTCACCTGGTACCCGGTACTGGAACGGCTTTCGGTGAACTACCGCGTGGTGGTGTTCGACCAGCGCTGGCACGGCCAGGGCATCCGCTCACACGAGTTCAGCCTGACCGACTGCGCGGACGACGCGGTGGCCGTGGCGGACGCGCTGGGCATCGACCGGTTCCTGGTCGCGGGCTACTCGATGGGCGGCATGATCGGGCAGATCGCCGCGCACCGGGCGCCGGACCGGGTGAGCGGGCTCGTGCTGTGCGCCACCGCGAGCAACTTCCGCCGCGGCGTCCGCCAGCGGATCGCGCTCGACGTGTTCGGCCGCACCCTGCACCTGCTGCGCGACCAGGCGCAGATCGGACTGGTTCCCGGTGAACCCAGGCGCGAACGGCTCGCCCGGCTGGAGGACCACCGCTGGGCGCTGGAGGAGTTCCGCTCCACCAGCCCGTGGGCGATCGCGGTCGCGCTCGACGAGATCGGCCGCTTCGACTCCACCCCGTGGCTGCACACCCTGGACGTGCCCGCCGCGGTGGTGGTGACCACCCGCGACGGCTTCATCGCCTCGTCCCACCAGCGCACGCTGGCACGCCGCATCGCGGGCGCGGCGACCTACGAGGTCCCGGCAGGACACACCGCATGCGTGTTCGCCGCCGGGCAGTTCGTGCCCGCCGTCATGGCCGCCTGCACCTCGGTACACGCGGCGATCGCCGACCAGCAGGAACCAGAACCCCAAGCCGGCACGGCCTGAGCCGGGCGCACCCGCCCCGGACGAGCACCGGCCCGCGGCCGGTTCAGTAGCGGGAAACCAGGTCGTCCGGGCTGAGGTCCAGCCGGTACGGCCGGTCCAGGTGGAGCACCTCTTCGCCGGTGGCCTCGCCCTCGAGTGCGTAGGCGTTGCCCTCGAGGCGGAAGCAGCTGAGCGTGGGCTCGTCCGGCTCGATCACCCAGTAGTACGGGCACCCTGCCGCGGCCAGCCGCGCAGGCTTGAGATGGTGGTCGATGTGCCTGCTCGAGGGCGAGACGACCTCCACCGCCAGCACCGGGACCCCGGCCAGCGCCCGGTCGGTGAACATCTCCCTGCGGCCCACCACCACATCCGGGATCAGCACGGTGAACTCGTCGAGCACCACGTCCACCGGTGCCGGGAGCACCTCGCAGTCCGCAGGGCAGACCGGGGTGAGCGCGGCGAGCAGGCGCGCGACCACCCGCTGGTGCAGCGGACGCGGGGACGGGCTCACCAGAAGCGTCCCGTCCACCAGTTCGTACCGGCGGCGTTCATCCGAGATCGTCTCCAGGTCCCGACGCGTGAGACGGTCGCCGTGCGCGAACATCGGGACTGTCATCATGCTGCCCCCGCAGGCGGGCCGACCGGAAACGACTCCGACAGGGTAGACGGGCACCGGTGGCAGCGCGAACCTTCCCGCGGCGCGGCGCGGACCCGGGCGGCCCATTCCGCCCGGCCGCCCTTCGCGGCGCCGATCACGATCGGTGACCGTTTTCCGGGAAAACCGCCCCGGACAGCCCAGCACACGACCGGAAACAGGTCCGTTCGAGTCATGTCCGCGTTTTCCCGAAAAGGCCATTCACCGTCCAGTGACCGGCCATCATCTGCTCACCCGGCAGTCGACTGAGCAGGTCGGACACCGTTTCCGGACCACATTCGGAGAACCCTACCATTCCGCATTCGAAGCACTCCGGAAAATAGTTGATTCAGCGGGATTTCACCATTTCGCACGGCCTTCGCGCGGTGTGCTTAACCGGGTGGACCGGACCGCGTCCTAATCTGGCCGGACGCCCTTCGCCTCCCCCTCCGGTGGTGCTCATGCCTGCCCCGTCCGCACCGAGCCGGCCGGTGTCGCTGTTCCGCCTCGACGGCCGGGCCGCGGAACACGAGCTGCTGGTGCCGCTCCGGCCCGAACAGATCACCACGGACACGCCGGTCGACCTCTCCGGCACCCGCGCGCGGCTCGTCGCCGGCGCGTTCCGGACCGAGGCACCGCACTGGCTGCCGCACGCGGAGGCGCTCACCGGCACGGCGCTCGGCCTGTCCGCCACGCTGCCGTTCGCCGTCCTGCTGGTGCCCCGTCCACCGTGGCTCTACGCGGTCACCTGGGGCGCCGGGCACCTGGTGCTCAACGACGAGCACGTGGAGCAGGGCTTCGGACTGCGGTTCGGGATCCGCCGGCTCGACCCGTTCGACCTCGGGCTGGTGGCGAGCGCGGCACTCGACGTCTCGGCGCGGGCCACGCAGATCTCCATCCCCGGCGGGGGCGAGCTGTCCGCGTTCCGGCTCGAGCCCTACGGCGATCTGGTGCACCGGATCGCCGGATCGGCCGATCTGCGCGATCTCACCTACGGGCGGGTCACCGGCAGGCGGCACCGCATCCGGGTCGGCACCTCGCTGTGGGCGCCGCTGGCGCAGGAACCCGGGGCGTTGCTCGCCGACCTCGACGCCGTCGGCGCGGTGGTCGACGAACCCGACGAGGATTCGGCACTGCGGTTCGTGGCACAGACCCGTCCGCTGGACCGGCACCATCCGATCGTCCCGGAGCTGGAGCGCAGGCTGGCCGCGGCACTCGCCGGCGACGGCGAACCGGTCGGGATCGCCTGGCCCGCCACCGGCGGGCAGGACGCGGAGAACGCCGGCTCGTTCCGGATCACCGGCCTCGGCCCCGGCGGCCCGTTGCACGTGCCCGGCAGGCTCGAGGCGGAGCACCTCACCGCCCGGCTGTCCGGTCTGCCTGCGGAACGCCGGCTCAAGGCACTGCGCGCGGGGCGGATCACGCCGTGCGCGGACGAAACGGGTGCGGAACCGGACGGCGCGCCGTCACCCGCGACCCGCTGGCTGGCCTACGAAACAACGATCGAGCACACCCGTTACGTCTTCCACCAGGGCCGCTGGTACCGCATCGGCGAAACGTACGTGGCACAGATGCGCGAGCAAGTGCGCGATCTGCTGGCACAGCGGCAGCACTGGCCGGAGGTGACCTGGAAACCCAGTGGTGAACCGGACGACGAGCACCGCTACTGCCGGCTCGTCGCCGAACAGCCGGGGTACCTCTGCCTGGACCGCGACGTCGCGAGCACGCCGCTGCACCCGCGGTTCGAACTGTGCGATCTGCTGGGCCCGGAGGACGAGCTGATCCACGTGAAGTGGCTGGGCCGGGCGACCGCGGCGAGCCACCTCTACACCCAGGCACTCGTGTCCGCCGAGGCACTGCACGACGAGCCGCAGGCCATGGCACAGCTGGCCGCCAAAGTGTCCACTGTGGATCCGGGACGGGTGCTCGGCGGCGCGCCGGACACCGTGGTGCTGGCCGCGGCCGGCCGTTCCTGGCAGGTGGACGAGCTGTTCACCCTGTCGCAGGTCGCGTTGCTCCGGCTGGACCGGGCCGTGCGCGGACTCCGGGCGACGCTGAAGTTCGCGGACATTCCTTATCTGGCCAAGAAGAAGACCACCGCCCGGTCGGCGAGACGGATCCCCGCCCAACGACGCGGCGACACCCGGCGATGAGCACCCCCGGCCGGTGCCCGGCTCGGCGTCCCGCGCGTCGGCGGGTCGGTGCCCGGTGCGTGCCCGGTGCGTGCCCGGGTCAGTCGGTGGCGGCCTCGCGCAGCTCGTGCAGCGCCTCCGGCAGGGCGTCGGCCAGCGGCCACAGGTCTTTCACCAGTTCCTTGGCGCCGAGCAGGCCCACGCCGACCTTGCCGTCGGAGGACAGCACCGTGATGTTCAGCCCGGCGCCGTGGAAGACCGGGCCCAGCGGGTAGAGGCCGGTGATCCGCGCGCCCAGCAGGTACAGCGGCACCGGCGGGCCGGGCACGTTCGAGATGATCAGGTTGTGCACCACCGGATGCCGTTCGGCCAGCCGCAGCGCGGAGTAGGCACGCACGCCGAGGCCGAACACCGAGGAGGGGGAGAACTGCGCCCAGTCGGCGAGCATGTCGGCGTTGATGTCGTAGTGGTGGTCCTTCGACAGCCGGTTCGCCTCGGCCAGGAAGAACACCCGCGCCGCCGGATCACCGAGGTGCGTTGGCAGCGACGCGAAGAACGCGGACACCCGGTTGCTGCCGCGGTCGCGTTCGGTCCGTTCGTGCACCGACACCGGCACCGTGGCCACCAGCGGATCCTCCGGCAGTTCGCCGCGGCCGAGCAGGAACTGCCGCAGCGCGCCCGAGACCAGCGCCAGCACCACGTCGTTCACGGTCACCCCGAACGCGTTCTTGATGCGCTTCACCTCGGCGAGGTCCAGCTGCGCGAAGGCGACCGAACGGTGGCCGGTGATGGTGCCGTTGAGCGAGGTCCGCGGCGCGGTGAACGGCACCGGCATTCCTTTGCCGCGCACCGCTCTCCCGAGCCACCGCGGGACCAGCTCCACCAGTTCGGGCAGCAGCCGGGCGAGTTCGGCCGGACGCTGCAGGACCGCGTCGGCGCTGTCCCGCAGTATCCGCAAGCGGGTGGGCAGGCCGCTGTTGTGCTGGTCGTCCGGGATCTCCGGCATCGGTGCGTCCGGTTCGAGCCCGGCGAGGTAGGTGATCAGGTTCGCCCCGCCGACGCCGTCCACGCTCGCGTGGTGCATCTTCAGCAGGACCGCGACCCGGCCGCCGGACAGTCCTTCGATCACGTAGCACTGCCACAGCGGATGCGCCCGGTCGAGCCGCTGGCCCGCGACGTGCGCGCACAGCTCGGCCAGCTCGCGATCGTCGCCCGGCGCGGGCAGCCCGACCCGGTGCAGATGGTTGTCCAGGTCGAAATCCTCGTCCTCGACCCACACCGGATGACTGAGGTTCCAGAGCGGATTGTGCAGTTTGCGGCGGAACGCCGGGATTTTCGCCACCCGGTCCGCGAGCCTGCGCTTCATTTCCTGGAACGAGTACCCGCCGGGCATCGCGGCGCCGTCGAGCATGATCAGCCCGCAGATGTGCAGCAACTGCGACGGGGTTTCCAGGTAGAGGAAACTCGCATCCAGCCCGCTCAGTCTCTGCATGGCACCAGGATATTCCAGAACCACGGCGAAGGTGTCCGGCGGCGGTAGCATCGACAAGGTGAAACCGGATTTCCGCACCCGGCGGGCGGCGCAGCTCGGGCTCACCGCACTCGCCGTGCGCCCGCCGCGATCCCGCCGGACCTCGATCCCGGTGTTCTTCGCCGGGTGGCTCGCCGGCGAACTCGCACCCCAGCTGCTCGCGCTCACCGCGGCCGACACCGTGCAGCACGTGGTCCGCCGCGGGCTGCGCGACCGCGGCGACCGAGCAGGGCTGGCGCTGGCCGCGTTGTCCGCGGTCGGCCTCGGCTCGGTGATCGCGACCTCGGCCCGCGCACGCGGCGAGGTGGAATCGGCACTCACCGAGGCACTCGGGCCGGACTACGCAGGCCGGCTCCCGCACCCGCCGACCCCGCAGGACCTCGCCACGCCGTGGGGCCAGATCGTGCTGCCGTTCCGGTCACGCGACCCGGAAGTGGTGCGGGAGCGCAACATCGCCTACGCCCCCGGCGGGAAGCGGTTCCTGCTCGACGTGTTCCGCCCACGGGAGCCGGTGCACGAGGCCCCGGTGCTGCTGCAGATCCACGGCGGCGCGTGGACCATCGGCAACAAGGAGGAACAGGGCCAGCCGCTGATGCGGCACCTGGCCCGGCGCGGCTGGGTGTGCGTGGCGATCAACTACCCGCTCGCCCCCGCGCACCGCTGGCCCGCGCACATCGTGGCGGCCAAGCGGGCGCTCGCCTGGATCCGCGAGAACATCGCGAGCTACGGCGGGGATCCGCGGTTCGTCGCGGTCACCGGCGGATCCGCGGGCGGGCACCTGGCCGCCCTGCTGGCGCTGAGCCAGCACGACCCGGCGCTGCAGCCGGGGTTCACCGAGGCGGACACGAGCGTGCAGGCATGCGTCCCGCACTACGGCGTCTACGACATCGCGGCCACCAGCGGTTCCGAGGACAGCCGGTATCGGCTGGAAAGCCTGCTCGCGCCCCGGGTTTTCGGACCGGACCTCGATCCGGAGACCCATCTCGACGACTACCTCGCCGCGTCGCCGCTCAACCGGGTGGCCGAGGACGCCCCGCCGTTCTTCGTGATCCACGGCAGCCACGATTCCCTCGTGCCGGTCGCCGAGGCGCGGGAATTCGTGGCGCGGCTGCGCGAGAAGTCCCGCGAGGTCGTGGCGTATGCGGAGCTGGCCGGTGCCCAGCACGCGTTCGACGTGTTCCCCTCGATCCGCAGCGCGCACGTGGTCCGCGGCGTCGAGCGGTTCCTCGAACACACCCACCGGGCGTGGGCGGACGATCAGGAGTTGACGCCGGCGAGGGCGAAGAACTCCTGACGCGAACGGGCGTCCCGGCGAAGCGTGCCGAGCAGCGCCGAAGTGACCGTGGAGGACCCCGTCGCCTGCACGCCGCGCAACGTCATGCAGGTGTGCTCGGCCTCGATGACCACCCCGACGCCCTTGGGCGAGAGCTGCTCGGAAAGCCAGCCGGCGACCTGTTTCGTGAGCCGCTCCTGCACCTGCGGACGGCAGGCGAAGTGCTCCACGACGCGAGCGAGCTTGGACAGCCCGAGGATGCGGTCACCCGGCAGATAGCCCACGTGCGCCACGCCGGTGAACGGCAGCAGGTGGTGCTCGCAGACCGAGCGAACCGGGATGCTGCGGGCCAGCACGAGCTCGTCGTAGCCCTCGTCGTTGGGGAACGTGGTGAGGTCGAACGCGCGCGGGGTGAACAGTTCGGCGTACGCCCTGGCCATCCGCCCCGGGGTGCCCTGCAGGCTTTCGGAATCGAGACTGATCCCGAGCGCACGGAGGAACTCGCCCGCGGCGCGCTCGGCCGCGTCGAGATCGAGGCCGGGATCGGGTTCGTGGATGACGCGGAGAGCGGCTGGCGACTGCATGGGGCGATCCTCGGGATTCGACAGGGTTTCGCGTAGGAATCTTGGTCTTATCCATCCGGTGAGTCAATGTGACCAGATGAACATGCCAGGTGTCGGGATGGGGAAACGTCGCTGGGCGTTATCGTGACGGTGTGACGAGTGAGCGTGCGACGATCCGCGCGGTGGCGGCCCTTGACGAGGACCTGCGCCACGGGATGTATGCGTTCATCCGCGACGCGCACCACCCGGTGACCCGGGAGGAGGCGGCCGCGGCTGTGGGCATCTCCCGCAAGCTGGCCGCTTTCCACCTGGACAAGCTCGTGGCCGCCGGACTGCTGCGCGCGCGGTACGAGACGGCGGGCAAGGTAGGGCGCGCGCCGAAGGTCTACGAACCGGCAGGCACCGACTTCGCGATCAGCATCCCGCCCCGGCGCCCGGACGTGCTGGGCTCGATCCTGCTCGATGCGGTCTCCTCCGCCGCGCCGGAGGAGACCGCCAGGGACGCGGCACTGCGGGCGGCCGGACAGCACGGTGCGGAGGCAGGCGCGGCCGAACGCGCCCGTATCCGTCCCGGCAGGCTGGGCACCGAGCGGGGCCTGACCGTGGCGGGCGCGGTGCTGGCCCGGCACGGATTCGAACCGAGCCGCGAGACCCCGGCGTGCGTGCGGTTGCGCAACTGCCCGTTCCGGCCGCTGGCGTCCCGCGCACCGGACCTGGTGTGCGGCCTGACCCGGCGGTTCCTGACCGGACTGCTCGACGGACTCGGCGCGTCCGGGGTGTCGGCCACTCCGGTCACCCCGCCGTTCGAGGGATGCTGCGTGGAACTGCGAGGCGGGCGGAACCGGCCCTCCGGTGACCCGCCTGCGCGCTCCTGATCGGACTTCCGTTCACTCCGGCGGATAAGCGAGGTCCACCGGGCGCTCCGCCGGCGGGCCGTCCAGGCGCCAGCGGCCGGTGCTGCGGACGAAGCGGTACCAACGATGGTCACGGCCGTAGCGCAGTTGCAGCTCGCCGAGCGTGATGCGGTTGCGCCAGGTCCGCGGGGTGCCGGTGAGCCCGGAGTCCGCCAGGTCGGCGCGGGCTTCGGCAAGCGGGCCGGGACCCGGTGCCCACGGTTCGCGCAGTACCGCCAGGCCGGAGCGGCCTGCTTCGTGCCAAGCCTGTGCCCACGCGGCCAGATCCGCCGGCGGGACACCCGCGGCGGCGGCGAGTGCCGGTACGCCCGCACAGCGGCGGGCGGCCCGGCGGGCCAGATCCTCCTCGAAGGTCAGGTCGGCCAGCGCACCACCGGTGCGCAGCAGGTCGAGGGCGAACGCGGCACCGTCGGCGGCCAGCGCACCGAGTGCGGCCGACGTCCAGCCGGTGCGGGCGGGTGGGTCGAGGTCGAGCACGGCAGGCGGCCCGGGTTCGCCGGGCACCTCGGGCAGCGGCGGTACCGGCGCCACCCGGCGGGCGTACGCCGTTTTCGGCGTCAGCCCCGGATCGGGCGGACGGGCTTGCCGGGTGGCACCGGGGGCACGCAGTTCGCGCAGCCGGGACAGCACCTCCTCGCGCGGTCTGCCGCGCAGGGTGAACAGCGTGAACGGATCGGTGTCCACCTCGTCTGCGACCAGGTAGTACACCGCAGCCACGTGCTTGCACGGGTTCGCCGGATCCGGGCAGGAACACCGTGGCCGCAGATCACCCGGACCGGGCAGCAGATCGGCACCCGCCGCACGGGACTGCGCGGCCAGCTCTTCCGGCAGTTCGCCGTCGAGCAGCGCCGCGGAGTGGCCCAGCCGACGGCCCGCGACGTCCAGCAGCGTGTCCCATTCCTGCGGGGTGAACTGCCGCATCCGGATGGTGACCCGGTACGGCTGCGGACGGCTCCCGCGTACCCGCGCGGTGATCTCGCCCGGCGCGACGGCCAGCTCCTGCACGGTGTCCTTGCGCGCGTAGGTCCGCCCGCGCGGCAGCCGGTTCGGGTCGAGGCGCGCTCGCTGTTCCAGCGCCTCCACCCACGCCCGGCCCCACCAGGTGCGGCCGAACGTCCGCCGGGCAGGCATCAGCCACCGAGCCGCACGAGGCCGGCGAGCTGGTCGTCGGACAGCTCGGTGATCCAGTCCTCCCCCGCGCCGACCACCGCTTCGGCCAGTCCGCGTTTGGACTCCAGCACCGCGGCGATGCGCTCCTCCAGCGTGCCCTCCGCGATCAGCCGGTGCACCTGCACCGGACGGTCCTGCCCGATCCGGTACGCGCGGTCGGTGGCCTGGTCCTCCACCGCCGGGTTCCACCAGCGGTCGTAGTGGATCACGTGGGTGGCCCTGGTGAGGTTGAGCCCGACGCCACCGGCCTTGAGCGACAACAGGAACACCGGCACCGCACCGGACTGGAACCCGGCCACCAGTTCGTCGCGCCGCTTCGGCCCCGCCTCACCGGACAGCAGTGCGGTGGGCAGCCCGCGCTCGGCCAGCCGCCGCTCCAGCACCCGGCACAACCGCACGTACTGGCTGAACACCAGCACGCTCTCGCCCTCGTCGAGGAGCACATCGAGCAGTTCCTCGAACGCGGTCAGCTTGCCCGACCGTCCACGGAGGACTCCGCTGCTCTCCTTGAGGAACTGCGCCGGATGGTTGCAGATCTGCTTGAGCTCGGTGAGCAGCTTGAGCACCTGGCCGCGGCGCTGCACGCCCCGGGACTCGCGGATCTGCGCCAGGTTCTCCCGCACCACCGCCTCGTACAGCGTGGTCTGCTCGGCGGTGAGCGGCACGAACCGGTCGGTTTCGGTCTTGCGCGGCAGCTCCGGTGCGATGTCCGGATCGGTTTTCCGTCGGCGCAACAGGAACGGCCGTACGGTGTCGGCAAGCCGTGCGGTCGCCGCGGCGTCCCGATCGCGTTCGACCGGCCGGGCGACGGTGCGCCGGAACCGCTCCAGCGTGCCGAGCAGACCGGGGGTCGTCCAGTCCAGCAACGACCACAGCTCGGTGAGCCGGTTCTCCACCGGGGTGCCGGTGAGCGCGACGCGAGCCGCGGCGGGCACCTGGCGCAACTCCTTCGCCGTGGCGGACAACGGGTTCTTCACGTGCTGCGCCTCGTCCGCCGCGACCAGTCCCCAGTCCACTTCGGACAGCGCGGCCCGGTCCCTGCGCAGTACGCCGTAGGTGGCGAGCACCACCTCGCCGGGCGCGAGGTCCTCGAGATGCCGTCCGCCGCCGTGGAACCGGCGGACCGGCACCTGCGGCGCGAACCGGGCGAACTCGCGTTCCCAGTTGCCCAGCAGCGAAGTGGGGCACAGCACCAGCGTGGGCCCGGCGCCGAGCGTGCGCCGGTGCAGGTGCAGTGCGATGAGCTGGATCGTCTTGCCCAGCCCCATGTCGTCGGCAAGGCACGCGCCCAGCCCGAGGTCGGTCATGGTGACCAGCCAGCCGAGCCCGGCCCGCTGGTACGGGCGCAGCGTGGCGGTGAGCCCGTCCGGCGGGTCGACCGGCGCCGGATCGCGCTCCCGCAGCCGTTCCACGAGACCGGCGAGCGCGGGCTGTGCAGCGAACTCGACGCGTTCGCCCGCCACCTCCAGCTCACCGGTGAGCGCCGCGGCGAGTGCCTCGGCCCCGGTCAGCCGGGACCGGCGGGCACGCATCCTGGCCAGCAGCGCGGGATCCAGCCGGACCCACTGCCCGCGCAGCCGGACCAGCGGACGCTTGGCCTCGGCGAGTGCGCTCACCTCGTCGTCGGTGAGCTCGCTGCCGCCGAGGCTGAGCCGCCAGCGGAACTCCAGCAGGCCGTTGAGCGGGAACGCCGGACCGCCCTCACTTGCCGGCGCCTGCGTGACACTGGCTTTCGCGCGGACCTCGCCTGCGAAGAGGTCCTTCGGCCACAGCACCTCGATCCCCGCGGCACCCAGCCCGCGAGCACCGTCGCCGAGCAGGTCGACCACTTCGTCGTCGGACAGCGGCAGCTCGGCAGGGGCCGGTTCGGACAGCACCCGTCCCAGCGGCGGCCAGGCCCGCGCGCCCCGCCGTAAACCGAGCAGCAGCTGGGTCTCCACCTGGTCGCCGAGCCGCTGCAGCACCGCTTCCGGGGCGTTCCAGAGCGTGCCTGCCGGCACGACGAGACTCGGCTCCAGCGTGGACCGCACGGCGAGCACCCCGGCGAAGATGTCGTCGCGGGCCTCGATTCGCAACAGCAGTTGTGCGCCGTCCGGACGGCGGGCTTCCAGTTCGGTGAGCCAGGCGGCGCCCTCCGGATCCAGCAGCGTGGGCTGCGGATCGGCGAACGCGGCCCGGCCCGGCCCGACCGCCGCGGCCGGAGTGCGCACCAGGACGTCGGCCGCCGCGTCCCAGACGGCGCGCACCAGCGATTCGGGCGAGTGCAACCGGATCCGCTTGACCCCGGACAACGGCAGCGCATGCGCCTCCGGCGGCAACGCGGCGGCGAGCCCGCGCAGCAGTTCCTCGTCCGCCGCGTCGAGCGGGCCGACCCGCCAGGTGCCGAGCCCGCTCGGCGACGCGGCGGGCCGCAACCGCCCGCGCGCCACGAGATTCACGCCCGCGTTGACCACCGCCGACCACGCGGCCACCGCCGGGCTGGCCTCGTCGGCAACCACTAGCAGCCGCGGAATCGCCCGCGCCAGCGGCACCAGCCGCGCGGACACCTCGGTCCGCGCGAACTTCCCGCCACCGGGCAGCACGAGCTGGATCGGGGTGTCGCCCCCGATCTCGTCTCCCCACAACGCCAGCACCCCGTCCCGCGGCGGATCCGAGGGCAGGTAGGTGGCCTGGGTGGTCACGCCGAACTCCACGCCGAGCACGGTATGCCAACC
Organism: Amycolatopsis ultiminotia; assembly: GCF_039536925.1. Taxonomy (NCBI): domain Bacteria; kingdom Bacillati; phylum Actinomycetota; class Actinomycetes; order Pseudonocardiales; family Pseudonocardiaceae; genus Amycolatopsis; species Amycolatopsis ultiminotia. The sequence goes on along the minus strand of NZ_BAAAZN010000002.1, from coordinate 202,156 downwards.
CCGATGCAGGGGCCCATCCCGGATGACCTGACGGGCCGGCTCACCGGATCAGCGCCGGGAGCAGTACCCGGGATCGTCGGCCCGGGTCAGGGGTGAAGGACGACCTTGATCGCTCCGGAGGCCCGATCAGCCGCCGCCCGGAAGGCCTCCGCGGCGTCGTCGAGGGGGAGCCGGTGGGTGATCACCGCCTGCGCGATCTCGGGGTTGCCGGCGAGCAGTGCTGCGGCCTGTTCGGTGTCGCGGACGCCGTCGTGCCTGCGGTAGGCGACGGAGTGGACGTCGGTGAGTTCCTTGACCAGGCTGACAACGCCCCGGGATGGGAACAATGTGCTGATCCACACCCAGCAGCACAACGCGACCGCCGGGACGCGCGAGCTCGGCACACCGGGCGAGACCGGCTTCACTGCCCGCGGCGTCGATCACGACGTCGTAGGCGCCTGCCGCCGAGCCGGCTTCCAGGCGTTCCGCGGCAATCCGCTGATGCTCGTGGCGCACCTCGACATCGACGTCGAAGCCGCGTTGCCGGGCCGCGGCCAGCAGCCCGATGCTGCCACCGCCGACGATCGCCACCCGCTCCCCCTTCTCGAGCGACGCGCTGCGGACACCGTGCACGGCCACCGACGTCGGCTCCACGAGGCAGGCGTCGCGCACGTCGAGGCCGGGCGGGAGCTGGACGAGCATGTTCTCCGAAACCGTCACGGCATCACATATGCCGCCGTCTCGGAACATGCCGAGCGTTCCGTGCTCCGGGGCGCTGCACCGCTGGACGTGGCCGGCCCGGCATTGATCGCACTCGCCGCAGTAAACCGTGGGTTCGACGGCGTAGGACCGGCCGTCGGTGGTGGTGCCGGCGAACTCGTGGCCATAGGTGTAGCCCTGAACGCCACCCGCCGCGAAGTTGACGTCGGTCCCGCAGAGGCCGGCCGAGGCGACGGCGAGGCGAACCCCGGGACCTTCCGGCTCGTCGACCTCGGCCACGAGGATGCCCTGATCGGAGTTTCGTACGGCACGCACGGTGTTCCCTTCGTCCATCGCCCTGCTCGACACGCGGGGGACCGCCGCACTGACCATGCGCAACGTCGCCGAGGAGCTCGGCTGCACGCAGGCATCGCTCTACCGGCACGTGCGCAACCGTGAAGAGCTGGTGACGCTGCTCGTCGACCGGGTGATCGGGCCGGCCGGCTCGGTTCCGCCCGACGACGCGGATCGGGCCGGGAAGGCGGCATGGTCCGCCCGCACGTTCCGCGAGCACCTGCGCCGGCATCCGGGCGTGGTCTCGCTCCTGCGCGGGACCGAGCGGCTCGGTCCCAACTCACTGGCCGGGGTGGAATACGCCCTCGAACTGTTCATCGGCGCGGGTCTCAGTCCCGGGCTCGCCGACGCCGCCGCATCGTCGCTGGCCACCTTCGTCATCGGCTCGGTGCACTTCAATCCGGGACTCGACGCACGGGATCCCGAAGAGAGCGATCACCGGCGGCAGCTGTACCGCTCGCGAGACGCTGCGGCCGTTCCGCTGCTCGTCCGGCACGCCGAAACCTCGCGGACCTCGGCAGCGACGCCGAGTTCGAAATCGGCCTGAACGCGGTGCCGACCGGCTTGCACGCCCTGATCGAGAACACCCGCGGCTGAACGTGCCGTCGGCACCCGGCGCGCCGCCGGAACCGGGCTCAGCGCGGCAGGCCCAGCAGCCGTTCCGCGGTTGCGGTGCGCAGGATCTGGGTCGTGCCGCCCGCGATGGACAGGCAGCGGGTCAGCAGGAACTCGTGGCTGGCAGGGGAATCCGGGAGCAGTTCCGGACCGAGGGCCAGCGCGAACTCGGCGACCTCCTGCCGGTGCCGGACGCCGAGCAGCTTCGCCACCGACGATTCGGCGCCGGGACCCCGGCCGTCCAGCCGGCGCAGGGTGGCGCGCAGATCCAGCACCGAGCACGCGCTGCCCTGCCCGATCAGTGCGCCGAGACGTTCGCGGTCCACGTCGGCAGGCACGGATTCCAGCAGGGCCTCCACGCTCTCCCCCACCGCCGAGCCGCTGCCCAGCGCCACGCGTTCGTTCGCCAGCGTCGTGCGGGCCAGTTTCCAGCCTCCGCCGGGTTCGCCGACGACATCGGCGTCCGGCACGAACACCTCGTCCAGGAAGACCTCGTTGAACACGCTCCGCCCGGTGATCTCGCGCAGCGGGCGGGTGGTGATGCCGGACGTGCGCATGTCCACCAGGAAATACGTGATCCCCTTGTGCTTCGGTGCTGCCGGATCGGTGCGGGCAAGGCAGATCGCCCAGTCCGCCTCGTGGGCCAGCGAGGTCCACACCTTCTGCCCGGTGATCCGCCACCCGCCCTCGACCCGGCGGGCCGCGGTGCGCAGTGCCGCGAGGTCCGAACCCGCGCCGGGTTCGCTGAACAGCTGGCACCAGGTCAGCTCGCCGCGCAGTGTCGGGCCGGCGAACCGGTCCTGCTGCTCCGGCGTGCCGTGCGCGAGGATCGTCGGCACCGCCCATGCGCCGACCACCAGGTCCGGACGCCGGATACCGGCCGCGGCGAGCGCGGCGTCGACGCGCAGCTGGGTGGCCGGGTCGGCAGCACGGCCGTACGGCTCCGGCCAATGCGGCATCAACAGGCCGGAATCCGCCAGCGCGATTCGCCGCCGTTCTTCCGGCTCCGCGGCGATTTCACCGACCAAGCGGGTCACTTCGGGGTCTTCGCCGACGTCGACGGCGAGCGTGCGCTGTTCCCCGGACAGCGTCAGCTCCGCGGCCCGGCGCCGCCACCACGGCGTGCCACCCAGCCAATGCTGCAACGCCAACGCTCGACGCAGGTACAGATGCGCCTCGTGCTCCCACGTGAACCCGATTCCGCCGAGGACCTGTATGCAGTCCTTCGCGTTCTCTACCGCGGCGTCGAGCGCCACAGCCGCCGCGCTCGCCACCGCCAACGCGTGCTGCCGGCTCCCGGCCGCCGAAGCGGCGTCCCACGCCAGCGCCTCGGCCGCTTCGGCACGGCAGAGCATCTCCGCGCACAGGTGCTTCACCGCCTGGAACGACCCGATCGCCTGGCCGAACTGCTCACGCACCTTGGCGTACTCGACGGCCGTGGTCAGGCACCACCGCGCCACCCCGGCGGCCTCCGCGACCGCCAGCGTCGCCGCGAAGTCCCGTACGTCCGGCAGCTCCAGCGTCTCGCCCGGCAACCGGCCGGAACACCGCATCCGCCCCAGCGAACGGGAGAAATCGAACGGCGCCAACGATTCCACCTCGAGCCCCGGCGCATCCGGCGGCACCAGCACGTACCGCCCGTCCTCCGGCACGAGCAGCCACGACCCGGCCTGGACGCCCGGCGCCGGTCCGGACACCCCGGCGAACAGCGGATCGAGCAGCACCCCGACCCGTTCGGCACCTTCGGCGATCCGGGCGGCGAGGTCCTTGTCGTGTTCGGCCAGCAGCAGGCCACCCAGCGCGGTGCTCAGCAGCGGCCCGGGAACCAGCGCCTCGGCCGCCGCGGCCAGCCCGGACGCCAGGTCCGCGACGCTCCCCTCCGCCCCGCCTGCCGAGGCAGGCAGGGCGATCCCGGCCAGACCGAGCGCGGCGAACCCGGCCGGCTCCGCACCCCCGGTCCCTTCGGCAGCCCGCACGGCGGCAACCGGATCGTGGTCCGCCGCCCAGCCGCGCACGGCGGCGGCGAGTGCGGCCTGTTCGTCGGTGAGCGCGACCGGCATCGGTCCTCCTCATGGGACGGGTCTACTCGCGAGTGTAGAACGTGTTACAGTTTTTCGGCCAGTGGGTCGATCGCGGATCGTGTCGCCAGGGAAGGTAGGCTGAAGCCCGAACTGGAACGAGTTCCGCAGACAGGCAGGACAGGAGAGTGCCGATGCCGGGCAAGGCGAAGGCTTCGGCGGCGAAGGCCCGGACGAACGGCCTCGGCGCAATGGGTGACGAGCTGGGCTCGGCCGCCCAGCGCGACCGCCGCCGCCGCATCATCGACGCCACGCTCGCACTCGCCTCCAAAGGCGGCTACGACGCGGTGCAGATGCGTGCCGTCGCGGAGAAGGCCGACGTCGCACTGGGCACGTTGTACCGCTACTTCCCCTCGAAGATCCACCTGCTCGTCTCCGGCCTCGCACTGCAGTTCGAGCGGGCGCACGACAAGATCGAACGCAGCGCCATCCCCGGCGAGACCCCGGCCGAGCGGCTGATGTTCGTACTGGGCCGCAACACCCGGTTGATGCAACGCGATCCGCACCTGACCGAGGCGATGGTGCGCGCGTTCATGTTCGCCGACACCTCCGCGGCCGCCGAGGTCGAACTGGTCGGCAGGCTCATGGAGGACATGTTCGGCAGCGCCATGGGCATCGACGACCCGACCGAGGCCGACCGCGACATCTTCCACGTGGTCGCGGACGTCTGGATGGCCAACCTGGTCGCCTGGGTCACCCGCCGCGCCTCGGCAGGCGACGTCGCGAGCCGGCTCGAACTCTCGGTACACCTGCTGCTGGACAAGTAGCCGCAGGAAACAGGCGCAAGCCACCGGGACCCGCCCCGTGCCGCAACGTTCCCGAAGTGCACCCCGCGCACGTGCCCCGGGAAACCGCCCGCGCCATTTCCAGACGCACCCGCGCGGGCGACCGCGGGGACCCAGCCGCACGCCGACGCCTCCCGGGTGCGCCCGCACCGAAGACCGCGGGAATTCGGCCGCGCAGCGGCGCTTCCCACACACCCCCACGCGCGAGTCAGCGGGAACCGGGCCACGCGGCGACGCTGCCCGGGTGTGCCCGCTCACCAGCCACCGGCAAACCGGCCGCACGCCGACGCTACCCGAACACCCCACGCGCGAGTCACCGGCAAACCGGCCGCGCAGGCGCCACCTCCCGGGTGCGCCCGCGCGGCGGATTCGTTCAGCGGTAGTCGGCGGCCACCCTGGCCAGCTCGTCCAGTGCGCTCAGGGTCTCCGCTTCCGGCAGGGTTTTCAGCAGGAACGTGTAGCGGTCCAGACCGGCGTCGGCGTAGCCCTTGAGCACGTCCGCGTCCGCCTCGCCGCCGAACACCGTGAACGGCACGTCGGTGCGCCCCTGCTCGGCCAGCCAGTCGCGCACCCGCCGGAGCTCGTCGACCGAGGTGCCCGGACGCGGCAGCCAGCCGTCGCCGTACTCGGCCAGCCTGCGCAGCGCGGCCGGGCTCTCCCCGCCGACGTAGATCGGCGGATGCGGGGTCTGCACCGGCTTCGGCCAGGAGAAGATCGGGTCGAAATCCACGTGCGTACCGTGGAATTCCGCCTGCTCCCGGGTCCAGATCGCCTTGAGCGCCTGGAGCTGCTCGTCCATCAGCGCACCGCGGGTGCGCGGATCGGTGCCGTGATCGGCCATCTCCTCCCGGTTCCAGCCCACCCCGACGCCGAACGCGGCCCGGCCACGGGAGATCAGGTCCAGCGACGCGACCTCCTTGGCGGTGTGGATGGTGTCACGCTGGATCAGCAGCGCGATCCCGGTGGCCAGCACCAGTTCCGAGGTGTTCACCGCGGCCGCGGTGAGCGCGAGGAACGGGTCGAGCGTGCGGTAGTAGACGCTCGGCAGCTCGCCCCCGCCCGGGTACGGGCTCTGCCTGCGCACCGGGATGTGTGAATGCTCGGCGAGGAAGAGCGAGTCGAACCCGCGCTCCTCCAATGCCTCGCCCAGCACGTCGGGCCGGATGCCTTGGTCGGTCACGAACGTGGAGATACCGAAGTCCATCCTCCCGTTCTACCCCGTGGATCGGGTGCGGGATGCACGCAGTGGTTGACAGCTCACCCGATCGGTCCGCTAGCGTGAAATCATCAACCGTTGAATAGGAGGCTCGCCATGGCCATCGCGGACGTCGATTTCGAGCAGGTCTATCAGGGAACCACTCCACTGGCAGCCAAGATCCCGTGGGACATCGGGCGTCCACAGCCCGAGATCGTGGCTCTGGAAGAGGCAGGCGGCTTCCGGGGCGAGGTCCTCGACATCGGCTGCGGGCTCGGGGACAACGCCGCATTCCTCGCCTCCCGCGGGCACCGGGTGACCGGGCTCGACGGTGCACCGACCGCGCTGGCGGAAGCCAGGGCCCGTGCGGCCGCCAAGGGGCTGGAGATCACCTTCGAGCAAGCGGACGCGACCCGTCTCGACGGCTACGAAGGCCGGTTCGACACGGTGCTCGACAGCGCGCTCTACCATTGCCTCGACGAGGAAACGCGGCCCGCGTACCTCACTGCGCTCGTGCGGGCGACGAAGCCCGGTGCGCAGCTGCACATGTTCTGTTTCTCCGACGCCATGCCGGAGACCTTCCCCGTGCCGGCGCGGATCAGCGAGCAGAGCCTGCGCGAAACCGTCGGGCAGAGCTGGCGGATCGGCCGGCTGGAGCCGACCGTCTACACCACCTCGATGACACGCGAGGAGGCGCTCGGGGCCGTCCGGACGGCGACGCCGGAGCTGACCCCGGACCCGGCCGAGTTCGCGGCGCTGAGGACCGACGAACAGGGCCACGTGCTGCTGCCGGTCTGGCGGCTGACCGCGGAACGGGCGTGACGGCTCAGACGTTGCGCCGGTACTGGCCGCCGACCTCGAAGAATGCGTCGGTGATCTGACCGAGCGAGCACACCCGCGCGGCATCCATCAGCACGTCGAACAGGTTGCCGCCGCGGGTGGCCGCCTCGCGCAGCGCCGTGAGCGCACGCTGGGCATCTTCGCGGTGCCGGTGCTGGAAGTCGGCGAGCCGATCGAGCTGCGACTGCTTCTCGTCCTCGGTCGCGCGGGCCAGCTCCACCTCGACCTCGTCCTCGCCCGCCCTCGGGTTGCGGAAGGTGTTCACGCCGACGATCGGCAGCGAACCGTCGTGCTTGAGCCGTTCGTACAGCAGTGATTCGTCCTGGATCTTGCCGCGCTGGTACCCGGTCTCCATCGCGCCGAGCACGCCGCCGCGCTCGGAGATCCGGTCGAACTCGACGAGCACGGCCTCCTCGACCAGATCGGTCAGCTCGTCGATCACGAACGAACCCTGCAGCGGGTTCTCGTTCTTCGACAGGCCCCACTCCTTGTTGATGATCATCTGGATGGCCATCGCGCGGCGGACCGAGGACTCCGAAGGCGTGGTGATCGCCTCGTCGAAGGCGTTGGTGTGCAGGGAGTTCGCATTGTCGTAGAGCGCGCAGAGCGCCTGCAGCGTGGTGCGGATGTCGTTGAAGCTCATTTCCTGCGCGTGCAGCGAGCGGCCCGAGGTCTGCACGTGGTACTTGAGCTTCTGCGAGCGGTCGTTCGCGCCGTAGCGCTCGCGCATCGCCACCGACCAGATCCGCCGCGCCACCCGGCCGAGCACCGAGTACTCCGCGTCCATCCCGTTGGAGAAGAAGAACGACAGGTTCGGCGCGAAATCGTCGACGTCCATCCCGCGGGACAGGTAGGACTCGACGTAGGTGAAGCCGTTGGCGAGGGTGAAGGCCAGCTGCGAGATCGGGTTCGCCCCGGCTTCGGCGATGTGGTAGCCGGAGATCGAGACCGAGTAGAAGTTGCGCACCCCGTGGCCGATGAACCACTCCTGGATGTCGGCCATCATGCGCAGGCTGAACTCGGTGGAGAAGATGCAGGTGTTCTGCCCCTGGTCCTCCTTGAGGATGTCGGCCTGCACGGTGCCGCGCACGTTCTTGAGCGTCCACTCGCGCAGCTCTGCCGACTCGGCCTCGGACGGCTCGCGGCCGTGCTCTTCCCGGAACTCCGCGAACTTCTGGTCGATCGCGGTGTTGAGGAAGAACGCGAGGATGGTCGGTGCGGGGCCGTTGATCGTCATCGACACCGAGGTGCTCGGCGCGGTCAGATCGAAGCCGTCGTAGAGCACCTTCATGTCTTCCAGCGTCGCGATGGAGACGCCGGACGTGCCGACCTTGCCGTAGATGTCCGGCCGGGTGGCCGGATCGTGGCCGTAGAGGGTGACCGAGTCGAACGCGGTGGACAGCCGCTTGGCCTCGGAATCGGCGGAGAGCAGCTTGAACCGGCGGTTGGTGCGGAACGGATCGCCCTCGCCCGCGAACATCCGCGCCGGGTCCTCGCCCTCGCGCTTGAACGGGAACACGCCCGCGGTGTAGGGGAAGTAGCCGGGCAGGTTCTCCCGGCGCAGGAACGACAGCAGCTCACCGGATTCGGTGTAGCGCGGCAGTGCGACGCGCGGAATCCGGTTGCCGGACAAGGTGTCCCGCCACAGCTGGGTACGCAGCTCGCGGTCCCGGACCTGTACCACCAGCTCGTCGCCGCGGTAGTCCTCGGCGAGCGCGCGGAACCGTTCGAGCAGCTTGGTCGACTCGCCGTCCACATCGGACTCCGCAGCAGCCAGTAGACCGTCCAGCGCATCCGTGTTCGCGTCCACTTCGGACAGCGCGGTCCTTGCCTCGGCCAGGTGCTCGTGCTTGCGCAGTGCGGCGACCTGCTTCTCGGTCTGCGCATGGTATCCGCGCACGGTGTCGGCGATCTCCGCAAGGTAGCGCGCACGGTTACCGGGGATGATCGTGCTGGCGTCCGTGGACACCTTGCCCGCGATGTCGGGCAGCACACCGGCCGACACCGACAGGCCACGCCCGGCGAGCGCGTCCCGGAGATGCTGGTACAGCGCGGTAACACCGTCGTCGTTGAACTTCGCCGCGCTCGTGCCGTACACCGGCATGTCCTCCGGATCGACACCGAAGGCCTCCCGGTTGCGCACCAGCTGGCGGGCGACGTCACGGCGTGCGTCCTCGGCACCGCGGCGTTCGAACTTGTTGATCGCGACCGCGTCGGCGAAGTCGAGCATGTCGATCTTCTCCAGCTGCGACGCGGCACCGAACTCGGGCGTCATCACGTACAGCGATTCGTCCACGAAGTCGACGATGCCCGCGTCGCCCTGGCCGATGCCGGGCGTCTCCACGATCACCAGGTCGTAGCCTGCCGCCTTGCAGGCGAGGATCGATTCCTGCAGTCCGGCGGGGATCTCGCCGCTGGTGGTGCGGGTGGCCAATGAACGGAAGTACACCGGCGAGCCGTCGAGGCAGTTCATCCGGATCCGGTCGCCGAGCAGCGCGCCGCCGCCCTTGCGCCGGGACGGGTCCACGGCGAGCACCGCGATCCGCAGTTTGTCCTCCTGGTCGAGCCGGAAGCGGCGGATCAGTTCGTCGGTGAGCGAGGACTTGCCGGAACCGCCGGTGCCGGTGATGCCGAGTACCGGCACCTGCCGCTGCCCGGCCGCCTCGGCGATCGCGGTGTGCCACTGTTCGGGCAGGTTCTCCCGCTGCAGCTGGGTGATCACCCTGGCGAGCGCGGGCACCTCACCGGAAAGCAGTTTGTCGACCGAGGCGGGCGGCTGTGTGGAAAGATCGCTGTCGCAGGCCTCGATCATCGAGTTGATCATGCCCGGCAGGCCCATCTCGTAGCCGTCCTCGGGCGAGAAGATCCGCGCCACGCCGCGGGAGTGCAGCAGGTCGATCTCCTCGCGCACGATCACCCCGCCCCCGCCGCCGAACACCTTGATGTGCCCGGCACCGCGCTCGTTCAGCAGCTCCACGAGGTAGCTGAAGTACTCGACGTGCCCGCCCTGGTAGGCCGAGATGGCCACCCCCTGCACGTCCTCGGCAATGGCAGCGGTGGCCACCTCGTCCACCGAGCGGTTGTGCCCGAGGTGCACCACCTCGGCACCCTGGGACTGCAGGATCCGCCGCATGATGTTGATCGACGCGTCGTGGCCGTCGAACAGGCTCGAGGCCGTGACGAACCGGACGGGGTTCTCGGGACGGTACAGCTCGCTGCCGCTCATCCCTCCAAAATACTCGGACTTCCTACTATCGGAAACCCGAAGTGCGCGTGACCGGGCTCTCAGTGGCGAGGGTGACCGCAGGCCGGCGAGAGCGCCGGACTGTGCGAGGTGCGTCTGCAGACGGGGTCGAAGCGGCTGGAGCAGGCCGGACTCGTCAGCTGTGGCCGGTGTTCCGCGCCTGGCCGGGCAGCCGGCGAGCAGGCCGGGGCCGGAGAACTTCCGGGGGCCTTCGACGTGCGCACCGATTCGCAGCCGGCGGCGGGCGCGGTCGGGCCGCAGCGAGGACGGCGCCGGCCGCGAGGGGAACGGCGCCTTCCCGGCTGGTCTTCAGCTACTGCGGGGAGGCGCCGGACGACGAGGTGGGCCGAACGCCGTGACGATCACCCGCACCGAGCCGGACGGCAAACCGAGACGGCCCTTCCGCAGTCGCCGTTCCGGACGACGCGCAGAACGACGGCCACCGCCACGGCCGGGCGTCGAGCTTCGAGGACTTGCCCGGCCGAGGACCGGCGCACAGCCGCGCCGGGTCACTCGGCGAGCGACCCGGCGGGCGGATGGTCAGCGGGCGTTGGCGTTCGCCGCGCGCAGCGCGATCCACTGCCGCATCGCGTACTCGACGAGCGTGATCAGCGTCTGCTTCGTCGACTCGCGTTCCCGCGCGTCGCACCGGACGATCGGGATGCTCGCGTCGATGGACAGCGCCTCGCGCACGTCGTTGATGTCGTGCTCCAGTACGCCGTCGAAGGTGTTCACGCCGACGATGTAGGGCAGGCCGCGGTCCTCGAAGAAGTCGATCGGCGCGAACGAGTCCGCCAGCCGGCGGGTGTCGGCCAGCACGACCGCGCCGATCGCCCCGCGCACCAGGTCGTCCCACATGAACCAGAACCGCTGCTGGCCAGGGGTGCCGAACAGGTACAGGATCAGGTCCGCGTCGAGCGACACGCGGCCGAAGTCCATGGCGACCGTGGTGGTCGTCTTGTTCGGGGTCTGGTCGAGGTTGTCGATGCCGCGGCTCGCGTCGGTCATCATCGCCTCGGTGGTGAGCGGAACGATCTCCGACACCGAACCCACGAAAGTCGTCTTACCCGCCCCGAAGCCGCCCGCGACCACGATCTTCGCCGATGTCATGGTCGGGGGTGCGGTTTCCCGCGGTGCCTTAAAGCCGACGGAGTCCACTCAAAACCCTTTCCATCAACATCAAGTGTGCTTCGGCGCCGTCCTGGCCCGAGATCGTCCGGTGCACCGTGACCAGCCCCGCGTCGGCCGCGTCGCTGATCAGCACCCTGGCCACCCCCAGCGGCACCCGCAGCGCCGCGGCGATCTCGGCCACCGAACGCGGGGTCCGGCACTCTTCCATGATCGAGACGCTCTCGATCTGCTCGGCCGCCGCCTCGGGGAAGCCCCCCGCGGCGACGTGGTCCTTGGTGGAGATCAGGGTCTCCAGTTCGAGCGCGTAGTTCGCCCGCGTGCGCCCGCCGGTGAGAGCGTACGGCCGCACGATCGCCGTCTCCTCGGCCGGGTCCACCCGCTCCGGCCGGTCCATCCGCTCCGCCCGTTCCGGCCGGTCCTGCCGTTCCGGCCGGGTGAACGCGGTGGGCACGGAGAACTCGCCGCTCGGCGGTCCGGGGTCGAAGAGGCCGCCTGGTCTGGGGCCGTCGGAGTCCGTACTGCCCGGTGGAGAGACGAGAGAGGTCACACCATCTCCTAAGTCGGCGGGCGGCGGTGCCGCCTGCGGTGCCGCCGCCGCTTGCGTGCTCTCGGCTGGCGGTTCTGGGGACTGGGCCTGCTTTCCGGTCTTCTTCCGCTTTCTGCGCGAGCGGCCCGAATCAAGGCTGAAGCCGTTGAAGACGTCGGCGATCGAACCGTCGTCATCGGCGTCGCCTGCCTCCCCGCGCGGGGGCTCGACGCCGTCTGGCGGCTCTTCGCCGAACAATCCGGACCCCTGGCTCATCGCGCCATCATCCCACCGGTTCACCGATCAGCGAGCCCCCGGCGCCCTGCAGCTGCGCGCGCAGCTCCGGCGTGAGGATCTGGCCGACCCGGTCCACCAGCATGGTCATCTCATACGCCACCTGGCCGATGTCGCAGTTCGGCGCCGCGAGGATGGCGAGGCAGGAACCGTCGCTGATGGACATCAGCACCATGATGCCGAGTTCCATCTCCACGACCGTCTCCCGCACGGTGCCCGCCTCGAAGCAGCGGGCCGCGCCCTGGGTCAGGCTGACCAGCCCGGATGCCACGGCGGCGAGCTGATCGGCCCGGTCGAGCGGCAGCCGGTTGGAGGCGGTGAGCAGCAGCCCGTCGGCCGACACCACGACCGCGTGCGCCACTCCGGGAACCCGCTCGGCGAAGTCGTTCACCAGCCAGCCGAACTGGTTCTGCTGCGGCTGGGCCGCATTCGGCGAGGTCATTCACCCTCCAATGTTTCGTGGTTCTTCTCGGCGCCCTGCGCGGTGCGGTGGCGGCCACGCTGGATGCCCTGCTGGAAACTGCTCAGGCGGCCACGCACGTCGTGCGCGTCGCGGGACGGACGGGGACGTGCCGCCCCGGAAGGCGGCGGGGCGCTGCCGGGGAGTAGCTGCTCGCCCCTGCGGCGCCGGGGCAATCCTGCCGAAGTGAACGAAGTGGGGGCAGACTGGGACACCGCTTGCGCGTTCCGCCAGCCGTCATCCGACCCGAATGTCCACTCCGACGCGCCCTTTCCGCCACCCGCGGCCTCGATTCCGGCCACCGCGGCAGGTATCTCCCCCGGATCGACCGCGGGCGGCCCGGCCGGAACCTCGGACGCTCCGCGGCGCCGGGTCGGCAGGGCATCCGGCCGCTCCGGACGCCCGGACCGGTCCGCTCCCCCGCCATCGGGACGCTCTCCCGCGGTGGTCCCGAACTGGTCCGGACCACTCGCGCCGGGGTGCGGAAGGCCCGGCCGCACGGCACCGGCCGGGCCGGCGGGCGGCCCGGCCGCTCCGGGCCGGGCGAAACCACCCTGTCCCGGCTCGGTCGGCCGATCGAACGCGAACGCACCGGTCGCAGTGTCCACCGCATCCGGCTGAGCGGGCCCTGCCTGCGCGGGTTCCGCCGGATTCGCGGGCCGGTCGGCCGCAGCCGGCCGGCCGAACAGGTCCGGCTGAACCGGTGCGGACCCACCGGTCTGCCCATCCACCGCATCCGGCTGAGCAGGCCCTGCCTGCGCCGCAGCGGGTTCCACCGGATTCGCGGGCCGGTCGGCCGCAGCCGGGCGGGCGAACCCGGCCGTGCCTGCGAGACGTTCGGCGACGCCGGGATGGCCGGTGCTGCCTTCGCCCACGCCGGCTTGCGAGGTACCCGTCGGCTGGTCGGCCGGGTCCGGGCCGCTCGCACCGGCGACCCCGGTGCCGGGCGCGCCCTCGGGCCGGTCGGTCGTGGCGCCGCCGATGCCGTTCCACTCCGGGCCGACGGGACGGCCGGGCTGCTCGGTCGGCGCACCGGCTTCGCCTCGGTCGGCCTCCGCACGGCCCTCCGGCTGTCCGGCCGGACCGGGGGTGGCGGACGGCGCGGAGTGGTCCGGACCGTCTGCCGGGGCCGCGGGGCCGTCCTCGGACGGGGGCTGCCCGGTCCCTGGTGGCGTCGGGGCGAGGCCCCGCTTCCCCATGAACGCAGCCGCGACGCGGCCGCGGCCGGCATCCGGCGGAGTGCCCTCCGCACCGGTTCCGTCGGCCGCCGGGGGCCTGCCGCTGTCCACTCCGGACTGCGGATCGTCCCGGGCCGGGGTGAACGCGGACGGGGCCCGGGATGCGGGCCCGGGGCCGGGCGAGGTGGCACCAGGGGTCCGGCGGGGCATCGCGGCCGGACGATCCCGGCGAGCCTCCTCCGGCGAATCGAACGACTCCGCCCGCCCGGCTTCCCCACCGGCGGACGGCAAACCGGTTCGTCCCGGCTGGTCCCCCTCCACCGCGGGGACGAATCCGGTCGCCTCCGGACCGGACTGCCCGCCCCGCGTGCCGGGAGCAAACCCGGCCACGTCCGAACCGGACTGCCCACCCTGCACAGCCGAACCAAACCCA
>NZ_BAAAZN010000002.1:0-188247 GCF_039536925.1 Amycolatopsis ultiminotia | reverse complement strand
CAGCCACGTCCGAACCAGACTGCCCACCCTGCACAGCCGAACCAAACCCAGCCACGTCCGAACCAGACTGCCCACCCTGCACAGCCGAACCAAACCCAGCCACGTCCGAACCAGACTGCCCACCCTGCACAGCCGAACCAAACCCAGCCACGTCCGAACCAGACTGCCCACCCTGCGCGGTACCAAAGCCCGCCACATCCGCGCCGGGTTGCGGGGCCGGGGTGAACGGGGCGACGTCCTGACCGGTTTGTCCGGCCGGGGTGCCACCGGAGTCGCGGACGTGCTGCCGTCCTCGGTTCACGCCGCGCTGGAAGCTGGTCAGGCGGCCCCGCACGTCGGCGGGGTCGCGGACCGGCAGGTCCGGCAGCTCCTGGTCCGGTTGCGGCACCGCGGATTCCGGTGTGGCGCTGCCGGGCAGCAACTGCTCGCCCCGGCGGCGGCGCGGCAGGCCCGCCTCGGTGAACGCGGTCGGCTCGGCCTTGGTGACCGCCTGGACGGTGCGCCAGTTCTCGTCGCTGGCGAAGTCCCAGTTGCGCTCGTCCTGCTCGGGCGTGGTGACCGGGGCCGCACCGGCGGCCGCGGGAGCCTCGCCTGCGTCGGCCGTTTCCTCCTCTGTGGACGGTGCGGGTGAGCGGAACCAGACCGAGAGCATCTCGTCGAAGATCGGCGTGTTCTCGATGGTCGTCTCGGCCGCGGACGGCGGGGGTACCTCCGGCACCTGCTGCGCAGCCTGGTTCCACCAGTCGCTCAGCGTGGTTCCGTTGGCCGCGGAGAACAGGTCCTTGCCCGCGGGCAGTTCACCGGCCCGCTCGTCGCGCGGCGGTTCCACGGGCGCGGATTCCGGCCGCGGGGGCGGTACGTCCACCGTCTGGGGCAGTTTCGGCGGCGCCGCCGGCGCCGGATCGTCCCGCGGGATCGGGCTGAACAGCGCGGTCCCGGACACCTCCAGATCCGACGGCGGTCGCGCACCCTGCTCCGGCGCGTACCCGGCGAGGTCACCCGCCGAAGGCCAGGGCCGGTCACCGGTGCGCTGCTGGGTGGGCACCACACCCGGCCGCGGCGAACCGTTGACCGGACGCTGCCGGCGCGGCAGGCCGCCGGGGGTCGAGGGCGGCGCGGGAATGCTCGTCAACGGGCCGGTTTCGGTCACCGATCCGGTCATCACCAGTTCCGGCGGCACCACCACGGTGGCCCGCACGCCGACGATGTCCTTGCCGCCGTGCAGCGAGACGCCGATGCGGTGCCGCCCGGCCAGCCTGCCGACCACGAACAGGCCCATCCGCCGCGAGGTCGCGAGATCCACCGAACCGGAGTCGGTGAGCCTGCCGTTGGCCTCGAGCACCTCGTACTCGTTCATGCCGATGCCCTTGTCGAGGATGTCGACGTTGAGCGAACCGTCCTCGGCGAGCCGCGTCGCGACCGTCACCTGGGTCTCCGGCGCGGAGAACGCGGTGGCGTTGTCCAGCAGCTCCGCGATCAGCCGCTGGACGTCGCTCGCGGCGAACCCGACGATCTTCACCGCGGGCGGGTGCTGCACCGAAACCCGCTGGTACTGCTCGATCTCCGACACCGCGGCGCGCAGCACGTCGTGCGCGGACACCGGCTGCCCGGTACGGCGGCCCGGCTCGGCACCGGAGAGCACCATCAGGTTCTCGTTGTTGCGCCGCATCCGGGTGGCCAGGTGGTCGAGCTGGAACAGCGTGGCCAGCTGGTCGGCGTCTTCCTCGTCGCGCTCCAGCCGTTCGATCAGCTGCAGCTGGCGCTGCACGAGGCTCTGGCTGCGCCGCGACAGGTTGACGAACACACTGCTGTAGCCGGCCCGCATCGCGGCCTGTTCGGTCGCGAGCCGCAGTGCCTGGCTGTGCACCTTCTCGAACGCGCGCGCCACTTCGCCGACCTCGTCGTGCACCTGCACCGGGACCGGCTCGACCTCGACGCTCTGCGTGCGGCCCTCCTGGATGTTGCGCACCGCGTCCGGCAGGTCCTTCTCCGCCACGTCGAGCGCACTGCGTCGCAGTGTCTTGAGCGAGCGCAACAGCTGGCGGGTGATCACGAAGACGACCGCGGCCGCCGCGGCGAGCGCGGCGAACAGCAGCACGGCGAGCAGGCCCGCACTGCTGCTGGCGTCCTCCACCAGCGCCCCGGACGCCGTGCTGAGCTCACTGCCCATCCGGTTGCCGACCTCGGTCAGCTGCGAGGTGACCGCGTTCGAGGCGTTGTTCCACTCCTGCACCGACAGCTGCCCGAGCGCGTTGTCGCTGGAGGTGCCCTGTTCGCCGAGCACCGTGCCGACCATCCGCTTGCGGTCGTAGGAGGAGTCCGGTTTGAGGGTGCTGTCGAGGTCCTGGCGCTGCGGCGCGGTGGCGGCCGCGGTGAAGTCGGCGATCCGGTCGTCGTAGCGCAGTTCGGAGTCGCGCACGCTGCTCAGCTGCTGCGAGGTGAGCGAGCCGGTGGCGGCACCGTAGGCGACGAGCGCCTGGGTGACCGACGCCTGCTCCTTCGCGGCTTCGAGGTCGTGCAGTGCGCTCGGGGTGCTGCCCAGCGCGTCCGCGCTGGCGACCGCGGCGACCGAGGTGTCCGCGCCGATCAGCGCACTGGTCACCGCGTTGTAGTCGCCGACGGCCTCGGCCGCGTGCAGCAGACCGGCGCCGACCTGCTGCCGGATCACGGCGATCTCGTTGACCTGCGCGGTCGCCGAGTTCACTGCACCGGAGACGCTGGAGCCGTCGCCGCCGGCGCGGGAGGCCGCCTCGCTGAAGGGCTCGATCGCCGCGTCGGTCGCCGCCCGTGCGGCCTTCAGCTGGGGCGTGACCCCGGAGACGCCCGCGGTCAGCTGCTCGGCGGTGAGCGTGCGCTCGCGCTGCAGGCCGTCGGTGAGGGTGCGCAGCTGGGTGCTCAGTGCGACCAGCCGGTCGATCCGCTGGTAGTCGCTCGAACGCCCGACCTGGCCCGCGATCGCGGTGATACCGAGGACCAGCGCGAGCACGATGGGGACCAGCGTGACGGCGGACAGCTTGACCGGCAGGCTCCAGTCCCGCCAGCGCAGCGCCGCCCGCCAGCCGGACGACCCGCGCGGCCGCCGTGGCGGACGGCCGAGCAGTTTCTCCACAGGCACTTGGCCTTCTCCTGCAACGGTCACGAAGGTGACTCCCTGTCCGGCGTCGTGGCTGCCCGTCGACGGCGCCCGGGGCTGCAGGCACGGTCCACGGCATTCCGCCGACCCGCGCGATCGAGGGGGGTCGGGCACGACCGTGCAGATCCGGCGCCGTCCCGGAAGCCGCACGGCTTCCCGGGACTCTGCACGTGCACGGCGCAAGTTGCGTACTGCACGGCGATGGTCGAGATCAACTTGTCGGTGCCTTATCGATCGCTGCGGTCAGCTGGGCCAAGAAATCGTACACCAAACACGCTCGAGGTTATTGTCTTCCACCGCGCACGGCTGACCTGGGAAAATACCTGAACGAAGAGGAGGGCGGCCGGGAGTTTCGCGGTGCGGCACACGAAGAGAGAATTTCGGTTACCGGTTGCGTCGGGAGGAACCGCTCCCCGGTCACCCGATCAGCCCACGGAGCGTAGCCGAATCGCCCGGCGGGCCTACGCTGTGTGCCCCCATCGGGTGGGGCAAGCCGGAAGATGAACCCGATGTTGTGGAGATGCAGCGACCCGCCGCCCGACCCGGTGATTTCTTTCCGCATCCCGGTCCGGACCGGGAATCTCCTGCGCCCGGTCCGGCCGGACCGGGCGGGTGGTCCGCCGAATCGTCACCCCAGGTCACGATCGCCGCCGGCGGCGGACTCGTCGGACACCATTTGCCGCAGTCTGCCCGAGCAGCGACGACACCCCGTCACTTTGCCACTCACTATTCCGAGTGATCCGACCGTGATCTTCCGGCAACCTCGTATTTCCGGTATTTTCCGGCCGAAATCGCATTTCCCGAGGCGCCCCGGCAACCGGCTTTTTCCGCACTCCGGCGACGTAGTTAGTATGGCCGCCTCCCCGTCCGCAAGGGCGATCCGGGTGCCATCGGAACGAGGCCCGGTCCCGCCCGCACCCCGACCACGGGCGCAAGTTGCCGGAGGCACTCCCATGCACAACGTCGCGCGCACCCCCGCGCCGGCCAACCCGCTCGAGGAAACCGGCCGGATGCCGGCGCTGTTCGACCTCGACGACGGCGAGACGCCCGCGCGCAGGCAAGGCCCGGACTACGACCTGATCCAGCGCAGCCCGGAGTTCCGCTCGCTGCGCAAGCGGTTCCGCCGGTTCGTGTTCCCGGTCAGCATCGCGTTCTTCATCTGGTACCTGGTCTACGTCGTGCTGGCCGCGTACGCGAACGACTTCATGAGCACCCCGGTGTTCGGCCTGGTCAACGTCGGCATGCTGCTCGGCCTCGCGCAGTTCGCCAGTACCGCGCTCATCACGTGGCTCTACACCCGCTTCGCCGGCCGCGACATGGACCCCCGCGTCGCCGAGCTGCGGGAGCGGGCCGCGGTGACGGAAGGAAAGCCCCTGTGACCATCACACTGGCCGCCGGTGAAGAGGCGAACAACCCGGTGGTGAACATCGTGGTGTTCGCGGTGTTCGTCGCGATCACCCTGTTCGTGGTCTACCGCGCGGGCAATCGCCGTTCGTCCACCTCCGGCTACTACACCGCGGACAGCTCGTTCTCCGGACGGCAGAACGGCGTCGCACTGTCCGGCGACTTCCTGTCCGCCGCATCGTTCCTCGGCATCGCGGGTGCGATCGCGATGCACGGCTACGACGGCTTCCTCTACTCCATCGGCTTCCTCGTCGCCTGGCTCGTGGACCTGCTGCTGATCGCCGAACTGCTGCGCAACACCGGCCGGTTCACCATGGGCGACGTGCTGAGCTTCCGGATGCAGCAGCGGCCGGTCCGCGCCGCATCGGCGACCTCGACGCTGGTCATCTCGTTCTTCTACATGCTCGCGCAGATGGCCGGCGCGGGCGGGCTGATCGCACTGCTGCTGGACGTGCACTCCCGGCTCGGCCAGTCGCTGGTGATCGTGGTGGTCGGCCTGGTGATGGTCGCCTACGTGCTGATCGGCGGTATGAAGGGCACCACCTGGGTGCAGATCATCAAGGCGAGCATCCTGCTCGTCGCGAGCACCCTGATCACGGTGTTCCTGCTGGGCAAGTTCGGCTTCAGCTTCTCCAACCTGCTCTCCGCGGCGACCGACCGCAGCCCGATGGGCAAGCAGCTGCTGGAACCGGGTGGTTCCTACGGCAAGAACGGGACCACCAAGCTCGACTTCGTCTCGCTCTCGCTCGCCCTGGTGCTCGGTATTGCCTCGCTGCCGCACGTGCTGATGCGGTTCTACACCGTGCCGAACTCCGCCGAAGCCCGCCGCTCGGTGGTCTGGGCGACGGTGTGCATGTTCGTGTTCTATCTGTGCACGCTGGTGATCGGCTTCGGTGCGGCCGCGCTGGTCGGTTCGGACGAGATCAAGGCGGCGCCGGGCGGCGAGAACTCCGCGGCCCCGCTGCTGGCCCTGCACATCGGCGGCACGGTGCTGCTCGGCGTCATCTCGGCGGTCGCGTTCGCGACGATCCTCGCCGTGGTGGCCGGACTGACGATCACCGCGTCGGCCTCGTTCGCACACGACGTGTACGCGAACATCTTCAAGCGGGGCAAGGCGGAACCCCGCGACGAGGTGCGGGTGGCCCGGCTGACCGCCGTCGTGATCGGTGTGCTGGCCATCCTCGGCGGCATCCTGGCCAACGGACAGAACGTCGCATTCCTGGTCGCGCTCGCACTGGCGGTGGCCGCCTCGGCCAACCTGTCGACGCTGCTGTACTCGCTGTTCTGGAAGCGGTTCAACACCACCGGCACGCTGTGGAGCATCTACGGCGGGCTGGGCGCATGCGTGCTGCTGGTGCTCTTCTCCCCGGTGGTGTCCGGCGCAGCGGACTCGATGTTCCCGAGCCTGGACTTCCACTGGTTCCCGCTGCGGAACCCGGGCCTGGTGTCGATCCCGTTCTCGTTCCTGTGCGGCGCGATCGGCACCTTCGCCGGCCGCTCGAAGGCCGACCCGGCCAAACACGCGGAGATGGAAGTCCGGTCACTGACCGGAATCGGCTCCGGTTCCTGAGTCACCGAACGCACTGCACCACCGGCACGGCGTCTTCGACGGCGCACACGGTGGATCTCGGTGGCCGGCCCATCTGCAGAACCGGCCACCGAGATCCGCCGTGTGCATCCATTCCGGCCGACCGCAGAATCGTGCCGATATTGCCGCACCCCATTCGGGGCCCGTTCCGCGCGGTGCGCACCTGAAGAACGCGGGCCATTCCGGTAACCCAACCCCGAGAAGACCGCGAATCCGTCGATAGCATTCGGACCGGCCGAGCGATCCGCACTGCTCCCCGGCCCGTCCGGCAACGACCACGGGGCGCCGAACGCGACCGGTTTCCCTGTGGGGACGGCTCATCCGGCCGGGTCGGGGTGGACGTCGGCGCACTGTGTCAGTGAACCGGCCACAGCACCCGACGCTCGTAACCCACCGGGATATTTTTGCAGTTCCTGCCGGTCACGGTTTCCCTTGATCCGGGATTCGCCGTCCGGCGCAGCGTTGTGGATTCACATCCGTCGGGACGCAAGAACCGAGAATGGCGCCGGGCCCGACCGGTCAGAAAACGTCCTGGCCTGCCTTGACGCGGTGGGTTACCCGGCGTTCGACGATGAACGACACGAACGGGACGCATCCGGCCAGCAGGACGAGCACGGTGCTCTTGATCGACCAGCGGGCCTTGATCGCCAGGTCGATGGTGAGGACCAGGTAGATCATGTACAGCACACCGTGGATCGGCGAATACACCGCGGCGGGCGTGGCGTTGCCGAAGCCGTACTCGACGACCATGGTCACGCACAGCGCGAGCAGGCCGACGCCGGTCACGTACGCGCTGGCGCGGAACCGGCCCAGCGAGCCGGTCACCTTCGCCGGGCGGGCAGGGGCGGCACCTTCGGTGCTGGTCGTCATGGGAGCGTCCTCACTTCCGCGGGCGTTCAGGACTGCTGGTCGCGGGCGTTGAGCTCGCGCAGGTAACGGTTGTAGGCGGCGAGCTCGTCGTCCCCGTCTGCCGGCGGCGGGGTCGCCCGCCGCGGGGCGGGCACGGTCACCGCGGCCTCGCGGGCGGGCGGTTCCGCGGCGGCCGGCTCGGCCTGCTCGCGCTCGCGCAGCTTCTTGATACGCCAGAACATGAACGCCGGGAACAGCCCGAACAACGGCCACTGCAGCACGTAACCGAGGTTCTGGAAGGTGCCGCTCGCGGACATGAACCGGTCCCACTGCCACCAGGCCAGCCCACAGCACAGCGCGAGGCTCACGAGGCACGTGGCCACGATCGCGAGCCGCCGCCCGAGCGGGGACACGGCAGGGCCGGGTTCTGCTGGCACGGCTTCGACGCTAGCACTGGGCACTGTCCCGCAAGCTGAGAGGCCGCTCAGCTGTGGCGACCGCCCCACCGAGACGAACCGGACCGGAACCGCACTGCGCAACCGCCGTGGCCGCACCGACCCGCACAGCATCCGACAGCACCGACAGCACCGACCGAACCGGCCACAGCCGACCGTGCGCAGAACCCCTCCACCGACGACCAACCGGAACAAACCAGACAGACGACCATCCGGCGACCGACCCCGGAGGGTCAGCCGAACCGACTGGCCGCCCCCGCTGCGACAGCCGGTCGTCACCACAAGGCCGGCTCCACCACCACACCGACAGCCACTGCAGCGACCTCCGCGCCACTCCACCTCAACCGCGACCACCGGTCGCCACCACGAGCCATCAGCTCCACGGCAACAGCCACCCACCACCGCAGCGACCGCCGATCGCCACGGCAGCCGATCGGCCCGCCGGAACCACCGCACGCTCCGCATACAAGAAGGCCGCCGCACCGCGACACCCGACGGGTTCCGCGGCTACCGACAGCCGTCCCGCCAGAGCGGCAAACCGTCCCCGCTCCACCGGCGGCGGCAGCCGGCCGGCGCAGGTCGTGCCGTGGGGTCAGCCTGCTTGGGCGCGTTGGGCGGATTTCGCGTACTCGTCGGCAAGGCCGAACACCTTTTGCGCGTACTCGGTGGAGTTGTTGTACGACAGGACGCCCGACCACCAGCCGGACGGGCTCGCCATGTCCCGGCCGCCTGCGCAGAGGTAGCGGGCGGCGCCGAAGGCGGCGTCGTCGATCTGCTGCGGGTCGCCCCGGTGGTCGCCGTTGCCGTCCGCGGCCCATTTCGCCCAGGTGCTCGGGATGAACTGCATCGGGCCCACCGCGCGGTCGGCCACCGGATCGCCGTCGTAGCGGCCTCCGTCGGTGTCGGTGATTGCGCGGACACCGGCCGAACCGTCGAGGGGAACGCCGATGATCGGCTTGGACGGGCGGCCGTCGGCACCGAGGACCGCGCCGCCGTACTGGCCGTGGTTGGACTCGATCCGGCCGATTCCGGCCAGCGTGGCCCAGGAGATGCGGCAGCCCGCGTCGGCCGAGCGCATCGCGAGTTCGGCGTTGCCGTACGCGCGCAGCGCCCGTGCCGGGATTCCGGTCACGGCCGCGACCTGCTTGGCCCATCCGTCGAGCGGATCGCCGCCGGAGGGACGTGCCGACTGCGGGCTCGTGCCCGGGTCCGCGCCGCCCGCGGCCCGCGCGCTGACCGGGGCGACCGAACCGGGGCGCACGTCGGCGGCCCGGACGCTCAGTGCCGGGATGTCCGTGGTGGTCGGACTCGCCTGCGGGGCCGACGCGCTGGTCACGAACCAGACGCCGGCGCCGGCGACCACGAGCACGCCTGCCACGACCGCGAGCCGGACGGCCAGCGCGACGCCGGGACGACGCCTCCGCGACGGGGCGGCAGCGGCGGCCGTGGTCCCGTCTCCGGTCGGCTCGGTGTCGGGGGTCTGTCCGGTGGCGGGCACGAAACTCCGGTCCTCCAGGGGTGGGGGTGGTTCGATCACACAACGAGTCCGCGCAGATTAGCGTTACGCACACGCGTCGAGTGGCCCCGCCACCCCGGTTCACCCACCCGGGTCGGATCGTCCCGTCAGGCGGACTTCTGCTGCCGCGCCAGCCGCGCGACGCACCACGCCGGTGCACTGCCGCGGCGCAGATGCTGCAGCACGGTCATCGGACCGAGCCGCCGGCTCAGGTCCGACGGTGCGAGACCGGCCGCACGGTAGTCGAGTGCCCGCTGGTCGAGCGGGCTGATGCCGGCGTCCCACCACTGCTGTGCCTCGGCGACGTCGCCGACCATCTGCCACCACCCGGCGGCAGCCACCAGCAGGTCGTCGGGGACCTCCGGCAACCGGTCGCGCATCGCGTCGAGGTAGCCGGGGTCGGCGGCCTCGACCGGGGCGAACCGGCCGGGTCCGGAACGGGCGCGCTGGGCGGGGATGCCGGGCGGTGCGGCGGGCGCGTCCGCGAGCCAGGCGGAGGCGATGCGGTCGACCTCCTGCTCCTCGGGAGTCTGCTCCCGCTCGGCGGCCCACTGCTGGATCAACGCTTCCACTCCGGGATCTCCGGTCATCCCTGCCTCCTACTCGCCCGGCAGGCAGACCTTGACCGCCTGCCCCGCTGCGCGTTTCTCGACTGGCAACCCCACCGCGTGACCAGCGGACACACCCCGTCCGAGCGGGTTCCCGAGGGATCGGGGAACCACCCGATCACGCAATGTGAGCACCGTAGGGCGGAGCCGGGTTTCTCCGCCATACCCCCGCCCGGACAAATTCGGTGACCAGGCGGTTTCCCGGGGCAATCCACCCGGATGGTCGAGCGGCGGGCGCACATCCCGGACCGGGGTGACGGTGCGTGGTCGTCGCGCCTGCGGGAGGCCGTCCCTGCAGGTCAGGAGAACAGCGTCTTGAAGAAGGTGACGATGGCCTCGGCGCCGTCGCGGAGCCAGCCGAGCACGCGGTGCACCAGATCCGCCGACTGCGTCGGCTGCGTGATCAGGAAGAACAGTACGAGCACGACCACGACGACCACGATGACTTTCTTCACGCCGCTCGACATGACTCCCATCCGATGCTCTCCCCCGGCTTCCCGGACGGATGCCGGCCACGACCCCGCGGGCACCGCGCGTGGCCGGGTCCACTGTAATGACGAACTGCCCGGTTGGCCCGGCTCCGGGCCGGACCGGGACCGGAAGATCACCACGGAGTGATACGCATCACGATCAGGTGAGCCGTCGGGTCGCCGCGCGGCCCCCGCTACGCTCCGGCGATGGATGCGCACCGAGGATCCGACGGACCGGCCGGACGGGCCGTGGTCGAGCTGCGCCCGGCCCGCGAATCCGATCTGGACCTGCTGGAGGCGCTCACCAACGACCCCGGCACGGTCGGCGAGTACCAGTGGTTCGGCTGGCACGACCCCGGCTACGTCCGGCGCCGCTGGCAGGACAGCGGCCTGCTGACCACCGACGGCGGCATGCTCGTGCCCACGCTCGACGGCCGCCCGCTCGGGCTCGTCTCCTGGCACCGGACGCGCACCGGCCCGCACGCGTACTGCTGGAACATCGGCATGGTGCTGCTGCCGGAGGCGCGCGGGCACGGACTCGGCGCCGAGGCGCAGCGGCAGCTCGTGCGCTACCTGTTCGCGCACACGCAGTTCAACCGCGTCGAGGCCAGCACCGAAGTGCACAACCGCGCCGAGCAGCGTTCGCTGGAGAAGGCCGGATTCACCCGCGAAGGCATCCTGCGGGGCTTCGATTTCCGTGACGGCGAATGGCGCGACCACGTGCTGTACTCGGTCGTGCGCGCGGACCTCACGGCCGACTAGGCATCTCGGCTCAGGCGATCGCGCCCGCTTTCCGCAGTGCCGCGACGCCGTCCGCGTCGAAACCGAGCTCCGCCAACACCTCCGCGGTGTCCGCGCCCTTTTCGTGCGGTGCCTCGGGGGTCGCGGCCGGGGTCCGGTCGAACCGGGGCGCTGGCGCGGGCTGCACGGTGCCGCCGATGTCCACGAACGTCCCGCGCGCCGCGTTCTGCGGATGGGCAGCCGCTTCCCACGGCGAAAGCACCGGCGTGAGGCACGCGTCGGTGCCTTCCGCGCGGGCAACGAGTTCGTCGCGGGTGAACCGGCGGACGGCGGTGGCCACGATCTCGCGCAGCCGCGGCCACTGGCTCTGGTCCACGTGCACCGGCAGATCGTCGTCCGCCAGATCGAGCACCTTGACCAGAGCCGCCCAGAACCGCATCTCGATCGCGCCGACGGCGACGTACTTGCCGTCCGCGGTCTCGTAGGTGTCGTAGAACGGGGCGCCGCCGTCGAGCAGGTTCTGCCCTCGTTCCCCCGGCCACACGCCTGCCGCGTGCATCCCGTGCAGGCTCGTGGTCAGCAGCGCCGCACCGTCGACCATCGAAGCGTCCACGACCTGTCCCCGGCCGGACGTGGTGCGCTCGTGCAGCGCGGCCAGCACACCCATCGCGAGCAGCAGACCGCCACCGCCGAAGTCGCCGACGAGGTTGAGCGGCGGCACCGGACGCTGGCCTGCCCTGCCGATCGGGTCGAGCGCGCCGGCGACGCTGATGTAGTTGATGTCGTGCCCGGCCGACTGCGCGAGCGGACCGTCCTGTCCCCATCCGGTGACCCGGCCGTAGACGACCCGCGGATTGCGCGCGTGCACCTGTTCGGGGCCGAGGCCCATCCGCTCGGCGACCCCCGGCCGGAAACCCTCGATCAGCACGTCCGCGCGCTCGGCAAGACGCAGCACCAGCTCGACGCCCTCGGGCGTCTTGGTGTTCACCCCGACCGATCGACGGCCCCTGCCGAGCGGATCGTCCGGGATGCCGAGCACGTCGGCACCCGGTGTGGCCCGGTCGACGCGAAGCACGTCGGCACCGAGGTCGGCAAGCAGCATACCGGCGAACGGGGCAGGGGCGAGCCCGGCGAGCTCGACCACGGCCACCCCGGCCAATGGACCTGACTTCACCCGAGAAGTCCTTTCGTGGCAAGAGGAACGGCTCACAGCGTGCGGGAGATGATCTCCTTCATGATCTCGCTGGTGCCACCGAAGATGCGGGAGATCCGCACGTCCGCCCAGGCCCGCGCGATCGGGTATTCGTTCATGTAGCCGTAGCCGCCGAACAACTGCAGGCAGTCGTCCACCACCTTGTTCACCCGCTCGGTGGTCCACAGCTTCGCCATCGCCGCACCCTGCACGTCGAGTTCGCCGCGCAGATGCCGTTCGACGCACTGGTCGAGGAAGGCACGCGACACCGCGGCCTCGGTCGCCGCCTCGGCGAGCTTGAACTTGGTGTTCTGGAAATGGAAGATCGGACGGCCGAACGCGGTGCGTTCCTTGGTGTAGTCGAGGGTCAGGTCCACGGCCGCTTCCAGGCCCGCCACCGCGATCACCGCGATGATCAGCCGTTCCTGGGGCAGCTGGGTCATCAGCTGGATGAAACCCTGCCCCTCCTGCTCGCCGAGCAGGTTCGCCGCGGGAACCCGGACGTCGTCGAAGAACAGCTCGGCGGTGTCCTGTCCCTTCATGCCGACCTTGTCCAGCACCCGGCCGCGGCGGAAGCCCGGGGTGTCCGTCTCGACCGCGATCAGGGACACGCCCTGTGCGCCGGCCTCCGGGTCGGTCTTGCACGCGACCACCACGAGGTCGGTGTGGAAACCGTTGGTGATGAACGTCTTCGCGCCGTTGATCACGTAGTCGTCGCCCTCGCGCACCGCGCGGGTCTTGATGTTCTGCAGATCCGATCCGGTGCCCGGCTCGGTCATCGCGATCGCGCCGACGAACTCGCCACTGGCGAGCTTCGGCAGCCATTCGCGCTTTTTCTCCTCCGCCGCGTAGGACAGCAGGTAGTGCGCGACGATGCCGTTGTGGACGCTGACGCCCCACGCGTTCTCCCCGACCCGCGCCTGCGCCTCGAACAGCACGGCCTCGTGCGCGAACGTACCGCCGCCCCCGCCGTACTCCTCCGGGACGGACAGGC
This sequence comes from Amycolatopsis ultiminotia, assembly GCF_039536925.1. Taxonomy (NCBI): domain Bacteria; kingdom Bacillati; phylum Actinomycetota; class Actinomycetes; order Pseudonocardiales; family Pseudonocardiaceae; genus Amycolatopsis; species Amycolatopsis ultiminotia. The sequence continues at coordinate 175,297 of NZ_BAAAZN010000002.1, read as the reverse complement.
AGAGCAGCCCGAGCGAACCGGCCTTGGTCCAGACCTCGCGGTCGAGCTTCTTCTCGGCCGCCCACCGTTCCTGGTGCGGCATGAGCTCTTTCTGCAGGAACGAGCGGGAGAGCTCGCGGAGGTCCTCGAGTTCGGGACTGCTGCTCCACGAGCTCTTCGGGATCTGCAACGACACGGCGACGCCTCCTGGGGACGGGCGCTGGAAAACATGACGTATGGAAGGTAAGTTCTCTGCGGAATGTACATCCGGCCCGTCCGGTAGGTAAAGGGGACCGCGATGACCGAGGTAGCCCGCGGGCACCGCACCCAGGCCGAACGGCGCGAGCAGACGCGCACCGCGCTGCTCGACGCGACCATCGACTGTCTGGTGGACATCGGCTACGCACGGGCGTCGGTGCAGGAGATCTGCGCCAGGGCGGGGGTGTCGAAGGGCGCGGTGCAGCACTACTTCGCCACCAAGGCGGAGCTGATGGCCGTCGCGGTCGAACACCTCACCACGAAGCTGCGCACCCAGCTGAGCGCGTCCCTCGACGGGCTGCCCGGCGGGTCGTCCGGTATCGAGGCCGCGATCGACCTGCTGTGGACGGGCTATTCGGGCACGCTGTCCACCGCCGTCACCGAGCTGTGGGTCGCGGCCCGCACCGATCCGGAACTGCGCGCGGCGATCCGCCCGGTGGACCGCGCACTGGGCCGGACGACGCTGGCCCACATCAGCCAGGTCGCCGGCGACCTGCCGAAGGAACGGGCCGAAATGCTGTTCTGGCTGACCGTGAACCTGACCCGTGGGCTGGCCCTCGACGCCGAGCTCGGTGGCGATCCGAAGCGCCGCCGCCAGCTGCTGACGGAGTGGAAGCGGATCGCGGTGCAGCTGTACTCGGACAGCACCGGCAGCACCGGCAGCTCGGGTGGCTCGGCTCGCTGATCCGGCCGGATGCCGCGCGGAACTCCGGCTGTTCTCCGTACCGACGGTATGGTGTACTCGTCGGTAACTCCCTTCGGTGCGGAAGAAGGTGCACGAGTGACCAGGACGAGTCCCGCGGAATTCGCTGCCGGGCAGGCCCTGCCCTCGACGGTCGGCGGAGTGCCGGGTGCCCCCTCCGCGGCCCGTGCGGCCGGGCTCGTGGCCAGGGTGACCGGCGGCGCGGACTCCGCTCCGGTGCGGATGCTCGCGCCGTTCACCGGGCAGCCGATCACTTCGCTCCCGCAGGCCGGCGACGGTGAGGTCCGGGCCGCGTTCACGGCCGCGCGTGAAGCGCAACGCGAGTGGGCCGCGACGCCGGTGGTTCAGCGGCAGCGGTTTCTGGTGCGGCTGCACGATCTCGTGCTCGACCGGCAGGCAGAAGTCCTCGACCTGGTCCAGGTGGAGGCGGGGAAGGCGCGGATCGACGCGTTCGACGAGGTGAGCGCCACCGCGCTGGTCGCGGCCTACTACGGCAAGCACAGCGCGAGAATCCTCTCCCCACGGCGGGCGGCAGGCGTGATCCCGGCGCTGACCAAGGCCGGCGAACTGCGCCATGCCAAGGGCGTGGTCGGGATCATCTCGCCGTGGAACTATCCGCTCGCACTGACCGCGATGGACGTGTTCCCGGCACTTGCGGCAGGCAATGCGGTGGTGCAGAAGCCGGACAACCAGACCGCGCTGTCCGCGCTGTGGCTGCAGGAGCTGGCCGAGGAGGCCGGACTGCCCGCCGGGCTGTGGCAGATCGTGCTCGGGCGTGGCTCGCGGATCGGCGACGCGCTGCTCGAGGAATGCGATTACCTGTGTTTCACCGGGTCCACCCCGACCGGCAAGGACCTGGCGAGCCGGATCGCGCAGCGGCTCACCGGTTATTCGCTCGAACTGGGCGGCAAGAACCCGATGATCGTGCTGCCGGACGCGGACGTCGGCAAGGCCGCCACCGGTGCGGTCACCGCGTGCTTCTCCTCGGCGGGACAGCTGTGCGTGTCGGTGGAACGGATTTACGTGCACGAGAGCATCCGTGCGGAGTTCACCCGCGCGTTCGTCGCGCGCACCGGGGCGCTCAAGCTCGGTGGAGCGCTCGATTACCGGGCCGTGGTGGGGTCGCTGACCTCGGAAAGCCAGCTGGCGACGGTGTCCGCGCACGTCGAGGACGCCCGTGCGAAGGGCGCGCGGGTGCTCACCGGCGGCCGGGCCCGGCCGGATCTCGGCCCGCTGTTCTACGAGCCGACCGTGCTGGCGGACGTGACCCCGGAGATGACGCCGTTCGCCGAGGAGACCTTCGGCCCGGTCGTGTCGATCTACGGCTTCACTGACGTCGCGGACGCCATCGAACGCGCCAACGACACCCCGTTCGGCCTCAACGCGAGCGTCTGGACCCGAAACGGCCGCGCCGGCTGGGAAATTGCGGCCCGGTTGAAGGCGGGCACGGTGAACGTGAACGAGGGTTACGCCGCCACGTTCGGCACGGTCGGCGTGCCGATGGGCGGGATGAAGGATTCCGGCGCGGGCCGGCGCAACGGATCCGAGGGACTGCTGAAATACACCGAGGCACAGTCCATCGCCGTGCAGCGTGGTCTGGCACTGCGTCCGCCGAAACCGGTGCCGGGCGCACTGTGGGCACGGCTGATGTCGGCAAGCATGAAACTGCTGCGGCGCCTGCCCGGCCGCTGACCACGGTCCGTCCCGCGCCTTGCCTGCCGGGCAGCTATTCCGCCGGGGTGGTGAGCAATCCCCGGTCGTAGGCGATCGCCACCGCTTCCGCGCGGCGGCTCGCGCCGAGTTTCGCCATCACTCGGGACAGGTGCACACTCACCGTCTTCTCGCTGATGTACAGCTCCTCCCCCACCTGGCGATTGGTGCGCCCGAGTGCGACCCGCTCCAGGACGTCCTGCTCACGGCCGGTGAGCGGGCTCGTCCGGACCGGCGGCACCGCCGGCCCGGCACCGGCCAGCTCCACACGCGCCCGCCGGGCGAGATCGCGCACCGCGTCACGCAACGGCACCGCGCCCAGCTTCACGGCGACGGCGTGTGCGGCTTCCAACGCGGCCGCGGCGCCGGGACGGCCGACGGCCAGCAGCGCAGATGCCTCGTGCCAGCGGCAGAGCGCCTGCTCGTAGACCGCGCCGTAGGAGTAGGCCTCGGCGGCTTCGGCCCACAACGCCGGATCCGCCGGGCCTTCGAGCCCGGAGGCGGCGGCTTCGAGCCGCACCAGCCAAGCGCGGCCTTCCGGACCGAGCGTGCCGGAGCGGGGTGCGCCGTCGGCCGCGCACCGGCGGCCGTGGTCGAGCAACCGGCGGCCGGTCCGTACGAAACCCTCCGCGGCGCTGTGGTCGCCCCGCGCCCGCGCCTCGGTCGCCAGCGCGACCACCGACGGCATGCCCAGCGCCGTCGCGCGGATGCCGCTGAGCAGCCACGGTTCGTTCTTTTCCAGCCACGCCGCCAGTTCCTCGGTGATCCGCACCGCGCCGGCGTGGTCCCCACGCCAGGCGGCGAGTTCGATCGCCGCGTCGCCCGCGGACAGCGCGATCTGCAGGTCTGCCGACCACTGCCTGCGTAGTTCCGGAAGCAGGGCCGCGGCCTCGTCGAACCGTCCGCGCGCCACCAAGAACAGCACCCAGATGGCCAGGATCCGGGCCGCGACCGCGCTCGACACGCCCCGGCCCGCCCGCGCGGCCCCGTCGTCGGCAGGCCAGTCGCCGCTGACGTAACGCAGGGAGAGCAGCTGGACGCGCAGCTCGAGCCCGTAGGACCCCCAGATCAGCCCGGATTCCTCGGCCCGCGCCACCCCGCGCGTGAAGTGCTTCAGCGCGGGTTCCGTCTCCGCCTGATCGAGGTAGCTGAGCGCGAGGAAGTACATCGCGCGGAGTTCGACGTTCAGTGCTCCCGCACCACGGGCCTTCCGCTCCGCCTCCGCCAGCCGCTCGCGCGCCTGTCCGGCGTTGCCCGCCGAGTCGGCCAGTGTGCCGAGGGTGACCAGCGCCGAGGCCTCGGCACCGGCGGAACGGGCCGACCGCGCGTCGGCGACCGCGGCGAGCGCGCTTTCCAGCGCTTCCTCCGGTCGGTCGACGAGCCGCAGGAACCCGGCACGCGAGGCGAGCACCCAGGCACGGTCGGCGCTCGGCCCCTCGTTCTCCAGCAGGCGCCAGGCCCGTTCGATCGCGGCAGTGGCCTCGTCAAGCGAACCCTCCAGTGCGAGAAGCGCTTCGGAGTAGCGACGCCACACCTGAGCGGCCGTGCCCGGCGGGGTTTCCGGAGGCAACGCTTCGGTGGCCGATCGCGCGTAGGCCACCGCGCGTTCCGGCTCGCCCGAGGTACCGGAGAAGAAGGAAGCCTCGGTCAGCAGCGTCACCTCGTCGTAACCGTCCGGGCGGTCCTCCTCCGGTACCGCGTCCCAAATGGACAGTGCCTGCTCGACCTGGCGCAGCGCGGCTCCCGGTGCACCCAGTTTCTCCGCCTCGTACATCGCACGCAGCGACGCGGGCAGCGCGGTGCCGAAATCCCGGCTCTCCAGGCTGTGGAACGCGAGCTTCGCGTCGTGTCCCCGCCCCTGCGGGTGCGCCTGGATCCGCGCGGCGTATCCGGCGTGCATCCGGGTGCGCTCGCCGGGCAGCAGATCGCCGTAGACCGCTTCCTGCAGCAGCGCGTGCCGGAAGACGTAGAACCCGTCCTCGATCACCAGCACGTGGTGCTGCACCGCCTCGCGCACTGCCTCGTCCAGCTCCGCCTCGCCGACCCCGGCAACCTCGGCGAGCGCGGCGTGCGACACCCCTTCGCCCGCCACCGAGACCACCCGCAGCACGCGGCGGGTCTCCGCGGGAAAGCGCTCCAGCCGGGCCAGCAGCACCTCGGCGAGCCCGGCGGGCAGGTCGGCGCAGTCGGCGCCGCTGGCCAGCAGCTCCTCGACGAAGAACGGATTGCCCTCGGACCGCTCGGCGATCTCCGCCACCAGGTCCTCACCGAGCGGCTCCTCGGCGAGCGCGGTCACGAACACCCGCGCATCGGCCGGACCGAACGGCGCCAGCTCCAGCCGCTCGACGGTGGCCAGCCGGACCAGTTCGGACAGCAGGCCGCGCAGCGGATGCCTGCGGTGCACGTCCTCCTCCCGGTAGCTGGCCACGACCAGCAGCCGCTGCGTGCGCAACCGGCTGAGCAGGAACGACAGCAGGTTGCGGGTGGAGGAATCCGCCCAGTGCAGGTCCTCCACCAGCAGCACCACCGGCCGGTCGCGGGCGATCTCGGTCAGCACCCCCAGTACCGCGTCGAACAACTGGAGCTGGCCGAGATCCTGCTCCGGCTGCGACCGGCGCATGCCCTCGCGGGCCCCGGTGGCGACCTGCCCGTGCGCACCGGCACCGGCACCGGCGGGTTCCGGTGCGCCGCCTTGCGGCAGCAGCCGCCGCAACGCCGGGCGGCCGCCCACCGCGGCCGCCACCACCGGATCGGCCGCGGACCCGAGCGGTTCCAGCGCCTCGGCGAACGGCAGGTACGGCAACCCGCCGTCGCGCACGTCGATGCACCGGCCGCTGAGCACCAGCGCACCGCAGGAGCCGGTGTGCTCACCGAGTGCGGTGAGCAACCGCGTCTTGCCGACCCCCGCGTCGCCGGCGACCAGCACCGCACTCGCCGCACCCCGTTCGGCACGCGCGAACGCCGCGCGCAACCGCCGCATCTCCTGGGTGCGGGCGACGAGCGGGATTCCGGAACCGAGACGGGGCACGAGGGACATTCTTGCCTACACCCCCGACAGTTCCGGCACGCTTTTCACCCGGCGCCGGCGATCACGTGTGGTCGCGGGCACGGGCGACCCACGGCACCGGTGTACGCCGTTCCTGCCTCGGCACCGGCACACCGGACGCGAGGTGCGCGCGCAGCCAGCGCAACGCGCGGTTCGGGCGGCCCCGGCGGGCGTGCCCCGCGGCCCGCCGAAGCTCGGCCACCCGGTAGTCCACCTCGGCCTGTGTCGCATCCCCGTAGAGAGTGCTCATCGGTTTCTCCCCAGCTCCTCGGATCGTCATCGGTTCGACGTCCACGGTGGTGCTGAGGGGTCGTGCGGGGCATCGGGTGATCACCCACATCCCGGCACGAGCCGACCCCTTACCCACGTAGCCGACCAGGAAATTCCTGGCCACCGGGGTAAGGGGTCGGGGTGGCCCTGGCTCAGGCCTGGTCCGGGTCGCCGGCGCGCACCGCGGCCAGCAGCCCCCGCCAGCCCTGTGCGGACAGGCGGAAGGCACCCCCTTCGGGGTCCTTGGAATCGCGCACCGCGGCACCGCCGTCGACGAAGGCGACCTCGACGCAGTCGTTGCCGCCGCCGCTGAAGCTGCTCTTGCGCCAGTGCGCCCCGGAAAGATCCGCGTCCGGCATCATGGTCCCCACTTCCTCACTGTGTCCTCGGTTCCAGGTGGTGCACTGAGCCCGCGCCGGCCGCCTGGTGGGCGAACCGGCCGGCCGCCTCGGTGATCAGATCGACCGAGTCGTCCGGTTTCAGTGCGGCTGCGCGCAGGTGATCGAACATCAGCGCGTAGCGCCGGACGTCTTCGGGCTGTTCCAGGTACAGGCCGCTGGAGGTGCTGTCGTCGACGTAGACGACGTCGGGGTCGGCCTGTTCGGGAAAGCCCATGATGAGGAACGGCCCCTCCATACCGGGGTGTGCCCCCGCACCGAACGGCACCACCTGGATGGTCACGTTCGGCTTCTCGGCGACCGCCGTCATCCGGTGCAGCTGCTCGGCCATCACCTCCGGACTGTCGACGACGCGGTGCAGCACTGCCTCGTCGACCACCGCCCAGTACTCCGGAGGCGGGGTTTCGTTGAGCAGATCCTGGCGGGCCATCCGCGCGGCGACGCGACGCCGGATCGCGGCGTCCTCGGCGTCCGGCCGCAGCGCGCGGATCACCGCATGCGCGTAGCGCTCGGTCTGCAGCAGGCCCGGCACCAGCAGCGCCTGGAACGCGCGCAGCGAACTGGCGTCCGCCTCCAGGCCGACGAAGGTACCGGTGAAGACCTCGTTGTAGGCGTGCCACCAGCCGCGTTTGCGCGCCTCGCGGGCCAGCTGGACGAGCGCTTCCTGCTCGTCGCCGGTCATCCCGTAGAGCGCGAGCATGTCGCGTGCGTCGCGCGGGGTGACCCCGACGTGGCCGGTCTCGATGCGGCTCACTTTCGACGCCGAGCACTCCAGCTTCTCGCCGACCTCGTCGATGGTGAGGTCGGCCGCCTCGCGCAGCCTCCGCAGCTCGCTCGCGAGCCGCCTGCGGCGAACGGTGGGTCCCTGGCCTCTCGCCACGACAGCACCTCCGGTTCGTGTTCCGCGCACCCTGCCTGCACCACATATCTAACCAGCCATGCGGCCGATCGGTGGAATGGTGACACCTCGGAATTACCGCGTTCCCTGCGACCGGTGCCGAACTGCAAAATGCAGAGTGCGGTTGTACTGTGGCATCGTGCTCGTCAGCCTGCGCGGGCTTCTGAGCAGCGTAGACGAAGACCCGCCGGGAAACGCACGGTGTGCGCGGGTGTTTTCCCGGTGACGGGTGCCCGGGGCTGTCCCCCGACCGGTCCCGGGCACCACCCGCGTTAGGCACGCGGTATTGCCCAGGCGGTTTCCCGCCTATTTCGACCCCACGAAAGTATGGTTTTTCCGAATTTTTCCGCATCGGGGACCACTCTCGGTGGCTCCCCCGAAGGGTTGAGCTCAGACCACCCGCAGCAGGCCCTCTTGCACGACGGTCGCGACGTGCTTGCCGTCGCGGGTGAAGAACCGTCCGGTCGCCAGCCCGCGGGCGCCCGATGCGCTGGGCGAGGTGCTGTCGTAGAGGAACCACTCGTCCGCACGGAACGGCCGGTGGAACCAGAGCGCGTGGTCGAGGCTGGCACCGAGCACCTGGTCCACGTCCCAGTACACGCCGTGGCGCGCGAGCACGGAATCGAGCAGCGTCATGTCCGAGGCGTAGGTGAGCACGCAGACGTGCAGCAGCTGCCGGTCCGGCAGGGTGCCGTCGGCACGCATCCACACCCGGTTGTGCCGCGGCCGTTCCCCGCTCGTGCGCGTGATCCACGGCGGCTCGCCGACGTAGCGGATGTCGATCGGCCGCGCCCGGTCGGTGAAGCGCAGCGGGAAGCCCTCGACCCGTTCGCCGAACGTCGGCAGCGTCTCCGGGTCCGGCACGTCCGGCATCACCTCGGAGTGCTCGATGCCCGGCTCGTCCTTCTGGAACGAGGCGGACAGCGAGAAGATCGCCTTGCCGTGCTGGATGGCGACCACCCGCCGGGTGGTGAACGAGCGCCCGTCGCGGATGCGATCCACCTCGTACACGATCGGCACGCTCGGGTCGCCGCCGCGGATGAAGTACGCGTGCAGTGAATGCACCCGCCTGCTGTCCGGCACGGTCCGTCCGGCCGCGACGAGCGCCTGCCCGGCGACCTGCCCGCCGAACACGCGCACCGGCGAGTGCGCGGGCGAGACCCCGCGGAAGAAGTTCTCCTCGATCTGCTCCAGGTCGAGCAGTGCGATGAGCTTGTCGAGCACCGGCTGCCCGCCGCCACCGGCATCCGTGTCGAGTCCGGTGGCGGCCTGCCTGGCCATTTCGGTCATGTCCGGAAAGTACCCCTGCGGCGCGCCGCGGCCGCCTCAGGCGTGGTCGTCCTCACCGAGCCGGTGCACGTGGATCAGGTTGGTCGAGCCGACGGTGCCGGGAGGCGAGCCTGCGACGATCACCACGAGGTCACCGCGCTGGTACTTGCCCATCTCCAGCATCGAGTGGTCGACCTGCTGGATCATCTGGTCGGTGGAATCGACCCGCGGCACGATCTGCGTGCTGGTGCCCCAGGTCATCGACAGCTGGCTGCGCACGCACTCCTCGGGCGTGAACGCCATCAACGGGAGCCGGGTGTGCAGCCGGGCAAGCCTGCGCACGGTGTCGCCGGACTGGGTGAACGCGACGAGGGCCTTGGCGTTCAGCCGCTCGCCGATGTCGCGAGCGGCGTAGGAGATCACGCCCCGCTTGGTGCGCGGAACGTGCGTCAGCGGCGGGACCACCGGCGAGTCGGTCTCGACCGCCTCGACGATCCGGCCCATGGTCTGCACCGTCTCGATCGGGTAGCGGCCGACGCTCGTCTCCCCGGAGAGCATCACCGCGTCCGCGCCGTCCAGCACCGCGTTCGCGACATCAGACGCCTCCGCTCGGGTGGGCCGCGAGTTGCTGATCATCGACTCCAGCATCTGCGTGGCGACGATGACCGGCTTCGCATTCTCCCGGCAGATCTGGATGGCCCGCTTCTGCACCAGCGGCACCTGCTCGAGCGGCAGTTCGACGCCGAGGTCACCACGGGCGACCATGACCGCGTCGAAGGCCAGCACGATGGCCTCGAGGTTGTAGACCGCCTCCGGCTTCTCGATCTTCGCGACCACCGGCAGCCTGCCCTTGCCCGCGCGGTCCATCACCTGGTGCACCAGGTCGATGTCGGCGGGCGAGCGGACGAAGGACAGTGCGATGAAGTCGACACCGAGCTGCAGCGCGAACTCGAGGTCCTCGATGTCCTTCTCGGACAGCGCGGGCACCGAGACGTCCATCCCGGGAAGGGACACGCCCTTGTTGTTGCTGACCGGGCCGCCCTCGGTCACCTCGCACACCACGTCCTGGCCCTCGACGTCCTTGACCACCAGGCCGACCTTGCCGTCGTCGACCAGCAGCCGGTCGCCCGGCTTGGCGTCGCTGGCGAGGCCCTTGTAGGTGGTGGAGACCCGGTCGTGGGTGCCCACGACGTCGTCGACGGTGATCCGGACGACGTCGCCGGTGTGCCATTCGGCCGAACCGCTCGCGAACGTGCCCAGCCGGATCTTGGGCCCTTGCAGGTCGGCGAGGATGCCGACCGCCCGGCCACTCTCGGCGGCCGCGGACCGGACCAGGTCGTAGACCTGCTTGTGGTCACTGTGGCTGCCGTGGCTGAAGTTCATCCTCGCGACGTCCATTCCGGCGTCGACGAGTGCCCGCATCTTCTCCGCGGTGGAGGTTGCAGGGCCAAGGGTACAAACGATCTTCGCGCGTCGGCTCACGTCATGACAGGGTAGTCCCTCCCCGCGCTCCCGTCTGTACCGATCCCGAAACTTCAGGGGAAGTCTGCGGGAACCATTCAGCCCGGGTCCGGCCCGCAGCCCACGCCGGCCCCGGAGGAACGCCAGGTGACCAGTGCTTCCCTGCCGGGTCAGCCGTACCGCCCGCACCCGCACCCGGACCCGCCATCAGCTGCACGACCGGGCCACTCGCACCGCCAGGCCACCGCTGCCGGGTGGCCGCACTGCGGAACCACCCACACCGGCCGGGCCACTCACACCGCCGAGTCACTGCACCACCAGGCCACTCGCTCCACCCGACCACTCACGTCCCCGAGTCGCTGCACCACCGGGCCACCCACACCCCCGAGTCGCTGCACCGCCGGGTCACCCCGCACTGCCGGGTCTTCCGGGCCGCGGATCGGGTCCGGTGCGGGGGTGCCCGGTGGTCACCGTCGGGGCTGTTCGCTCGGGCCGACGTGGTCGCGGGCCCATTCGTTGAACTCGCGGACCTGGCGCCACGCCTTGCGCACCCGGTCGAGGGTCTCGCGTTCGTGCAGGAAGCCGTCCGGTTCCCAGACCCGTATCGCGTACACCGAGCGGTAGCGCAGCAGGTCGATCCGGGGGTGGTCCTCGGCGTACCCGCGGGGCCGGGACTTGAGCCGGTCGCCGAGCACCTCCCAGCCCCGCCTGCGCAGCGAGGCCAGGATCCGGCCCAGCGCCGGACCGTGCAGTTCGGTGTCCACCGCGGTGCGGAACCTGGCCAGCTGGTCGGCCGCGAGGTGGAAGCAGCCGCCGCCGACGCGCAGCCCGTCCGGGCCCAGCTCCACGTAGTAGGCACCGCCGCCGCGGCCGGCCTCGAGCACCCCGCCGCAATGCGTCTTGTACGGCGTCTTGTCGCGGGCGAAGCGCACGTCGCGGTAGGGCCGGAAGACCTTGCCCGCGCCGAACCCGGCGCCGAACTCGCCCTCCAGCTCACCGAGCAGTGCCTCCATCGGCGCGCGCACTTCGGTCTTGTAGATCGCGACGTGGTCGTCCCAGTAGGCCTTGGAGTTGTCCGCGAGCAACCCGTCGTAGAAATCGACGGCGTGCTCGCCGAATCCGCTGAACTTCACCCACCGCACGATAAACCGCGGCACCGACAGAAAACCGGTGCCCCGGTGCGGCCGGCACGCCCCTGCACCGCCGGCCGCACCGGGCAACGGCTACTTCGCGACCGCGGTGACGAGCTCACCGTCGGCCGTGTCGCCGGACAGTTCCCAGAACATCGCGCCACCGAGGCCCTGGCTCTTCGCGTAGTCCAGCTTGCCCGCGATGGTGGACGGGGTGTCGTAGCTCCACCACTGCGAACCGCACTTGGCGTACGCAGTGCCCGCGACCGTGCCGGTGGCCGGACAGCCGGACTTGAGGACCTTGTAGTCCTCGATGCCCTCTTCGTAGGTGCCCGGAGCCGGTCCGCTCGCGGTGCCACCGGGCGCATCCTGCGTCACGCCGGTCCACCCGCGGCCGTAGAACCCGATGCCCAGCAACAACTTCTCCGGCGGGACACCGGTGCTCTTGAGCTTCTGGATGGCGGCGTCGGAGTAGAAGCCCGGGGTGGGGATTCCGTCGTAGGACGACAGCGGCGAATGCGGGGCGGTCGGTCCCTGCGGTGCCCACGCCCCGAAGTAGTCGTAGGTCATCACGTTGTACCAGTCGACGGACTTCGCGGCGGCCGCGTAGTCGGCCGCGTCGATCTTGCCGCCGTCGGAACCGTCCGCGGTGATCGCCGCGGTGACCAGCTTCGCGGAGCCGAACTTGTCACGCAGCGCCGAGAGCACCTTCGCCAGCGCGTCGGAGCCGCTGGTGTCGCAGGTGAGCCCGCAGGCGTTCGGATACTCCCAGTCGATGTCGATGCCGTCGAACACGCCGGCCCACCGCGGGTCGTTCACGAGGTTGTAGCAGGAGTCCGCGAACGCCGCCGGGTTCTGCGCGGCCTGGGCGAACCCGCCGGACCAGGTCCAGCCGCCGAACGACCACAGGATCTTCAGTCCGGGGTGCTTGGCCTTCAGCTTCTTCAGCTGGTTGAAACTACCTGCCAGCGGCTGGTCCGAGGTGTCGGCGACACCGTCGACGCTGCCTGCCGCGTCGTAGGTCTTCTGGTAGTCGGCGTAGGCGTCGCCGATCGCGCAGCCGCCGTTGGTGACGTTGCCGAACGCGTAGTTGATGTGCGTCAGCTTGTCGGCCGATCCGGAGGTCTCGACGTTCTTGACGTGGTAGTTGCGGTCGTAGACCCCCCATTCGGTGAAGTACCCGACCACCTTGCCGACCGAGGCCTGCGCACTCGCGGGCGCAGCGGGTACCGGCGATGCGGCGGGTGCGGCCTTGGCCGCGGGGACCGCGCCGGCCGGGGTGGCCAGTGCCACGGCGGCGAGCGCAAGGCCCGCCAGTCCGGCCAGCGCAGGCAGTCTTCTTCTTCGGAGATGGAGCATGCCGGCTCCCTTCGGGGAGTGACTCTCGGTGACGAACCGGGAACAGTGGGGACCGTCACACCGTAAAGTGGACTAGACCACTGGTCAATGACTTCGATTGGTTCAGACCAGAATGGCGGCACGTCCGCGCATTCCGCGACCCCGCCACGCCGGACGGGGCCGATTCCGAGAGTGGGGCCGATTTCGGGGTGCTGCCGACCTTCGACCTGCTCGCCGCCGTTCGATTCCCCGACCTGCCGCGTGACGGTGGGCCTTCGGCGCCGGACTGGACCTGAGCCGGCCCGCGGCGGCCAAGCACCTGCGCGGGATGCACGAGGCCGGGCCGGAGCTGAGCAGCCGGGGGATCCGGGATCTCGCCGGGATCCAGCGGCCCAGGCGGAACCGGCGATCCGCGCACGACCCGGCGACCCACGCCGAACGAACGCCGACGGCCCGAGCGCGACCCTGGCAGGACCAAACCAACACCGACGATCCGAGCACAACCCCGGCAGGACCAAACCAACACCAACGGCCCGAGCACAACCCCGCAACCCCCGGCAGGACCGAGTGGACCCGCTCGGCCGGGGTCAGCCGAGCAGCTGCCGTGCGGTGCTCAGCGCCGGGTCGTGGCCGGTGGCCAGGTCCTCGGGGGCGAAGACCGGGACCGGGGTGTCCGGGGCGATGCCGGTGCCGTCGTAGGTGCGGCCGCGGGGGTCCAGGTACTCCTCGTTCGGCAGGTCCACCTTCCAGCCGGGGGCAGGCAGCGCGCGTTCCATGATGTCCGAGTAGACCCCTTGGGTGGGCTGCCCGATCAGCACCGGACGCGGGCGGCGGTTCAGCAGCGCCTGTGCGAACGTCTCCCCCGCCGACGCGTCCAGGTTGCCGATCAGCACCGCGAGCGGGCCGGTGTAGCGCGGCCCGGCCGCGGGGGAGACGAAGAACGGTTGCGCCGCGGTGAAGCGCGCCGGGTCCGCGGGGGCGTTGCGGGCACGCTTGGCGTAGGCGAAGTGCGGGACGTCGGTGAGCCGCGCGGCGACCTGGAGGCCGAGCGGATCGGCACCGCCGCCGTTCACGCGCAGGTCCAGGATCAGGCCGTGCAGTGCGGCGACCCGGTCGGCGGTGAAGATCTCGTCGAGCGCCTTCCCCAGCACCGCCTGGTCACCGGCGAAGGTGTCGGTGTATCCCTCGAACCCGGTGATCCGCAGGTACCCGGTCCCGCCGGGCAGGTCCGCGTAGCTGATCGCACCGTCGGCCCATCGCTGCACCGGGACGCCGAGATTCGCGTCCGCGACGGCCACCGCACGCGGGATGGTCGCCGTCGGATCCGGGGTTCCCGCTCGAGCGGAGGTGCACCGCCGGTCAGGGGTGAACAGGCCGACGTGCGCGTCGTGCAAAGGCGTGCTGAGTCCGCAGAGGACGTCAGCGAGCCGCTCCGGATGGGCGGCCACCTCTCGGCGTGCCGCCGCACCCTCGGCGGGCCAGTCGACGCCCTTGGCGGCGAAGAACGGGTAGTTCTCGGCGAAGGTGTGCCAGAAAACGTCGAATGTGGACAGTGCGTCGGACGGCGGGCGGGTACCGCATTGCGCGGGCAGGCCGCCGGGAACCCGCTGCAGCGACCGCGTGCCCAGGTCGCCGTCGAAGCTGAGCGTGGCCCGGTCCGCACCGCGCCTGCGGACTGTCGCAACCAGCCCCTCGTCGGTGGCGAACGTGGTCCCGTCGCCGGTTCCGGTGACCGAACCGGGCAGACAGCTGACCGCCGTGACGTCGTAGGTGGTCAACTTCCCCGCCGCCACCTCGATCAGCTGCCGGTAGCCGTCGGTGCGCCACACACCATCCACAGTGGAATTCGCCGGAGCCGGGGACGCGACGGTGACAAGGGAGAGCGCGGTCATGCCCGCCAAGAGGATTCGCACGTCGCAAACGGTAGCGAAACAGCGGGGGCGTGCGGTATCCCGCACGCCCCCGCTGCCGGGGTGGGGCAGTCCCCACCCCGGGAAAACTGCTCAGCCGAAGAAGACCTCGGCCTCCTCGTACCGCTCCACCGGCACGGTCTTCAGCTCGGCGGTCGCCTCGGACAGCTTCACGCGGACGATTTCGGTGCCCTTGAGCGCCACCATCGCGCCGAAGTCGCCGTCGGCGACCGCGTCCACCGCGTGCAGGCCGAACCGGGTGGCGAGCACCCGGTCGTAGGCGGTCGGGGTACCGCCGCGCTGCACGTGCCCGAGCACCACCGCGCGCGACTCCTTGCCGGTGCGCGAAGCGATCTCGTCGGCGAGCCAGGTGCCGATACCGCCGAGCCGGACGTGCCCGAACGCGTCCTTTTCGCCGGTGAGCAGCCGCTCCTCGCCGCCTTCGGGCAGCGCGCCCTCGGCGACCACGATGATCGGCGCGAACTCCTTCTCGAACCGGCGCTCGACCCACTCCACGACCTGGTCCACGGAGAACTGCCGCTCCGGCACCAGGATCACGCTCGCGCCGCCGGCCAGCCCGGAGTGCAGCGCGATCCAGCCCGCGTGCCGGCCCATCACCTCGACCACGAGCGCACGGTGGTGCGATTCGGCAGTGGTGTGCAGCCGGTCGATCGCCTCGGTCGCGATCGAGACCGCGGTGTCGAAGCCGAACGTGTAGTCGGTCGCGCCGAGGTCGTTGTCGATCGTCTTGGGCACCCCGACCACGCCGATACCGTCGTCGGTGAGCCGCTTCGCCACGCCGAGGGTGTCCTCGCCGCCGATCGCGATGAGCGCGTCGACGCCCTGGTCCTCGAGCACCTTGCGGATCTTCTCGACGCCGCCCTCGACCTGGTACGGGTTGGTGCGCGACGAGCGCAGGATCGTGCCACCGCGGGTGAGGATGTCCTCGACGTCGGCGAGGCCGAGCGGCCGGCTCTCGCCGCTGATCGGGCCCTGCCACCCGTTGCGGAAACCGACGAACTCCCAGCCGTGCACCTCGATGCCCTTGCGGACCACCGCGCGGATCACCGCGTTCAGGCCGGGGCAGTCACCGCCACCCGTCAGCACACCGACACGCATCTGTTGCCTCCGTCTTAGTCACCTGGAGATTGCCGTCACATCGAAACCAGCGTAGCGGCTTTCGTCTGGATCGGTGCAGGGCATACCACCTGGCGCAGCGGTCCGGAATCGAGGGCCGATCCGGCTGTGTTACGGTGACGCCGTGCAGCAGCGCTATTTCTGGTTTGCGAAGCCGGCCCCGGGTGGGCACGGCGGCGTACACCTGCGCTGAGCCCCACCCCGAGCCGGATTTCCCACCGGCTCGGCGATTCTCGCGGGCCGGTGTCCATCAGAAAGGACCCGTCCGCCGATGACCACCCCCTCGCTCGTCGCCGCTCCAGCCGGAGTGCGCGCCCTTGATCAGCAACGAACCACCTCGGTCAGCCCGTTGCTCTCCCCCGCCCTGCTCCGCGAGGAGCATCCGGTGGACGCCGCGGTGGCGAAGGTCGTGCGGACCGGCCGCGCGGAGACCGTGGACATCCTCGACGGCCGCGACGACCGGCTCGCGGTGATCGTGGGCCCGTGTTCGGTGCACGACCCGGAAGCCGCGCTGGACTACGCGCGACGGCTGGCCGCGAAGGCCGAACAGCTGCGCGACGACCTGCACGTGGTGATGCGGGTGTACTTCGAGAAGCCACGCACCACGCTGGGCTGGAAAGGCCTGATCAACGATCCGGACCTGGACGGCACCTTCGCGGTGAACAAGGGCCTGCGGCTGGCCAGGCGGCTGCTGCTCGACGTGTCCGCGCTCGGGCTGCCGGTGGGCTGCGAGTTCCTCGACCCGATCACCCCGCAGTTCATCGCGGACGTGGTGACCTGGGGTTCGATCGGTGCGCGCACCGCGGCCAGCCAGGTGCACCGGCAGCTGTGCAGTGCGCTGTCCATGCCGGTGGGGATCAAGAACTCGGTGGAGGGCGACATCCAGGTGGCGGTGGACGCCACCCGCGCCGCGGCCGCGTCGCACGTGTTCCCCGGCATCAACCTCGACGGCCTCGCCGCGCTCATGACCACCGCGGGCAACCCGGACTGCCACGTCATCCTGCGCGGCAGCTCGGCAGGCCCGAACCACGATCCGGCGACCGTGACCGAAACACTCGGCAAGCTGGCGAAGGCCGGGCTGCCCGAACGCGTGGTGATCGACGCGAGCCACGGCAACAGCGGCAAGGACCACGTCCGCCAGGGTGCCCTCGTGCGCGAGCTGGCCGCGCGGATCGCAGGCGGCGAGCGCGGGATCACCGGGCTGATGCTGGAGAGCAACCTCGCCGCCGGACGGCAGGAGCTGGTGCTCGGCCACGCCGACGGGCTGACCTACGGCCAGTCGATCACCGACGCGTGCCTGGACTGGGACACCACCGACGACCTGCTGGACACCCTGGCCGCGGCGGTCCGCGCGCGCCGCTGAACCGGGATGCTCACCGGCGGCGGAAGGCGTCCTCGACGACGTCCCAGCGGCTCCGGTTGTGCCGGGCGTCGGCCAGTGCGTCGTGCTGGTCGGTGGGGGCCGCGGGCAGCTTCGGCTTGCCCGCGTCCTCCCAGCGCTGACGCAGGTCGCGGGTGAACCGGGGCAGCTGGCGCGGCAGCGCGGGCATCGGCCCCCACAGCTGGGCGAGCGCGACGTGGTCGTAGGCGGCGAACCACGCCCACAGTTCGATCCCGCCGGGCGGCTTGCCGAAGAACTCGAGCAGGTCGGCGCGGATCCGTTCGCGGCTGCGCCACGCCGGGTCGGCGGGCGAGGGCAGCTTCGGCAGCACGTTCTCGCGTACCCACGGCCCGGCGCGATCCGGGTCGAAGTCGGTCGACACGGCGTAGAACTCGCGGCCGCGCTCGTCAACGACACCGATCGACACCAGGTCGATCGTCACGCCGTCCTCGATGAACTCGGTGTCGTAGAAAAAACGCACTGCGGAAAGGTAGCAGCGGGGTGCGCCGCCGCCGTGCCGGGCGGTGGCGGCGGCTTCGTGCCGGTACCGGTGATGTCGTACCGGTACCGGGCAGTGGCGGCGTGCCGCTGCCGGGCGGTGGCGGTGCTGTCTCGTACCGGTACCGGTGGTACCGGGCGGTGGCTAGCCGGCCTTGGTCTCGGGGACCCGGTCCGCCTCGCGGCCGGACGGCTGGGCCGGCACCGAGGGTTTCGCCCCCGCCGCCTCCGCGGCGAGCAGCTCCTTGGCCTTCGCCGCGTAGATGTCGACGTACTCCTGGCCGGAGAGCTCCATCAGCGCGTACATGATCTCGTCGGTGATCGAACGCTCGATGAACCGGTCACCGGCCAGCCCGTCGTAGCGGGAGAAGTCCAGCGGTGCGCCGAACCGGATCTCGAGCCGGCGCGGCCACCACATCTTCGAGCCGATCGGGTTGACCTTGTCGGTGCCGACCATGGCCACCGGGACCACCAGGCCGTGCGATTCGAGCGCGATCCTGGCGACGCCGGTCTTGCCCTTGTACAGCCGCCCGTCCGGGGAACGGGTGCCCTCCGGGTAGATGCCGAGCAGGTGCCCTTCCTTGACCAGCCGGGTGGCGGTGTCCAGCGCGGCCTGCGCGGCGTTGCCGCCGGAACGGTCGATCGGGAACTGTCCGACGCCGGTGAAGAACCACTTCTTGAGCAGGCCCTTGAGCCCCGGTTCGGTGAAGTACTCCGACTTCGCGGGGAAGGTGACCTTGCGCTTGACCCGCAGCGGCATGAAGAACGAGTCCGCCACCGCGAGGTGGTTGCCGGCGAGGATGACGCCGCCGGTCTCCGGGATGTTCTCGGCACCCACGACCTTGGTGGGCCACAGCGTCTTCAGCAGCGGTCCGATGACCACGAACTTCATCAGCCAGTAGAGCACCGCGTCGCCGTCCTTCCTCACCGGCCGGGTCGCCGGATCCCCGGCGGTTCAGCCTACGGAACGGGTGCTCGCGCGCACAACGCGCGGCGGCGCGATCACCGCCCGGCAGCGACCGATCTCACAGCAGCCCACCGCGGTTGCCGCCTCCGGAGTGCGCCCCACAACCGGGCTCCGGCGTGAGAGCATGGGAGGACTCCACCGCCACCCCGATCGGAAGGGCGTTCGTCATGGGCGTGCTCGCCGGCGCGGAACCGTTCGCCCTCCCCGGCACGTCCGGCGCGGGCTTCCTGCTCTGCCACGGCTTCACCGCGACCCCTGCCGGACTGCGCGGCTGGGGCGAGCACCTGTCCGCGGCGGGTTTCGCGGTGCGCTGCCCGCTGCTGCCCGGACACGGCACCCGGTGGCCGGACCTCAACCGCACCACCTGGCAGGACTGGTACGGCGCGGTCCGCGAGGAGCTGCTCGCACTGCGTGCGGAGTGCGACGAGGTGTTCGTCGGCGGGCTGTCCATGGGCGGCACGCTCACCTTGGCGCTGGCCCAGGAGTTCGGCTCCCGGATCGCCGGAATCGTGCTGGTCAACCCGTCGGTGACCAGGCTGAGCGCGGACGCCAAACTGTTGCCGCTGCTGTCCAGGGTGGTCCCGTCGATCCCGGCGATCGCGAACGACATCGCCAAACCCGGCGAGACCGAACTGGCCTACCCGCGCACGCCGGTGCGCGCCGCGGCGAGCCTCGCGCGGCTGTGGAAGCAGGTGCGGGCCGGACTGCCGAAGGTGACGCAGCCGGTGCTGCTGCTGCATTCGCGGGTCGACCACGTCGTCGAACCGGAGAACTCGCGGATCGTGCTGGCCGGCGTGTCCAGCACGGACGTGACCGAGGTGGTGCTGGAGAAGAGCTTCCACGTCGCGACACAGGACTACGACGCGGACGTGATCTTCAGCCGGAGTGTCGAGTTCGCCCATGCGCTGCGGGCGGGACAGGTGGGTGCCTGATGACCCGGGGCAAGGGCCCGGACGGGCCCGAGGACGTCGACGCCACGTTCGCCGAGATCGTGGCCGACCTGCGCGCCGAGGGCGTGGGCATGTTCCTCGACGAGGATCCTTCCCCGCCCGCCCCTGAACGGGATCCGGAACCGCCCGCGTCCGCCGGGGGCGCCCCGGCCGCGAAGCCCGCCGACCCACCACCGGAGGGCTGGCGCACCGGGGGCACGGAGTGGGACGACACGATGTTCTCGGACGATCCGGCCGAGGAGGACGAGCACTTCGTCCCGCCGGATCCGCCGCCGCTGCCGCGCTGGCGCAAGGGCGCCTTCGTGGTGCTGCTGTTCTTCGTCGTCGGGCTGCTCCTGCTGATCGTGCCGAACCTGATCGGCGTCGGCCCGGCGCTGGCCACGCCGCTGGGCATCCTCGCGCTGGCCACCGGCATCGCACTGCTGCTCCTGCGGGTGCGCCAGGGTCCGCCGCCGGGAGCGGACCCGACCAACGGCGCCCAGGTCTGACCGGGCGGGCATGCGGATCGACTTCACCCCTTCACGCCGTTCCACGGTCGGCGCGGAGTGGGAACTGGCCCTGGTGGACCGGCGCAGCGGCGAACTGCGCTCGGTCGCGGAGAAGATCCTCGACGCGGTGCGCCCGGACGGGGCCGCCGAGCATCCGCGGATCAAGCAGGAACTGCTGCTGAACACGATCGAGGTGATCAGCGGGGTGCAGCGCACCGTCGCCGCGGTGAAGGCGGATCTGGCCGCCGCACTCGACGAGGTGCACCGGGTGGCCGATCCGCTCGGCGTGGAGCTGTTCTCCGCGGGCTCGCATCCGTTTTCCTCGTGGTACCAGCAGAAGGTCACCGACCGGGAGCGCTACGCCAAGCTGATCGACCGGACCCGGTGGTGGGGCAGGCAGATGCTGATCTACGGGGTCCACGTGCACGTCGGGCTCGAGCACCGCGACAAGGTGCTGCCGGTGCTCGACGCGCTGCTGTGCTACGCCCCGCATCTGCAGGCGTTGTCCGCCTCGTCGCCGTACTGGGCCGGGGAGGACACCGGGTATGCGTCGAACCGGGCGCTGATGTTCCAGCAGCTGCCCACCGCCGGCCTGCCGTTCCAGTTCCGCGAATGGGCGCAGCTGGAGCACTACGTCGGGGACATGTTCACCACCGGCGTGATCGACTCCTTTTCGGAAATCCGCTGGGACATCCGTCCGGCACCGCATTTCGGCACGATCGAGATGCGGGTGTGCGACGGCCTGCCGACGCTGCAGGAGGTCGGTGCGATCGCCGCGCTCACCCAGTGCCTGGTGGAGGATTTCAGCACCCGGCTCGACCGCGGTGAGGTGCTGCCCGCGCTGCCGCCGTGGCACGTGCAGGAGAACAAGTGGCGGGCCGCGCGGTACGGCACCGACGCGATCGTGATCCTCGACGCGGCCGGCCGCGAACGGCTGGTCACCGACGATCTGGCCGAACTGCTCGACCGGCTGGAACCGGTGGCACGACGGCTGGACTGCGTGCCCGAACTCCGGGACGTGGCGGAGATCCTGCGCACCGGCGCGAGCTACCGCCGGCAACGGGCGGTGGCCCGAAGCTACGACGGTTCGCTGAAGGCCGTGGTGGCCGCACTGGTCACGGAGATGCGGGACGGGATCCCGCACCACTGAGCCGGCGTTTTCCCGCGAAACTCGTCCAGTTCGCATGCCCGCGCCCGCAAGATGTGGGCGGATGGCCGGAACGAACAGGAACGCGAGTATGGAACCGGCCCGAAGCCGCCTCCGGGCCACAGTGAGCTGCCGGTCGCCGCGCTCGGTCTCCCCGTGCAGCCGGCCGAACGGAGGCGCGGCCACGGTGGCTACAGCAGATCAGCCGCGGCAACCCCTCGAACAGCACGCGCGGACCGGGGACGGCGCTGCCACCACCTGCGCGTATTCGGTGGCAGCCCTCGACGACCTCGCCCTGGACCGGTTGCCTGCCGCGTCGGGCGCCCTGCGCGGAACCGGGGCCCGGTCCGGCGGCGGGGCGCGCCGCAAACCGCGTCTGGCTGGTCGAAACCGGGGGCAGCGCGGTACCCCGGAACCTGCGACCTCTCCGACCGTGCCGGACCCATCCGGTGGCGGCAGACCCGGATCAGCCCAGCTCGCGCAGTAACGCACCCGGCCCCAGCAGCCCGGCACCCAGTTCGGACACCCGGCCGCGCAGCTCGCGGTCGGCGGTCGCGACGACCACGTGGTCTTCCGCGCGCTTGCGGGCTTTCGCGGTGACCTCGACGATCTTCGAGTCACCGTCGGTGTCGGCCGCGACCACCTCGACACCGGGGATCGACGACACTCCCCTCGCCTGGCCTTCGACCACCAGCACCACCCGCGGCCACCACCGCCACTGCGGTCCGGCGCCGACGTCGGTGACCGCGTCGCGCAGTCCCTCCTCGGCCGGACCGCTCAGCTGGTCACGCAACCGTTCGGCGGCACCACGACGGTCCCGCCACCATCCGTCCGGACGGGAGCCCATCACGTTCGCCGCGTCGACCACCAGGACCAGCTCCCGGCCCAGCTGCACGCGAAGCTGCGGCCAGGCCGCGGCGAAATCCCGGTGCAGCTTCAGCCGCGCCACCTCGTCCGGCGGAACCCAGCGCAGTTCGGAGCTTTCCTGGTTCGCCACCCTGGCGTCGAGCCCGCTGTCGGTCACGCCGAGCACCGTCGTGTACTGCCACACCCCGTGATCCAGCACGGAAGCCGCGGTCGCCCGGAACGCCGAGGACGGGATGTCGGCTTCCTCCCCGGCCTCACGGGCAGCGGCCGAACGCACCGTCTCCCCGGCTTCGAGCGCACCGCCGGGCAGAGCCCAGGTACTGCCGTTGTGCACCCACCAGGCCCGGCGCTGCATCAGCACCCCGCGCGCGGGATCGCACAGCAGCAGACCGGCCGCGCCGAACGCACCCCAGTGCACCCGCCCGCACGAACACCGCACGAAGCGGTTGGCGGTCCTCGGCGTCACCGTCCCAGCCTTCCACACCAACCCGGCCGACGGCAGTGAAGTCCACAGCACGGAAACGGCCGGGGCCGTACCCGGCCGGCGTCACCGTTGTGCCAGCAGCGGCAGGACGAGCTCGTCGACGATCGACCGGATGCGTGCCGGCCGCAGTGGTTCGAGGTCCATCAGCAGATCGTGGCGCACCAGGTCGAACGGCAGGTCGAGCACCGCCGGAGGAATGCGTTCGAGGTCGATTTCGCCGCGGTCGTGGGCGCGTTGGTAGACGGTCCGGACCGCCGGGCGCTGCTGGGCGTCCAGGACCTGGTCGCGGGCCTGGGCGGGGCTCAGGCCGGTCTCGGCCAGCAGCCCCGAAAAGGCGGCTGCCGCGGCGATGGCGAAGAAGCCGGCGAGTGCTTCGCTCACGGCGCTCAGGTAGGCGAGCAGGTCGCTGCGCAGCGCACCGGTGTCGGGGACGGCGACCGGGTTGGCGCGCCGGTGGTGCTCGATCGCGGCGAGCACGAGCCGGTCCTTGTTGGCCCAGCGGCGGTAGAGCACGGGTTCGCTGGTGCGCGCGCGTTTCGCGATCGATTCCATGGTCAGGTGGGCGTAGCCGACCTCGACCAGCTCGTCCCATCCGGCAGCGAGCAGCGCGGACTCGAGCTGCTTGCCGTACCGGCGGCGGACGGGTCCGGATGCCTCGGTGACCACCGCCTCAGAATAGAAAGTCTTTCCTTTCTCGGCAACCGTCCCTATGCTGGCGAGAAAGTGATTCCTTTCTTGACTGAGGACGAGATGACGAAACCGAAGCAGTCCCCGCAGGCGCGGACCGCGCTGACGGCGCTGATCGTCGGCGCCGGCCCGACCGGTCTGACGCTGGCCTGCGAACTCGCCCGTAGCGGCGTCTCCTTCCGCCTGGTCGAGGCCGCGCCCGGCCCGCAGCCCGGTTCGCGTGGCAAGGGCGTCCAGCCCCGCACCCTCGAGGTGTTCGACGACCTCGGCATCGTCGGTCGCGTGCTCGCCCACGGCCGGACCGCGATGCCGATCCGGTCGGCCGACCTCGACGGCCGGGTGCAGCAGGCCGGCGCCGAGACGGTCCCGGATCGCCCCGACATCCCTTATCCGGCAAGCCTCATCACGCCCGAATGGCGGGTCGAGGAAGCGTTGCGGCTGCGGCTGGCGGAGCTCGGCGGTGCAGTCGAGTTCGGCACTGCCCTCGAGAGCTTCTCGCAGTCGGAAGAGGGCGTTTCGGCGGTGATCGGCCAGGGCAGCGAGGCCGAGACAGTCACCGCGCAGTGGCTGATCGGCTGCGACGGCGGCCACAGCCTCGTCCGCAAGCAGACCGGCATCGCTTTCCGGGGCGAGACCCGCGAGGCGGTGCGGATGATCGTCGCCGATGTCGGGGTCGACGGCCTCGATCGCGACGCCTGGCACATGTGGCGGCACGAGGAAGGTCCGGTCAACCTCTGCCCGCTGCCCTCGACCGACGTCTTCCAGTACCAGGCCGCCATCGCGCCGGGACAGGACCCCGACCTCAGCCGCGCCACCATGCAAGCGATCCTCGACCGGCGCAGCGGGCGCACCGGCATCCGCCTCCACGAGCCGGAGTGGTCGTCGCTGTGGCGCGCCAACATCCGCCTCGCCGACCGCTACCGCGAGGGTCGCGTGTTCCTCGCCGGCGACGCGGCGCACATCCACTCGCCCGCCGGCGGCCAGGGGATGAACACCGGCATCCAGGACGCGTACAACCTCGGCTGGAAGCTCGCAGCGGTCACGAAGGGCGCCTCGCCGGCGCTGCTCGACAGTTACGAGGCAGAGCGGCGGCCGGTCGCCGCCGACGTGCTCGCGCTCTCGAACGCGCGCCTCGAGCAGGCGATCGAACAGAAGAGCATCCCCACCCACCGCGATGCGCGCATCACGCAACTCGCCGTGGGTTACCGCGGCTCCGTGCTGGCCCGCGACGACCGTGCCGAGACCGCCCTGCTCCGCGCCGGCGACCGTGCCCCCGATGCGACCAAGCTGATGACGATGCACGGCGAACGCCGGTTGTTCGACCTGACCCGCGGCGGACGCTTCACGGTGCTGGACTTCGGGGCCATGGCCGAGGCTGCGACGCCCGATGTGCGGACTCTCCACGTCGTCGGGCAACCGGCAGGCCCCGACGACATCGCCGACACCGAAGGCCATCTGGCCCGCGCCTACGGTGCGACCGGCCGCACCCTCGTACTGATCCGTCCTGACGGCTACCTAGCGCTGATCTCCGACGCCGGCGACGTCTCGGCGGTGTCCCGCTACTTCGCCGAGATCCGCTGAGCCGACGAACGAACACGGGCTGAGCAGCTAGGCGACGATGTGCTGAACTCTGCTGCTCCCACCCCCGCGGGAACGGCCGATCGCGTGCTCAGTGCCGGGGCGTCTGCCCCGCCCTAGCCGGTGGCGCCCAGTGCGGGTGTCCTGGCTGCGTCCATGGCCAGTGCCGCGGCGCCGACGATGGCGGTGTCGTCTCCGAGGTGGGCGGTGCGGATGCGGGCCAGCGGGCGGAACCGGGCGCCGGTGATCGCGCCGGCGTAGTGTTCGCGGGCCTCGTCGAGGAACAGCGGTGCCGATTCCGAGACGCCGCCGCCGATCACGATGATCTCCGGGTCGAAGACGTCGGCCACCAGGGCCAGGCCCTCCCCCAGCCATTTCGCCAGCTCGGCCATCGCACGCAGCGCGATCGGGTCGCCGTCGCGGGCCGCGCCCGCCACCCTGCGGCCGGTGACCGAACCCGGGTCACCGGCGATTTCCCTGGACAGCACGGTGGACCGGCCCGGGTAGCGGGCCAGCAGCTCGACCGCGGTCGCGGCCAGCGCGGTACCGCTGCAGTACCGCTCCCAGCAGCCGTACTTGCCGCACGGGCAGGCACGGCCGCCGGGGACCACGGTCAGGTGGCCCAGTTCCGGCGCCACGCCGTGCGCGCCGCGGTAGATCTCGCCGTCCAGCAGCAGGCCCGCGCCGATCCCGGTGCCGAGCGCGACCAGCGCGGCGACCCGGGCGCCCCGGGCGGCCCCGAACCGGTGCTCGCCGACGACCGCCGAATTGACGTCGTGCTCCAGCGTCACCGGCAGGCCCACCCGTTTGGCGATCCGGTCCGCCACCGGTGCGTCCCGCCAGGCCAGGTGCGGCGCGAACATCACCGACCGCCGGTCGCGGGCGACGAACCCGGCCACGGCCAGCCCCACCGCGGCCACCTCGTGCCGGTTGCGCAGCTGCTCGACGACACCCGCGATGGCGTCCTCGAGCGCGTTCTCCTCGCTCGGCGTCCCGACGCGCGCGGTGTCGAGGAGCGAGCCGTGCTCGTCCACCACTCCGGCGCGCACGCTCGTACCGCCGACGTCCACCCCTATGGTCAGCACTCAGTTCTCCTGCTCCGGCCGCCAGTCTTCCCGCCTGCGGACGACGATGCGCTGCACTCGCGGCGGCTCCGCGGCGGCGGGCTCCGGGTCCGCGGGGCCGGGCGGGCGCGGCGCGGGCTGGAACCCCGGCATGTGCACTCCCTCGTCCGGTTCCCAGCGGTCCGCGAGCACCGCCCGCAGCAGGGCCACGAGCTGGGCCGCCTGCTCCAGCAGCCGTGCGGCGAACTCCGGCCGCTCGCCACGCACGACGGCGACGATCGCACACAGCGGGCACCAGCCGCACCCCGAGGCATCCTGATCGTGGCCTGGCGCACGGTCCTCGCCGTGCCCGGCCGCGACGATCTCCTCCAGCCACGGCGCGGCCCGGTCGAGCACCATCTCGACCAGCAGCCGGATCTCCTCGGCCAGCCGCAGGCCGGCCGCCTGGTCCCCGCTGCCGGGCACCCGCCCGTCCCCGTTCGCTTCGCTCACCCGTGTCCCCGGTCCCCGGCCAGGCTGACCACCAGGCCGTCGGCGTCGGATTCCGCACCGGTGATCCGGCACGGGCGCAGCGTCTCCGGCAGCGCGACGAGCCTGCGGAACCCGTCCACGGTGATCGCCAGGTCGTCGTCCACCCTGGCCAGGTCCACCGTGGAACCGTGCTCCAGCGGGATGGCCACCCGCAGCCGGAAACCGTCGTCCACGGCCTGCACCCGCAGCAGCGGCGTGACGGGTTTCCCGTTGCCGGACAACGGATCCCGGCTTCCGTACAGCTCGCGGGCCAGTTGCCGGAGCGCGGCGGGCCCGACCGGTTCACTCGCCCGGTGCTCGACGCGGGCCGGCTCGCCCGGTCCGAGTCCGACGGTCACCAGTTCGCCCAGCACCGCGTCCTGCTGGGCACGGCGGGTGCGCAGCCAGTTCGCCGCCGAACCGCGCCAGAAGCCCGGCGCGGGCATCAGCCGGTTCACGATCAGGCCGTCCACCGCGATGCCGCGCAACGCCAGCGACGTGAGCGTGCGCCGGGCCTCGGCGACCACGACCCGCTCCGGAGTGAGCACCAGCCGTACCGTGGTCACGCCCGGATCGGTCAGCAGCTCCCGCAGCGCATCCAGGTGCGCGCCGAGCCGGCGCACGGAGTCCGCGATCCGGCGGCGCCGTCCGCCGTACCCCCGCGTGAGGTAGCCGGACACCGCCTCCGGAAGGGCCAGCAGCCGCAACGTCTCCGCAGTCGGGCCGCAGTCGACCACCACGGTATCCCACGGTCCCTGGGTGGCCAGCCGGCGCACTTCGCCGAGCGCGAGCAGTTCGTCCACGCCGGGCAGCACGGTCAGTTCCTCGGCGTCCAGCAGGTCCAGCCCTGCGCCGGAGAGCACTGCGCGCAGCTCACCGCGCAGCTCGTACCAGGTCCGGTCGGCGAGCGAACGCGAGTCCACCTGCGCGGCCCACAGCCCGGCGGCGGTGCCGTCGCCCCGAACGTCCACTTCGGAGGGTTCGGTGCCCAGCGGGGAGCCGAACGCGTCGCCGAGCGAATGCGCCGGATCGGTCGAGACGACCAGCGTCTTCCTGCCGCGGCCGGCGAGCGCGAGCGCGGTCGCCGCGGCGAGCGTGGTCTTCCCGACACCCCCCTTGCCGGTGAACAGCAGGATCCGCATCTAGCCCTCGGCCCGCCGCTTGAGTTCCTTGAGCGCGGTGTCCATCACCATCTTCTCCGCCTTGCGCCGCAGCAGGCCGATCATCGGCAGCGCCAGCTCGACGGAGAGGGTGTAGGTGACCAGGGTGCGTCCGTCGTCGAGCGGTTCGAGCGCGTACCGGCCGTCCTGCGCCTTCTGCATCTGGCCTTTCACCAGGTGCCAGCTGACGCCGAGGCCGGAGGCGTCCCAGTCGTACTCGAGCGTGTACACGTCCTTGATCGGACCGGCGTCGAGGGTCAGCTTGACCTGCTTCGCCCTGCCGTCGTCACCGGCGGCCAGCACCTCGGTCTCCCGGACGGCCTTGGCCCACTCCGGGTACGCGGGGAAGTCGGCGATCACCGCCAGCACCCGCGCGGGCTCGGCGTCGACCTCGATGGACTGCGTGGACTGCTCGGCCATGAGACGAAGGGTAGCCGGACAGCCCCGTCACCAGCGCAGCACGTAGGGCTGCCCGGTCTCCTTGAAGTGCCCCACGTTGCGGCATTCGGTGCGCCCGAGCCGCCGACGGAGCGCCAGCGGCTGGTGCACGTGGCCGAACAGCGACCAGCGCGGACGCTGCTCGCGGATCAGTCCGAGCAGTGCGCGCGAGCCCAGTTCGGCCCGCCGCGCGACCACGTCGTAGGTCAGCTCCGGCACCGCGGGCGGGATGTGCGTGCACAGCACGTCGACCCCGGACAGCCCGGCCACCGCCTCGTCGAACTCCTCGCGCGCCCGCAGGTAGGGCCGCCATGCCGCGCCCTTGCGGGCACGCGGGACCACCCCGTCGGGCAGCACCGCACCGCCGGCGAACCCGAAGCGGAGCCCGCCGATGGTGGTGGTCTCGCCGTCGAGCACCTGCACCCCGGAACCGGTGAACTCCGGCCACAGCGCGGGCGCGTCGACGTTGCCGGGCGTGGCGTAGGTGGGCGCGGTCATCGCGGCGAACAGCGTGGCGTACTGCTCCCGGATCGCCTCGTCCACCGCCGCGGCCGGATCCTCGAGCGTGGCCCACAGTGTGCGCGAGTAGGCCACCGTGTCGTCGCGGGTGCCCTCGCGGCGCAGCCGGGCGAACTCGCCCACCTTCTCCGCGCCGAACAGCGCGCCCATGATGCCCTTGTCGTGATCGTGGTAGTCGACGAAGTCGAGCAGGTCGCCGAGCACGACCAGGGCGTCCGCGCCGTCTCCCGCCCGTTTCAGCGCGTCGGCGTTGCCGTGCACGTCCGAAACGACGTGAACCCGCACAAAAGCCTCCCTAGTCCGCGGTGCCCTGCTCCGCGGTCCGCGGCGGCACACCCGGCTCGCGCCCGTCCTCGAGGATCTCCTTCAGCCCGAGTGCCACGTCCTTCGCCGCACGGGCCCGCCGGTCGAACTCCCGGCGCAGCTCACGCGGGCGCAGCTCGCGCGCGGCACCGCCGGGTCCGGCGGGCGTCGCGCGCAGGAAGTAGTGCAGCACGGTGCCGTCGAGCACGGGTTCCAGCCAGACTTCCATGGTACCGATCAAGGCACCGGTGACGGTCCAGCGCAGACCCTTGTCCCCGCGGTCGGTGTAGACCTCCAGCACCAGGTCCGGCCAGTACCGGCGCCACGACGAGGGATCGGCGAACGCTGCGGCGAGCGTGCCGGGGGGAACGGCGATGAACGTCTCGTCCACGAGGTCGAGAGCGGCTGGCGCGTG
Organism: Amycolatopsis ultiminotia; assembly: GCF_039536925.1. Classification (NCBI taxonomy): domain Bacteria; kingdom Bacillati; phylum Actinomycetota; class Actinomycetes; order Pseudonocardiales; family Pseudonocardiaceae; genus Amycolatopsis; species Amycolatopsis ultiminotia. The sequence goes on along the minus strand of NZ_BAAAZN010000002.1, from coordinate 146,334 downwards.
CACCCCGCCACGATGCCATGACCTCGGCGCGCGGCCCGTGCCAGCATGGTCTTAAGGTCTACGGCACGCTAAGTTGACCGGCGGGTAACCGCACGCGTCGAACACGGAGGTCCACGTGCGCGAATACAGCGCCCCCGCCGGGAAGCCGGTGACCGACGACGAGAACCTTGCCGACGTCGTCTGGGCGAACGCCGAGCGGTTCTCCGATGTGGTGAGCTTCCGCAGGCAGGTCGAGGGCACCTGGCTGGACGTGACCGCGAAGGACTTCGCCGACCAGGTCACCGCCGTGGCCAAGGGGCTGATCGCGGCGGGCGTCGGGCACGGCGACCGGGTCGCGCTGATGTCCAAGACCCGGTACGAGTGGACGCTCATCGACTTCGCCATCTGGGCGGCAGGCGCGGTCACCGTGCCGATCTACGAGACCTCGTCCGCCGAGCAGGTGCACTGGATCCTGTCCGACTCCGCGGCGAAGGCCGTGCTCGTCGAGACCGAGCTGCACCGGGACGAGGTGGATCAGGTCCGCGGCAGGCTCGACGGCCTCGACCACGTCTGGCGGATCGAGGGCGATTCCCCCGCGGTCGACGAGCTGACCGCGCTGGGCGCCGAGGTCTCCGACGAGGACCTGCTCGCCCGCCGCCGCGGCGTGCGCGCGGACGAGCCGGCCACCATCGTCTACACCTCGGGCACCACCGGCAGGCCCAAGGGCGTCGTGCTGACCCACCGCAACCTGCTGGCCGAGATCCGCGCGGACATCGAGGCGTTCCCGGAGCTGATGGAGCAGGGCAACTCACTGCTGTGCTTCCTGCCGCTGGCGCACATCCTGGCCCGCGCGATCGCGGTGACCGCGCTGTCCGCGCGGGTGACCCTCGGGCACACCCCGGACGTCAAGAACCTGGTGCCCGACCTCGGCACGTTCCGCCCGACGTTCGTGGTCGCGGTGCCGCGGGTGTTCGAGAAGGTCTACAACACCGCCAAGCAGAAGGCGCACGGCGACGGCAAGGGCAAGATCTTCGACGCCGCCGAGGCGACCGCCGTCGCCTACAGCGAGGCGCAGGACCGCGGTGGTGCCGGCATCGGCCTGCGTGCCAAGCACCTGCTGTTTGACAAGCTCGTGTACGGCAAGCTCCGCGCCGCACTCGGCGGCCGCTGCGTGGCGGCGGTGTCCGGCGGTGCCCCGCTGGGCGCGCGGCTGGCGCACTTCTTCCGCGGTATCGGCGTGCCGGTGTTCGAGGGCTACGGCCTCACCGAGACCTCCGCGGCGGCGAACGTGAACACCACTGCGGCGTTCCGGGTCGGCACCGTCGGACGGCCGGTCGCGGGCACCTCGGTGCGCATCGCCGAGGACGGCGAGATCCTGCTCAAGGGCGACGTGGTGTTCGGCGCCTACCACAACAACGAGGCGGCGACCGCGGAATCGCTCACCGACGGCTGGTTCCACACCGGCGACCTCGGCCGGCTGGACGACGACGGTTACCTGCGGATCACCGGGCGCAAGAAGGAGATCATCGTGACCGCCGGCGGCAAGAACGTCGCCCCGTCCGGTCTCGAGGACACCATCAAGGCCGCCCCGCTGATCAGCCAGGCGATGGTGGTGGGCGACCAGCGCCCGTTCATCGCCGCACTGGTGACCGTCGACGAGGAGTACTTCCCGTCGTGGAAGAACCAGCACGGCAAGCCGGCCCAGGCCACCGTCGCGGACCTGGTGCAGGACCCGGAGCTGCTGGCGGAGATCCAGGCCGCGGTCGACGAGGCCAACAAGCAGGTCTCCCACGCCGAGGCGATCAAGAAGTTCACCGTGCTGGCCAACGACTTCACCGAGGCAGGCGGCGAGATCACCCCGAGCCTGAAACTCAAGCGGAACGTGGTGACCAAGAACTACGCGAACGACATCGAGGCGCTGTACCGGAAGTAGCCCGGCAGTGCGGTAGCGCCTGCTGCCGGTAGCTCGCCGGGTCGAACACCGGCGGCCCGCGATGCCGGAGCCACTCGGCCAGCTGGGAAATCATGCGCGTCATCCCGCGCCGCCGGAGAGCAGCCCGGTCGGCGCAGGTGGAGGTGGGACCGGCACGCCGGCACCATCTCCACCTGCGGCGAGCCGCCTCGCCGCCCTGCGGTCACCAGCAGCAACAGCGGCTTTGACCTTGTCCGGCGACCAGGACCACACGCGCTGCCGGAATGGTTTGCCGGCCGCCGTAGTCCAACGAGACGTCGCGCCACAGCGAACCAGCCCGTGTTCGCCAGCAGATGCCGTTGAGAAGCTGGCGTTTGCTCCACCCTCTCGCCGGCGGGCAGCAACGGCTCCAATACTCGTCTACTGGAGCGGCTTCGCCGGTCAACGCAGTGCAACAGGCACTAGTCCTCGTCCACCATGCCGTTGTCGTACCAGCGTTTGTAGTCGGCGTAGCTGCTGAATTCCTTCGGGACTCCGGGGTTGACCGGGTCCTCCGCGATGATCTTGCCGAACTCGAGCTGCTCGGCGCCGTGATGGAACTTGATCTCGCCGAGGTCGTCGTGTTTCCGGATGAAGTCGTTGCACTGGCGGTAGTCCTCGCGCAGGTCGCCGATCCATCCGGAATGCGGGGACAGTGCGCCGCGGAGGTCCCGCTTCACGGTGAACTCGATGATCGGATTGCCGTTCTCGGTGTAGCTGCTCGCCGAGTCCGGTTCGGTGTGCGTGTAGAAGCCGAACCCCAGCTCACCGCCACCCCACCGGTTCGCGCCGTCTCCGGTCGGCCGTACCGCCGGGTCGCCCGCGGGGCGGATGCTGCTGCCCGGACCGAGGATCTTGCCCACGTTTTCGGGTGCGGTGCAGTGGTAGACCTTCGTCCCGGCGGATATTTCGGTCGGTGTCCACTCGCTGGGCGGACTCGTGGGCTTGTTCGGGCCGGGCGGATAGTCGTGGTGCTCCGACACGGCCGGGCTGGCGTCCTGCACGTCACCGTCCGGGGTGGGGGCCAGGCCGAGCGGATCGTACCGGTAGTGCCACTCGCCGCCTTCGGGCGGATTCACCGCGACCAGCCGGTCGGCGGCGTCCCAGCAGTAGGTCCGGGTGCGAATGCCGTCCCGGGTGTTCTGGTGACGGGTGACGAGCCGACCGTACCGGTCGTAGCCGAAGCCGCGGACGGGCAGAGCGCTGCCGCTGCTGACGAAGGCAATCCGGCCGGCGGCCGGTACCGCGGTTGTGAGGGAAACACTTCTCCCCCACAACCGCGGCTGCGGGTCACTGGTGGGGAGTCTGCGGCGGGGCCTGGAACTGCTGCTGCGGCGGAGCCTGCTGCTGCGGCTGCTGTTGCGGGCCATTGTCCGGAACCACGTACACGGCGGTGCCGTACGAGGCGATTTCACTGGCGGTCTGGGCGATTTCGTTGCAGTCGAAGCGCAACGCGAGCACCGCGTTGGCGCCGCGCTGCACGGCTTCCTGGGACAGCCGCAGCAGCGATTCGTTGCGGGAGTCCGAAAGCAGCTTCGACAGCCCCTTGAGCTCACCGCCTGCCATCGCCTTGAAGCCGGAGCCGATGTTGGAGAACATGTTGCGGCTGCGCACGGTGAGGCCGAAAACCTCGCCGAACACGCGAACCACGCGATAACCGGGCAAATCGTTCATCGTGGACAGCATGACCGGAAACTGCTGGTACTGCTGCGGTGCCGGTGGTGCGGGTTGATTCATGCGCGGATCGTATCGTCGCGGACGCGCTCACGCTGTGATTCGCGAATCCCAGTCCAGGTGATGCCGGTACAGCCAGCCACGGTCCTCCCCCACGTCCTGTCCGGCACTCGCCGCGACCAGCTTCTCCACGCGGCTTCGGCGCAGCCGCTCGTAGGCGGCGAACGCGGACGCCGGATCGGGCAGGTCCCGCAGGCACTGGGCGAGCACCACGGCGTCCTCCAGTGCCATCGACGCGCCCTGTCCGGCGGCGGGTGAGGCGGCGTGCGCGGAATCGCCTGCCAGCACCATGGCCGGCGTGGACCATCGCCGGGTGGTGGGCAGGTCGTAGGAATGCCCGCCGTACACCTCGTCCCCGGTCGCGGCCACGATCTCGGCGCACGGCAACGGATCGCCGTCGAACGCGGCGCCGGTGAACTCCCGCCAGCCGGCCGGGGTGACCGCGGCGAGTTCCGTGCGCGGGCGCTCGGTGTCCGGGATCCGGGCGAACCAGAAGGTCGCCCCGTCGGGCGCGGTGGTGAAGCCGAACGCGGCGCGGCTGCCGCGGATCATCCGGTACACACCGGGCGCGGCAGGCAAACCGGCGGCGCGGGTGTAGCCGTAGACCACGGTCAGCCCGGTGAACCGGGGCGGTCCGCAGTCCGGATCGATGAGCCTGCGCACCACCGAGTGCAGTCCGTCCGCGCCCACCAGGATGTCTCCGGACACCGTGCTGCCGTCCTCGAACGTCGCGGTCACCCCCGGTGCACCCGCGGTCGCCGAAACCAGCCGGCGGCGGTGTGCCACGGTGATCCCCCGGCGTTGCGCTTCGTCCTGGAGCACGCGGTAGAAGGCGGCCCGGGTGAGTGTGCGCGGGCCGGCCAGTGCTTCGGTGTCGAACTGCCGGGTGCTCAGCGTGGCACCGTCCGGGCTCACCAGCTCGACCCCGAACGCGGCGAACGACGCCTCGACCACCGGGGTCTCGGCGTCGATCGCGCGCAACGCGTCCATCCCGTTGTGCATCACGGTGAGGAACGCACCGGCGTCGGCCCCGCCGGAGGGATGTGCCTCGCAAACCACCGGTTCGTGGCCTGCGCGCTGCACGGCCATCGCCGTGACCGTGCCCGCAATACCGCCGCCCGCGACGAGAACCCGCATCACACCCCCTGGAAACGTCCGTGCCGCCGCCACCGTAGCCGGTGGCGGCGGCACCGGGGGAAGCTCAGCCGCGCTGGGCGGCGGCGAGCCGGACGCAGACGGCGAGCCCGCGCACGGCCTCCTCCACCTCGGCCTGTTCGGGGAACGTCGGTGCGATGCGGATGATCGCGTCGGCCGGGTCGTCGCCGTGCGGATGGGTCGCACCGGCCGGGGTCAGCGCGATGCCCGCCTCCTTGGCGAGCCGCACGATCTCCTTCGCGGTGCCGTCGGGCACGGTCAGCGAGATGAAGTACCCGCCTGCCGGCTTCGTCCAGCTCACCAGGCCGGACTCGCCCAGCTCCTCGGTGAGGATCCGGTCCACCGCGTCGAACTTCGGCGCGATGATCTCCGCGTGCTTGCGCATGTGCCCGCGAAGGCCGTCGGTGTCCTTGAGGAACCGCGCGTGCCGCAGGTGGTTGACCTTGTCCGGGCCGATGGTGCGCAGCGCGATCAGGCCGAGCCACCACGCGATGTTCGCCTCGGAGGCGCCGAAGAAGCCGACCCCGGCACCGGCGAGGGTGATCTTCGAGGTGGACCCGAACACGAACGCACGGTCGGCGTTGCCCGCCTGCGCGCACAGCGTGAGGATGTCCGCCACCTCGGTCTCGACCTCGGTGAGGTGGTGCACGGCGTAGGCGTTGTCCCAGAAGATCCGGAAGTCCGGCGCCGCGGTCGGCATCGCGGCCAGCCGGGCGGCGGTCTCGTCGGAGAAGGTGACCCCGGTCGGGTTCGAGTACTTGGGCACGCACCAGATGCCCTTCACCGCGGCGTCGCCTGCCGCGAGCCGCTCGACCTCGTCCAGGTCCGGGCCGGTCTCGGTCATCGGCACCGGGATCAGCTCGATGCCGAACCGCTCGGCGAGGTTGAAGTGCCGGTCGTAGCCGGGCACCGGGGCCAGCATCGCCACCCGCGGCTCGTCCGCCCACCGGCGCTGCCCGCCGGGCAGTGTGGACAGCAGGGCCTGCGCGACCGTGTCGTGCATCAGCTCCAGGCTCGAGTTCCCCGCCGCGAGAAGCTGCTCCGCGGGCACCTGCAGCGGGCCGGCGAAGATCCGGCGCAGCTCCGGCAGGCCCTTGAGGCCGCCGTAGTTGCGGGTGTCGGTGCCGTCCGCTGCCCGGTACTCGCCGTTCGGCAGCGTGAGCAGGTCCGCGGAGAGGTCGAGCTGGCGCGGCGAGGGCTTGCCGCGGGTGATGTCCAGGGAGAGGCCGCGGCCGACGAGCTCCTCGTAGGCACGGCGGGCGGAATCGACGTCGACGGAAGCTGTGGTCATGGCTCCACGCTAAACCGCGCGGCAAGACCGATTCGGGTGACCCCCGCCGCACGTGGGCTAGCGTGCCGGGGTGCGATTCGTGGTGCATGCCGAGCTGCGGCAGTTCTCGTTGCGCGACCTCGGTGCCTGGCGTCCCGGCGACGGCGGGTGGAGCGACGAGGCGGTGACCTCGCACCGGATCGCGGTGGAACCCTCGTCACTGGCCGTGGCAACCGCGCGGTCGGATCTGGTGGAGACCGAGGTGTCCGTGCACCCCGCGCCGCCGGCGGTGCGGGCGGACGCGGAGCACGTCGTGGAGGCCGATCTGGCGGTGCCCGGCGGCGAACTGACGCTGGCTGGTCCGGCCGACTACCCGGACCAGCGGCACCGGCTGCGGATCACCCCCGGCCGCCACCGGGTCCGGGTGTCCTATGTGGAGAGCGGACCGCCCGCGGCGACCTGGAACGAGCACGAGTTCGGCCCGCACTTCCGCTACGTGCTGGACCTGTGGCCGACGGTGACCCCGTCCCCGGTGACCGTGCTGCGCCAGGGCGCGGCGGTCTGGGACGGATGACCCGCCTGCGCGCCGGACGTCGGACTGCCCGACCACCGCCGCGCTCGTCCGCAGGCACCGGAGCCGGAAGAAGCCGGGACACGCCACGACGGCGGCCTACAACGGATCCATCGCGGTGATCTTCCACCGCCCGTCGCTGCGGTGCGCAGTCACCGAAAGCTGCGCGACGGACGATTTCGGTGCCCCGCCGGAGGGCAGGATCGTCTGCTGGTCCAGGAAGAGCAGCAGGCTCGCGTCGTCGCCGTGCAGGGTGCGGACGCCGATCGCCCGGACGGTGGTGGTGCGGATCAGTTTCTGCTCGTCCGCCCGTTTCCTGGCCGCGGCGAACTGGGTCCGGTACTGCGACACCGCGGCGCCGGACAGCACGTCGGCCGCGGCGCGCGTGGTGCGGTCGAGGTCGGCGTAGTCGTAGGAGAACAGCGCTTTCACCGCCGTGCCCACCTGATCGGTGACTTCCGCGGTCGCGGACTGCTCGACCAGAGCCTCGTCGTCGCCGGGGCGCAGCGACCCCGCCGCCACCGCGAACCACACCGCGCACGCCAACGCCACCACGGCTACCGCCAGCGGCAGCATCCGCGCTTTCATGAGCCCACCGTCTGCACTCCGCCGACCTTCCAGGCGTCACCCTCGCGAGCGAAATCCACGCTCAACCGGGCCTGTTTCGAGGCCGGAGCGCCACCGGCGGTGCTGACCCGCACGTCGAGCACCGCGATCAGCCGCGCCGTGCCCGCCGCCGGATCGAGGTCGGTCACGGCGGCCTGCACCAGTGCTGCGGTGGACACCGTCTTGGTGCTCGTCGCCCGCTCGATCTGCAGCTGCCGGTCGCCGGAGAGGTCCTTCCGGTACTGACCGGTGGTGGCGGCGATCCAGCGGTCCACGTCGGCCGCACCGGTGTGGTAGTCGATGGTGTTGAGCGCGACCAGATCCGTGCTCGCCGCGGCGAGCACCGCGTCCCGGTCGCGGCCGCGGGCGAGCCCCTCGTCGCCCGCGGCCCGCCACCAGGACCAGCCGAACCACGCGGCGGCCAGTACGGCGAGGCCGGACAGCACCCACAGCAACCGCACCGTCATCAGGACCCGCCCAGCAACGCCCCGAGCCCACTCTCGGCGGGCGTGCCCAGCTGACCCAGCAGTCCCGGCAGCTGGGTGGTCTCCGGCGATTCCGCCGGCGTGGACGCCTTGGGTGCCGCCGGAATCGCCGGAGGTTTCCCGGCGTACGGCGCGTTCTGTGAGCCCCGCACCTCGACCGGGCTACCGGGCGGTTCGGCGCAGTAGGCGTTCTTGTTCACCGGCGCTTCGCTCGTGTCGCTGGCCGGACGCTGCTTCGTGCCCTCGTACCCCTTGGTGCACGACGCCGGATCGAAGAAGTTGAACACCACCCCGAGGTGCCCGCTGCCATCCGGCGACGTGGACGGCGCGAACGCCGAGATCACCGGATAGGCCACCAGCAGCTCTTCGAGCGCGTCCGTGCGCGCCGAAGTCACCTGTGCGGTGGTCAGCGAGTTGGCGAACAGCACCCCGAGGTCGGTCCCGGAGGTGGCGAGCACGTCGCTGATCTGGCGGCTCAGCTGCGGGGCCTGGTCGATCACCGTACGCAGCGCCGGATCGGAACTCTTCAGCTGTCCGGCGATGGTGCGCAGCCCGGACGCGAACGAGGTGATGTTCTTCGCCTGCCGCTCCTGGGTGGCGAACACGGTGCGCGAATTGGCCAGCAGCCCCTGTGTCTGCGGCACGTACTGGCTCGCCTTCGCGGTCAGCGAACCGGTGCTGTCGAGCAGCTTCTGCATCTGCGGCCCGGTTCCGGCGAACGCGTCGTAGGTTTCGTCGACGACCGTCTTCAGCGATTGCGGATCCACGCTCGCGGCCAGGTTGTCCAGATGGCTCAGCACCGAATCCGGCGAGGCCGGCAGCGACGTGCGATCCTGCCTGATCACCGCCCCGTCCGCCAGGTACGGCCCCGATTCGCGGTCCGGCAGCAGGTCCACGAACTGTTCGCCGACCGCGGACCGGTTCGCCACCTGCGCGTGCAGGTCCGCCGGGATGTCCGGACCGCCGGAGTCGAGGTCGAGTGCCACGTCGATGCCGTGTCCGGTGAGCTTCAGATCCGCCACCCTGCCCACGGTCACCCCGCGGTAGGCGACCTCCGAGTTCACGAAGATCCCGCCGGAGTCCGCGAGCTGCAGCGTCACCTGGTAGCCGCGGCTGCCGAAGATCCGGTCGAGCCCGGCGTAGCGGCCACCCGCGTAAGCCACCGACACCACGGCGATCACGACGAACACGACCAGCTGGATCCGGGTCTTGCGAGTGGTCATCGCCCGCCTCCCCCGGCCAGTCCGCCCAGCAGCCCGCCGAGAACGCCGCCGAGCCCCGGCTGGTTGTTCGCCGGCGGCGAGGTGGTCGGCAACGGCAGTGGCGCTGCACCCGGCCCGTTCGTCAGCGGCAGCGACCCCGGTGCGGTCGGGGTGCCGCCCGGCAGCTGGATCGGCGGCTGCGAGGAGTTCGTGAAGTTCTTCACCAGCTTGTCCAGATCGAGGTTGACCCGTGCGTCGACGTTCGCGTAGTCGCCCTTGATCGTGTTGCCCGCATAGTCGGGGAACGGGTAGGTGAGCAGGATCTGCAGGGCGTCCGGCAGATCCTTGCCCGCCGCGCCGAGTTGGCGCAGCGTCGGCTCCAGCGCCTTGAGGTTGGCCACGAGCTGGTCGCGGCTGCGGTTGACGGTGTCCACCGCAACGCCGGAGAGCTTGTTCAGCGCGTTCAGCATGGCCACCAGCTGGTCCCGCTGGTCGGCGACGATCTTCAGGCCGGGTGCGAGGTCGTCCAGCGCGGTGGTGAGGTTCTGCTGCTGGCCAGCGAGCGTGTGCGACAGCTTGCCGAGCCCGTCGATGGCACGCAGGATCTCGCCCTTGTGCCCGTCCAGCTGGGTGGCCAGATCGTCCACTCGCGACAGCAGCGCGCGCATCTGCGGTTCGTTGCCGGACAACGCGCTGTTGAGCTCACGGGTGATGCCCTGCAGCTGTTCCACGCCGCCACCGTTGAGCAGCAACGAAAGCGCGCCGAGCACCTCCTCGATCTCCGGGTTGCGGTTCGTGCGCCCGAGCGGGATCTGCGCACCGTCCCCGAGGCGGCCCGCCGGTTTCTCCTCCGGCGGTGCGCTCAGCTCCACGAACTTCTCGCCGAGCAGGCTCGACTGGCGCAGCTGCGCCCGCGCGTTGGCGGGCAGGGCAACGTCGCTGTTCACGGTCATCGCGACGAGTGCGGCCTTGGTGTCCGGGGTGAGCGTGACCCGGTCGATCCGGCCTACCGGCACGTCGTTGACCTTCACCGTTGCCTGCGGCACCAGATCGAGCACGTCGGTGAACAACGCCGTCACGTGGAACGGGTGCTCGCCCAGGTCCGGTCCGCCGGGCAGCGGGGTGGAGTACAGGCCGTTGAACCCGCCGTCACTGCAGCCGGCGAGCACCAGCACCCCGGCGAGCACCCCGGCCAGCCTCCTGCGCACGCGGTTCACTTGCCACCTCCGGGAAGCTGCGTCAGCACGTCGGACAGCGGCAACGGCAGCGGTGGCAGCTGGCCGTTCTGCAGGGAGTTGAGCGCCTGCGGCACGGTGGGCAGCTTCAGCGTGCCGTCGAGCACCGGGGCGAGTTGCTTGCAGATGTCCGACAGCGTGGTCGGCACACCTTTCGGCGTACCCGCGGCGAGCAACCGGCACACGGTCAGGATCGGCGGATTGGTGACCTCGTTGAGGTTGTCGCGCACCGCGATCGTGCCGGACGCCGCGTCGTAGGAGTTGATGAAGTTCGTCGCACCGGTCGGCGCCACGTCCAGCACCTCGGCGAGCGAGGCACGCTGGTCCACCAGCACCTTGGTGAGCGAGGCCAGCTTGTCCACATTGGCCGAAAGCGCGGATTTGTTGTCCGCCACGAACTGCTTCACCTCGCCGAGCGAGGAGGCCAGCGAGTCGAGCGCGGCACCGACGTCACCCGAATCGTCGGCGAGGAAACCGCTCACGTCCGCCACCCGCTGGTAGAACTCGTTGAGCTGGCTGTCGCTCTGCGCCAGCGCGGAGGTGAACGAGTTCAGGTTCTGCACGGTGGAGAACAGATCGTCCTTTGAATTGTCCAAAGTAGACGAAAGGTCGGCGAGCCTGCCGACGGTGGCGTTCAGGTCCGAGCCGTTGCCCTTGAGGTTGGCCGCCGCGGTGTCCAGCACGTCCGACAGCGCGCCGTTCTTGTTGGCCCCGTCCGGGCCGAGCGCGGTGGACAGCTTGTCCAGGCTCGCGTACAGATCGTCGAGCTCCACCGGGGTCGCGGTCTTGTCCCGCGCCAGCACGGTCCCGCTGGCGAGCGTGGGCCCGCTGTCGTAGGCCGGGGTGAGCTGCACGTACCGGTCGCTGACCAGGCTCGGTGCGACCACCACCGCACCGGCATCGGCCGGGATCGGCACGTCGCCGTCCACCTGCATGTCCACCCGCACCGCCTGGCCGTCCGGCGTCACTGCGGTGACCTGGCCGACCTGCACCCCCAGCACCCGCACCGACGAACCCGCGTAGAGCCCGACCGTCTTGCCGAAGTACGCGGACAGCTTCGTGCCGCCGGTGTCCCGCAGCACCAGCCACACCCCCGCGGTCAGCAGAAGCGCCACCACGCAGGCGATCGAAAGCCAGGTGAGCAGCGATCGCCCGGTCTTGGTCTGGATCGTCACCGTCCACCCACTCCCTGGTTCGGCGCCGCGACGGGCGGGGTACAGCCCTCCGGGTTGATCGAGATTCCGCCCGCGGTGATCGTCGGCGGCAGCAGCCCGCACAGATAGCCCTCGAACCAGCGGCCGTTGCCGGTCGCGTTCGCGCCGACCCTGGCGAACGGTGCCATCAGCTGGAGGCTGCGGTCGAGGTTGCTCTGGTTGTGCTGCAGCACATCGGTCACCTTGCCCAGTTCGGTGAGCGTCGGTCCGATCTGCTTGCGGTTGTCCGCCACCAGCCCGGACAGCTGCTGCGAGATCTGCTGGGTGCCCTTCAGCAGCGTGCTGATCTGCTGCCTGCGTTGCTGCAGCTCGGAAAGCAGCTGGTTGCCGTCGCCGATCACCTGCTGCAGCTGGGCGTTGCGGTCGGACAGCGTCTTCGACACCTGGCTCGTGTTGGCCAGCAGGGTGTGCAGGTCGGCGTCGCGCGAGGAGACCGTCTTCGACAACGACGACAACCCGGACAGGGTGTCCTTGAGGTACTGCGGGCTGTCCTTGAGCGCCGAGGACAGCGCGGTGAAACTGTCCGCGAGCTGTTTCGTGTCGATGTCGCCGACCGTGGTGGACAGCTGGTTGAACGCGTCCTGCAGCTGGAACGGCGTGCGGGTGCGCTGCACCGGGATGGTGGCGGCCGGGTCCTGCGTGCCGCCGCCCTTCGGCACGAGCGAGAGGTACTTCTCCCCCAGCAGCGTCTTGATCTCGATCGACGCCGTGGAAGTGTCCCCGACGCGCACGTCCTTCACCCGGAACTTCACCCGCACCTGCTTGTGCGCCAGCTCCACCGAGGTCACCTGGCCGACCTTGACCCCGGCCACCTCGACCTCGTTGTCCGGCGCCAGCCCGGCCGCCTCGGCGAAGTAGGCGGTGTAGGTGATGCCGTTGCCGAAGATCGGGATGCTGTCGGAGAAGTAGGTCACCGCGGTCACCAGCACGACGAGCACCAGCGCCACCGCGCCGACCGCCGCCTGGTTCCGTTCCTTCAGCCGCTTCACGGGCCACACCTCGGTGCTCGTTCGGTGCCCGGGATCGGCACGAGCGGCAACGTGACGTCGAGCGAGGAAATGCCGACCGTGCCCTCGATCCCGCACAGGTAGTAGTTGAACCAGCTGCCGTAGCTCAGGGTCCGGGTGAACTTCTCCAGATTGCCCGGCAGCACCTGCAGCAGGTGCTCCAGCAGCTGCTGTGAATCGGCCAGGTTCTTCGACACCGTGCCCAGTTGCGCGACGTCGTCGCGCACCGCAGGCCGGGCGTCCGCGAGCAGGCCGGCGGTGGCGGTGGTCAGGTCACCGAGCGCGCCGACCGCGTCGCCGATCGGCTTGCGCTGCTCGGCAAGGCCGCTGACCAGCCGCTGGGTCTGGTCGATCAGGTCGCCCAGCTGCGGACCGTGTGCGTTGACCGTGCCGAGCACCTGGTTGAGGTTGCCGATCACCTGCCCGATCACCTGGTCCTTGCCCGCGATCGACGAGGTGATCGACGCGGTGTGCGCGAGCAGGCTGGTGATCGTGCCGCCCTCGCCCTGGAAGACCTGCACGATCTCCGCGGAGAGCTGGTTGACCTCCTTCGGGTCCAGTGCCTTGAACAGCGGCTTGAACCCGTTGAACAGCACGGTCAGGTTCAGCGCCGGTTTGGTCCGTTCCGGCGGGATGGTGCCGCCGGAGGGCAGCGAGCCCTCGCCGGTCACGTCGGTGCCCAGCGACAGGTACCGCTGCCCGACCAGGTTGCGGTACTTGATCGTCGCGGTGGCCAGCGAAGGCAGCCGGTAGGCGGATTCGACGGCGAACCGCACCTGGGCGAGGTTCTGCTCGCCCTCCTCGACGCCGATCGTCTCGACCTGCCCCACCTTCACCCCGGAGATCCGCACGTCGTCGCCGGGCTGCAGGCCCGAGGCGTCGGTGAACTTCGCGACGTACCCCGACGAGTCGCCGAAGTTCGTGTTCGCGATGGTCGTCGCGAGCACGCCGGTGAGCAGCACGGTGACCGCGGCGAAGATCAGGATCTTCACCAGCGACGGGATGTAGGACCTCACTTCAGCTCCACCTCCGCCCCGCGGTACAGCGGCCCGACGAGCAGCCCGGCCCAGCCCGGCACGTTCTCCGGCGTGGTGCCCAGGGTGGGCGAGGCGAGCAGGCCGATCAGCTTCGTCTCGTCGCTGGACCCGACCACGGTGGGCGCGCCACCGGATGCGCCGGAACCACCGGGCAGGGTGCCGGAGGTGATCTCACCGGGCAGCGTGCCGTCCGGGACCCGCGGCGACGCGGGCTTGCTCGAACCGTCGCGCACCGCGCCGTCCGGCGGGTACTGCGGCCAGTACCCCGGTTTGGGCACCTGCGGATAACAGCGGGGGCCGCGTTTGTCGTCGTACTGGGGTTCGTCGACCCCCGGCAGGTACTTGCCACGGCTCGCGGCGAACTCGATGGTCACGCGGCTGACCTCCGGGTGCGCGGTGCCCTTGCCGAAGGCCAGCTCTGCTTCCGGTACCGAGCCGGCGAGCTGCTTGAGCAGGCACGGGTACTCCGGCGCGTACTTCGCGAGTACGTCCAGCGTCGGCTGGACCGCGGTGGTGAGCCGGATGAAGTTGTCCTTGTTGACTTCGAGGAAGCTCGTCAGATCGGTGGACGCGGCGGCCACCGAGGAGTACACATCGGACAGTCCCTGCTGCTTCTCCACCACGGTGCGGCTGGTGGTGGTGAGATCGGACAACGCCTGCAACAGGTCCGGCGCGGCCTTGTCGTAGGTATCGGACACGTTGGCCAGCCCGGTGATGTCGGCCTTGAGGTCGGGCAGCGACGGGTTGAGCTTGCCGAGGTAGTCCGACAGCCGGCTGAGCGTCTGCCCGAGCTGCTTGCCACGCCCGTCGAGCGCGGTGGAGACCGCGGTGAGCGTGCTCGCCAGCTTCTCCGGCTGCACCGCCTGCAGCAGCGGCATCACGTCGTCGAGCACCTGCTCCAGCTCGATCGCACTGTCGCTGCGGTCCTGCGGGATCACGTCCCCGGCCCGGATGTGCCGCTGCGGATCCGGCGGCAGCTGCAGTGCGACGTACCGCTCGCCGAACAACGTCTTGGGCAGCAGCCGGGCGGACACGTTCGCCGGGATCACGTCCACTTTGTCCGGCTGCAGGGCCAGCCCCAGCTCGGCGTGGTCCCCGTTCGAGGTCACCGACCGGATCTCGCCGACGAGCATCCCGCGCACCTTCACGTCGCCGCCGACGCGCAGCTGGCTGCCGACGTGGTCGGTCTCCAGCTTGACGAGTTCGACCGGGGTGAAGAACTGCCGGTACACCGCGATCGTGGTGGTGAAGAAGAGCGCGGCCACGACGAGGAACACCAGGCCCAGCACCTGGTACCGCAGCCGTTTCAGTACTTCGCGCCGCGTGCTCATCCGGAAATCCGCACTGTCGTATTGGCGCCCCAGATCGCGAGGCTGAGGAAGAAGTCGAGCACCGAGATCAGCACGATCGACGTGCGCACCGCGCGGCCCACCGCGATCCCGACCCCGGCCGGTCCGCCGGACGCGGTGTAGCCGTAATAGCAATGGGACAGGATCACCAGCACGCTGAACACGATCACCTTGGCGAACGACCACAGCACGTCCTCGGGCGGGAGGAACAGCGTGAAGTAGTGGTCGTAGGTACCCGCCGACTGGCCGTAGAGCCAGATGGTGATCTGCCGCGAAGCCAGGTACGACGAGAGCAGCCCGATCGCGTACAGCGGGATCACCGCGGTCACCCCGGCCAGCACCCGCGTGGTCACGAGGTAGGGCATGCTCGGCACGGCCATCACTTCCAGCGCGTCGATCTCCTCCGAGATCCGCATTGCGCCGAGCTGCGCGGTGAACCCGCAGCCGACCGTCGCCGAAAGCGCGAGCCCTGCCGAAAGCGGCGCGACCTCGCGGGTGTTGAAGTAGGCCGAGATGAACCCGGTGAGCGCCGCGGTACCGAGCTGGTTGAGCGCCGAATACCCCTGCAGGCCCACGATGAGACCGGTGAACAGCGTCATCCCGATCATCACGCCGAGCGTGCCGCCGATCACCGCGAGCCCGCCGGTGCCGAAGCAGACTTCGGTGAGCAGGCGCGCGGTTTCCCTGCCGTAGCGGCGGACGGTGCGCGGCGACCAGGCCAGCGCACGGCCGTAGAAGGAAAGCTGCCTGCCGAGGCCCTCCAGGCTCGCGCCGGGGCGCGCGATGATCTCCAGCACGCGGGCGTCGTCGTCGGCAGCGCGCTCGACCGGTTCGGCCGTCTCGGTCGTCATGGTCACAGCGCCTTCGGCGGCACGATCTTGAGATAGACCGCGGTGAGCACGACGTTGATCAGGAACAGCAGCAGGAACGTGATCACCACGGCCTGGTTCACCGCGTCGCCGACGCCCTTGGGCCCGCCTGCCGGGTTCAGCCCGCGGAACGCCGCGACCACCCCGGCCACGAACCCGTAGAGGAACGCCTTGATCTCGCTGACCCACAGGTCCGGCACCTGCGCCAGTGCGTTGAAGCTGGCCAGGTAGGCGCCGGGGGTGCCGCCTTGCAGTACGACGTTGAAGAAGTAGCCGCCGAGCACCCCGACGACGCTGACCAGTCCGTTCAGCAGCACCGACACCACGATCGCGGCGAGTACCCGCGGCACCACGATGCGTTGCACCGGGTTGACGCCGAGCACCTCCAGCGCGTCGATCTCCTCGCGGATCTTGCGGGCGCCGATGTCCGCGCACACCGCGCTGCCACCGGCGCCGGCCACCAGCAACGCAGTGATCAGCGGGCTGGCCTGCTGCACGATCGCCAGCGCGCTGGCCGCGCCGGTGAACGACTGCGCGCCGATCTGCGTGGTCAGCGATCCGAGCTGCAGTGCGATCACCGCACCGAACGGGATGGCCACCAGCGCGGTCGGCAGAATCGTGACACTCGCGAAGAACCAGCACTGCTGGATCCATTCACGGAACTGGAACGGGCGCCGGAAGATCGCCCGCAGCACCTCCCAGGACAGCGTGGCGAGCCGGCCGACCTGGGTCAGCGCCGCGGTGCCCGGGAGGGCGATCGAGCCGGTCTCGCCCACCACACCTCCCAGTAGTCACCCCCGAGTCTTGCCCATCCCCGTCCGCCGGTTTCCGTTAGCGGTGTTCACTCCTCACTCGGTCCGTTGTTCCGCCGCCACCGGGGCGGCGGCGGGTCACACCTTGAGCGCGTGCGTCGCGGTGGCCCCGCCGTCCGCGACGAACTCGCCGCCGGTGCAGTACGAGCTCTCGTCACTGGCGAGGAACACCAGCAGCGGCGCGATCTCGTCGGCCCGCCCGACCCGCCCGAGCGCGACCTTCTTGCCGACCCAGGACACGTCCACCTCCGCACCGGCGGCCTCGGAGACCATCTGCGTGTCGATCATGCCGGGGTGCACCGAGTTGACCCGGATCCCGCGTGCGCCCAGCTCCAGCGCGGCGACCTTGGTCATCCCGCGGATCGCGAACTTGCTGGCGGTATAGGCGACGAGGAACGGCATCCCGGCAAGACCCTCCACAGAGGACATGTTGACAATGGAGCCGCCGCCGGCTCCGGCCATGGGTTCAACGACCGACCGCATGCCGAGAAACGCCCCGATCTGGTTCACCCGCACCACGCGTTCGTAATCCGCGAGCGCGGTGTTCGCCAGCTCGGAAAAGTGCAGCACCCCCGCGTTGTTGACCAGTACGGTCGGCGGCCCGAACTCGGCCGCGGTGCGGTGCTGGACGGCTGCCCAGCTGTCCTCGTCGCCGACGTCGAGGTGGCAGAACACGGCTGCCTCACCGAGCTCGGCGGCCAGCGCCTTGCCCTCGTTGTCCAGCACGTCGGCCACCACCACACGGGCGCCCTCGGCCACGAACGCGCGGGCCGCGGCCGCACCCTGGCCCCGCGCGGACCCGGTGATCAGCGCGACCTTGCCATCGAGGCGGCCCACTACATCATCTCCTCACCGAGCGGCATCAGCACGGACTTCTCCTCGGTGAAGGCCTCGAACGCGGAACGCCCGCCCTCCCGGCCGAGACCGGACTGCTTGAAACCGCCGAAGGGCAGGTGCGGTTCGATCTGGAAGCCGTTGATCCCGATCGTGCCCGCGCGCAGCCTCCGCGCGACCCGGAAGGCGCGCGCCGTGTCCCCGGTGAACAGCCCGGCGCCGAGACCGTACTCGGTGTCGTTCGCGAGCGCTATGGCCTCTTCCTCGGAGTCGAACGGCACCACGGTGAGCACCGGGCCGAAGATCTCCTCCTGTGCAATGGTCGCCGAGTTGTCCACGTCCGCGAAGATCGTGGGGGCGACGAAGTTCCCGTCGGCGTAGTCGCCGTCCAGCCGTTCACCGCCGGTCACCAAGCGGCCCTCGGACTTGCCGCGCTCGATGTAGCCGAGCACGCGTTCCAGCTGCCGCTCGTTGATCAGCGGACTGGAGATCACCCCTGGATCGAAGGGATCGCCGTAGGTCACCGCGGCCGCCATGCCCTGCGCGGCGGTGATGAACTCGTCGTAGACCTCGCGGTGCACCAGCGCCCGGGTGTTCGCCACGCACGCCTGGCCGGACAGGCCCATGGTGACCGCACCCATCGTGGTCATCGCGGCGAGACCGACGTTCGGTGCGTCCGGGAACACCAGCGCCGGGCTCTTCCCGCCCAGTTCCAGCGAAACGCGCTTGAGCGTGCCCGCGGAGGCCTCGACGATCCGCTTGCCGACCGCGCGGCTGCCGGTGAAGCTCACCTTGGCCACGTCCGGATGCGTGATGAGCCGTTCGCCCGCCGGATCGCCGGGGCCGGTCACCAGGTTCAGCACCCCCGGCGGGAGCCCGGCCTCCGCGAGCAGTTCGACCATCCGCACCACGGAGAACGTGGCGTACTCGGAGGCTTTGAGCACCACGGTGCAGCCGGCGCCGAGCGCAGGTGCGACTTTCTGCGCGAACAGGAGGAACGGTGCGTTCCACGGCAGGATCGCACCGACCACGCCGATCGGCTCGCGGAAGGTCATCGCCAGGTGGTCGCCGCCCTGGTACGGCGGAAGCGTGGTGCCACCCACCTTGTCGACCCAGCCGGCGTGGTGGGTGAACACGTCCGCGGCCGCGGTCACCGAGGTCGCGTAGATGTTCCCGAACGACAGCGGCACCCCGTTGTCCAGCGCGAGCAGCGCGCGCAGTTCGTCCGCGTGTGCGCGCAGCAGCCCGGCGTACTTCAGCAGCACGGAAACCCGGGTGGTCACCGTGGAGCGGCCCCAGCTTTCGAAGGCCTTGCCCGCGGCGGCCACCGCATCGTCCACGTCCGCGGCCGAGGCGACCGCGAACTCGCCCACCTCTTCGCCGGTGGCGGGGTGGTGATGGGTCCAGGTCGAACCGTCGCGCGCGGATGCCCACTCACCGTCGATGAACAGCTGCCCGGCCTTGAGCCCGGCGGTGTCTCGGTGCGGCAGCACAGTGATCGTCATGGATCCTCCGGAGAAGTCAGGGCAGGGAAAGCAGATCGGTGGCGGCGAACATCCGTTCCGGGTCACGGCCCGCGAAATGCGCACCGACGGTCTCGGCGAGTTCGGCAGTGGTCCAGACCCCGTTGCCGGTGTCGAACCGCTGCTCCACCGACGGCGGGCGCAGCAGCGCGACCATCCCGCCGTGCACGACGAAGACCTGGCCGTTGATCCCGTCTGCGGCCGGGGACGCGAGGTACGCGACGAACGGCGCGACGTGTTCCACCGACAGCGGATCGATCCGGCCGTCCGGTGCCTCGCCGAACACGTCGGCGGTCATCGCGGTGCGCGCCCGGGGACAGATCGTGTTGGCACGCACGCCGTACTTCGCCAGACCGCGCGCAGCGGACGTGGTCAGCGCCGCGATCCCCGCCTTGGCCGCGGAGTAGTTGGGCTGCCCGGGTGAACCGACGAGGAACGCCTCGGACGCGGTGTTCACCAGCCGTCCGTAAGTCGGCTTCCCCTCCACTTTGGAGCGATCGCGCCAGTACGCGGCAGCGTTGCGGGACAAGAGGAAATGGCCACGCAGATGCACCGCGATGACCTTGTCCCACTCGTCGTCGGTCATCGAGAAGACCATCCGGTCCCGCAGCACGCCGGCGTTGTTGACGACCACGTCCAGGCTGCCGAAGCGGTCTACCGCCGCGGTGAGCAACGCGTCGGCGGTCTCGGCCAGCGCCACGTCCCCGGAGACGGCGAGCGCTTTCCCGCCCGCCGCTTCGATTTCCTCCACCACGTCGTGCGCTTCGACGACGTCGTTCACCACGACCGCCGCACCTTCCCCGGCGAGCGCCAGTGCTTCCGCGCGCCCGAGCCCGGCCGCTGCCCCGGTGACCACGGCGACTTTCCCGTCCAGGCTCATCCGGCCGTCACCACCCGGCGGAGCACGCCGATGCGGCGCTTGCCCGGCAGACCGCGGTGGCAGTTGCCCGCTGCCTGAAGCACACCCGGGTCTGCGGCCGGACCCACCTCCACGGCCGTGCGGCCGTCCCGCAGTGCCGGCTTGTCGTCGCCGATCGCGTCCAGTACGGCTGCTCTCACCACGAGCCTCCTCGTCGAAGCCTGGCCTGACCGATCACAGACTAGAATCTGTTCTCGTTCTCGGCAAGCCCCCTGGAGACGGCGTTAATCCGTGATGAACAGGGCATTCTTCGGACAGCCCGACACAGCTTGCGAAACACGTTCTACTTGCTCTCCGACGAACGGGCCGGACGTGATGACCAGATTCTCGTCGTCGTCGAGGTCGAAGACCTCCGGTGCGAACCCCAGGCAGACCGCGTTCGCCTCGCACCGCTCGCGGTCGACGCCGACCTCCATGCTTCCTCCCGTCCGCCACTGCTGGTACAACTAGAACAGGTTCTAGCCTACCGCCGGTGCCAGGTGTGACACCACAACGAGCCCGGCGGGGTGGAGGTGACGGGTGCGTATCGATTACACCGAAGAGCAGCGCGAGCTGGCCGGACAGCTGCGCGAGTACTTCGCCGACCTGATGACCCCGACGCGAAGGGAAAGCCTCGCCGCCGCCGGTGGCGAATACGGGGACGGCCTGGCGTACAAGGAGATCGTCCGTCAACTCGGCAAGGACGGCTGGCTCGCGCTCGGCTGGCCGCAGGAGTACGGCGGGCAGGCGCGCAGCATGCTCGAGCAGCTCGTGTTCACCGACGAGGCGGCCGCGGCGGGGGTGCCGGTGCCATTCCTGACGGTGAACACCATCGGCCCGACCATCATGCGGTTCGGCACTCCGGAGCAGAAGGCGTTCTACCTGCCGAAGATCGCCGCGGGCGAGCTGCACTTCGCGATCGGCTACTCCGAACCGGGTGCGGGCACCGACCTCGCCTCGCTGCGCACGCGCGCCGAGCGCGACGGTGACGAGTACGTCGTGAACGGCCAGAAAATGTGGACGAGCCTGATCGAGTACGCCGACTACGTGTGGCTCGCCGCGCGCACCGACCCGGAGGCGCGCAAGCACAAGGGGCTGTCGATCCTCATCGTGCCGACCTCGGCGCCGGGCTTTTCGTGGACGAAGGTGCGCACCGTGGCCGGCCCTGGCACCAGCGCGACCTACTACGATGACGTACGCGTGCCTGTCACGGCGCGGATCGCCGACGAGAACGCCGGTTGGCCGTTGATCACCAACCAGCTCAACCACGAGCGCGTCGCCCTCACTTCAGCCGCGCCGTTGCGAACCGCGCTGAGCGAAGTGGTCGAGTGGGCCCGCGGCGCCACTGCGGCGGACGGCAAGCCGTTGACCGACCACGAGTGGGTACGGCTGCACCTCGCGCGCGTACACGCGCACGCTGAATATCTGAAGCTGCGGAACTGGCGAATCGCGTGGGCCGCGGCGGCCAGTGAGCTGGGTCCGGCAGAAGCTTCGGCAACCAAGGTGTTCGGTACCGAGCTCGCGATCGAGGCGTACCGGTTGCTCATGGAGGTGGTCGGCGCGGCCGTTGTGGTGCGCGAAGGCGCACCGGGCGCGATCCTCGCCGGGCGGCTTGAACGGCTGCACCGCTCCGCACTCATCCTCACCTTCGGCGGCGGCACGAACGAGGTGCAGCGCGACCTCGTCGCCGCGACCGCCCTCGGTCAGCCCGTGACGCGTTAGGAGACACCGTGGACTTCTCGACCACCGAAGCGCAGCAGGACCTCGCCGCGCTCACCCGTCGGATCCTCTCCGATCACGTAACACCGGAGTCGCTGGGGCCACACGGTTCAGGCGGCTTCGACGCACCATTGTGGACAACACTGGCGCAGGCAGGAGTGCTCGACGCAGCGCTCCCGTCGTCGGTCGGCGGTGGCGGATTCGGGATCCTGGAGCAGTGTTCAGTGCTGATCGAGGTCGGCCGCGCGGTCGCTCCGGTGCCGTATCTGCCGTCGGTGATGCAAGCGGCATCAGTGTTGACGAAGGATCCTCAGCTCGTTGAACGGTGGCTGCTGCCGGTGTCACGAGGCCAGGCGGTGCTCGCTGTCGCTCTCGGTGGTGCCTTCACCGCTTCTGACGGGAAGGTCACCGGCACGCAGACCGCAGTGCCCTTCGCGGCCTTCGCAGACGCTGTGCTGGTTGAAGCTGCGGACGGCGTGTACGTGGTCGAGAAGGACGCTCCAGGAGTCTCGATCTCCGCGCAGCAAACCATCGACCACGCAGATGCGGCGTTGGTCGAGCTGTCGGACGCACCCGGTACGCCACTGGGCGATGTCGCCGACGAGCTACGACTGCGCGGCACGCTGGGACTCTGTGCACAGCAACTCGGCGTCGTGGAGCGCGCGCTCGAACTGACGGCTGCGTACACCCGCGAGCGCAAGCAGTTCGACAAGGTGCTGGGGAGCTTCCAAGCAGTGCGACACCGCCTCGCGGACGCGTACATCGACGTCGAAGCCGTACGCCTCACGCTGTGGCAAGCAGCGTGGCTGCTGTCCGAAGGCTTGCCCGCAGCCGCCGAAGTGGCCACTGCGAAGTACTGGGCGGCGGAAGCGGGACACCGTGTCGCACACACCGCCGTACACCTGCACGGTGGCGTCGGGATCGACGTGGAGCACCCCGTCCACCGCTACTTCGCCGCAGCGAAGCGCCTGGAGTTCACCGGCGGCGGCGCGACTGAGCAACTGCTGACACTCGGCGAGCTGGTGGTCGACCCGCCAGCAGCGCATCCCTCGGCTGACCCGTCGGCAGAGCACCCCTCAGCTGCCGACCCGTCGGCAGGGCACCCCTCGGAGGCCGACCCGTCGGCGGTGGTCAGTCCGTCGGCGTGATGTCCCGCAGACGGCGCGGGCCGGTGTCCGGACGAGCCGGCGGCGGGCCGAGCACCATCCGGGCGTTGGCCACGAAGGCACCTTCGGGCGAGGCGAGGATCGGGTCCAGCGCCAGCGACCGGACCTCCGGGTTGTCCTCGGCGAGCGCGGCCACCCGCAGCACCATGTCCTGCAGCGCCGCCAGATCCGCCGGTTCGTCGCCGCGGTACCCGGTGAGCAGCGGCGACGTGCGGGGCTCCCGGATCAGCGTCGCCGCGTCCACGTCGGTCAGCGGCACCGCCCGGTACGCCCGGTCGCCGAGCAGCGTACTGACCAGGCCGGAAAGCCCGAACGAGACGAGCGTGCCGAACGACGGGTCGTCCTGCAGCCCGATCACGCAGGAGATGCCCTTCGGCGCCATCCGCTGCACGTATACGTCGTCGTCGCCGGAAACCGCACGCAGATCGCGGTAGGCAGCGCGGACGAAGTCCTCGGACGAAAGGTCCAGCCGCACCCCGGCGAGGTCCGGCCGCCCGCGCAGCCGTTCGTCGAGCGCCTTGAGCGTGACCGGGTATCCCAGCTCCGCCGCCGCCGCGACCGCATCGTCCACACTGGACACGACGCGGAACGGAACCACGTCCACGCCGTAACAACCGAGCAGGCGCACCACGTCGTCGTCGGAGAGCAGGGCGGCGGTGCCGTCTTCGGGCAGCAGCTCGCGCACCAGCTGCTGGGCCTGCTCCACGTGCAGTCCGCCCGGCCGCGTCAGTGTGCCCTGTGGCCGCTGCCGCCACGCCGCGTACCGGACCACGCGGGCCAGCGCGTTCACCGCCCGCTCCGGGCTGGAGTAGGACGGGATCGAACCGCGGGCCGGCACCCCGTCCTCGGACAACACCGCCAGCTCGTCCGGAATCCCTTCCGCGGCAAGGAAAGTCGAGACGACCGGCTTCGTCTGCTCCGGTTCCAGCACCGCCTCTTTCAACGCCCGTGCGTACGCTGTGCCGGGAATCGCGACCGGCGGTGCGAACACCGCGATCAACGCGTCGGTGTCCGGGGAGTCCAGCGCTTCGCGGACCGCCTCGGCGAACTCGTCCGGCCCGCCGTTCGGCCCGATGTCGACCGGGTCGAACGCCAGCCGCAGGCCCTCTGCCCGCGCGGTGTCCGCGGCCAGCAGGCCGATCGCGCTGGAGTTGCCGACGATGCCGATCCGCGGCCCGGCCGGCAGCGGCTGGTGCGCGAACACGAGCGCGGTGTCGAACAACTGCGCCAGCGAATCGACCCGCACGACGCCTGCCTGTTCGAACAACGCCTGCACGCTCGCCTCGTCGACCTCCGCCGAGTTCGCGGCCAGCTGCGGGCGTACCGCGTGCCGCCCCGACTTCACCGCGACGATCGGCTTCGACCGCGCCAGCCGCCGGGCCAGCCGGGCGAACTTGCGCGGATTGCCGAAGGATTCCAGGTACAGCAGCACCAGATCCGTTTCCGGATCGGTTTCCCAGTACTGGAGCAGATCGTTGCCGGACACGTCGGCACGGTTGCCGGCGGAGACGAAGGTGGACACCCCGAGCCCGCGGGACCCGGCGTCGGCGAGGATCGCCGTGCCGAGCGCACCGGACTGGCAGAAGAATCCGGTGCGCCCGCGCTTGGCCAGCCGGGGCGCGAGCGTGGCGTTGAGCCGTACGTCGGGCGAGGTGTTGAGCACCCCGAGCGCGTTGGGCCCGACGACGCGCATCCCGTGCGCGCGGGCCTCGCCGACCAGCCGCAGCTCCGCATGCAAGCCGAGCGGTCCGGATTCGCCGAATCCGCCGGACACGATCACCAGGGTCTTGACGCCCTTCTCGAGACAGGCGTCGAGCACCGATTCGACCGCCTCCGCGGGCACCGCGACCAGCGCGAGATCCACCGGATCCGGAATGTCCAGCACGGAGCGGTAGGCCCGCACCCCGCGCACCGACCGATGCTCCGGGTTGACCGGGAACACCGTCCCGGCGAAGTCGGCGGCGAGCAGGTTCGCGAACGCGACGTGCCCGACCTTCGTCGGATCCGCGGAGGCGCCGATGACCGCCACCGACACCGGATGCAGCAAGTTGTGCACGCTCCGCGCCTCGGCCGCCTGCTCCCGCGCCCGCGCGACGGCCAGCGACTCCTCGGTCGGATCGATGTCGAATTCGAGGTGCAGCACGCCTTCTTCGATGGCACGGCTGACCTGGTAGCCGGCGTCGCGGAAAACCCGCACCATGGGCGCGTTCTCGCTCAGCACCTCGGCAACGAACCGCCGCAACCCGGATTCCGACGCGGCCGCGGCCAGATGCTCCAGCAGAATCGACCCGAGCCCGCGCCCCTGGTGCTTGTCGTCCACGACGAACGCGACCTCCGCCGAAGGCCCGTGCTCGAGCCGCTCGTAACGCCCCACCGCAACCACGTCGTCACCGAGCAGGGCCACGAACGCAACCCGATCGTGATGGTCCACAGTGGAAAATCGCTCGAGATCCCGCGCAGGAATCCGGGGATACGCCCCGAAGTACCGGAAGTACCGGCTCCGCTCGGACAACCGCCCGTGCAAAGCCACCAGCCCATCGGCATCCGCAGGCACCACCGGCCGCAAATGCACCGTCCCCCCATCGGAAAGCACCACATCGGCCTCCCACCCACGGGGATAGTCGTAGGGATCCCGAAGACCCGCCTCCCGCCCGGGATCGGCGGGGTCGGGATCGCTGGACATGGTGGGACTACCGGAGCCAGCCGCGTCAGCGCGCTCGGCAGGACTGGTGGAGCCGGTGGAATCACCAGGGTTGCTGTGGTTGGCAGGGCTTCCCAAATCGCCCGTGCCGCCGTCGTCCCCGGAGCCGGTGTTGTTGTCGCCCGTAGCGGGATGACCAGGCCTGCCAGGAGCGGACGCGCCGCTGTCAGCGTCCTCGCCGCCCTCGCCGTGGTCAGCGCCCTCGCCGCGACGGGCGTCCCGGTCGCGACGGGCGTCCCGGTCACGGCGCGCATCCCGGTCACGGCGCGCGTCCCGGTCACGGCGCGCGTCCCGGTCAGGTTCGTTGTCGGGATCCCGGTCGCGGCCAAGTCCGCCGTCAGCGGCCTCGCCGCGGCGGGTGTCCCGGTCAGGGCGGGCGTCGCGGGCGGGCGCGGTGTCCCTGTCAAGTTCGGGGTCGCGGCGGGTGTCGCGGTCAGTGTTCTGATCGCGGTCGGCGGCGCCGTCAAATTCGCGTTCGGCGTCGTGGTCGGGGGCGCGGTCGGTGTCGCGGTCGGGGGCGGTTGCGTTGCTGCCGGAGGCTGTCGGGTCGGGGGGTTCCGGGGAGTCCGGGGGGTCGCCGGGGTCGGTGGATCGGTGGTCGGCGGGCATGGTCAGTCCCTTGGATCGTCCGGGTCCAGGCCGTGCAGGGGGAAGACGGCTCGGCGGGTGTCGCGGATGGCGATGTCCACCGGTTCGTCCGCGTCGTCGCCCCACGGTTTGAACGTGGTGTCCTGTCCGTCTGTCATGGCGCGGGGGATGTCCGCGGTCGGCGCGGCTCGCGTGACAGTGGCGGTCCAGGACGGGGGCAGCGGCGTCTCCGACGGCACGTCGCGGTCGAGCACCGTGGCCAGCAGATGCGTCCACGACCGCGGGACCACTCGGATCAGCTGGTACCCGCCGCCACCGACGGCCAGCCAGCGGCCCTCCGCGTACCGTTCGGCCAGGTCACGCAGGGAGGCATAGATCGAGCGGTGCCCGTCCACCGAGAGCGACAGGTCGGCGAGCGGGTCCTCCTCGTGCGAGTCGACCCCGCACTGCGTGACGAGCAGCTGCGGCCGGAACTGCTCCAGCACCGACGGCACCACCGCGTGGAACGCGCGCAGCCAGCCGGGGTCCCGGGTGTGCGGCGGCAGCGGGATGTTGATCGCGGTGCCGTCCCGGCCGGTCTCCGCGGAGTAACCGGTGCCGGGCCAGAGCGTGAACGGGTGCTGGTGCAGCGACACAGTGAGCACCCGCGGATCGTCGTAGAAAGCGGCCTGCACGCCGTCGCCGTGGTGCACGTCGGTGTCGACGTAGGCGATGCGGTCGAAACCGTGGTCGAGCAACCAGGAAATGGCGATCGCGCAGTCGTTGTAGACGCAGAACCCGGACGCGTGGTCGCGCATCGCATGGTGCAGCCCGCCCGCGATGTTCACCGCCCGTCGCGCCTCGCCGTCGGCGATCTTGCGCGCCGCGAGCAGGGTCGACCCCACCACCAGTGCAGACGCATCGTGCATTCCGCTGAACACCGGGTTGTCCGTGGTCCCCAGCCCATGTCCGACGTCCCACCCGACCTCCGGCGCCTGCCGCACCGCGGCCAGGTACTCGGGCACGTGCACCCGCAGCAGCTCCTCGTCACCGGCGGCGGTCGGCACGAGCAGCTCCACCCCGTCGAGCACGCCCAGCTCGGTGGCCAGCCGGACGGTCAGCTCCAGCCGCACGGGGTTGAACGGATGGTCCCCGCCCAGGTCGTACCCCAGCAACGCGGCATCCCAGACAACGGCACGCGAGGACATGTACCGCACTGTACTGGCCCACCGGCGTCCAAGCCCGATTCCGCCGCCCCCGACGCGCACCGGAGGGATACGGCACGAACCGGACGGGTTCAGCCGCGGTCGGAACCGGTCGCCGCCGGGCGATGCGGATCGCGTGACCAGTGCGACCACGACCCTGCGTACAAGGCGGCCGGCTTCGGGTGCCCCGCGACCTCCAGCGCGAGCACGACCGACGACGCCGTGACCCCGGATCCGCAGTAGGCGCCGGCAGGGGTATCCGCGTCCAGGCCGAGCTCCGCGAACCGTTCGGCGAGCTCGACAGGCGAACGCCAGCGCCCGTCCGCACCCACGTGGCCGGACGACGGCGCGTTGACGGCTCCCGGGATGTGTCCCGCCCGCGGGTCGACCGGCTCGGTCTCGCCGGTGTAGCGCTGGTGGGCACGAGCGTCGAACAGCACGCCATCGTGTGCGAGGGCCGCCGCGTCCTCGGCCGTCAGCACCGGCATGCCTCCCGGCCGGACCTCGATGTCCCCGGGTTCCGGTGACGGCACTTCAGCCGTCACCGGCCGATCTTCGGCCTGCCACGCTGCGTAGCCACCGTCGAGCACCGCGACCTCGGCGTGCCCGGCCCACCGCAGCAGCCACCAGGCCCTGGCCGCGACGGATCCGTCCGCGTCGTCGTACACGACGACCGGCCACCCCGCCCGCACTCCGGCGTCTCGCAGCGCACGCTGCAGATCGGCCGGTTCGGGCAGCGGATGCCGGCCGCCCTCGCCGGGCGGTGCGGCGAGGGCGGTGTCGAGGTCCACGAACACCGCCCCGGGCAGATGCCCCTCGCGGTAGGACTCCGCACCCGGTGGCCCGCCCAGCCGCCAGCGGACGTCGAGGACGACGGGACGCCGATCGGCGGGGAACGCGGCGAGCCCGGTCGGGGATATCAACGGTCGCATGGTCTCCATCCTGCAGGTCCGGCGCGTGTTCGCCCACCACGACCGGACTTTTCACCACAGCCGGGTTGTTACCCCCACGCGTGCCGTCGCTGTCGGGGGCAACGACTACGATGAGCTACGCGGACGAAGGGGACAGCGTGAACGATCTCATCGACACCACCGAGATGTACTTGCGTACGATCTACGAACTCGAAGAAGAAGGTGTCGTCCCACTGCGGGCCCGGATCGCGGAACGGCTGCAGCAGAGCGGGCCGACCGTGAGCCAGACCGTGGCCAGGATGGAGCGCGACGGACTGGTCGTGGTCGCGGACGACCGGCACCTGCAGCTCACCGACCACGGCCACGAGCTGGCCATCGCCGTGATGCGCAAGCACCGGCTCGCGGAGCGCCTCCTCGTCGACGTGATCGGTCTCGAGTGGGAGCACGTGCACAACGAGGCCTGCCGCTGGGAACACGTGATGAGCGAGGCGGTGGAACGCAAGCTGGTCAGCCTGCTCGACCACCCGACCACCTCGCCGTACGGCAACCCGATCCCCGGCCTCGACAAGCTCGGGGACGGCGACCCGGCCCCGCCCGCGGAGGCCGATCTGGTCCGGCTCGACGAGTTCGCCCGCACCGGCGGCGGCGAGGTCGAGGTCCGCCGCATCGCCGAGCACGTGCAGCTCGACGAGTCGCTGCTCACCGAGCTCAAGTCGGTCGGCATCGTGCCGGGAGGACGGGTCAAGGTGGGCAGGGCCAGCGGCGGCAGCGGAGGCACCGTGACGATCGAGATCACCGGCACCGACAGCTCCGCACAGGTCTCCACCTCGGCGCTGCACGCCGTGCTGGCGCTCGCCAGGTGAGCCCCGCGACCGACGCGGCCGCCGCCTTCCGCGAGATCCACGGGCGGGCCCCGGCCGGGGTCTGGTCCGCGCCGGGCCGGGTGAACCTGATCGGCGAGCACACCGACTACAACGACGGTTTCGTGCTGCCCTTCGCCCTGCCCCACCGGCTCGCGGCCGCGGCCGCACCCCGGGACGACGGCAAGCTGGCCGTCGCCACGCTCGGCGACGACAACCAGCTCCAGCACTCCGGTCCGCTCGACATCGCCTCGCTCGAGCCGGGTTCGGCCGAGGGCTGGGCCGCCTACGCGGCCGGCGTCGCATGGGTGCTGCGCGACCAGGGCTTCGCCGACGGCGCGGACGTGGTGATCGCCGGCGACGTGCCGTCCGGCGCCGGATTGTCCTCCTCGCACGCACTCGAGTGCGCGGTCTCGCTGGCACTGCTCGGCGTGGCAGGCGTGGAACTCGACGACGGCGCCGCGAACACTCCGAGCCGCCCGCAGATCGCACGGTGGGTGCAGCGCTCGGAGAACGACTTCGTCGGCGCGCCCACCGGGCTGCTCGACCAGACCGCCTCGCTCTGCTGCGAGGACTCCTGCGTGCTCTTCCTCGACGTCCGCTCCGGCGATATGGAACAGGTGCCGTTCCCGCTGGCCGACGCCGGGGTCCGGGTGCTGATCATGGACACCCGCACCAAGCATTCGCACGCCGAGGGCGGCTACGGGGAACGCCGCCGCGGCACCGAACGTGCCGCCGAGGTGCTCGGGGTGAAGGCGCTGCGCGACATCACCCCGGACGGGCTCGACGACGCACTCGCCCGGCTCCCCGAGGATCTCGTGCCGCTGGTGCGGCACGTGGTCACCGAGAACCAGCGGGTGCTGGACGTGGTCGCCCTGCTGCACCAGGGGAAGCTCGCCGAGATCGGGCCGTACCTGGACGCCTCGCACGTGAGCATGCGCGACGACTACCGCATCTCCACCGCCGAGCTCGACCTCGCGGTCGATGCCGCCCGGTCGGCCGGCGCCCTCGGCGCGCGGATGACCGGCGGCGGGTTCGGCGGCTCGGCAATCGCCCTGGTCCGGGACGAGCACCTCGACGCAGTGCGTACTGCGGTGGAAAAGGCCTACGACCGGGCAGGCTGGCGCCGGCCGCGGACTTTCACCGCCGTGCCTTCCCGCGGCGCAGGTCGCGACGAGGTCTGACCACACCGGTTCACCAGCACGGCCCCGCCACCACGCTCCACGGTGGCGGGGCCGTGCTGTCTTCGCGAGCCGCCGGAGCAACCCCCGGCAGAAACGGCGCCCGGCGCGGGGGGAAGACTGTGGCACACGGTCATCGCCCCTCACCAGAAAGGCCAAGACGTGACGGACCAGCAAAGCGCCCTGAAACTGATCGTGACGGGCGGCGCGGGGTACGTGGGCAGCGTGGTCACCGCGCGGCTCATCGAAGCCGGTCATCAGGTCACGGTTGTGGACGATCTCTCCACCGGGCACGCGGACGCTGTGCACCCGCAGGCCCGCTTCGTGCAGGGAGACGCCGCCGAGGTGGCCGCGGACATCCTCGGCGAGGGATTCGACGGGGTCCTGCACTTCGCCGCGAAGTCGCTCGTGGGCGAGTCGATGACCGATCCGGCGAAGTACTGGGAAGGCAACGTCGTCACCTCCCTGCGGCTGCTGGAGGCAATGCAGGCGAACGGCACGCCACGGCTGGTGTTCTCCTCCACCGCCGCGACCTACGGCGAGCCCGACGTTTCCCCGATCCCGGAGACCGCGCCGGCGCAGCCGACCAACACCTACGGTGCGTCGAAGCTCGCCATCGACCACGCCATCACCAGCTTCGCGCGCGCCCACGGCCTCGCCGCGGTCAGCCTGCGTTACTTCAACGTGGCCGGCGCCTACGGTTCGTCCGGTGAGCGGCACACCACCGAAACCCATCTCATCCCCCTCGTTCTCCAGG
This sequence comes from Amycolatopsis ultiminotia, assembly GCF_039536925.1. Classification (NCBI taxonomy): domain Bacteria; kingdom Bacillati; phylum Actinomycetota; class Actinomycetes; order Pseudonocardiales; family Pseudonocardiaceae; genus Amycolatopsis; species Amycolatopsis ultiminotia. Next base: position 115,536 of record NZ_BAAAZN010000002.1, on the reverse strand, counting down.
TCGCGACCGGCGATCGCGAGCACATCTCCATCTACGGCGACGACTACCCGACGCCGGACAAGACCGCCGTCCGCGACTACATCCACGTGGTCGACCTCGCCGACGCGCATCTCCTCGCCCTTCGGCACGCGACCGCAGGCGAGCACCGCATCTACAACCTCGGCAGCGGCACCGGGTTTTCCGTGCTGGAGGTCGTGGAGGCATGCCGCCGGGTGACCGGGCACCCGATCCCCGCGGTGGTCGCGCCACGCCGCGCCGGTGACCCTTCGGTGCTCGTGGCGTCGAGCGAGAAGGCGGGCGACGAACTCGGCTGGAAGCCCGAGCGGACCGACCTGGACGGCATCGTCTCCGACGCATGGGATTTCACCCAGAGCCGTCGTTCCTGAGACCGAGGTTCCCGGCAGCCCCGGCTCACCCGAGCCGGAACGGTCACCCGTTCACGTCGCCCCGGCCAAGCCCAGATCCACCCCGCCGTTGCCGGTGGCCAGGCCGATGAGCTTGCCCGGGTCGACGCCGGCGTTCCAGACCGAGTGCAGGAGAGACGCCAGAAGGCTTCCCGGGTCGGCCTCGACCGCGTTGGCCACCGCCATACCGGCGAGTGCACCGTCGCCGCGCAGCAGCGTGGAGTAGGCGAGCAAACAGGCCGCGCCGGCCCGGTGAGGCGCAGGTAGTTCGCGAACGAGGGCGAGCCACACCTCCTCCGCCTCGCAGGCGAGCGGACTTCCCAGCGGAACGGCGGTGGCGAGACAGGCATCGCGGATCGGTACCAGGCTGAGAGCGTGCGCGAGACGGACGGCCTGCGCATCGTTGGGCGGGCCTTCGCGGCGACGGTGGCGGAGGAATGCGGCTCGAACCTCGGCTGCCGCGCGCTCGAGTAGGACGCCGCTGGACAACTCGGCACCGGGATCGCCCGATGCCGTGCTCGTGATTTCCGGATCGCACAGTGGTGCGGGCGAGCGCGTCAAGAGCGCCGCCCGACGCTCGAGTGCTCTGCGGGAACGGGGTTCGAACAGGGCAGCGACCTCGTCCCGGCTGCGGAACACGACGTAGCCGGCCCTCGTGGTGGCTGCTGCGATCACGGTGTCCCGCGGATCGGGCAGTATCCCGCCGCAATCGGGATCGCGATAGCAGGCCCACGGTGCGCCGGCGGCCACTTCCGCTGTCCACAGTGGATGGAAGAGGTGGAGCTCGTGTTCGGCGAGTGCGCGCCGCAGCTCGTCGACGAAATCCGCGTGCGGTGGACCGCAGTCGTCGGGATCACCGCCGACGATGACAGCGGTGACCCCGGCGTGCGCCTCGTGGAGGAAGCGCGGGACGAGTGAATCCACTTGGATGGCAAAGAGTTCCCTCGGCGGCAGATCGGCGCGCAGGATCAGGCCGATGGCGGTGCCTGGCGACAGATGGCCGAGCAGGACGACGGACTCGGTGGGACAGAACCCCAGCAGGTACGGCAGCGACGCGATGAGCTGGGCTGGGTCTCGGAGGATGACCCGGTCGATGCCGGGTGGGGTCGAGGTGGTCACGCCTCCACTGTGCGGCGGAAAGCGGATTCCGGGAGCGGCGGCGGGAAATCTGTGGGCAGCGAGGGCCGTTGTGGACAAACCGTCGGCCGGGGCACCGCCGACGCAGGAATTGTCAGTGGTACGTGCATCCGGCGACAGGACCGGCGCGGCAGGACACTGTTTCCTTGCCACACAAGGAAGATCCCAGCCGGGAGCCGGGCCCGGCAGCGGGAAAGAGATGCCCGTCGAGGTCCTGGAGGATGTGCAGGACCTCGACGGGCGCTGGTCACGGGAAACCCGGCCAGAGTCGGTACCGCGGCGAAGAGTGGGGCGTCGGCACGGCGGTGAAGTTCGGGGAAAGTACCGGGTGACGCTGTGGTGGGTGGAGGGCCAGGTGAGAGCCGACGGGTGGGAGCCGACTGACGAAGTGGCAGACGAAGGAACCAGGACAGAAGTAACAGGCAGGAACCAACCGACGAAGTGGCAGACGAACGGACCAGGACAGAAGTAACAGGCAGGAACCAACCGACGAAGTGGCCAGTAGTCCCGGGCGGCGAGCACAGTGGCTCAGGTACACCGCCGGGCACCGCGCAGTCCCGGGAGACGCCGCTGGGTGTCAGCCGCAGTGTTCGAACGGGCTTTCGTAGGTGGCGGAGCCCACTGAACCACCCCATTGCACGCAGGTCTTGCCTGCCGTCTTCTTCACCGGGCCTGCGTAGTAGGTGTAGCTGCCCTTGTCAGTGGTGCGAGCCGAACCCTTCACCTCCAGGAACGCCGAGGCCGGGCTCGCGGTGCCCAGGGATGTCGCCTTCAGGGTCGTCACGCAGTTGGCCTTCGACGTGGCGTTGTACAGCAGGTACGCCGTGCCCGCGGTGCCCAGTGCCTGCTGGTCGAGCACGGAAAAGCCGGTTCCACAGATCTCGGTGGCCGAGTACGGGTTGCCGCCGCACTTGTTCTTGCTCGTGAAATCCTTCTTGCCGTAATAGGGCACTGCGGCGCCGTTCAGGACGGCCTTCTGCGTCGCGCCGTTCAGGTTCTCCTCAAAATGCAGGTGCGGGCCCGTCACTCCGCCGGTTGCGCCTGCCTTGCCGATCTGTGCTCCCTGTCCGACGTTCTGGCCCACCGACACCTCTTGGGCGGACAGGTGCGCGTACCGGGTCCGCCAGCCGCCGCCGTGGTCGAGTTCGATCCAGCGGCCGTAGCTGGTGCTGCCCTCGTTCTCCACGCGGGTGACCTTGCCCGGCGCCGACGCCACGACCGGCATTCCGGTGATACCGGACTTCTGGAAGTCGACGGAGTTCGCCGGGTTGTGTCCGCTGAAGGTCGCCGCGGTCACGGTGACCCCGCATTTGAACGGCACCTGGAAGTTCGGCGCCGCGGACGCCGGGGCGGCGCAGGTCAGGCCGAACGCGAACACTGCCGCGGCGGCGAATGCGAACCGTCTCATGGACCTACCTCCGTGGGGCGGAAATCCCGGACGGCGCCCAGGAAAGCCGGAGCCAGTACATTTTCCGTACAAGCGGGGAGGTGCGGCCGATGAACGCGGTACGACGGCTCGAAGGCATCGACTGGGTGCGCTGGGGCATCATCACGGTGCCGACGCTGTTCGCGATCTCGTCCGCGTCCGCCGTGACCTGGCCGCTGATCGTGCTGGTCGCGGTGGTGTCCCTGCCGGTCCTGCTGCACGACCGGACCGCCCCGCCACGGTGGCTGCTGCCCGCGGCGCTGGTCCTGGTGATCGCCGCGACCGGGGCGCTGTGGGTGCTCCGGCCGAGCGGCTTCACCTCGGTGTCGATGTTCGGGGCGACCTTCTACACACTGCGCTCGTCCGGCCGCGTCGCCTCCGGGTTCGCGGTGGCCGCCGCGGCGGGGACGATCATCGCCTGGGCGATCTCCCAGCAGCCCAGCTGGCTCAACGCGCTCGCGCCTCTCGCGGCGCTCATCGTGATGGTCCTGCTGGCCGCCAACCGGCGGGGCCGGGTGGCGCGGCTGGAGCAAACCGAGCTGGCGCTGGCTCGTGCGCAGACCGCCACCGAGGAGCACGCCCGTGCCGCCGCGCTCGCCGAACGCGCACGTATCGCCCGCGAAGTGCACGACGTGCTGGCGCATTCCCTCGCCGGGCTCGCGCTGAACCTGCAGGGGACACGGCTCATGCTGGTCCGTGACGGCGCGAGCGCCGACACGCTCGCACAGATCGAACGCGCCCAGAAGCTCGCTTCGGACGGGCTCGCGGAGGCGCGCAAGGCCGTCGCTGCGCTTCGTGAGGACGCCGTACCCGTGGAGCGCACTGTCTCCGATCTCCTCGCGTCGTACCGGCTCGACAGCGGTGCGCGCGCCGACCTCGTGGTCGAAGGCGAGCCTCGCGAACTGGACGCAGCAGTGGGCACCACGCTGGTGCGCGCCGTCCAGGAAGCTCTCTCGAACACCCGTAAACACGCCGCAGGTGCCGCAGTGGAGGTCAAGCTGGTGTTCGGCACGGACGAAGTCGCCCTGACCGTCGTCGATCGGCAGGGCAGGCGCCCACCGGACGCACCGACGGCCGGATACGGTTTGCGGGGCATGGGCGAGCGCGCCGCACTGCTGGAGGGAAAGTTCGAAAGCGGACCTGGGGAGGACGGATGGCGGATTCACCTGACGGTTCCGGCGTGACCTTGCGCGTGGTGCTGGCCGACGACCAGGCCGTGGTGCGTGAAGGGCTGGTCACCCTGCTCGGCCTGCTGCCCGAGGTGGAGGTGGTCGGGGCGGCGGCCGACGGCGTACAGGCGCTGGAGCTGGTCGCCGAACACCGGCCGGACGTGCTGCTGGTCGACTTGCGGATGCCGAAGCGGAACGGGGTGGAGACCACCGAACTGGTTCGCGCGCGGTATCCGGAGACCGAGGTCGTCGTGCTCACCACCTACACCGACGACGATTCACTGCTCGGCGCGCTGAAGGCCGGCGCGCGCGGGTTCCTCACCAAGGACGCCGACGCCGAAGCGATCGCCCGCGCGCTTCGCTCGGCCGCGGCCGGCCAGTCGACTGTGGACGGCGCGTTGCAGGCACGGCTGGTGGCCGCCGCGACCAGCCGTGCGCCGGTGCGCACGCAGGAACTCGAAGGGCTCACCACGCGCGAAGTGGAAGTACTGCGGCTGATCGCGGCGGGCCTGTCGAACGCGGAGATCGCGCGCACGCTGGTGGTCAGCGAAGCGACCGTGAAGACGCACGTCAACCATCTGTTCGCCAAAGCCGGCCTACGCGATCGCGCGCAGGCCGTGGCGTTCGCCTACCGCGCCGGGATCGCCGACTAGAACGACTCCCCCAACGCCGCTTTCCCGCCCACGACCGGCACCGTCACCGTGGTCCCGGTGAGGTCGAGCGACAATCCGGCGCCCGGCCGCGGCCGAAGCGTGTAGTCGTGGTCGCTGGAAGCCAGCAGGAACTCCAGCCGGTGCCCAGTCGCCAGCACGTAGTCCTTCGGCATCAAGTCCACCCGGATGCGGTACTGCTCGCCGGGGGTGATCGGCGACGTCACCGCCGGGCTCTGCCGGTTCTGCGGGTCCGTCCAGCCGCGGCTGATCACGTGCGAGCTGCCGTCGGGGGCGCGGTCGAGCAGGACCGCGGTGACGTTCGCGGCCGGACGGTCGAACGCGAGCCGCAGGTCGGCGTGCGGAGTGCCGGACAGGCGCAACGGGCGTGTCGCGGCGGACGACGCGTAGCGCAGCCGGTTGCCCGACGACGGGGCATCGGCGAGCTGTTCGACCGTCTTGCTCGCGTCGTCGGCCAGGGATTCGACGGCCGGGTTGCCAGGCACGGGTTGTGCCGCGAGAGTCCCCGTCGCGCCGCCGCCCGGCCACGGGTGCAGCGAAGCGTCCGCGGCTCCCGGTGCGGGCCACTCGGGCTCGTCGGTCCACGACTCGTCCTCACGCTGGATCGTGACCTTCGGCTCCCGTTCGATGCCGTTGTCCACGCCGTAGAGGTAATGCGACATCCACTTGTTCAGCGTCACGAGCCACACATCGCGGCGCAGCGAGATCGGGTCGGCGTGGCCGGCTTGGTGCAGCCAGATCTTGTGCTCGACGCCGTGTGCCTTCAGCGCCTCATACCACTCCGTGACCTGATCGGTCTTCACGTTCCAGTCGTTCAGCCCGTGCACCGCGAGCACCGAAGCACGCACCTTGCCGACGTCGTTACGGTAGTTCCGTGCGTCCCAGTACGGGCTGTAGTCACCGGTCACCCGATCCTGTGCAGCGGTCAGCCCATCGATCACCGGACGGCAGATTTCCCGGTCGGCACGCGTGTACACGTAGTTCGCGAGCACGTCGGTGTCCTCGCCCTGGAAGCCGCCGGCGGCCACGACCGCGCCATCGTTGCGGTAGTACTGGTACCAACTGGAGATCGCCGCGATCGGCACGATCGTCTCCAGCCCCTCGACGCCGGTGCTCGCCACCGCCTCGGGCAGGGTGCCGTTGTAGGACACGCCCATCATGCCGGTCTTCCCCGTGCTCCAGGCCGCCGTCACGGACGCGCCCGCGGCGTCGTGCGCGGGTGCCCGGCCGTTCAGCCAGTCGACCACGGAACGGGCGCCGACGGTTTCGTTCACATCGCCCGAGGTCGGGCAGCCGGTGGACAGGCCGCTGCCCAGTGATTCCCCGTACACCACCGCGAATCCACGCGCGGTGAAGTAGTCCTGGTAAGCCCATTTGATCGGTTCCGCGGCGTGCGGTCCCGGCACGTACAGCTCCTTGTCGACGTCGTGGTTCGCGACGTCGTTGCCTCCGGCGAAATACGGGCTCGCCTCGTACACGACGGGGACCTTCATGCCCTGTTCGGTCGCTTTCGGACGCACCACTTGGGCATGCACGACGTCCTCGCGACCGTCGTGGTCACTGTCCACCGGCGCGGTGACCCACACGTCTTCGCGCACCACGTCGGCCGGGTCGAACACCGCTTGTGCCTGGCCGTCCGCGAAGACCGCCTCGGGTGGCGAAGCGGCCGCGACAAGCGGTGCCGAAAGCGTGACCACAGTGGCGAAGACGAAGGCAACCCGAGCAGCGGTCCTCACAGCACCCCCAAGCCGGACGAAGCAGACGAGTCCGTCCGACACTTCCGGCAACCGCGTACGCCGTCAACCGACTAACGTCGGAGCCATGGACGCACCTATCGTCGCCGTCACGGTCTATCCGCAGCACGCGCGGATCACCCGGCGCGGACGGGTCGATCCGGCCGCGGGCAACCGAGTGGCGATCACCGGCCTGCCGATCTCCCTCGACGCCGGGTCGGTCCGGGTCGGCGGCATCGGCGACGCGCTGGTCACCGGCGTCGACGTGGGGGCAGCCCGGCACGCCGGTCCGGCCGACACCGCGCTGCGGACGCTCGTCGAGCAGCGCCACGCGGAACAAGCCATCGTCGACGCGGTAGCCGACGAGGAAGCCGCCGCGTCGGCGCAGGTCGATCTGCTCACCGGGGTGACCCGGCGCAGCGGAGCCAGCTTCGCCAAGGCACTCGCTGCCGGCACGACCGAGCCCGGCCGCGTCGAGGAGGTCAGTACGGCACTCGGCCGGCAGCTGGCTGCCGCGCTCAAGGACCGGCGTGTGCTCAGCACCCGGCTGTCCCGGCTGCGCGAAGACCTCGCCGCGCTCGACCGGCGGATCGAAAGCCACAGTGCACAGTCCGAACAGGACAGTTCAACGGTCACCGTGGACATCGAGCCGTCCGGTGACGGGGAACTGGAACTGTCCTATGTGGTCCCCGGAGCCGGCTGGGAACCGGGTTACGACGTGCGGGTGCGCGGCGCGGACGTCTCGGTCACTTCGTACGGCCTGGTCAGCCAGCACACCGGCGAGGACTGGCCGGAATGCGAGCTGACCCTGTCCACCGCCCGGCCGGCGAACACCGTGACACTCCCGGAGCTGCAACCCTGGTACCTCGACCGGGAACAGCCTGCGCCGCCGCCGCAACGGGCGTTCGCCGCCGCGTCGGTGTCCGCGGAGAGCCGGGTGGCACCGAAACTGGCCACCGTGGAGCAGGGCGCCACCGCGGTGACCTTTCGGCCGCCCAGTCCGATCGCCGTTCCCTCCGGCGCCCAAGGACACCGGACCACGTTGGCGCAGCTGGATTTGACCGCCGAACTGGATTACCTGACCGCGCCGGCGCAGGCGCCAGAGGCCTACCTTCGAGCGAAGGTGGTCAACGCCGGCGCGTACCCGCTGCAACCGGGTCGCGCGTCGGTGTTCCACGAGTCGGAGTTCGTCGGCACCACGCGGCTGGATCTGTGGGCTCCGGGCGAAGAGCTGGAACTGGCGCTCGGCGTGGATGACCGGATCCGCGTCGAGCGGGAACTCGTGCGGCGCACGGCGGGCAAGGCGGCGCTGTCCGGGCAGCGCCGCCGCGAAGCGGAATACCGCACCACGGTGACCAACCACAGCCCACGTGAAGCAGTGGTGACCGTGCTCGATCAAGCCCCGGTGTCGCGCGACGAAGCAATCACCGTGCGGGACGTGCACAGCGCACCGGATCCGGCCGAGCGGACCGAACTCGGCGAGTTCACCTGGCGGCTCACCGTGGCGTCCGGCGCGTCCGCGGAGGTTTCGCTCGGTTACCGCGTGGACGTGGCGAAAGGCGTGCGGCCGGCAGGCCGGCGCGAGTGATCAGCCCTGGGCGATGTAGGCCTCGAGCTGTTCCTGGCTGCGCTCCAGCTGCTCCATCCGGGTCTTCACCACGTCGCCGATGCTGACGATGCCGGCCAGCCTGCCGTCGGCGAGCACCGGGACGTGCCGGATCCGCTTCTCCGTCATCAGCACGCTGAGCTGGTCGAGTGAATCGTCCGGACCGCAACTGGCCACGAGTTTCGTCATGATGTCCGCGACCGGGCCGTCGAGCACCGCAGGGCCGTGCTCGTTGAGGCGCCGCGCGACATCGCGTTCGGACACGATCCCGGCGATGCCGCCGTCGGCCGTGACCACCACCATCGCGCCGATGTTGTGCCTGGCCAGGCCCGCCAGGAGTTCCGTGACCGTGGTTCCGGGAGAGACGGTGGCAACGGTGGTGCCCTTGCGCTGGAGCAGATCCGCGATTCGCATGGCGATCCCTTCTCCTCGGTGAGCCGGGTCACCACAGGTTAGGGCCCGGATGCCGAGTGCGAAAGTCCGGCAGGACGCGTCCGTTCGTGGTATTGCGGTTCAGCCGAGCCGCTCGGCCAGCCCGTCGAGGGCCAGCCGGATGCCCTCGGCGTAGTCGTCCTCGCCCAGTGCGTCGAGCTTTTCGCGGGCGGCGGCGAGATGTCTGCGGGCGGCCGCGAGGTCACCCAGTTTGCGGTAGTCCTCGCCGAGGTTCAGGTGCAGCGACGGGTAGAACCCGCGCACCGCGAGGGTCGAATGGTGCTCCTGGACACGCGCGTCGGTGAGACCGTCCGCGGCGGCGAGTGCCCGCAGGTCCCATTCGAGTTCCTCGGCCGGGTCGGCGCAGACGTCGGCGAGGTGGTGCGCGAGCGCGCAGCGGTGCAGGGGATCGCCGTCTTCCCCGATGCGCTCCCACAGCGCGAGGAGGTCGGCCTTCGCGCCGGACCGGTCTCCGGCGAGGTGCTTGCGCAGCCCGGAGTCGATCGCCACCAGCACGTCGTCGGTCATCGCTCTCCCTCGTCGAACAACCGGCGCAACCGGGCGAGCCCCGGTCCGATCCGGTCGGCCGTGATCGCACCGTAGCCGAAGAGCAGGCCGTTCCGGCGGGTGGTGACGCAGAAGCCGCCGAGGGAGAACAGCCACACCCCGCGGTCGCGTGCCCTTCGCGCGACCGCCCGCAGGTCCTGCCCGGCCGTCGCGCTGAGGTGCAGTCCCGCGGCCGAGGGCACCGGCGCCAGCACGTCCCCGAGTTCACTGCGGAGTCCGTCGACGAGCAGGTCGTGGCGTTCCCGGTAGACCCCGCGCATCCGCCGGATGTGCCGCGCGAACCCGCCTTCGGCCAGGAAAGCCGCCAGCACCGCCTGTTCGATGCCGGGGGAATGCCAGTCGGCGAGGTACTTCGCCTTCACGATCGCCTCGGTCAACGCCGGTGGCGCGGCGAGGAAACCCAGCCGGAGCGCGGGCGAGAGCACCTTGGAGAACGAGCCGGCATAGGCCACCCGGCCGTGGGAATCCAAGCTGTGCAACGGTTCCAGCGGACGACCGGAGTAGCGGAACTCGGTGTCGTAGTCGTCTTCCAGCACCACCGCGCCGGTGCGCTCGGCCCAGTCGAGCAGCGCGCGCCGCCGGGCCAGCGACATCGCGACCCCGAGCGGGTACTGGTGCGACGGGGTCACGTGCACCAGCCGGGTGCCGGCCGGGATCGCGTCGACCACGATGCCCTCCTCGTCGACCGGGACGGCCGCGACGCGGACCCCGAGCGTGCCCAGCAGCAGCCGTGGCGGCGGATAGCCGGGATCCTCGACCGCGGCCAGGTCGCCGGGCCGCAGCAGCACGCGTGCGACGAGATCGGTCGTCTGCTGGGCACCCGAGGTGATCACGACGTCCTCCGGCCGCACCCGGACGTTGCGGGACACCGCCAGATGCCGCGCGAGTTCCGTGCGCAGCCGGGGATCGCCCTGCGGTTCGCCGTAGGTCAGCAGACCGGGCCGGGACGCGCGCAGCGACTGCGTGGTCAGCCGTCGCCAGGTGTCGAACGGGAATCGCCGCACATCCGGTACGCCGGCGCGGAAGTCGAACTCCGGCGCGGTGGCGAACGAACCCGGCGGCGCGGGCAGCTCCGTCCACTCCGGACGCGGCTGCACGCCGTCCGCCGGTGCCGCAACCGGTTCGGCCGGATCGGGGGCAGCCCCGGCGCGGACGTAGGTGCCCGCGCCTGCCCGGCCGGTGAGGAAGCCCTCGGCGGTCAGCCGGTCGTAGGCCGCGGTCACCGTGGTCCGTGAGACGGCAAGCCGCTGGGCCAGCTCCCGCGACGGCGGCAGCGCGTCGCCGTCACGGAGCCTGCCGTCGAGCACAGCCGCGCGGATCTGGCGGTAGATCTCGTCGCGGTGCCCCCGCGTGCCGGACAGATCGAGGTGGAGGTCCACCGGAACGAGTCTAGATTGGTCCACCGAAGTTCTTGTGGATGTGGTCCTCCTGCTGGGCCGATCATGGGGTTAGCGTCGGTCCATGACCACGTTCGACCTCGATCGCCAGTCCCTGCTCGTCCTCGACCGGATCGTCGCCGGGATCACCGCCGCGGACCTGGACCGGCCCACTCCGTGCGCGGGCTGGACGCTGCGTGACCTCCTGCGCCACCAGGTCGGTGAAAACCACGCCTTCGCCCAGGCTGCTCGCGACGGATCCGCACCGGACTGGGACGGCGGCCGCCTCGGCGACGACCACTACGCCGCGTACACCGCGTCGGTGGAGGACTACCTGACCGCGTTCGGCGAACCGGGCGTCGCGGAACGGTCGGTGAAGATCAACACCTTCGGCACCTTCCCCGGTGAAGTCGCCACTGCGATGCACCTCGTCGACACTGTCGCGCACGGCTGGGACCTGGCCCGGTCCGTCGGCGTGCAGTACGAACCGGTGCCGGAAGCGGTGCGGACCGCGCTGCAGTTCGCGGCGGTGATCCCCACAGATCCCGCGAAACGCGCCGAGAACGGGACTTTCGGCGCGGTCGTCCCGGTCGCAGGTGAAGCGGCCGAGCTCGACCGGTTCCTCGGGCTCCTCGGCCGCGACCCGGCCTGGCGGGTCAGCTGACCTGGTCCTCCGGGGCCGACCAGGTGTTGCACGCGACCGGCCCGGCGCCGGAGTAGCCGGCCTTCGCCCACGCGATCTGGTGGTCGCGGGTGCCGTGGTCACCGCTGTCGTCGGCCCGGCCGTAGTCGGCCACCGCGGCGTTCGCGGTGGCCCGCCCGATCGAACCGCGGCCCGCCGCGACCGCGAGAAAAAGCGCGCCGAAGCAGTTGGCCTGCAGTTCGATCCGGCGCACCACCGCCTGGTCGGCCGGATCGCTCGGCTGGGACGAACTCATCCGTTCCGCCGCCGCATCGAGGATGCCGCTCTCGCGCTGCACGTGGTGGCCGTACTCGTGCGCGATGGTCGCCAGGTGCCGGGCGCGCTTCGCCCCGGCGTCCGACATCATCCACTCCGTGGGGGCGTAGATCGTGGTGTCGCCGCCGCAGTAGTACGCGACGGCCTCTTCACGCGACGGCGCCGAGCCGCACGCGCTCACCTTCGGCAACGTGACCGAGACCTTGACGTCGATCACCGGCTCCCCTGCCCGCTCCAGCGCCGGACGCCAGGCTTGCCCCAGACAGCCGGTGAGCGCGTGGTAGTACGCCTCGAGCCGCGCGCCCGACTGGCCGAGTTCCGGCAGATCGCAGGTAACCGGACTGAGCACGACCCCTTCGCCCAGCAGCGGGTTGGTGGCCAGCTCGCGCACCGGACTTCCGCCGTCCTCGCGTGACCGCGCCGTGGCACCCCCGGGGACCGCGACCGCGTGACCGGTCACCTCGTTCGGGACCGCGGCCATGAGCCCGACCGCGACCACGACGACCACGACGGCCGCCAGCACGCCGAGCGCCTTCCCCGGCCCACGGCGACGCGGCGGCGCGATCATCGATCCCCCACGCGGTCCAGCATACGGAGGCGGCCGAGCGAGCCGGATCACGAAACGGGAACACCGGCCCACTTGGCCGGACGGCGCGCGGGCGGCGAGACTGGGCGGCATGACTGTCGAAGATCCGTACCTGTGGCTGGAGGACGTGACCGGCGAAGCGGCGCTCGACTGGGTCCGCGCCCGCAACGCCGGGACACTGGACGTGCTGACGTCGGGCGAACGGTTCGGGCAGCTGCGGGACGCGATCCGCGAGGTGCTCGACGCGGGCGGCCGGATCCCGTACGTGGTGCGCCGGGGGTCGCACCTCTACAACTTCTGGCAGGACGCCGAGCACCCGCGCGGGCTGTGGCGGCGTACCACGCTCGAGCAGTACCGCAGCGCCGAGCCGGAATGGGAACTGCTGCTCGACGTCGACGCGCTCGCCGGGGCCGAGGGCGAGAACTGGGTGTGGAAGGGCGCCGCGGTGCTGCGTCCCGGCCACCGGCTCGGGCTCGTGCAGCTCTCCCGCGGCGGGGCCGACGCGACCGTGGTCCGGGAGTTCGACCTCGACGCGCACGAGTTCGTCGAGGGTGGCTTTTTCCTGCCCGAGGCGAAGAACCGGGTCAGCTGGATCGACGCCGACCGGCTGTACCTCGGCACCGACTTCGGGCCGGGCACGCTCACCACCTCCGGCTATCCGCGGCTGGTGAAGGAATGGCGGCGGGGCACCGCGCCCGAGGACGCGGTGCCGGTGTTCGAGGCCAAGCCCGACGACGTCGCGGTCTCCGGCCACCACGATCCGACCGAGGGCTTCGAGCGCGACTTCGTGTACCGCGCGATCGACTTCTTCCGTACCGAAGTGTTCGAACGGACCCCGGCCGGACTGCTGAAGCTCGACCTGCCGCACGACGTCGACGTGTCGGTGCACCGCGAATGGCTGCTGGTGCAGCCACGGACCTCGTGGACCGTCGGAGGCACGGAGCATCCGGCCGGCGCGCTGCTCGCCATCCGGTACGAGGCGTTCAAGGCGGGCGAACGGGACTTCACCGCGCTGTTCACCCCGGACGCGCACACCTCGCTGGACTACTACACGTGGACCCGGCACCACCTGCTGCTCGGGACGTTGCGCGATGTCAAGACGGAGCTGCGCGTGCTCACCCCCGGTCCGGACGGCTGGTCCGAGGCAGCGCTCGCCGGTGCGCCGGAGTTCGGCAGTGCGCAGATCGTGGACACCGAACCCGACCTCGACGACGAGTACCTGGTCGACTCGTCCAGCTACGTCCAGCCGTCCACGCTCAGCCGCGGCGTGGTCGGCGGCGAGGTCGAGGTGCTCAAGCAGGCGCCCGGGTTCTTCGACACCGACGGGATCGAAGTGAGCCAGCACTTCGCGACGTCCGAGGACGGCACGAAGATCCCGTACTTCGTGCTCCGCCCGGCGGATGCCGAAGGCGGACCGACGCTGCTGAGCGGGTACGGCGGCTTCGAAGTGTCGCTCACCCCGTCCTACAGCGGCTCGATCGGCCGGTCCTGGCTCTCCCGTGGGGGCACCTACGTGGTCGCGAACATCCGCGGCGGCGGCGAATACGGCCCCGAATGGCACGCGCAGGCGGTGAAGGCCAACCGGCACAAGGTGTACGAGGACTTCTCCGCGGTCGCCCGTGATCTCGTCACGCGGGGCATCACCACCGCGAAGCGGCTCGGCATCCAGGGCGGCAGCAACGGCGGACTGCTGATGGGCGTGATGCTCACGCAGTACCCGGAGCTGTTCGGCGCGATCGTGTGCCAGGTGCCGCTGCTCGACATGAAGCGTTACCACCTGTTGCCGGCGGGTGCGTCGTGGATGGCCGAATGGGGTGACCCGGACGTACCGGCCGAATGGGAGTACATCTCGAAGTATTCGCCGTACCAGAACGTGCACGCGGACCGGACGTATCCGCCGATCCTGTTCGTCACCTCGACCAGGGACGACCGCGTGCATCCGGGCCACGCACGGAAGATGGTGGCCCGGATGCGCGAACAGGGACACCCCGAAGTCGAGTACTTCGAGAACATCGAAGGCGGCCACGGCGCGGCAGCCGACAACGGGCAACTGGCCTTCCGGACCGCGCTGGCGTACGAGTTCCTGTGGTCGAAGCTGACCGACGGCCGCGCGGAAAAAGGGGATGCAGCAACGAGATCGACGTCCTCGTCGCCGAGGGGAAGGGGCTCGGCCGGTCCCGACGCGGACTGAGCACCACGATCCGTCCGGCCGTCGATGGGCGTGGCCTGCCGATGCGGTTCCTGCTCACCCGGACCAGCCGGGCGACAACCGGCAACTACTTCCGTTGCTGGATGCCATCGGTGTGGCCCGGCCCGAGCCGGCCACGCTGCAGACCCAAGACGGTGATCGCTGACAAAACGTACTCGCATCGCCCGACCCGCCAAGCGATGCGCGGCCGGCGAACCACGTTGATCAGCCCGCAGCGCGACGACCAGATCGCCCGCAGAACTGCCACCGGCTCCCGCGGCGGACGACCAGCCGTGTTCGATGCCGAGGTCTACCAGCAGCGCAACGTTGCTGCTTCAACCTTGCCACCCGCTACGCCCAACGCACCGCCTGCTACCGGACCGAACCCACCATCGCCGCCATCGTGTTCCGGCTTCGACGACTTACCGGACACTGCCTAGACGAGTCCCCGGGGCCGCGCCCGCAACCGCGGTCCCGGGACCGGCGACGGTCCTCTGTGGACGTCCACGAGCACCTGTTCGAACCGTGCCCAGGTCTCGGCGGCGAACGCGATCCGCGGGACCCCCAGCCCCCGCAGTGCCCTGCCGTGTCCGAACAGGACGATCCCCACCGCGCCCGCGGTCAGCACGCGCCACACCGCGCGCACGAACCCGTGAATCCCCCGCTCCCGCAACCGATCGACGTGGAACGGGACGTGCCGCTCTTCGTCGGCGAGGATGCGCGCGGCGACCTCCGTGGTGAGCGCGTCGCCGGCGCCGTCGCGTAACGCGCGGTAGTAGCCCAGTGCGACGACCTCGGCGATCAGCAGCACCATCAGTTCCAGTCGCGGCCCGCACGCGCGGCGCACCCGGATGAACAGCGCATCGGACCAGTGCCCGTCGATGGTCCGGGCACCGGCCGCTTCGAGCAGGCGCGCGAGCAGCCGCGCGTGCGTCCGCTCCTCCTCGACGAACAACTCCACCGCAGCCCGGTGCCTGCCCGCCGAGGCGATCAGGTTCTCCCCGTCCCCCGACTCCCCGACCTGGAACCGCTGCACACTCCGTACGACGACCGGATCCAGCACTGCCCCGCAGGCCCATTCGGGCTCCGGACGCAGCTGCCGCCGCCGCGCTTGCCCTGCAAACTCCGCGTACCAGTCCATGTCGGTCATGCTGCCGACCGGATGTGCTGCCGTGGCGCGGAAAATGTGCAGGTTCGGTGCGGAAATCCGGCGTGCCGCCAGTGCAAGTCGCGCGCACCGACGGACACGAACAGGAACCGGCGCACCCGTCTGCTGCCGGGACCTGATGCTGACACCGTCGCGTTACGGCGTCCCTGCAGCTCACCACGGTCATCGTCGAGGCTGGCCGCCCACCCGGCACGGCAGACCGCACCCGGCGACAGCTGCGTCGGGTGCGGTCCGAGGGGTGCCGGTCAGCTGCAGCCGGACGTGGCGCCGCAGCCCTCGCACGCGTAGCAGGAGCCTGCGGGGCGCATCTTGGTTCCGCAGGTCATGCACAGCGGGGCGTCGGCGGCCTTGCCGAGGTGCAGTTCCATCAGCTCGGCCGTGCTGTGCGCGTCGGCTTCCGTCTCCGACTCCGGTTTCCCCGCACGCGCGGCGACCGGCGAGGAGTCCACGCTGGTGCGCAAGGCCTCCAGGTCCATGGTGCCGCCGTAGTTCGCCTCGACTTCGGCCGAACGCTCGTCGGCGGTGAAGATGCCGAGCTGAACGCGCTTCTCGTAGGGCAGGTAGTCGAGAGCGAGGCGGCGGAACAGGTAGTCCATGACGCTGGTCGCGATCCGGATGTCCGGATCGTCGGTCATCCCGGCCGGTTCGAAACGCAGGTTGGAGAACTTCGAGACGTAGAACTCCAGCGGGATGCCGTGCTGCAGGCCCACCGAGATGGACATCGAGAACGCGTCCATCACACCGGCCAGCGTGGAGCCCTGCTTACCGAGCTTCACGAAAATCTCGCCGAGGCCGTCGTCCGGGTACGAGCCGGCGTGCAGATAGCCCTCCGCGCCGCCGACGGTGAACGACACCGTCTGGCTCGGGCGCTTCTTCGGCAGCCGACGGCGCACCGGCCGGTACTCGACGACCTTCTCCGCCTCGGTTTCGGCCTCGGCTTCCTTCTTCTTCGCGGTGGACAGCGGCTGGCCGACCTTGCAGTTGTCGCGGTAGATCGCAAGTGCCTTGAGGCCGAGTTTCCAGCCCTGGAAGTAGATCTCCTCGACGTCCTCGACGGTGGCCGACTCCGGCATGTTCACCGTCTTGGAGATCGCGCCCGAGATGAACGGCTGTACCGCGGCCATCATCCGCACGTGTCCCATCGGCGCGATGGACCGATCGCCGACCGCGCAGTCGAACACCTCGTAGTGCTCCGGACGCAGGCCCGGCGCGTCGACCACGTGGCCGTGCTGTGCGACGTACTCGACGATCGCCTCGACCTGCTCGTCCTGGTAACCGAGCACGTGCAGGGCCCGCGGCACGGTCTGGTTCACGATCTGCATGGACCCGCCGCCGACCAGCTTCTTGAACTTCACCAGCGAGAAGTCCGGCTCGACGCCGGTGGTGTCGCAGTCCATCATGAAGCCGATGGTGCCGGTGGGCGCGAGCACCGAGGCCTGTGCGTTGCGCCAGCCGTTGCGGCCGCCCAGTTCGATGCCCCGCTGCCACTCCTGGGAAGCCAGCGCGCGGACCGCCGCGTCGTTGGAGTGGTGGGTGCGGATGAGCTCGTTGGCCGCGGCGTGCTTGCGCATCACCTGCTGGTGCGCTTCGGCGTTGCGGGCGTAGCCCTCGTACGGTCCGACCACCCCGGCCAGCTCGGCCGAACGGCGGTAGGAGACGCCGGTCATCAGCGAGGTGATCGCGCCGGCGAGCGCGCGGCCGCCCTCGGAATCGTAGGCGTGGCCCAGCGCCATGAGCAGCGCGCCGAGGTTCGCGTAGCCGATGCCCAGCTGGCGGAACTTGCGGGTGGTCTCGGCGATCGGCTCGGTCGGGAAGTCGGCGAAGCAGATCGAGACGTCCATCGCGGTGATGACGAACTCGACCGCCTTCGCAAACAGCGGCGCGTCGAAGGTGCCGTCCTCGGACACGAACTTCAGCAGGTTGAGCGACGCGAGGTTGCAGCTGGAGTTGTCCAGGTGCATGTACTCGCTGCACGGGTTGGACGCGCTGATCCGGCCGGACTCGGGGCAGGTGTGCCAGTCGTTGATCGTGCCGTCGTACTGCATGCCCGGATCGGCGCACTCCCACGCGGCCTTGGCCATGCCACGGAACAGCTTCTTCGCGTCGGTGCGTTCGAGCACCTCGCCGGTGAGCCGGGCACGCAGGCCGAAGTCGGTGCCGTTCTCCACAGCCTGCATGAACTCGTCGGTCACCCGGACGGAGTTGTTCGCGTTCTGGTACTGCACCGAGGAGATGTCCGCACCGGAGAGGTCCATGTCGAACCCGGCGTCGCGGAGGACCTTGATCTTCTCCTCCTCGCGCGCCTTCGTCGCGATGAACTCCTCGATGTCGGGGTGGTCCACGTCGAGCACGACCATCTTCGCCGCGCGCCGGGTGGCGCCGCCGGACTTGATGGTGCCCGCGGAGGCGTCGGCGCCGCGCATGAAGGAGACCGGTCCGGACGCGGTGCCGCCAGAGGAGAGCAGCTCCTTCGAGGACCGGATCCGGGAGAGGTTGAGGCCCGCACCGGAGCCGCCCTTGAAGATCAGGCCCTCCTCGCGGTACCAGTTCAGGATCGACTCCATCGTGTCGTCGACGGCGAGGATGAAGCACGCGGACACCTGCTGCTTGGACGAGGTGCCGACGTTGAACCACACCGGGGAGTTGAAGCTGAAGACCTGGTGCAACAACATCCAGGTGAGCTCGTGCTCGAAGATCTCGAGGTCGGCGGGACCGGCGAAGTAGCCGTGCTTGGCGGCCGCGCCGACGTAGGTCTTCACCACCCGGTCGATGAGCTGCTTGAGGCTGCCCTCCCGCTGCGCGGTGCCGACCGCGCCGCGGAAGTACTTGCTGGTGACGATGTTCGTCGCGTTGACCGACCAGAACTCGGGGAACTCGACCCCGCGTTGCTCGAAGTTGACGCTGCCGTCGCGCCAGTTGGTCATCACGACGTCGCGCTTCTCCCACGCGACCTCGTCGTACGGGTGCACCCCTTCGGTGGTGAACACCCGCTGGACGCTCAGCCCGTTCGTGGCCTTCTTCTTGCTGCGTCCGGCGGCCGCGCCGGTTCCCACGGTTTCGGTCATGCGGTCCTGTCCCTCACTCCCCACGCACCGGCGACGTTCAGTCGGCCTCGGCGCGCTCGCCTGCTGTGTCCTCCGCGCTGCCCGCCATGGCTTCCCTCAGGTCGGAGATCTCCTTCTCGAAGTCCTCGACCGAGGAGAACGAGCGGTAGACGCTGGCGAACCGGAGGTAGGCGACCCCGTCGAGTTCCCGGAGCGGGCCGAGGATGGCAAGGCCGACCTCGTGGCTCGGGATCTCCGCCAACCCGGCGGAACGGATCGACTCCTCCACCCGCTGCGCGAGCTTCTGCAGCGCGTCGTCGTCGACCGGCCTGCCCTGGCAGGCCCGCCGTACGCCGTTGACCACCTTGTCCCTGCTGAATTGCTCGGTGACGCCGGATCGCTTGACGACGGCGAGCACCATCGTCTCCGACGTGGTGAAGCGCCGGCCGCACTGCGCGCACGAGCGCCGCCGCCGGATCGCCTGACCCTCATCCACCTCTCGGGAGTCGACGACCCGAGAGTCCGCATGCCGGCAGAACGGGCACCTCATCCGCCGATCACCTTCCCTCCGCGCCGGCCGATTCCTGTTCCCGTCCGGCCCCTGCCGCCACGCTACGGCCTGAGCCCCGATCACCCCACGCGACCCCGCGCCTGGTGATCGACATGTGGACATCCGGTGGGTGAACGCCGGTCAGCTGTGGATAACTGACTCCAGTCTACCCCTACCTGTGGACCAACTACAGCGGTGTAACTACTAGATATAGGGGTAGACCTTAGATCGCCCCTCGAATGGACGCAAGCGGCACGAGCGGGTGAAAGACGGTTCCGGCGGCCCGCGACCGCACCGTTTCCGAGGGTCACGACCCGGCGCTCGGCGCACCTTCGGCAACCGGCACGGTGAGCGGCAACCCGGGCACGAGGACGGCGTCGTCCAGGCGGTTCAGCGTTTTGATGCGGTCGACCACGGCGGCCTGATCGGCGTCGGGCGCGAACCGGGCGGCGAGAGCGCTCAGCGTGTCACCGGCCCGTACCGAGACCGACGCGGTCTGCTCCGGGACCGCACCGCCCGGAACCCCGGCGCCGAAAACACCCAGTCCGGTGACGATCAGGCAGGCCGCCGCCGCGATCGCGAGCAGCCAGGGCCACCGCACCGCAGGCCGCCGCGTCTCCGGGCAGGTGGCCGGCCCACCCCGTCGCCCCGCGACGACCCGCGCCCGCGTGGGCGGCCGCACCAGTTCACCACGCCGCTCCCGCGCGGTGCGCCCCGGACCGGGCGGCGCCACAGGAACGTGCCGGACCCCGCTCCGTCGAGCCGGCACCTCCCGGATGGCCGGTTCGACCACGGACGCCTGCCGGGCACAGGCTCCGCCCGCCGACCCCGCCCGCAGACGGGACCCAGCCGCGAATCCGGGCCGGACATCGGACCCGGCCACCTGCTCGTGCCCGACACCGGGCTCGTCCACCGGCACCTGCCGGAGACGAGCTCCACCTGCCCGCGCCCGCTGAGCACGGGACTCCTCCACCGACGCTTGCCGAACGCGAGGTCCGTCCTCCGCCGGGCGAGCAAGCGACCGACCTGCCCGCGCCCGCTGAACACGAGCCCCGTCCTCAGACGCTTGCCGAACACGCGGGTCGTCCCCCGGCACCTGCGGAGCACGATGCCCGCCCGCCACCACCTGCCGAGCACGGGACTCCTCCACCGACGCGCGGCGGGTGTGGGACCCGGCCGCTGCCTGCCCGGTACGCGCGCCGTCTTCCCGGGTCGGGCGCGTCTGGGACTCGGGCGCCTTCCCCTCGCGGCAGCCGGGCTCGTCGGCCGGTGCGCGCCGTGTCGGAAAACCACCCGTGCGAGTGATCCGGGTACCGGTCCGCGGGGGGTGCGTCTCGCGGGTGGCCGACTCGTCCTCCGGTGCCTCCGCGGTGTTCTGCCGTCCGGTGCGGTCGCGCCGGGCAGCCCCTCCGGAGCCGGTGCGGTCGCGCCGGGCAGCCCCTCCGGAGCCGGTTCGGGCCGGGGTGTCCGGCGTGGTGGCGTCGGCCGCCCGGCCGGCGGGGGCGGGCATGAGCGGGCGGACGAACCCGCGGTCGGCCAGGATCGACATGACGAAACCTCCTCGTGACCTGCTGCTCCGTCCGGCCCGGGGTGCCTGCCGCGGCGATGCGACCCAAGTCGAACAGGCGTTCTATCGAACGTCCGTGCGAAGGTCTACCACCCCGCACCGACAAAATCGAGAGGACACGGCGTGTCGATCGAACAGATGTTTGAAATCGTCGCTCGCGGTGGCTAACGTCGTTGATCAGGAGATCTGCCCAGGCAGATTGCGCCGGCGCGCGGAAGCGGGGCCGGTGTGCGCGGCAAAGCGCGGGACGCCGACCGGCGGCCGCGGGAGGAGCTGGAGGCGACGCAGCGTTGGAGAAGGACACGGCTAGGAGCACTGTGGCGAAGGGGCCCGGACCCGATCCGGACCCGGCCGGCGGTGGCAAGGTCAGCGCGCTGCCGGAGGTGTACGACGTGGACGAGACACTGACCGTCCGCCAGCAACAGGTGCTGGACGTGATCCGCACCTGGGTGAGCCGGTTCGGCTACCCGCCGAGCGTGCGCGAGATCGGCGAAGCGGTGGGGCTCACGTCCACCTCCTCGGTGTCGCACCAGCTGCGGTCGCTGCAGCGCAAGGGCTACCTGCGCCGCGACGCGAACCGCCCGCGCGCAGTCGGGGTGCTCGCATCCACCGACGACAACCCGATGGGCATCGACATCGATCAGCAGCCGCCCATGCCGAAGGCGGCGTACGTACCGCTGGTCGGCCGGATCGCCGCCGGTGGGCCGGTGCTCGCGGAGCAGGCGGTCGAGGACGTCTTCCCGCTGCCGAGGGAGATCGTCGGCGAGGGCGAGCTGTTCCTGCTGAGCGTCACCGGCGATTCGATGGTCGACGCCGCGATCACCGACGGCGACTGGGTCGTGGTCCGCCAGCAGCCTGCCGCCGAGAACGGCGACATCGTGGCCGCCATGATCGACGGCGAGGCCACGGTGAAGACCTTCAAGCGCACCGAAGACCACGTCTGGCTGATGCCGCACAACGAGGCGTACGAGCCGATCCCCGGCGACGACGCGACGATCCTCGGCAAGGTCGTCGCGGTACTGCGCCGGCTCTGATCCACGGCGGGGGCGCCGGAACACGACCTGTGGTGCCCCCGCGAACGGTTCCGCGTCCCGTGCGACGAGCCCGGTCCGGCACAGCCCGGTCCGGCACGTCGCCGACCGCACGCAGTGGGAGTTCGATCCCGCCAGCGCGTCCGCCCGACGCCGAATCTCCACGCTGACGCGCCGTGGCCGGATGGAGCGCCCGGCCGCGGCGGCTGACGGCGCGGCAACACCTTCCGCATCGACAGTGTGTCCACTGAGGACGGACTACACCGCCGGCGGCAGGCTCGGCCGGAAGCAACGGCCCTGCAGCAGGAACCCCGACGTCGACAGTGCGTACCGCTCAGCAGAAGCCGACCTCCGGGCGGCGCACCAGCACAGCAGGAAAGCCAGCCGCCGCACCACGACCAGCCCGACAGAAACCCGATCACCACCCAGCACGACACAAAACCACGTGGGCGCCCGAACAGGACCCCGCCGCCGAGCGGCACACTCCGCCCGGCCGGAAAGCCACCGGCCAGACCACGGCCGGCCGGGCAGAAATCCGCCCGCCGACGGGTGCAAGCCGGCACGGCACGAAAGTCATCGGCCACATCGCGACCAGGCCCGCGGAGACGCATCGCCGCCAGCACAACTCCGCACAGTGGAACGCCACCCAGCCACACCATGGCTGGGCCAGCGGAAACCAGACGACCGCAAGCACAGCCCCACCCGACAGCGAAACCACCCAGCACCGCGCAGCCCATCCGGCACCAACCTCACCACCACAAACACACCCCACCCGACAGCGAAACCACCCAGCACCGCGCAGCCCATCCGACACCAACCTCACCACCACAAACACATCCCGCCTGACGGCGAAACCACCGACCAAGCTCACCGTCGGCAGTGCATGCTGGGCGGCGCGGAGGTTACCGGCGGCGGCGTAGGCGGCTCAGCAGGAACCAGCCGCCGAAGACCACTGCCACTGCGATGCCGGCGGCGGGCAGCATGGGTACGCCGTTGCTGTTCTCCGCCGACGATGATGACGACGCCGACGGCTGGTCGGCGGTGCCATCCGGTGGGGTGGGTGATGGGGCCGCGACGAGCGACGTCGCGTTCCGGATCGTGCGGACCGGCTGGCCGGTGCCCTCACCGGCGGAGAGCAGGGTGCCGTCCGGTTCGAATGCGAGTGCTTCGCCCTGTTTCTCGTTCGGCAAGGCTACGCGTACCGGCTCGCGGCGCAGTGCCGCGGCCACATCGCCGTCCGGGGCCGGGTACAGGTACGCGTCGGTGTAGGTGCGCACGGCGACCACCGTCCCGTCGGCGCTGGTGGCTCCGCCGGTGACGAGCACCGAACCGAACGACCCGACCGGGCCGCCCGGGGTGTCGGTGCTGTGCACCCGCAGCGTCCCCACCTGCTCGAGCGGGGTCGGGCCCGGCGATGCCAGCGGACCGGTCGGCCGGTACACCTTCGCGTCGCCCAGCACGTCCTTGGTCACGAGATACGGCGTGCCTGCCCGATCGAGCAGCAGGGCCTCGGCGTCGTGTGCGCCGTCGGGGTAGGTCAGCCGGTGCAGGACGACCGAGCCGCCTGCGGGCTTCATCTCCAGCAGTGCCACGGTGCTGCGCTGGTGCCGGTTGTCGCCGGTGTCGGAAAGCCACAGTGTGCCGTCGGCGGCGCGGGCCAGATCCTCGACGTCGTACGGGTCGGTGGGCGCGGACAGCACCCGCTGCACCGCGCACTTGCGGTCGAGCACGAAAACCTGCACCTTCGTGCCGCCGTCGTTGATCGCGTACCAGTGCGCACCGTCCGAAACCAGGCCGGACAGCTCGTTCACCCGCGAATCGGTGATCCGGCATGCCGTTTCCGGCGCCGGGGCGGCCGCCGCGGGCATCGCCCCGATCAGCATCAGCACCGCAGCCACGGCCAGTACCACCCGCACCCGCTCACCTCCGTAGTGCGCGGGCCGGGTCGCCCGCGCACTACGGAAGACGTTCAGAGCGCCGAGGAGTTGGTCTCGAACCGGCGCAGCGCCGCGGCGAGGTCCGGGCGGACCCGCACCCGCAGCCGCGTGCCGTCGGCGAGGTGCTCCTCCTCCAGCACCTGGCCCTCCGCATGCGCCCTGGCCACGAAATCGCCCCGCGCGTACGGCACCAGCACCTCGACCAGCGTGTCCGGCCTCGGCAGCTGCTCCGCGAGCACCTCGGCCAGCTCGGACACGCCCGCACCGGTGCGGGCGGACACCTGTACCGAACCGGGCAGCGCGTGCCGCAGCCGGGCCGGGGTGACCTCGTCGGCGGTATCGGCCTTGTTGATCACCAGCAGTTCCGGCGGCAACGGGTCCTTGCGGCTCCGGGTGATCTCGGCGAGCACCTCGCGCACCGCGTTCACCTGTTCCTCCGGTGCCGGATCGGAACCGTCGACGACGTGCAGCAGCAGGTCGGCGTCGGCGGCCTCCTCCAGCGTGGAGCGGAACGCGTCCACCAGCTGGTGCGGCAGGTGCCGGACGAACCCGACGGTGTCGGTGAGCGTGAACGCACGGCCGTCGGCGGTGCGCGAACGCCGCGTGGTCGGGTCCAAGGTGGCGAACAGCGCGTCCTCCACCAGCACCCCGGCCCCGGTCAACGCGTTGAGCAGGCTCGATTTACCGGCGTTGGTGTAGCCGATGATGGCAACGCTGGGCACCTCGTTGGCCACCCGCCTGCCGCGCTTGGTCTCGCGGATGGTGTCCATCGCGGCGATCTCCCGGCGCAGCTTGGACAGCCGCTTGCCGATCCGCCGCCGGTCGGTCTCCAGCTTGGTCTCACCGGGACCGCGCAGGCCCACGCCGCCGTTCGCGCCGCCTGCCCGGCCACCGGCCTGACGCGACAGCGCCGAACCCCATCCGCGCAGCCGCGGGATCAGGTACTGCAGCTGGGCAAGCTCGACCTGCGCCTTGCCCTCGCGCGAGCGGGCGTGCTGGGCGAAGATGTCCAGGATCAGGGCGGTCCGGTCGATCACCTTGACCTTGACCTTGTCCTCCAGCTGGCGCAGCTGGCCCGGCGAAAGCTCGCCGTCACAGATCACCGTGTCGGAGCCGGTCGCCACCACCACGTCACGCAGCTCCCGCACCTTGCCGGAACCGATGTAGGTGGCCGGATCGGGCTTCGTGCGCCGCTGGACGAGGCCTTCGAGCACCTGCGAACCGGCCGTCTCGGCCAGCCTGGCCAGCTCGGCCAGCGAGGCGGCGGACTGTGCGGCGGTGCCTTCGGTCCACACGCCGACCAGCACGACCCGCTCCAGGCGCAGCTGCCGGTATTCGACCTCGGTGACGTCCTCCAGCTCGGTGGACAGGCCCGCGACGCGGCGCAGTGACGCGCGGTCCTCGAGCTCCATCTCGCCGACGGAGGGGTCGTCGTACAGGTCGGTGTCGTTCGGGTCGTTGTCGTTCGGGTCGGTGTGTGTCAGTTCTGTCATCGTGCCTCCATGGTCCCACGTTTCCGCGCGGGAGCCGAGCGCATTACCTGCTGGGATAGATCGAGACGTAGACCGCGGTGCGTTCCGCGGCCGGATCGCGGGGCCGCCGGCGGAACTCGTCGAGCAGATCGCCCATCCGGGCCTTGAACTCCTCGATCTCCTCCGGCGGAAGCTGGAACACGAGCCTGCTCGCGTCGACCTCGGCAGGTTCGGCCTCGGCAAGCTCGGCGAGGAACGCCTCCAACATGGCCTCGCCGACCCCGGTCGACGGCTCGTCGTACGACAGTTCCCAGGAAAGACCGGTGGAGAGGTACGGGATCTCCTTCGCCCCGCGAGCACCTCGCCGCGGCTGTTGCGGGACGAGGAAACCGGTGTCGACCAGACGTCGCACGTGATGCAGCGTGGTCGCCGGATCGCGGCCGAGCCGCTGCGCCAGTTCCTGGTTGGTCATGGCCTCGAAAGAAGTCAACCGGATGATCCGCAGCCGTATTCCGGACGCGAGCGCGGCCGCCTCGGCCTCGGTGGAGCGACGTCGTTTCCTCGGCACTCCGCCAGCCTAGGCGGAGTGAGTAATTGACACTTTCCAATCGCTTGACAACACTCGGCCGTGTGAACCGCGACTCGTTGTTCTTCCACGCCGGTTTCCGCCGGCTCTGGGCAGGCGACAGCGCGAGTCAGCTCGGCACGTTCGTCGGGATGACCGCCATCCCGCTGCTGGCGGCGGTGACGCTCGCCGCGACGCCGTTCGAGATGGGCCTGCTGACCGCGGCCGAGACACTGGGTTTCCTGCTCATCGGGCTGCCCGCCGGGGTGTGGGTGGACCGGCTGCGCAAACGGCCGCTGATGCTGACTGCCGATCTGGTGCGCGCGGTGCTGCTGCTCAGCATCCCGTTCGCGTGGTGGGCGGGCGTGCTGACCATGGCACACGTGCTCATCGCCGTGCTGCTCACCGGTTTCGCAACGGTGTTGTTCGACGTGTCCTACCAGGCCTACCTGCCCGCACTGGTGGGCCGCGCCCGGCTGCTGGAGGGCAACGCGAAACTGCAGGGCGTGCAGTCGTCCGCGCAGATCGCCGGGCCGAGCCTGGCCGGCGTACTCGTGCAGTTCCTTGGCGCAGCGAGCACGGTCGTGGTCACCGGCGCCGGATACCTCACCTCGGCGCTGTGCCTGTGGCGCATCCGCACCGTGGAGGACCGGCCGTCCCGCACCGGGCACGATCGCCTGCTGCCGCAGATGCTGGAAGGCCTGCGGTTCGTGATGACCGACCGGCCGTTGCGCGCGATCGTGGCGTGCACCGCGACCTCGAACCTGTTCGGCGCGGCCGGGCAGGCGGTGGAAGTGGTGTTCCTGACCAGGACGGCCGGGCTCGCCCCGGCCGAGGTCGGCGTGCTGCTCGCGGTGGGCGGCATCGGCGGGATCCTCGCCGCACTGTGCGCCGGACCGGTCATCCGGCGGCTCGGACAGGCCCGTTCGATCTGGCTCGTCCCGGTACTGAGCTGGCCCGGCGCCCTGCTGGTGCCGTTCGCCGGTCCGGGCTGGCGGCTCCCGCTCGCCGGGCTCGGCCTCGCCGCGGCGGGCTTCGGCGCGATCCTCTACAACATCGCGCAGGTCTCCTACCGGCAGGCGATCACGCCGGACCGGTTGCTGGGCCGGATGAACGCCAGCGTCCGGTTCGTCGTGTGGGGCGCGATGCCGCTCGGCGGGCTGCTCGGCGGCGCGCTCGGCGAAGGGCTGGGCCTGACCGGCGCGCTGTGGGCGGCGATGGGCGGGCAGCTCATCGGTGCGCTCTGGGTGATCTGCTCGCCGCTGCGGCGGATGCGGGACCTCCCGGTCGCGCCGGAAACGCCGGCACCCGCCGCGCAGCCCGGATCCTGAGGACCGCGGCTACTGGACGCCGAGGGACGTCGACGTCGCGGAAACCCCGGGCCTTCCGGCAATCCTCGTGACGGACGAGACTGACCCACCACGCCCGGCCGGACGAGCCGCCATCGGTGGTTCGCCACCGCACCGTGGTCCTGCCCAGCCGAACGCAACGGCCGGATCCACTTCTCGCCATCCACCGGCGCGAGGCCGACGAGCATCGTCCGGTGACGGGTCCCGATGCGGACCTTCGCACCGGGGACACCGGGGCCCGCTCACCGACTTCGACCCGTCACGCCGCGGACAGCCGGGGCACGGCCGTGGCCGACGGTCAGGGCTGGATCTTCTCCAGGTCCTCCAGCAGACGCGGCTGCTTCGGCTCCCAGCCGAGCACCTGCCGGGTGTGGGCGCTGGACGAGGGCTGGTCGGCCGAGAAGATCCCGCCGAGCGGACCGTAGATCTCCGGGTCCACCTGCTCGACCGGCAGGCCCAGCCGACGGCCGATGACCGCGGCGATGTCGCGTACCTGGTCCCCCTCGTCGGCCACGGCGTGCCAGGCGGTGCCGGCTTCGGCCTTCTCCAGGGCGAGCCGGAAGAGGACTGCCGCGTCGAGCGCGTGCACGGCGGGCCAGCGCTGGGTGCCGTCGCCCGGGTAACCGGACACTCCGCTCTGGCGCGCGATATTGGTCAGGATGCCGGCGAACCCGCCCGCGCCTTCGTTGTGCACTGTGCGCGGCAGGCGGATCCCCGAGGTCCGGACCCCGCGCGAGGCCAGGTCCAATACCGCCGTGACCGCGCGAGCGCGACCTCCGACCGGCCCCTCGGTCGACAGCGGGTCGGCCTCGGTGGAGGCGCGCCCCGGCACATCAGGCGTGCCCGAGACCGTGACGATCGGACGGTCGCTGCCGATGAGCTCCTCACCGAGAGTGGTGAGGGCGGTGCTTTCTTCGGCGACCGTCTTCGCCAATGCCTCGGCGCTGCTGAAGTCATTGCCGAACGCCAGGTGGATCACCCCGTCGGTCTGCGCGACGCCGGCGCGGAGGACGTCCAGATCGGCCAGGCCGCCCCGGAGCGGTTCGGCACCGGCCTTCTCGACGGCCTGCGCGGACGCCTCGGACCGGGCGAGTGCGAGGACGGTGTGACCGTTGCCGAGCAGCTCGGCAACGACAGCGGAGCCGATCAGGCCGGTACCGCCGGTGACAAAGACGCGCATGGAACTCTCCCGCAAGTGATGGGACTCTTGTCTCGTCACCCTAGCAGAGTAACGGGACAAGAGTGCCATCACATAGGATGAACTCATGGCTCGGTGGGAACCCGGCGCACGGGAACGCCTCGTAATGGCTGCGGTCGATCTGTTCACCGAACAGGGGTACGACGCCACCACGGTGGCGCAGATCGCCGAACGGGCCGGGGTCACCAAAAGCACCTTCTTCCGGCACTTCCCGGACAAGCGCGAGGTGCTGGTGGCCGGGCAGGAGACGCTGAGCCGGTTGCTGGTCGAGGGCATCTCCGGCGCGCCCGATGACGCCGGTCCGCTCGACGCGGTCGCGGCCGGGCTCGAGCGCGCCTCGAGCGCGATGGGCCCGATGAATCGCGAGATCGCCCCTCGGCTGAAGGCGGCCGTCGCCGCCAGCGCCGAACTTCAGGCGCGCGACGCGCTCAAGACCGTCAGCCTCGCGGCCGCGATGGCCGACGCACTGGTCGCCCGCGGCGTACCCGACGCGACCGCTGCGGTCGCCAGCGAACTGGCTTCCCTCGCCTTCAAACGCGGGTACGCCGAATGGTCCGACGGCAACCGTGCCGCCGAAGACGAGCTCGCCGACTACACCCTGGCGGCGCTGGACGAGCTGCGGGCGGCAAGCGCATCGCTGAGTTGACCCGGACGCCCGGTGACCACCCCGGCACAAGGCCACGACGGCACGTTTAGAGTCGTTCCATGAACGCCACTCCCGAGGTCCCACGCAAGGTCGGTGTCGACGGACTGGAAGCGAAGTGGGTACCGGTATGGGAGCACGAGGGCGTTTACCGCTTCGACCGCACGCGCGACGAGGTCTACTCGATCGACACCCCGCCGCTCACCGCGAGCGGTTCACTGCACATCGGGCACGTGTTCTCCTACACCCACACCGACGTCATCGCGCGCTACCAGCGGATGCGGGGACGTTCGGTGTTCTACCCGGTCGGCTGGGACGACAACGGCCTGCCCACCGAACGCCG
The DNA here is from genome assembly GCF_039536925.1 of Amycolatopsis ultiminotia. Lineage (NCBI taxonomy): Bacteria > Bacillati > Actinomycetota > Actinomycetes > Pseudonocardiales > Pseudonocardiaceae > Amycolatopsis > Amycolatopsis ultiminotia. The sequence goes on along the minus strand of NZ_BAAAZN010000002.1, from coordinate 86,416 downwards.
GGTGCAGAACCACTTCGGCGTGCGCTGCGAACCGGCACTGCCCTACGATCCGTCGTTCGCCCCGCCGGAAAAGCCGGGCAAGAACGTGATTCCGGTGTCGCGGCGCAATTTCGTGGAGCTGTGCCGCCTGCTGTCCGAGGACGACGAGAAGGTCTTCGAACAGGTCTGGCGGCGGATCGGGCTCTCGGTGGACTGGACGCTGGCCTACCAGACCATCGATCCGGCGACCACACGCATTTCGCAACGCGCGTTCCTGCGCAACCTCGCCCGCGGCGAGGCTTACCAATCCGAAGCGCCGACCCTGTGGGACGTCACCTTCCGCACCGCCGTCGCGCAGGCCGAACTCGAGGACCGGGAGCGGCCGAGCGCCTACCACGATCTGGTGTTCACCTCCGATGACGGCGCCGAGGTGCTGATTTCCACCACCCGGCCGGAGTTGCTGCCCGCCTGCGTCGCACTCGTGACACACCCGGACGACGAGCGCTACCGCCACCTCGTCGGCCGGACCGTCCGCACGCCGGTGTTCGGCGCCGAGGTGCCGGTGCACGCGCATCATCTGGCCGACCCGGAGAAAGGCACCGGCATCGCGATGGTGTGCACTTTCGGCGACACCACCGACGTCACCTGGTGGCGCGCGCTGCAGCTGGACACCCGACCGGTCCTCGGGCGCGACGGGCGGTTCCGGCCCGAGGCACCGCACGGCATCCGGGCCGAAGCGTATGCGCCGCTGGCCGGCAAGACCGTCCACACCGGACGGCAGATCGTCGTGGACCTGCTGCGGGAGGCCGGCGCACTGCGGGGTGAACCGCGGCCGATCACGCATCCGGTGAAGTTCTACGAGAAGGGCGACAAACCGCTCGAGATCGTCACCAGCAGGCAGTGGTACCTGCGCAACGGCGGGCGCGACGAGGACCTGCGCGCGAAACTGCTCGACCGCGGGGCCGAACTCAACTGGGTGCCGCCGCACATGCAGGTGCGCTACCGCGGCTGGGTCGAAGGCCTCACGAGCGACTGGCTGATCAGCAGGCAGCGGTTCTTCGGCGTGCCGATCCCGGTCTGGTACCCGCTCGACGGGACCGGCGAACCCGACCACGATGCGGTGCTGGTGCCTGCCGAAGCGAGCCTGCCGGTGGACCCGAGCACCGACCTGCCGCCGGGGTACACCGAGGCACAGCGCGACGTGCCCGGCGGGTTCACCGCCGAGCCGGACGTGATGGACACCTGGGCCACGTCGTCGCTCACCCCGCAGATCGCCGGCCGCTGGGGCACCGACGACGCGCTGTTCCGCCGCGTCTTCCCGTACTCGCTGCGGCCGCAGGCGCACGAGATCATCCGGACCTGGCTGTTCTCCACCACGGTGCGCGCCGAGCTGGAGGAGGGCGTGCTGCCGTGGCGGGACGCGGTGATCTCCGGCTGGGTGCTCGATCCGGACCGTAAGAAGATGTCGAAATCGGTGGGCAACGTCGTCACGCCGGCGGATCTGCTGGAGCGGCACGGTTCCGACGCCGTGCGCTACTGGGCGGCGAGCGCCCGTCCGGGCGTGGACACGGCGGTGGACGAAGGCCAGATGAAGGTCGGGCGACGGCTCGCGACGAAGCTGCTGAACGTGAGCCGGTTCGTGCTCGGGCTCGGCCTGCCCGCCCCGGACGCGGTCGCCACCGAAGCACTGGACCGATCCGTGCTCGCCGCGTTGGGCCGGGTGATCGGCGACGCCACCGCGGCGTTCGAGGCGCTGGACCAGGCCCGCGCACTGCAGGCGACCGAGACGTTCTTCTGGACCTTCTGCGACGACTACGTGGAGCTGGTGAAGGGCCGCGCGTACGGCGACCGGGGCGAGGCCGCCGCCGGATCCGCCAAGGTGGCGCTGACGACCGTGCTCTCCGCACTGGTCCGGATGCTCGCGCCGGTCCTGCCGTTCGCGGCCGAAGAGGTGTGGTCGTGGTGGCAGGAGGGCTCCGTGCACAGCGCGCCGTGGCCGAGCGCACCCGATACCGACGGGGACACCGCGTTGCTGCCGCTCGCGGGTTCGGTCATCGCAGCGGTGCGCCGGGCCAAAACCGATGCGAAGGTGTCGATGCGGTCCGCGGTGGAAACGCTCGCCGTGGCCGGGCCGCCGGACGTGCTCACCGGCTTCGCCGCGGTGTCCGACGACGTGCGCACCGCCGGCGCGGTCGGCACGGTGACCACCCGCCACGGCGACGGCGAGCTGTCCGTGGAGGTGACGATCGGCTGAGCTGCCGCGGTCGGCCGCCGGAACCACCCTTCGCCCGCTCGGCCGCAGCAGCGAGCCGCGGGCAAGGAGATCCCGGCCGGCGCGCGACCACCCGGGCACGCACCCGGGAACTCCTTACCTGCCGGCGGCGGCCCACCAGGCTTCGTCCAGTTCGCCGCGCGCAACGATCTCCGCCGGGCCGGTGAGGGTGGCCGAACCGCGTTCGACGGTAACCAGCACCCGTCCGCCCGGGATGTCCACTGTGGACTCCCCGGCGTCGGTGCCGGCCAGGTGCAGTGCGGCGGCCACCGCGGCGACCGTGCCGGTGCCGCAGGCCCGGGTCTCCCCCACGCCGCGCTCGTGCACGCGCATCCGCAGTGCGCCGTCGCCGAGCACGTTGACGAATTCCAGGTTCACCCCGGACGGGAACACGTCGTGGTCGAAATCGGGCTGATCGCGCAGGTCCAGCACGGCCACGTCGTCGTCGAGCACGGACACCAGATGCGGGTTGCCGACGTCGACGGCCACACCGGAGAACGGCCGTCCGCCGACCACCGTGACCGAGGTGCCGGTGATCGTGGCCGGTCCCATGTGGACGGTGACCGAGCGGTCCGGGTGCACGGTGACCGGCCGGTCGCCCGCACGGGTACCCACGGTGAACCCGCCCTGTCCGGCCAGGCCCGCGTCGACGAGGTAGCGGGCGAAGACGCGCACGCCGTTGCCGCACATCTCGGCGATCGAGCCGTCGGCATTGCGGTAGTCCATGAACCACTCGCCCTCCGACGCCACGCCGAGCGCGCTCGCGCGGACCACCCGCAGCACCCCGTCGGCACCGAGGCCACGCTGCCGGTCGCACAGTGCGGCGACCCGCTCCGTCGTCAGATCGAGGCGGCCGCACAGGTCGGGCAACAGCACGAAGTCGTTCTGCGTGCCGTGGCCCTTCAGGAATTCGATACCGCCCATGGGGCCAGGCTACTGGGCGAGCGCGGTGAGAACTCCCTCGGCCAGGTCCGGTTCCGCACCGTCGAACCACCGGATCCGCCGGTCGCGGCGGAACCACGACCGCTGCCGTCGCACGAACCTGCGAGTGGCCTGTGCGGTGGCCGCGGCGGCCGCCGCGAAATCCCCTTCGCCGTCCAGCTCGGCCAGTACCTGCTGGTAGCCCAGCGCGCGCGAGGCGGTCTTGCCTTCCCGTAGTCCGCGGCCTGCCAGCTCGCGGACCTCGTCGACCAGACCGGCCGCGAACATCCGCTCCACCCGCAGGTCGACCCGGTCGTCCAGTTCGGCGGCAGCCCGATCGACACCGATCAGCACGGTGCCGTAGCGCGCCGGACCCGGTTTCGGCAGATTCGCCGAGAACGGCTCGCCGGTGATCTCGATGACCTCCAGCGCCCGCACGATGCGGCGGGTGTTCGTCGGCAGGATCGCCGCCGCGGCCGCCGGGTCCCGCTCCCCCAGCCGGGTGTGCAGTGCGGCGGTACCGACCTCGGACGCCTCGGCGTCCAGCCGCGCGCGGACCGCCGGATCGGTGCCGGGGAACCGCAGATCGTCGAGCACCGCCTGGACGTAGAGCCCGGAGCCGCCGGTCAGCACCGGGGTCCGGCCTGCCGCGAGTATCCCTTCGATCGTGCTCCGGGCAGCACGCTGATAGGCGGCGACGGACGCCGTTTCGGTCACGTCGAGTACGTCGAGCAGGTGGTGCGGCACTCCCCGGCGTTCCTCCGGCGTCGCTTTCGCGGTGCCGATGTCCATCCCCCGGTAGAGCTGCAGCGCGTCCGCGTTCACCACTTCGCCATCGAGCGCCAGCGCCAGGTGTACGGCCAGCGCCGTCTTCCCGGTGGCGGTCGGACCGACGACGGCCACCGGGAAGGGCGGCTGAGCTGGGCTGATCACGCTGGTGAAGGCTACCCGGGCGGACGCGGAGGAGGGCACGGAGCGTCCGGGAGAAGTAGGATCACTGGTTTCAGGCGGCTCTTCCGGTACCACGGCGGGCGCTGAGCTGCTTGAATGCCGCTGGGGCCCCATGCCCCCGCACGACAGCGCAACCCGGCCCCGCCGCACGGTGGGGCGCCCGCAGCCGCGGGCGTACAGGCGATAAGGAGCCTGCGATGGCCCAGGAGAACACGTCCCCCGGTACCCCGGCGCCGCACCCGGTGCCGCACGCGCACGGCGCAGGCTCTGCCGCGCCGGCCGTGCCGCCCGCGGAAACCGCCCCGTCCACCTGGGGACGGATCGACGAAGAGGGCACCGTCTATGTCTTCACCGCCGAGGGTGAGCGGACCGTCGGGGTGTGGCAGGCCGGCACCCCGGAGGAGGGCCTGCTGCACTACGCCCGCCGCTTCGACGACGTGCGGACCGAGGTGGAGCTGCTCGAGACGCGGCTGAAGTCCGGTGCGGGCGATCCGAAGCACGCGCTGGCCACCGCGACGCAGATCAGGGACGGGCTCGGCGAGGCCGCCGTGGTCGGCGACCTCGCCGCGCTGGCGGCCAGGGTCGAGTACGTGCTCGGCGTCGCGGAGAAGGCGCTGGCCAGCGTCAAGCACGAACGCGAGGAGGCGCGGGCGGCGGCCGTCGCGCGCAAGCAGGTGCTGGCCGAGGAAGCGGAGAAGATCGCCGCCGAATCCACCCAGTGGAAGGTCGCGGGCGACCGGCTGCGCGCGATCCTCGACGAGTGGAAGACGGTCAAGGGCGTCGACCGCAAGACCGACGACGAGCTGTGGAAGCGGTTCTCGAAGGCGCGCGAAGCGTTCAACCGGCGCCGCGGTTCGCACTTCGCCGAGCTGGACAAGCAGCGGGCAAGCGCGAAGCACCGCAAGGAGGAGCTGATCGCCGAGGCCGAGGCGCTGTCCGATTCGGCGGACTGGGGCCCCACCGCGGGCCGGTACAAGGACCTGATGGCCGAGTGGAAAGCCGCGGGCCGGGCTCCGAAGGACAGTGACGAAGCGCTGTGGCAGCGCTTCCGCGCCGCGCAGGACGCCTTCTTCGCGCGCCGTTCGGCAGTGTTCTCCGAACGGGACGCGGAATTCGCCGGTAACGCAACGCGCAAGGAGGAGCTGCTGGTCGAGGCGGAGAAGATCGACGCCTCGGCGAACCTCGACGCGGCCAAGGCGGCGCTGCGCCGTATCCAGGAGCAGTGGGACGAGATCGGCAAGGTGCCGCGCGAGCGCATCCGTGAGCTGGACGGCAGGCTGAAGGCGGTACAGGACAAGGTGAAGGCGGCGGAGGACAGCCGCTGGCGCCGCACCGATCCGGAGGCACAGGCCCGCGCCGCGCAGTTCCGCGAACGCGTCGAGCAGTTCGAGACGCAGGCCGAGAAGGCCCGTGCCGCCGGTGACGAGCGCCGCGCGAAGAAGGCCGAGGACCAGGCCGCGCAGTGGCGGGAGTGGATGCAGGCCGCAGAGGCCGCCGTCGCCGACCGCTGATCCGCCCGCCGATGCCGGGCCGCCTCCCCACCGGGAGGCGGCCCTCACCGTCAACGACGCGAAAACGCCGTACGCATCCACAACGTCGCCAACACGAGCGTCGCGATCCAGGCGATGATCATGCCGAGGCCGGGACCGCCGCCGGTGGCCCCGCTGGCGTGCGCGGACTGCTGGGACCAGATGGCCAGCAGGCCGTCGACCGAGGCGAACCAGCCACCGGCCGCACAGCACCAGGCCACCCACCAGCGGCGGCTCACCAGTGCCACCGCACCCGCGAGCACGCCGATCCCGGTGGACGTCGCGGCGAACAGCTGCGGGATGCCGCCTGCCGCCCCGGCCAGCGCCTGCCAGCCCGCATGCCCTTCGGCCCACGGCAGCAACAGCGCGACCAGCAACACGAAGATCAGCACCGAGATGGTGAACCCGCGCCGGCCCAGTTCGACCGTGCGCGCCGCACGACGGCCCGCCTCGTCGATCTCCTCGCTCAGTTCCCGGTCCATTTCGGCCGGGGTACCCGTCTCGCTCACCGTGCACACTCGCTCACCGGGGCAGCCTGCGCGGCCGGGGCACCGAAGCCCGGCAGGCCCAGCGTGACCCCGTTCGTCGTGGGCCGAAGGCCCGCCTCGGCGTTGTCGCCCGCCCGGGTGCGGCGGTGCGTGCGGAGGTCGCCGTCGGCGACCAGGTGGTGCGGTGCTCCGTAGCTGATCACGGTTTCCACCACGTCCCCGGGCCGCACCGCGCGGTCCACGGCCGGGCCGGTCGGGGTGAAGTGCACCAGCCGCCCGTCGCGGGCCCGTCCGCTCATCCGGTGGGTCGCGGCGTCCTTGCGCCCCTCGCCCTCGGCGACCAGCAGCTCGACCTTTCGGCCCACCAGTGCCCGGTTCTCCTCCCAGGAGATCTCGTTCTGCAGCTCGACCAGCCGGTCGTAGCGCTCCTGCACGACCTGCTTCGGCAGCTGGCCGGGCATCGTCGCGGCCGGCGTGCCGGGGCGTTTCGAGTACTGGAAGGTGAACGCGCTCGCGAAGCGAGCCTCGCGGACCACGTCGAGAGTGGCCTGGAAGTCCTCCTCGGTCTCGCCCGGGAAGCCCACGATGATGTCGGTGGTGATCGCCGCGTCCGGCATCACCGACCGCACCTGCTCGAGAATCCCGAGGAACCGCGTGGACCGGTAGGAACGGCGCATCTCGCGCAGCACCCGGTCGGAGCCGGACTGCAGCGGCATGTGCAGCTGGTGGCACACGTTCGGGGTCTCGGCCATCGCGTCGATCACGTCGGAGGTGAAGGCGGCCGGATGCGGCGAGGTGAACCGCACGCGCTCCAGCCCGTCGATGCCGCCGCAGGCACGCAGCAGCTTGCCGAACGCGAGCCGGTCGCCGAATTCGACACCGTAGGAGTTCACGTTCTGCCCCAGCAGCGTCACCTCCAGCACGCCTTCGGCGACCAGCGCCCCGACCTCGGCGAGGATCTCGCCCGGCCGGCGGTCGCGTTCCTTGCCGCGCAACGACGGCACGATGCAGAACGTGCAGGTGTTGTTGCAGCCGACCGAAACCGACACCCAGCTCGCGTAGGACGATTCGCGGCGCGCGGGCAGCATGGACGGGAAGGTCTCGAGCGATTCGAGGATCTCCACCTCGGCTTCGGTGTTGTGCCGCGCGCGCTCCAGCAGCGTCGGCAGCGAGCCGAGGTTGTGCGTACCGAACACGACGTCGACCCACGGCGCGCGCTTGACGATCTCGCCCCGGTCCTTCTGCGCCAGGCAGCCGCCGACCGCGATCTGCATACCGGGGTTCGCGACCTTGTCCGGGCGCAGGTGCCCGAGCGTGCCGTACAGCTTGTTGTCCGCGTTTTCGCGCACCGCGCAGGTGTTGAACACGACCAGGTCCGGCTTCCCCGCCGCGTCCGCGGGGACGTAGCCGGCCTCCTCGAGCTGCCCGGCGAGGCGCTCCGAGTCGTGCACGTTCATCTGGCAGCCGAACGTACGGATCTGGTAGGTTTTGCGAACCTGGGTCTCGGTCATCGCCCCCCAGACTATCCCCCGTGCCACCTGTCCGGGCCGCGCCCTGCCCGCTCGTCGCCGCTTCCGCGGCCGGTCTGGCACGATCCCCCCATGCGGAGGTGTCGGAGGCGCACGGCAATGGCGGCCGCGCTGATCGCAGCGGGGGCGCTGCTGACCGGCTGCGGACCGGGGTTTCCCGGCCTGCACCTGCGTATCGCGGCGGGCGCGGCCGGCGGGGTCTACCACGATCTGGCCGGGCCGCTGGCCGACGCGTGGGCCAGCGGGCTCGGCATCGACCGGCCCGAGGTGCTGGGCACCCAGGGCTCCGGCGACAATCTCAACCGCGTGCTCTCCGGCAAGGCCGACATTGCGTTCGTCGCCGCCGACCTGGCCACCGACTCGGCCACCGCACATCCGGGGAAACTGGCCGCACTCGCCCGCATCCACGACGACTACCTGCACATCGTGGTGCGCGCCGATTCCCCCTACTCCTCGGTGCAGATGCTGCGCGGCCACCACATCGCGGTCGGCTCGCCGGAGTCGGGCGTGGAGTACATCGCCGGACGGGTGCTGCAGGTCGCCGGGCTGCGCGGTTCGGTCACCGTGCAGGACCTCGGCCTGGAGGATTCGCTCACCGCGCTCGCCGAGCGCAAGGTCGACGCGCTGTTCTGGTCCGGCGGGCTGCCCACCCCGCTGATCACGCAGTACACCCGCAAGGTCGGCCTGCGGTTGCTCGACATGGCCGACCTGATGCCGGGCATGCAGGAGTTCAGCCCGGTCTACAGCACCGCGACCATCCCCGCCGTCACCTACGATCAGCCGAATCCGGTGACCACGCTCGTGGTACCGAACTTCCTGGTCGTGCCCACCTCGATGCCCGCCGACGTGGCCGAGGAGCTGACCAAGGGCCTCTACGCCGCACGCCCGGCGCTGGCCAGGGCCAACCGCGCGGCGCTGTCCATCGACGTGCACCCGGGCATCGAGACCGAACCGGTACCACTGCACCAGGGCGCGCTGGACTACTACCGGGCCGGGAAGCTCTAGCCGGCAGGCAGCTCCAGCTCGACCCGCAGGCCGCCGCCCTCCGGCAGGGACAGCCGCAGTTCGCCGCCGGAGTGCCGGGCGATCTCGCGCACGATCGCCAGTCCCAGTCCGGAACCGGGCACGTTCTGGTGCGCGGTGCTGCGCCAGAACCGGTCCACGGCGCGCGCCAGCTCCTGCTCGCGCAGGCCCGGCCCGTGGTCACGCACGGCCAGCGTCACCCGTCCGCCGGTGCGTTCCGCGGTGACCAGGACCGAAGTCCCCGCGGCGGTGAACTTGAGCGCGTTGTCGAGCAGTGCGTCGAGGACGACCTCCAGCCCGCGGGGCGGCACCTGCACCCGTGCGCCGGGCACGTCGACTTCGCTTTCCAAGGCGACCTCGCGTGCGGCGCCGACCACCGACCAGTCCGCGACGCGGTCGGCGACCACCGCGGCGAGATCTTCGGACACCAGCTCGCCGCCTGCCGATTCGGCCCGCGCCATGGACAGCAGCTCGTCGAGAATCTCGTTGAGCCGCTGGGCATCCACCCGGGCGGCTTCGAGATCGGCGGCGGCGGTCTCGTCGCCGACCTGACCGTCCAGGTTGCCGAGGCGGATCTTCAACGCGGTGAGCGGATTGCGCAGCTGGTGCGAGGCGTCGGCCACGAAGGCGCGCTGCGCGGCCAGCGCCTCGGACACACTCGCCGCCATCCGGTCGAACGAGCGGCCCAGCTGACGCAGCTCGGGCGGCCCGCCGCTCTCCCCGACCGGCACCGCCTCGCGCCCGCTGACCACGGAGGCGACCAGTGCCCCGGTCGCCTCGTCGAGCCGCCGGACCGGGCGCAGCGTCCAGCGCACCACCGGGAGCATCACCAGCAGCGCGAGACCGAACGCCACCACGGCGCCGGCAGCCAGCAGCAGCCACCGCCACAGCAGCAGCGTGCGTGCGTGGTCGGTCGCGGACTCGGTCACGACGACCCCGCGTACTTCGCCGTCGATGAGGATCGGCTCGGCCAGCACCAGCGGATCACCCGCCCACGGCAGCAGCGGCGAACCGGGTTCCGGGGGACGGCCCGCGAGCGCCTCGTTCACCGGTGCCTCGATGGCCGCCCGGTCGATGCCGGCCGCGTTCGCGGCGCCGAGCGAACTGAGCACGGCGGCGCCGTCCTGGTTCACCACGACCACCCGGACCCCGTACACCTCGGTGTACCGGCGCAGTTCGGGTGCCAGCAGGGAAATCCGGTTGTCGATCAGCGGCTGCTGGGCGAGCGAGGCGAGCCGGGCGGTGTCGGTGAGCCGGTCGAGGAACAGCTGCTGCTTCAGGCTGCCTGCGATGCTCAGCGCGAGCGGGATGCCGAGACCGAACACGAGCAGTGCGACGAGCGTGACGACGATGCCCTGCAGCCGGACGCGCACCGCTCAGCCCTGCCCGCCCAGCCGGTAGCCGACCCCGCGCACGGTCTCGATCAGTGCCGGACGGCCGAGCTTGGTGCGCAGCGTGGCCACGTGCACGTCCAGTGACCGGCTTTCCGCCGCGCCGCGGTGCCCCCACACCTCGTTCAGCACCTGCTCGCGCGAGCACACCGCGCCGCGTGCGCCCGCCACCAGCGCGAGCACCTGGAACTCCTTGCGCGACAAGGCGACCGGCCGGCCGGCCACGAGCACCTCGTGCCGGGCCGTGTCGATCCGCACGTCGCCGACCTCCACCACGGGCGCCGCGGAGACCGACGGATCGCCGCGGCGGCGGCGCACCGCCTCGACCCTGGCCAGCAGTTCCTCCACGTCGTAGGGCTTCACCAGGTAGTCGTCGGCACCGGCGCGCAAGCCCTGCACCCGGTCGTCCACCTCACCGCGCGCGGACACCACGATCACCGCCACGTCGCTCACCGCGCGGATCCGGCGGCACAGCTGCACGCCGTCCACATCGGGCAGGCCGAGGTCGAGCAGCACCACGTCGACGTCGTGCACCCGCTCGAGCACCCCGGCGCCGGCGGCCAGCCGCTGCATCGTCAGCCCGCGGCGGGACAGTGCGGGCACGAGCGCACCGGCCACCCGGTCGTCGTCCTCCACCAGCAGCACCCGCACCGTTCGCCTCCCCGGTGATCCAGACCACGGTAGCCGCGAACTCTAGGGCACCCCCGCGCCGCCGGTGCCGGGTGGCGGGCGAGCCCGGCCCGGCTAGGCTGAGCAGCGCCCGGCCGCCACGGCGGCCGTCTTCGATACGTAGTTGAGACCCTAAGGATTGCTCAAGCGACCTTTACACGAGGGCCGACGGGAGTAGGTTTCCGCCATCGACGTGGGATCTCGTTCCCGCAGCCACCGACGAACAAGGAGCTCTGGAGGCCAGATGACCACGGACGTGGCGACGCCGATGATCAAGGCGGTCGCCGTGAACAAGTACTTCGGCGACCTGCACGTGCTGCGGGAGATCACCCTCGAGGTGCCGCGCGGGCAGGTCGTGGTGGTGCTCGGGCCGTCCGGATCGGGCAAGTCGACGCTGTGCCGGGCGATCAACCGGCTCGAGCCGGTCAACTCCGGCGAGGTCGCGGTGGACGGTGTGCCGCTGCCCGCGGAGGGCAAGGCGCTCGCCTCGCTGCGTGCCGACGTCGGGATGGTCTTCCAGCAGTTCAACCTGTTCGCGCACAAGACGATCCTCGAGAACGTGATGCTCGCGCCGGTGAAGGTGCGCAAGACCGCCGCCGCGCAGGCCCGCGCCACCGCGATGGAGCTGCTGGAGCGGGTCGGCATCGCCGACCAGGCGGACAAGTACCCGGCGCAGCTTTCCGGCGGGCAGCAGCAGCGCGTGGCCATCGCGCGCGCGCTCGCCATGCGCCCCAAGGTGATGCTGTTCGACGAGCCGACCTCGGCACTGGACCCGGAGATGGTCCAGGAGGTGCTCGACGTGATGGCAGGCCTCGCCAAGGACGGTATGACGATGCTCGTGGTCACCCACGAAATGGGCTTCGCCCGCCGCGCCGCGGACCGGGTGATCTTCATGGCCGACGGCGAGATCGTCGAGGACACCACCCCGGAGGAGTTCTTCACCAAACCGCGCAGCGAGCGCGCGAAGGACTTCCTGGGCAAGATCCTGACCCACTGACCCGTTCACCGGAATTCCGGACCGACACAGGAGAGATTCAGATGAGGATCCGCACCCTCGCGGTGGGACTGCTGGCAGGCGGTCTGCTGCTCACGGCCTGCGGCAAGGAAGGCACCCCGGACTCGTCCGGCGGCGACCAGAGCGGGGCGGCCTCGTCCGCGCCGCTGCCGACCTACCCCGTGGCGCAGAACGTGGACGTGGCGGGTTCGCCGGTGTTCGCGAAGATGAAGGCTGCCCCCAAGATCATCGTCGGCGCCAAGGACGACCAGCCGGGTCTCGGCCTGAAGGACCCGACGACCGGGCAGTACACCGGTTTCGACATCGAGATCTCCAAGCTGGTCGCGGCCGGCCTCGGCTTCGCCCCGGACAAGATCGAGTACAAGGTGGTCGACTCCGGCGCCCGTGAGCAGGCCATCCAGAACGGCGACGTGAACTACATGGTGGGCACCTACACCATCTCCGACTCGCGCAAGAAGCTCGTCTCCTTCGCCGGGCCGTACTACCAGGCGGGCCAGGACCTGCTGGTGCGCGCGGACGACGACTCGATCACCGGCCCGCAGTCGCTGAAGGGCAAGAAGGTCTGCTCGATCACCGGATCGACCCCGATCCAGCGGGTGCGCGAGCAGAAGCTGACCGACCCGGGCAACATCGTCGAGTTCCAGAAGTACTCGCAGTGCGTGGAGAAGCTGTCCACGAAGGACGTCGACGCGGTGACCACCGACGACGCGATCCTGCGTGGCTTCGCCAAGCAGGACCCGGAGAGCTTCAAGGTCGTCGGCAAGCCGTTCTCGGAAGAGCCCTACGGCATCGGCCTCGACAAGAACGACAAGGCGCTGCGCGACAAGATCGACGACATCCTGCAGAAGGCGCTGGACGACGGCACCTGGCAGAAGATCTACGACGCCACCCTCGGCACGCCCGGCTCGACCGTGGCGAAGCCGACCATCAAGCGGTACTGACCTCGAGGTCACGGCCGGTGGACGGGGCTCCCGTCCACCGGCCGCTCCACATCCACCACCAGCCCACGGACGCGGGGAAGGCTCCATGGACGTCCTGCTCGACAATCTGGACCTGTTCGGTCCGTTCTTCCTCACCACGATCGAACTGTTCCTGATCGCCGGGGTCGCCAGCCTGGTGCTCGGCACGATCCTGGCCATGCTGCGGGTGAGCCCGGTCCCGGTGCTGCGCGCGATCGGCGCAACCTACGTGACCCTGCTGCGCAACACGCCGCTCACCCTGGTGTTCGCGTTCCTCGTGTTCGCCTACCCGCTGCTCGACATCGTGAAGATCGACTACTTCCCGACCGCCGCGGTCGCGCTGACCCTCTACACCTCGGCGTTCATCTGCGAGGTCGTGCGGTCGGGCATCAACACGGTGCCGGTCGGGCAGGCGGAGGCGGCCCGCGCACTGGGCCTGAACTTCGGCCAGGTGCTCGGCCAGGTGGTCCTGCCCCAGGCGATGCGCTCGGTGGCGCCACCGATGATCAGCACGCTCATCGCACTGCTGAAGAACACCACGATCGCGAGCGGGTTCTCGGTCACCGAGGCCGGCGCGATCCGTCAGTACGTTTCCGAGCGCGGTGGCGACCAGATGGTCGCCCTCCTGTGGGTGGCGCTCGGCTTCATCATCCTGGTGCTGGTGCTGTCGCTGCTCCAGCGCAGCCTGGAGAAGCGCTGGAGCGTGGCCCGATGAGTACGGTTCTGTTCGACACCCCCGGGCCGAAGTCCCGGATCCGCTACCGGCTGTACGCGGCGCTCGGCATCATCGTGGTGCTCGCGTTGATCGCGTTCGTGGTCTACCGCTTCGCCGACAGCGGCCAGTTCGCCGGCCGCAAGTGGGAGTGGCTGCAGTACGCGCAGGTGCAGCGCGACCTCGGCAGCGCCGTGGTCGCCACGCTGGAGGCCTTCGCGCTCGGCGCCGTGTTCGCACTGGTCTTCGGCGCGATCTTCGCCGCCGGACGGCTTTCCGAGCACGCGTGGCTGCGCTGGATCTGCACGGTTATCGTGGAGTTCTTCCGCGCGATCCCGCTGCTGATCATGATGTTCTTCTTCTACTACGGCCTGCCGACGTTCGGGGTGCAGACCTCGCCGCTGTTCGCGGTGGTGCTCGGCCTGACGCTGTACAACGGCTCGGTGCTGGCCGAGGTCTTCCGCGCCGGCGTGCTGTCCCTGCCGAAGGGGCAGAGCGAAGCCGCGTACGCGCTCGGCATGCGCAAGACGCAGGTGATGTTCTCCATCCTGCTGCCGCAGGCGATCCGCGCGATGCTGCCGAGCATCATCAGCCAGCTGGTGGTGCTGCTCAAGGACACCGCGCTCGGCTTCCTGGTCACCTACCCGGAGCTGCTGTACTACGCGCGCTACATCGGCACCCAGGGCGCGTTCGGCAGGCCGCTCGTCCCGTCCACTCTCGTGGCGGCCGCGATCTACATCGTGATGTGCCTGTTGCTGACCGCGCTCGCGACGTACCTGGAAAAGCACAACCGGCGCAACAAGAAGCACATCGAGACCACCGACAACCGGGCCGAGCAGATCGTGCTCGGCGCCGCCGGCGGCGGTGCCGGCGCACCCGGCATCTGACCACAGTGGACAAACGAAGGCCCCCGGTACGCCGGGGGCCTTCCTCGCGCGCGGTCAGCGCCGCACGGGCTGTCCTGCCTGCCAGACGGTGCGGATGCGAGAGGCCAGATCCCGCACGTCGATTTCGGCGTCGCGCAGGAGCACCAGGTCCGCGCGCAGCCCGGGGGCTATCCGGCCGCGGTCGGGTAGCCGCAGCAGCCGGGCCGCCTCGCCGGTGGCCGCGCGCAACGCCCCCGCCGGTCCGAGCCCGGCCTCGGACAGCAGGCTCAGCTCGGTCAGCAAGTCGACATGGGGACGGACCGCGAGATCGGATCCGGCCGCGATCGGCACGCCCGCTTCCAGCGCGAGCCCCAGCGAACGCCGATGGGCATCGCTGTGTTCGGGCGGGATCGGTGCGAGCGTCGGCACGTACCAGCATTCGTTGCGGCGCAAGGCGGATATCGCGTCCTCGTCGAGAAAGACGCCATGTTCGACGCTGCGCACGCCCGCTTCTGCCGCCGCGGTCGCCGCAGCCGCACTGTGCGCGTGGGCCAGCACGTCACGACCCGCGCGCCGGGCCTCGTCGACGACCGCGCGCAGTTCGTCGTCGGTCGGCTCGACAGTGCGACGGGCGCGCAGCTGCGCCATCGACCCGCTCGCGCCCAACTTCACCCAGTCGGCTCCCGCGCGCACCATCCGCCGCACCGCCGCACGTGCCTGGTCCGGGCCGTCGAACACGGGATCCGGCAGCGACGGATCGGCGAACCCGTCGGCGTCGCCCACGTCTGGGCCCCAGGCATCCCCCAGCCCACCGGTCGGCGACAGCTGCCGCAGGCTGATCAGCAACTCGGGCCCGGCGATCCAGCCCTCCCGCACCGCGTGCCGCACGCCCGCGTCGGCACCCCAGGCATCGCGGGCGGTCGTGATCCCGCGGTTCAGCAACCTGGCGAGCACCGGCACCGCTTCGAGGACGCGCGCACTGCGCGGCAACGGCTCCCGGCGAGGGAAGGCGACATGCACGTGGCAGTCGATCAACCCGGGCAGCAGCAGCCCGCCCGCACCGTCCACCGCGTCCGGACCGTCCACATCGGACCCGACGGCCTCGATCCGGTCCCCGGACAGCAGTACGTCGGCGGGTTCGGCACCACCGGTCACCGGATCGAAGACCCGCACGTTCCGGATCAGCATGCCGTTGCGCGATCACCACGAAACGCCATCCGGCTCACGGCGTGTCCACTCGCGACAGCTCCGCCTCGGCGAGCGCGATGGTCTCCTCCGCCGGCGCGGCCGGCTCCGGTTCCCCGGCCACGGCGGCACCGGCCAGGCGGGGCACCGCCGTGACCCGGCGTCCGCCCGCCGGGTCACCGTCGCCGATCCGGACGAACCCGCGATCGAGCGGGCCACGAACGTCGGCGAGCCGGACCGCTGCGAGCGAATCACGCAGTTCCGCCCGCGATCCCGGGCGCGCCGCGGCGAGCGCCGGCACACTCGCGTGCGCCGGGTCCGCACGCGAGCACGTCACCGGTTGCGCCGGAAGAGCTTGTCGCCGAGCCAGACGATCGGATCGTACTTGCGGTCGGCCACCCGCTCCTTCATCGGGATCAGCGCGTTGTCGGTGATGTGGATGCCTTCCGGGCACACCTCGGTGCAGCACTTGGTGATGTTGCACAGGCCGAGGCCGTGCTCGTCCTGCGCGGCGTCGCGGCGATCGGCCGCGTCGAGCGGGTGCATCTCCAGTTCCGCGATCCGCATCAGGTACCGCGGACCGGCGAAGTTCTCCTTGTTCTCCTCGTGGTCGCGCACCACATGGCAGGTGTTCTGGCACAGGTAGCACTCGATGCACTTGCGGAATTCCTGCGAGCGCTCCACGTCGACCTGCTGCATCCGGTACTCGCCCGGTTTCAGCCCTTCGGGCGGGGTGAACGACGGGATCTCGCGGGCCTTGGTGTAGTTGAACGACACGTCGGTCACCAGGTCGCGGATCACCGGGAAAGTGCGCATCGGCGTCACCGTGATCACCTCGTCCTCGGTGAACGTCGACATCCGCGTCATGCACAGCAGCCGCGGTTTGCCGTTGATCTCCGCGGAACAGGACCCGCATTTGCCCGCCTTGCAGTTCCAGCGGACCGCGAGATCGGAGGCCTGGGTGGCCTGCAACCGGTGGATGATGTCGAGGACGACCTCGCCCTCGTTCACCTCGACGGTGAAGTCCTGCAGCGCACCGCCGGTCTCGTCGCCACGCCACACCCGGAAATCTGCCTGGTAGCTCACGCGTTCCTCCCCGGGTGGTTGGCCAGTTCGGCATCGGTGAAGTACTTCCCGAGCTCGTCGAGCTCGAACAGCTCCAGCAGGTCGTCGCGCAGCGGGATCTGGTCTTTCGCCGTCACCGCGACGCCGGGGATCACCGGGTCCTCCCCCGCGACCGCCGAACAGACCAGGAGCTGGTGGCGCCACTCGGCGTCCATACTGGGATAGTCGTCGCGGGTGTGGCCGCCGCGGCTTTCCGTGCGCAGCAGGGCCGCGCGTGCCACGCATTCGCTGACCAGCAGCATGTTGCGCAGGTCGACGGCGAGGTGCCAGCCGGGGTTGAACTGCCGATGCCCCTCCACGGTCACCCGCTTCATCCGTGCCCTGATCTCGCCGAGTTTCTCCAGCGCCCGCTCGATTTCCGGCGCCTTGCGGATGATCCCGACCAGATCGTTCATCGACTGCTGCAGCTCGGTGTGCAGGGTGTAGGGGTTCTCCGCAGTGCCGTCGGCGGGCGGGTCGAACGGTGCGAGCGCGGTACGCGCCGCCGAGTCCACATCGGACGGGGCGACCTTCGGCCGGTTCCCGCCGAGACCGTCCACATAGGAAGAAGCGCCGAGGCCGGCACGGCGGCCGAACACCAGCAGGTCCGACAGCGAGTTGCCGCCGAGCCGGTTGGACCCGTGCATGCCGCCGGAACACTCGCCCGCGGCGAACAGCCCCGGCACGCTCGCCGCACCGGTGTCCGGATCGACCTCGACACCCCCCATCACGTAGTGACAGGTGGGGCCGACCTCCATCGCCTCCTTGGTGATGTCGACGTCGGCGAGTTCCTTGAACTGGTGGTACATCGAGGGCAGCCGGCGCTGGATCTCCTCGGTGGGCAGCCGGCTCGCGATGTCCAGGAACACGCCACCGTGCGGGGAACCGCGGCCCTCCTTGACCTCGGAGTTGATCGCGCGGGCCACCTCGTCGCGAGGCAGCAGATCCGGCGTGCGGCGGTTGTTGTCCGCGTCGCGGTACCATCGGTCGGCCTCGTCCGGGCTGTCCGCGTACTGGCCTTTGAAGACGTCCGGCACGTACTCGAACATGAACCGCTTGCCTTCGGAGTTCTTCAGCACGCCGCCGTCGCCGCGCACGCCCTCGGTGACGAGGATGCCCTTCACGCTCGGCGGCCAGACCATCCCGGTGGGGTGGAACTGCACGAACTCCATGTTGATCAGTTTCGCGCCCGCGCGCAGGGCCAGCGCGTGCCCGTCCCCGGTGTACTCCCACGAGTTCGAGGTGACCTTGAACGATTTGCCGATCCCGCCCGTCGCCAGCACCACCGCGGGTGCCTCGAAGAGCACGAACCGGCCGCTCTCGCGCCAGTAGCCGAAGGCGCCGGCGACCGCGCCGTCGTCCAGCAGCAGTTCGGTGACGGTGCATTCGGCGAACACCCGGATCCGGGCCTCGTAGTCGCCGAACTCCTTGAAGTCTTCCTGTTGCAGCGAAACGATCTTCTGCTGCATGGTGCGGATCAGCTCGAGCCCGGTGCGGTCCCCGACGTGCGCCAGCCGCGGATAGGTGTGCCCGCCGAAGTTGCGCTGGCTGATCCGGCCGTCCGCGGTGCGGTCGAACAGCGCGCCGTAGGTCTCCAGCTCCCAGACGCGGTCCGGGGCTTCCTTGGCGTGCAGTTCGGCCATCCGCCAGTTGTTGAGGAACTTCCCGCCGCGCATGGTGTCGCGGAAGTGCACCTGCCAGTTGTCGTTCGCGTTCGCGTTGCCCATCGACGCCGCGCAGCCGCCTTCGGCCATCACGGTGTGCGCCTTGCCGAACAGTGATTTGCACACCACCGCGACGCTCAGCCCGCGTTCGCGTGCCTCGATCACCGCACGCAGACCGGCGCCGCCGGCACCGATCACCACCACGTCGTAGTTGTGCCGTTCGACCTCGGTCATGAAGTGCGCCACCTCGGAGCTTGTTGCTAGGTCTGCCTGCAGTGCGAAAGGGTGCCGGCGCTAGCCGACGAAACGCAGATCCGCGATCGCCCCGCTCGACACCAGCATCACGTACAGGTCGGTCAGCACCAGGGTGCCGAGCGTGGTCCACGCGAGTGTCATGTGCCGGGTGTTGAGCTTCGTGATCTGCGTCCAGATCCAGTACCGGACCGGATGTTTCGAGAAGTGCTTGAGCCTGCCGCCGGTGACGTGCCGGCACGAATGGCACGACAGCGTGTACGCCCAGAGCAGCACCACGTTCGCGACGATGATGATGTTGCCGAGCCCGAAACCGAATCCGCCGGGGCTCTGGAAGGAAACCACCGCGTCGTAGGTGTTCACCAGCGACACGATCACCGCGACGTAGAAGAAGTACCGGTGCACGTTCTGCACGATCAGCGGCAGCCGCGTCTCACCGGTGTAGCGCCCGTGCGGCTCGGCGACCGCGCACGCCGGCGGTGAGAACCACACCGAGCGGTAGTAGGCCTTGCGGTAGTAGTAGCAGGTGAGCCGGAACCCGAGCAGGAACGGCAGCACGAGCACGCCGAGCGGGAGCCAGCCGGGGAAATCCCCGAACCAGTGCCCGAAGTGGCTCGACCCTTCGACGCACGAGGTGGACACGCAGGGCGAGTAGAACGGCGTCAGGTAGTGGTAGTCCGGCACCCAGTAGGCGGTGCGCACGAACGCCCGGATCGTCGCGTAGACGATGAAGGTGGCGAGCCCCAGCACGGTGAGCAGGGGCTGCAGCCACCACCGGTCGGTCCGCAATGTCCGGTCGGCGAGCAGCGCCCGCCCCGGTGCGCGGACGCCGGTCCCGGCCCGGCTGACGTCGTTGTCAGCGGGCGCGCTCACCGCTGGTCGCGCTTGTAGCCGCCGACACCTTCGTCATCCGCGCCGCTCCACAGCGCCGGATCGTAGGGGGTGTCCGGGACTGGTACGCGATCCACCGGTTTCGCCTGCGTCGGCACCGGCTGCGGGTGCCCGTCGAGATCCGCGGTGTCGATGTCGAGCCGTTCGACGTCGTTCGCCAGCCGGCGGACCGCCGAAGCGTCGCCGTAACGGGAGCGCAAGGCGCCCACGCACTGCCGTAACTGGCCGATGGTGCGCCGCAGTTCGGCGAGTTCTGTGGTGGACATCGAAGCCTCCCTTGTCGGTGGGGCCGTCAGTGCGGGATGACGATCACCTCGTCACTCACGACTCTGCCTTTCGTAGTGCGCTGTGACAAGTAGCACATTGACTACACAAGACGTGACGAGGGTCACCCACAGAAACATTCTGAATCGATTTTGTTTCGGGCCTGTTGTCAGGTTACCGTGGTGGGCGTCACGTTCCTGCGACGCCAGAGCTGCCGTCCCGCGAACCCACCACACCCTTTGTGAGCCGGGAGCCGGACATGAGCAGCAGCCCGAATCCGCCCACCGTGGTCCACCCGATCGTCGCCGAAGTCACCGCGCGCATCGCCGAGCGCAGCGCGCAGACCCGCGCGGCCTACCTCGCCCGCAGTGCGGCGGCCTACGAAGAGGGCCCGGTCCGCCGCGGGCTCGCGTGCAGCAATCTCGCACACGGTTTCGCCGCGATGGAGGGCGTGGACAAGCAGGCGCTGCGGCAGCTGCGCGCGCCGGGTGTGGCGATCGTGTCCTCCTACAACGACTTGCTTTCCGCGCACCAGCCGATGCGGGAGTACCCGGAATGGTTGAAGAAGTCCGTGCGCACCGCCGGGGGTGTCGCGCAGTTCGCCGGTGGTGTGCCGGCGATGTGCGACGGCGTCACCCAGGGACGGCCGGGCATGGAGCTGTCGCTGTTCAGCCGTGAGGTGATCGCGATGGCCACCGCGATTGCACTGTCGCACGACATGTTCGACGCGGCGTTGCTGCTGGGCGTGTGCGACAAGATCGTGCCGGGCCTGCTCATCGGCGCACTGTCGTTCGGGCACCTGCCTGCTCTGCTCGTGCCGGCCGGTCCGATGAACTCGGGGCTGCCGAACAAGGAGAAGGCGCAGGTGCGGCAGCGGTACGCGGAGGGCCGCGCCACGCGGGAGGAACTGCTCGACGCCGAGGCGGCGTCCTACCACTCGGCGGGCACCTGCACGTTCTACGGCACCGCGAACTCCAACCAGATGGTCGTGGAGGTGATGGGCCTGCACCTGCCCGGCGCGAGCTTCGTACAGCCGAACTCGCCGCTGCGGCAGGCGCTCACCGAAGAGGCGGGGCGGCGTGTGGTCTCGCTGTCGCGCGGCGAGGAGTACACGCCGGTTTCGCAGGTGCTGGACGAAAAGGCCTTCGTGAACGGCATCATCGCGCTGCTGGCCACCGGCGGGTCGACGAATCACACGATGCACCTGGTCGCGGTCGCCGCGGCCGCGGGCATCCAGTTGAGCTGGGACGATTTCTCGGACCTCTCGGCGGTGGTGCCGCTGCTGGCGCGGGTGTACCCGAACGGCAGCGCGGACATCAACCACTTCCACGCGGCAGGCGGAATCCAGTTCCTGGTGGGCACATTGCTCGACGCGGGGCTGCTGCACGAGGACGTGCACACGGTCGCCGGCTTCGGGCTGCGCCGCTACACCCAGGAGCCGATCCTGTCCGAGGGCGAACTGGTGTGGCGGGACGTGCCTGCCCACAGCCTCGACGAGGAGGTGCTGCGCCCGGCGTGGCGGCCGTTCGCGCCGGACGGCGGCCTGCGGATGGTGGCGGGCAACCTCGGCCGTGCGGTCACGAAGGTGTCGGCGGTCGCGCCCGAGCATCGGACCGTCGAGGCCCCGGCCAGGGTGTTCACCTCGCAGGAGGCGTTCACGACGGCGTTCCGTGCCGGGGAACTGGATCGCGACGTGGTCGTGGTGCTGCGGCAGCAGGGCCCGCAGGCCAACGGCATGCCGGAGCTGCACGGCCTGACGCCTGCGCTCGGCGTGCTGATGGACCGCGGGTTCCGCGTCGCGCTGCTCACCGACGGGCGGATGTCCGGCGCGTCGGGCAAGGTCCCTGCGGCGATCCAGGTGACACCGGAAGCCGCGGTGGGCGGGCCGATCGCCCGGATCTCCGACGGCGATGTGGTCCGCTTCGACGCCCGCGCAGGCACCCTCGACGTACTGGTCGCCGACGAGGTGCTGGCCCGCCGTGACCTGGCGGACGCACCGCCGGCGGACGCGGAGTGGAGCGGCACCGGCCGGGAGCTGTTCGGCGCGCTGCGTCGCGCAGTGGGCCCCGCCGACCAGGGTGCGAGCGTCTTCGGGGCGCTCACGCCGGAGCTCGATCTCGCCCGCGGCGTCCCGGCATTCGGGCAGGGGACAATGGCCGTGCCCTCGTACGCGCTCCACACCCAGGAGGTCGGTCAGTGACCACCGGTACGGATCTGCTCACCCTCTCCCCCGTGATGCCCGTCGTGGTGATCGACGACGCAGACGACGCGGTGCCCACCGCCCGTGCCCTGCTCGCCGGCGGGATCGGCGTGATCGAGCTGACGCTGCGCACGCCCGCGGCGCTGACCGCGATCGAGCGGGTGGCTCGGGAAGTCCCGGACATCGTGGTCGGCGCGGGCACCGTGACGTCTCCGGACCAGGCGAAGCAGTCCGCGGACGCGGGTGCGAAGTTCCTGGTGACCCCGGGGTGCACGGACACCCTCCTCGACGCCGCCTTCGCCACCGGCCTGCCGTTCCTGCCGGGCGCGAGCACGGTGTCGGAAGCGCTGCGGCTCGCCGAACGGGGTCTGACCGCGCTGAAGTTCTTCCCCGCCGAGGCCAGCGGAGGCACGGCGTTCCTGAAGTCCATCGCCGGCCCGCTGCCGGATCTGCGCTTCTGCCCGACCGGCGGCATCACGGTCGATTCGGCACCGTCGTACCTGGCCCTGCCCAACGTCGGCTGCCTCGGCGGCTCCTGGCTGACTCCGGCGAAGCTGTTGTCCGCCAAAGACTTCGGAACCGTACAGACACTCGCCACGGAGGCAGCTGCGTTGCGGTGACCCGGCCCGGCCGCCGCATGGCCGTGGCCCGGCCCGGCCGCCGCATGGCTGTGGCCGGGGCACTGCATCGCCGTGGCCGGGTCACTGCGTCGGCTGGGTTGCTTCGTGGCCGGGCCGGTCACCGCATGGCCGTGGCCCGGCCCGGCCGCCGCATGGCCGTGGCCGGGGCACTGCATCGCCGTGGCCGGGTCACTGCGCCGGCTGGGTTGCTTCGTGGCCGGGCCGGTCACCGCGTGGCCGGGTCCAGGTGCGCTTCGATGATCGGACGCAGCGGGCGCATCCGGGCTCGGGTGTAGAGGATCGCGAGCACCAGCAGCACGATCAGCGGCGCCTGGGACAGCAGGAAGGACTGGTCGATTTCCTGCCTGCGGTAGCTGTACACGATGATCGTGCGCAACACGGCGTCGGCGAGGAAGGCCAGCGCCCACACCACGGTCACCGACCGGATGGTCTTCCGCAATCGTGCCGAGCGGTCCCAGGCCCGTTCGTATGCGCTGAGCATCGCGGGGTTTCCCTTGGTGGCGAACGGCTTTCCCGATTCGTACGCCAGCGGTTTGCCGACGAAACACGTGACCAGCGCGTAAATCCCCGCGACACCGATCAGGAAACCCGGTTTGAGCAGGATGATCCGCGGATCCACGGTGAGTGCCAGCAACGCGAGCGAGAGTGCCAGTTCGATGAGGACGAGCAGGCCGAAGGCGTCGATCCTCCGCGCCCGCACGGTGTTGACGACCGTGCCGATCCCGGTGGCGGTGCCGGAGATCGCCAGCGCCCAGAACTCGTCGACTCCGAAGACCTTGCTGAGCAGGAAATAGCCGCCGATCGGGACCACGAGGTCGAGCAGCAACGGGAGCGCGGCACGCATTTTCGGGGTCACGGGCGCGCTCCGGGAACGAGCGGGCGCGCGGCGATCGCCGAGTTTTCGACGGCCTCGAACGCGTAATCGCGCATGTCCCGTTCGTATGCCGCGATCGCCGGCACGAGGTCCGATTCGCCGCGCTCGACGGCGGCCAGTGCACCGCTGAGCCGTGCGGCGTCCCGCAGTGCGGTGTTCGCACCTGCCCCGCCCGCCGGGTTCATCGCGTGGATCGCGTCGCCGAGCACGGTCAGCCGCCCGCTCTGCCACGCCCCGACGCGAGCCGAGGTGCGGATCGTGATGCCGAAGGTGTCGCCGACCTGTGCGCCGGCCACGATGTCGCGGAGCGCCGGATCCCAGTCCTGCACCACCTCGAGTGCGTACCGGTGCAGCTCGGCAGCGTCGCCGGGCAGGTCCTCGGTGGTGAGCAACGCCCACATCAGGTATCCGTCGACGGGATCGAGTGCCACCTGCGTCTGCAGTTCGGCGATCGGGCGCCGCGGGTTGTATGCGCCGAACACCAGCGTCGCGCCGGCCGGGCCGAGCGCGGCACAGAACGCGGTCCGCTCGTCGTCGCGCAGCGGGGAACGTCCGTAGACGCAGCGGAGCCCGGTGTCGGTGACCTCGGCTTCCGGTGCGATCACGGTCCGCAGCACCGAACCGACGCCGTCCGCGGCGACCAGTACGTCACCGTCCACATGAGACCCGTCGGCGAGCAGCGCGCGGACGCCGTCTGCTCGTTCTTCGGCGCCGGTAACCCTGCTCCCGAACCGGACCGGCAGACCATCGAGCAGGACCTGCCGCAAGGTCTGCCGGTTCACCGCGGTGTGCTCGACCGGACCGTCCTGCACCGGCAGATCGATGGCGTGCAGTTCGGTGCCGTGGTGGTCGAGCGTGACGAGCCGGCGTGCGCCCGCTTTGGTCGAGGTCGCCTGGTAGAGGTCGAACAGTTCGGCGGTCAGGACCTGCCGCAGCGCCGCGCCGCCGTTGTCGTCGATGTGGATTCGGTAGCCCTGGCCGCGGATGGCGGAGGACGGATCGCGTTCAAGGACGGTCACCTCGGTTCCGGCGCGGGTCAGACCCTGTGCGAGTGCGAGACCGCCGATACCCCCACCGGCGACGATCACATGCAGACTCATGGATTCCCCTTCTTTTGCCAGCGCCGTCCGCCGGGAGCGCTCTCCCTGGCTTTCACTTCGGCGATGGACTCTTCGAATTTGGTCAGCAACGATCCGAACTGACGGACCTCCTCGGCGTCCCACGACTCGAGGAAGTCCGCGAACCGGTCGAAGCCGAGTGCGGTCAGCCGGCGCACCTCGTCCCAGCCGGCGTCGGTCAGCGAGATCAGACAGGACCGCCGGTCGTCGGGATCGGGGTCGACCTTCACCTGCCCCGCGTCCTCCAGCACGCGGGTGGACCTGGCGATCGAGGATTGGTGAAGCCCCAGTTCAGAAGCAATCTCCGACGGCCTGACCTGGCCCCTTGTCCCGGACTCGCGCAGAATCGCGATCTTGGTCGGATCGTAGTTGCGCGCCTGTGCCCGACGCATCCCCTCGGCGATCCGGGTGAGCGGGTAGACGATCCGCTCCAGCTCCTCGTCACTCGGCCTCATGGGAACGACCATAGATGTATTTGCGAGACGCAAACAAGTGATTTGGGGAAAGTTCAGGGTCATCCCTGAGCCGATTCAGGGTTCACATCACGAGCGCCGCCCGGCACGTTCCCGAAGAGGCCCGCCAGGCCCGCCGGTTCCGACTACCGCCTCGGCACCACTCGGCAAAGGGCCGTCAGACAAACAACCTGACGACGGCAGGTCCACAGCAGGCAACCTGCCCTCACACCGTGCCCACAGCAGGCAACCTGCCCTCACGCCGTGCCCACAGCAGGCACCCCCACCCACTCCAGTCCACGGCCCGCTGCCCCACGCCGGGCCCACGACAGGCACCCCACCCACGCCAGGCCCACGGCCGGCAACCTGCTCCATGCCGGGCCCACGACAGGCAAACCGACCTCGCGTCAGACCATCGACAGACAACCTGACTACGCCAGGCCCACGGCAGGCAACCCGCCCATACCGGGCCACGACAGGCAATCTGCCCATGCCAGGCCCGTGGCAGCCCAGCCACCACCGCGACACGCCGACTCGTCCGGTCCCCAACCACTCACCACGGCACCCCAGCCCGTCACCGGCCACCTGAACTCACGGTGCCCAGCCCATCCGCCGGGCCTCAATCCACGCCACGGCCCCGACTTCATCACAGGAACTCACCACGCCACGAGGCACCACCCACCCCAGCACCCCGACGCACCGACGCACCGACGCACCGACGCACCGACGCACCGACGCACCGTGCCAGCGCGGCGCACCAAGGGCCTCGATGTCGGCCCGGCGACTCCACCCTGCGATGCAGCGACGCGGCGATGCAGCGATGCAACGACCGCTGCGCCTGCCGTGATCTTCGCCTAGAACGACGTCCGCGCACGCGACACCATCCGGCGCCATTCCCGGGCAGCGACGTCCGGGCATGCACCACCATCGCCCGGCGCTCGCTCCGGGCAGGGGCGCTCGTTCGGGCGGGAGGCGGTCAGTCGAGGGTGACGTCGTCGAGGAGTGCGGATTCGGCGCCGTAGGTGCGGAGTTCGTCGCGGATCACGGTGTAGGCGAGGCCTTGCGGGTAGCCCTTGCGGGCGAGGAATCCGAGCAGCCGGCGAATCGCGGTCTGCTCGTCGACGGAGCCGAGCGAGCCGAGACGTTTGCGCACGAGTTCCCGTGCCCGTTCCTCTTCGGATTCCCGATCGACTTCCTCCGCGGCCTGGTTCGCGATCTCCTCGTCGACACCTTTGCGCCGCAGTTCCGCGACGAGCGCCGTGCGGGACAGGCCCTGGTGTGCGTGCCGGTTGCGGACCCACGTCTCGGCGAACTCGGCGTCGTTCACGAGCCCCGAGCGATCGAGTTTGCCCAGCAGTTCTTCCACGGTCTCGTCGTCGAATCCCTTGCGCCGCAACGTCTGCCGCAGCTCGTCGACCGTACGCGGCCGCGCCGCGAGCAGGTCGAAACAGATCTCCTTGGCCTTCTTGGCCCGCTCCTCCGGCGGCAACTCCGCCGGCTCGACCTTCGGCGCCCTCGCCACGGCTTCACTCCCCACTTCCCGGCACCGCCAGGCGGCACCCTGATCACGACACCACCGACGTCGCCGCCCGAGCTTCACACGACCACACTGCCGTCACCATGACCGGCCAACGCCAATCACCGCCACGCCGACACGACGCTCCACAGCGAGCCCACACCGCTTCACCGCGACGAAGCCCACACCGGCCCAGCACATCGGCACCGACTCCCCCGCGCAACACGAGCCATCACCGCAGCCGCCACGGCGCGAGGACCGACCGGCATCCCCACCACGACGCGAGAGCCGACCGGCTTCACACCGCAGGCCCGCTCGCACGCAACGCAGAGACCATCCGCCGACCCAGTCAGCCCGCCCCATCGCCCACGGGACGAACACCGGCCCGCCAGGCTGGCCCACCGACCAGGGCTACCGCCCCTGACCCCGCGCACACCGGCGCACCGACCAACCGGCAACCCCGGTTACCAGGTCGGCCGCTGCCGTCAGCCCTCACCGATGCAAGGCCCGGCACTCACGGCCAACGCGCCGGAAGGTGCACCGCCACGAGCGGCCAGCGCTGCCGGAAAGCCACCCGGCGCAGGCACCCACCCCGACACACTCGACCGACCCAGCGGAAAGTGCACCGCCACGAGCAGCCAGCGCCACCGGCAGGCGACCTTGGCGCACGACGTGCACCTCGACGCTCTCGGCCGGCGCGCCGGAAAGTGACCCGCCGCGAACGTCCAGCAGCCGGAAAGCCCGCCCAAGGCAAGACGTCCTACCCGGCACACTCGACCGACCGGCCGAAGGTGCACCGCCACGAACGGTCGGCGCGCCACCGGAAGCCGACCGGCCATCTTGTACCCGGAGCGTGCCAAGGCACCCGCCCCGGCGCTCTCGGCCAGCGCGTCGGAAGGTGGCCCGGCGTAAAGCGTGCATCGCCCGGCGTTCTCGGTCAGGTCGGCGGAAAGTGCACCGCCACGAGCAGTCAGCGCTGCCGGAAAGGGCACCGGCGCAAGCGGCGGCCGGTCAGAAGTCGACCGGTGCCGGCACTGCTTCGACGACCTCGGCGTCGAGCTGCGGACCGATACCGAGCTTCTCCTTGATGCGCTTCTCGACCTCGTTGGCGATGTCCGGGTTGTCGCGCAGGAAGCGGCGGGCATTCTCCTTGCCCTGGCCGAGCTGGTCGCCCTCGTAGGTGTACCAGGCGCCCGACTTGCGCAGGATGCCCTGGTCCACGCCCATGTCGATGAGCGAGCCCTCGCGGGACACCCCCTGGCCGTAGAGGATGTCGAACTCGGCCTGCTTGAACGGCGGTGCCACCTTGTTCTTGACGACCTTGACCCGGGTGCGGTTGCCGACGGCCTCGCCACCGTCCTTGAGGGTCTCGATGCGGCGTACGTCGAGCCGGACCGACGCGTAGAACTTCAGCGCCTTGCCACCGGTGGTGGTCTCCGGCGAGCCGAACATCACGCCGACCTTCTCACGCAGCTGGTTGATGAAGACCGCGGTGGTACCGGAGTTGGACAGCGCACCGGTGATCTTCCGCAGTGCCTGGCTCATCAGGCGGGCCTGCAGGCCGACGTGCGAATCACCCATCTCGCCCTCGATCTCGGCCCGCGGCACGAGTGCCGCGACGGAGTCGATGACCAGGATGTCGAGCGCGCCGGAGCGGATCAGCATGTCGGCGATCTCGAGCGCCTGCTCCCCGGTGTCCGGCTGCGAGACGAGCAGCGCGTCGGTGTCGACGCCGAGCGCCTTCGCGTACTCCGGGTCGAGCGCGTGCTCCGCGTCGATGAACGCGGCGATCCCGCCGCCCCGCTGCGCATTGGCCACCGCATGCAGGGCGACCGTGGTCTTACCGGAGGACTCCGGGCCGTAGACCTCGACGACCCGGCCGCGCGGCAGTCCGCCGATGCCGAGCGCGACGTCCAGTGCGATCGCACCGGTGGGGATCACGGCGATGGGCGGACGGCTGTCCTCGCCGAGGCGCATCACCGAACCCTTGCCGTACTGCTTGTCGATCTGCGCAAGGGCGAGCTCGAGCGCCTTGTCCTTGTCGGGTGCTGCTGGCATGGAAGTCCACCTCGCTGGTTGGGTCTTGTTCGGTTGTCCAGATCGAGCTTGTCCGGGGGTCAAACTCCGTTCCGGTCCGACGCTACGGGGCGGGACCGACAATTCCGGGCGCGGCGGCCGATCTGTGGATCGCCGGCCCGGTTGTGGACAACACCCTAGACGAACAGGTGTTCGAGCCCGGCACCGACACGCCCGCGCGCTGGTCTTTTTCGCCGGCCCCGACCGGACCTGCGAGAGAAACCGCAGGTCAGCGCCGCTCGGGCGGAACGTCGAACGCGGCGCAGACCGCACGCCAGATTTCCTTGGCCGGGACCCCCGCGGTCAGTGCCTGCTCGACCGTCCGGCCGTCGAGCCCGCTGAACACGTGGTCCTGGGAAAGCACATCGGCGCGACCGGCCCCGAACTCTTCGGCCATCAGCCGCCGGAACACCGTGATACGCATCGGCCGAATGCTAGCTCCCGTGCCGGGACCGGGGTCACTCCCCCGGCTGGACGTTCTGCTCGAAGTAGTCGGCGAGCGCACTCGGCGTGGTCGCCTGGTCCCCGGAATTCACCTGGTAGATGAACCCGACGAGCGGCCGGTCCTGTACCGCGAACACAAGCACCGCAGACGTCCGCCCGGCCGCCGAGGAGTAGTGCCCCTGCAGGTCGTTGCCCTTCCAGTCCGCCTCGATCCGGTCACCGCCCGCCGAGGTGAGCAACCCGTCGGTATAGGTCTTCAGTTCCGCTGCCGACTGTCCGTGGATGTAGGTCACCTGCGTGCCCGCCCTGCCCGGCGCAGCGCACGTCACGGTGGCACCGAGGCTCTTCGGTGGAGCTGCCGGCCCGTTGCCGGTACCGGCACGACAGCCGCCCGAATCGGCGACCTTCCCGGCAAGCTGACGCATACAGTCGGTCAGCCCGGACGAGTCGGTTTGCCCCGGCGTACGGCACTGGTCAGCGGTATACGTCTGCACTGACGAGCTGGTTGTGAAGAACACCGTGAGCCCCGCAGCGAGCAACACCACCACAGCAGCGGCAATGCCGATCCACAGCTTCGTACGGCGGTTCTTCTCCGGCTTCTCCGGCGCGGCGGGCGAGTACGTCGGAAAGTTGGACGGAGCCGGTCCCGAGGGGAATGAAGGTGCAGGCGGCGCGTACGCGGGATAGCTGCTCGGCGGAGGACCTGCAGGAGGCACGTACGCGCCCGAAGCGACCTGTCCCTCCACGTTCTGCGTACGCATCGACAGCCCGTCTCGAGCGACGTGCTGTGCGCCCAGCGCCACGGCGGTCTCCGGCTGGTCGAGGCTCGCGGGTACGACGCCGAGCTTCTCCGCGATCATCGATCCGACCAGCGGCAGCCGGCTCGAACCACCGACGAGGTAAATACCCGCGAGACGGTCCTGCGTGAGCCCGGCAGAACGCAGTGTCCGCGAAAGCAGCTCCACACTGCGCAGCATCGCCGGGCGTACCAGGCCTTCGAGCTCACCGCGCGTGACGAGCACGTCCTTGAACGGCTCCGGCATGGGCACCTCGGTCTGCGGATGCCGCGACAGTGCTTCCTTCGCGGCCTTCACGTCTTCCTGCAGCGCACGCCGGGTACGGCGGTCCGCAGTGGACTCAGGGCGCAGGAGCCGTTGCCAGCGCTGCGGATCCGAATGCGACACCTCGCGTCCGACGTGCACCATCAGCGCTTGGTCCACGTCGAGACCACCGAGGTCCGGCAAACCGTCTTCGGCGAGCACGGTGTACCCGTTCTGGTTCGCGCCCACGACGGCGACGTCGAAAGTGCCCGCGCCGAGGTCGTACACCGCAAGCGCCTGTCCCGGCGCCAGTGCGTGCCCGGGGTAGGAGGCGAAGTGCGCCGCGGCGGCGACAGGTTCGGGCACGAGTACGAGGTTCCCGCGGATCCCGGAGAGCCGGGCAGCCGACAACAACACGTTGCGCCGCACCGGGCCCCATTGCGCGGGGTGTGTGAGCCGTACCTCGTCAGGCTGGTCGCCACCGAGCTGGCGGGTGGTCTCGTCCAGCACCCGGCGCAGGACCGCGGCGAGCGCCGCGTTGACGGGTACGACGTCGGTGCCCAGCAGCAGCGTCTGCTCGTCGATCCGGCGTTTGGGGTTGGGTTCGAACCGGGTCGGGTCGAGCCGCGCGCGGCGCTCGGCGTCGCGGCCGACCATGAGCGTGCCGTCTTCGCCTGCGTAGACGGCCGACGCCATGTTGGCCGATCCGTCCACCTCCACGACGCGCGGCGGCCTGCCGTGCGCCGAAAGGACGGCGACGGTGTTGGACGTCCCGAGGTCCACCGACAGGATCCGCACAGAACTCCCCCTCGTCGTGACAGTGCTGGCGCAGATGCTGCCACGAGCCCGGTCACCGTGCGGGCGGACCCGGGAAACGCGACGCAGGCAACACCCGGCGAACCACCGGCCAGGTCACCCACACGAGGGCTGTTCGGCCCGGGTGCGGCGACCGGGGCCCGGAAATTGTCGGGGGTGCCGCGCATCATGGACGACGTGGCACCAGACGTCCTCGACCTCTTCTCCCCGGCGACCCGCACCTGGTTCGCCGGGGCCTTCGCCGCCCCGACCGCGGCGCAGGAAGGGGCCTGGCGGGCCGCGCACGCCGGGCAACATGCCCTGGTCGTGGCGCCCACCGGGTCCGGCAAGACGCTGTCCGCGTTCCTCTGGGCGCTGGACCGGCTGTCGGTGGAACCACCGCCGCCGAGCCCTCGGGAACGGTGCCGGATCCTCTACGTTTCGCCGCTGAAAGCGCTGGCCGTCGACGTGCAGCGCAATCTGCGCGCGCCGCTGGCCGGGATCTCCCAGTCGGCCCGCAGGCTCGGGCTGCCCGCGCCGGAGATCGAGGTCGGCATGCGCACCGGGGACACCACCGCGGCCGAACGTCGTTCGTTCGGCAAGACCCCGCCGGACGTGCTGGTGACCACCCCGGAGTCGCTGTTTCTCATCCTCACCTCGTCGGCGCGCGAATCGCTGAAGGGCGTCGAGACGGTCATCGTCGACGAGGTGCACGCGGTCGCCGGCAGCAAGCGCGGGGCGCACCTCGCGCTGTCGCTGGAACGGCTCGACACGCTGCTGCCGCGGCCCGCGCAACGGATCGGACTGTCCGCGACGGTCCGCCCGGTCGACGAGGTCAGCGCGTTCCTCGCGGGCGGGCGTCCGGTCACCGTGGTGCAGCCGAAACTCGCCAAGACGATCCAGGTGCGAGTGGAGGTGCCGGTCGAGGACATGGCGAACCTCGACGGCCCGGCACCGTCACCGATGGAGCGGCTCGAAGAGCTCACTTCTCTGTCGCAACTGCCGTCCGAAGGCGGCCGCAACGAGGAGACCGACGGTGCGGAAGTGCGGCGGCCGTCGATCTGGCCTGCGGTCGAAGAACGGGTGCTGGAGCTGATCCAGGCACACCGCTCGACCATCGTGTTCGGCAATTCGCGGCGGCTCACCGAACGGCTCACCGCCCGGCTCAACGAGCTGGCCGCCGAACAGACCGAACTGCCCGCAGGCAGCGATTTCCCGGCCGAGGCGATCGGCCAGTCCGGACTCACCACGGGTGCGGCGCCGGTGATCGCACGGGCACACCACGGGTCGATGTCGCGCGAGCAGCGCACGCACGTCGAAGAGGAGCTGAAGTCCGGACGGCTGCCGTGCGTGGTGGCCACGTCGTCGCTCGAGCTGGGCATCGACATGGGCGCGGTGGACCTGGTCGTGCAGATCGAGGCGCCGCCGACGGTCGCCTCCGGACTGCAGCGCGTCGGCCGGGCGGGGCACCAGGTCGGCGCCGTGTCGTCCGGCGTGATGTTCCCGAAGTTCCGCGGCGACCTGGTGTCCTGCGCGGTGGTCGCGGAGCGGATGGCGGAGGGCGCGATCGAAGCCGTGCGCTACCCGCGCAACCCGCTCGACGTGCTGGCCCAGCACGTGGTCGCGATGGTGGCGCTCGAATCGTGGACGGTGCCCGAGGTCGCTTCGCTGGTACGCCGGGCAGCGCCGTTCACCGCGCTGCCGGACGACGCACTGCACGCCGTGCTCGACATGCTCGCCGGGCGTTATCCGAGCGAGGAGTTCGGTGAGCTGCGCGCGCGGATCACCTGGGACCGGGTCGCCGGCGAACTGCGCGGACGGCCGGGATCGCAGCGGCTCGCGGTCACCTCCGGCGGCACGATCCCCGACCGCGGGTTGTTCACCGTGATGACGCCGGGCGAAGAGGGCAAGTCCGGATCGAGGGTCGGCGAGTTCGACGAGGAGATGGTCTACGAATCGAGGGTCGGCGACACGATCCTGCTCGGCACCTCGTCGTGGCGGATCACCGACATCACGCACGACCGGGTGCTCGTGGTCCCGGCACCGGGCCAGCCGGCCCGGATGCCGTTCTGGAAGGGCGACGCAGCAGGCAGGCCGCTGGAGCTGGGGCGGGCACTGGGTGCGTTCGTCCGCGAACTGTCCACTTCGGACTCGGCAGCCGCGCGCGACCGGGCCGCGGCGGCCGGTCTCGACCGTAAGGCGTGCGACAACCTGCTGGCGTACCTGGAGGAACAGAAAGCGGCGACCCGGCACGTGCCGAACGACCGCACGATCCTGCTGGAGCGCTACCGCGACGAACTGGGCGACTGGCGGATCGTGCTGCACTCGCCGTTCGGTGCGCAGGTCAACGCACCGTGGGCGTTGGCGATCGCGGCCCGGCTGCGGGAAAACCGCGGGGTCGACGCGCAGGTCGCGCACTCCGACGACGGGATCGTGCTGCGGTTGCCCGACGCACTCGACGCGGACGGCGGTGAGGTCACCATCGGCTCCGACGACGTGCTGCTCGATCCCGACGAGGTCGAGCAGCTGATCGTCGCGGAGGTCGGTGGTTCGGCGGTGTTCGCGGCCCGGTTCCGGGAATGCGCGGCCCGTTCGCTGCTGCTGCCGCGGCGGGATCCCGGGCGGCGCACCCCGTTGTGGCAACAGCGGCAGCGGGCGTCGCAGCTGTTGTCGGTGGCGGCGAAGTACGAACGGTTCCCGGTCGTACTGGAGGCCATGCGCGAGGTCCTGCAGGACGTCTACGACGTAGGCGGCCTGCGGGAGCTGATGACGGACGTCCGGACACGCAAGGTGCGGCTGGTCGAGGTGGAGACGCCGGCCGCGTCCCCGTTCGCGCGGAGCCTGCTGTTCGGCTACGTCGGCATGTTCCTGTACGAGACGGACGCGCCGCTGGCCGAACGGCGGGCGGCCGCGCTGTCACTGGATTCCGCGCTGCTCGCCGAATTGCTGGGCACCGAGGCGATCCGCGAACTGCTCGATCCGGAGGCGGTGGCCGAGGTCGAACGGTCGTTGCAACGGCTCGATCCGGAGCGGCTCGCCCGGTCCGAGGAGGATGCAGCGGATCTGCTGCGGTTCCTCGGCGATTTGTCCACAGTGGAGGCTTCGGCACGCGGGATCCGGCCGGAGTGGCTGGCGGAGCTCGTCTCGGCACGGAGAGCGATCGAGGTCCGCATTGCCGGCGAGGAGCGGTATCTGGCGATCGAGGACGCCGGGCGGGTGCGGGACGCGCTGGGGGCCGCGCTGCCGGTGGGCGTGCCCGAGGCGTTCACCGAACCGGTCGCGGACCCGTTGGGCGACCTGCTTGCCCGTTACGCGCGCATCCGCGGCCCGTTCAGCGCGGCGGCCGCGGCGACCCGGTTCGGGCTGGGCACGGCCGTGGTCACCGGGGTGCTCGACCGGTTGACCGGCGAGGGCAGGCTGGTGCGCGGCGAGCTGAGCCCGGTCGGGCACCCAGACACCCACGGCGTCGGCGTCGAGTACTGCGACGCCGCAGTGCTGCGCAGGCTGCGGCGGGCCTCGCTGGCGCGGCTGCGGGCCGAGGTCGAACCCGTGGAACCCGAGGTGCTGGGCCGGTTCCTGCCCTCGTGGCACGGGATCGGCGCGCGGGTGCGGTCCGCGCCGACCGCCGACGATGTGCTGTCGGTGGTCGAGCAGCTGGCCGGTGCGCCGTTGCCGGCCAGTGCCGTGGAATCGCTGATCCTGCCGAGCCGGCTGCCCGGATACTCGCCGGCGCTGCTCGACGAGCTCACCGCGGCCGGTGAGGTGACCTGGGCGGGGTGCGGCGCGCTCTCCGGCGGGGACGGCTGGCTGGCGCTGGCGCCCTCCGACGTCGCGGACCTGCTGCTGCCCGAGGTGGAGGAGAACCCGCCGGACAGTCCGCTGCACGAGGCGATCGTGGTGGCGCTGGAAGGTGGGGCGCTGTTCTTCCGGCAGCTCGTGGACCGCGTCGCACCCGCGTTGGAAACCCCGCCGAACGACGGTGACGTGGTGTCGGCGCTGTGGGACCTGGTGTGGGCCGGGCTGGTCACCGGCGACACGCTCGCACCGCTGCGGGCCCAGGTCGCCGGGCACGGCGCGCACAAACCACGACGGTCGGCGCCGCGGGGCCGTTACGCCCGCATGCGAGCGGGCCGGCCCGCGATGCCGTCCCGCACCGGCCCGCCCACCGCGGCCGGCCGATGGGCTCGCACGCCGGTCCGCGAAACCGACCCGACCCGTCGCGCGCACGCTCGCACCGAGGCATTTCTCGAACGGCACGGCGTACTCACCCGCGGGGCTCTCGACACCGAACGGGTCACCGGCGGATTCTCCGGCATCTACAAGGTCCTGCGCGGGATGGAGGACACCGGCCAGGTCGTGCGCGGCTACGTGGTCGAGGGCCTCGGTGCGGCCCAGTTCGCCGCCAAGGGCGCCGTCGACCGGCTGCGTGCGCTGTCCGGGCCGGCCTCCTCCACTGACCGTGGACGAGGCAGTGCGGTGGTCCTCGCCGCCGCGGATCCGGCGCAGCCGTACGGCGCCGCGCTGCAGTGGCCCGCCGCGACAGGGGACACGAAACACCGTCCGGCACGCAAAGCGGGCGCGTTGGCCGTCCTGGTCGACGGACTGCCCGCGTTGTACGTCGAACGCGGCGGCCGTTCCCTGCTGAGCTTCACCGAGGAACGAGCGCCTCTGCAAGCCGCCGCGGCCGCCCTGTCCACCGCCGTGCGAGAGGGCTGGCTGGGCCAGCTGGCCGTCCAGCGCGCGGACGGCGAACACGCCCTGACCTCCGAGCTGGCCGAAATCCTCCGGGAGGCCGGTTTCCGGGCAACGCCGAAGGGACTCCGTTTGCGCGCTTGACCACCGATACGCAACTCGCCACCGGCCGAGAGCCGGCCGCGATGGTCCGGTCACGCCGCCGGTAGGTGCACCTCGACCATGAGCCCACCGCTGTCCCGTGGCCGGGCGGTCGCCGAACCACCGTGTGCTTCGGCGATCGCGCGGACGACCGACAGGCCGAGACCGGAGCCGGGCGGCCGGGACGGGTGATCGAGGCACAACCGAAGGAACGGCTCGAACAGCCGGGTGGCGTCGTCCTGGCCGAGCGGTGCTCCGGTGTTGGCGATCTCGAGCACGCACTCCCCGGTGTCGGCCGACCGGGCTGTGCGCGCGGACAACCAACCTTCGGGCGTGTTGTACCGGAACGCGTTGTCGACGAGATTGCGGACGAGCTGCTCGAGCAGCACCGGGTCGCCGCGGACCTCGGCCGAGTCGAAGTCTTCCCGCACCTCGATCCCGTGTCCCGGATGTGCCCGTACGATCTCGCCGGTGAGCTGGGCGAGGTCGACGACGTCGCTCTCTGCCACGGTCCCGGGGTTCTGGGCCAGTGCCAGCAGGCTGTCCAGCAAACGCTGCTGATGCGCGGTGCTGACCAGGAATTTGCGTCCCAGCGCAACGGTCTCGGCAGGTGCGCCGGGGTGAGCGACGGCCACTTCGGCGACCGCGCGCTGGCCGGCCACGGGCGTCTTCAGTTCGTGGGCGGCGTTCGCGATGAATCTGCGTTGCCCGGCGAACGACCATTCCAGGCGGGCCAGCATCCGGTCGAACGTGTCGGCGAGCTCCTTGATCTCGTCGTCCGGGCCGGACATCTGGATCCGAGTTCCGAGGTCCTGGTCGGCCACCTGCTGCGCGGTGGCGGTGATGTGCCGGACCGGGCGCAGCGCGCGCCGGGCCATGAACCATCCCAGCAGCGCGGCCACTGCCGCCGCGGCCAGCAAAGCGACAGCACCGGTCCGTACCAACGAATCCTGGACGGCGGCGCGGAGGTCGACGATCTCCGTGTCCTTCGGGAACGAGCTGGCGGCATCGGCGTGGCCCGGACCGAGAGCCAGCTGCCCCTTGACCCCTTCCTCCGGAAGCACCGAACTAGCCAGGAGCAGGGTCAGACCGAGCAGCGCCGCGCCGGTGACCGCCGTGAGCACGGTGTAGATGAGCGTCAGACGAGCACCCAGGGTCCAGCGTTTCACGGGATCCGGTACCCCACCCCGGCGACGGTCTCGATCACCGGGGGTTCCGCCAGCTTCCGCCGGAGTCCGGTCATAGTCACCCGGAGCGCGTTGGTGAACGGATTGACATTCTCGTCCCACGCGCGTTCCAGGAGTTCCTCCGCCGACACCACCGAGCCGTTCGCTCGAAGTAGTTCCTCGAGCACGATGAATTCCTTCTTGGTCAGCGAAACCAGGCGGTCGTGGCGGATCACCCGGTGCCTTGCCGGATCGAGGACGACGCCCGCCCGTTCCAGTACCGGTGGCGCGGCCAGCCTGCTGCGGCGGCCGAGCGCGCGGACCCGTGCGATGAGCTCGGTGAAGGCGAACGGTTTCGGCAGGTAGTCGTCCGCGCCGAGCTCGAGCCCGAAAACGCGATCCGGGACCGTCGCGGCGGCCGTGAGCAACAGCACCCTGGTCGCCGCCTGG
The DNA here is from genome assembly GCF_039536925.1 of Amycolatopsis ultiminotia. NCBI lineage: Bacteria > Bacillati > Actinomycetota > Actinomycetes > Pseudonocardiales > Pseudonocardiaceae > Amycolatopsis > Amycolatopsis ultiminotia. The sequence goes on along the minus strand of NZ_BAAAZN010000002.1, from coordinate 49,147 downwards.
CCGTCGGCCAGTGCACGACACACCTCGTCACCGTGCACCGCCGGCAGATTGCGGTCGAGTACCACCACGTCGTAGTCGGTGATCTCGCACCGTTCCAGCGCGGCGGCGCCGTCGTAGACCACATCCACGGCCAGATCGTGGTCCCGCAGGCCCTCACCCACCGCATCCGCCAGCATGCGGTCGTCCTCAGCCACCAGAATGCGCACGAGACATCGTTACCACATCCGGTACGCGCCGAGCCGGCAGTGAGGGACTTAGGGGCAAGAAAGAGCCACTTTTTTCGCTAAGAAAAGGATAAGGCGACGGCTGGCGCTCAGCTGATACCCGAGCAGGCACGCTTTCCCTGGTTCCGGCGTCCGGCCGGAAACCAGGAATCCGAATATGGGAGTAATGCCATGAAATTGTCTCGTGTCCTGGGCTCGCTCACCTTGGCGGGTCTGGCGGCCTCCGGGCTCGCCGTGCTGGTGTCCCCGGCCTCCGCCGCGGAAAACGCCCCGTCGCTGACGTGCAGCGGCTCGAGTGTGCCCGGCGGCACCGGAGCATCGCCGGTAGAAACCACCCCTGGGGCACCCCTCGGGTCTCCGGAACGTCTTTTCGCCGCCACGGACGTGCCTTGCCAGCTTGGCGTGCCGGCGCTGGACGGGGTCCCGGGCGCGCCCGGTGGCCCAGGCGGCTCCGACCTGCCGGGACTGCCAGGGCTGCCCGGCAACGGCGGACCGAGCGTACCGGGTGCACCGGGTGCACCGGCGCAGCACGCCGGACGCTGACCCACCCGTTGCCGGGCGGGCCGTCCCGCCCGGCAACGGCGCTCGGCCGGCTTCGACCACGACGTCCTCCCGGCGCGCCGGCCGACCCGCGCCATCGCCGGTCGCACGGGCATTCCGGCGACCCTCGCCGGGTGCCGGGGGGTGGTCACTAGACTCTGCGGGGCCCACGGTGACATAAGGACGTTCGAACATGGCTATGCGCGAGCTGCGCTACTTCGGTGACCCGGTGCTGAAGTCCGTCTGCGACCCGGTGACCTCCTTCGACGGCAAGATCGAGGCACTGGTGAAGGACCTGCTGGACAGCGTGCAGCCGGAGGGCCGTGCGGGGCTCGCAGCACCGCAGATCGGGGTGGGGCTGCGGGTGTTCAGCTACGACGTCGGCGGGCTGAGCGGGTACGTGATCAACCCGGAGATCGCCCACCTTTCCGAGGAGACGCACGAGATCGGCGAGGGCTGCCTGTCCGTGCCGGAGCTGTGGTACCCCACCGTACGGGCGAAGCACGCCGTGGTGCGCGGAGTCGATCTGCGCAACGAGCCGATCGAGGTCGAAGGCGTCGACGTGCTGGCGCAGTGCCTCCAGCACGAAACCGACCATCTCGACGGCAAGCTCTACCTCGACCGGCTCACCGCCGAGCGGAAGAAGCAGGCCCTGCGCGAAGCACGCGGCAAGGACTGGTTCTGGAACCGCTGAACACCCGTCACGGCAAGGGCAGCCGTACCGTCACGAGGTCACCCGGCATCGGGATCGGGCGCAGGCCGGCGCGCGTGGCGGTGCGGATCATCGCGTCGTCGCCGGGGAGCCGGATCGCGGTGAGTTCCGTGATCGCCATGGACTCGGCCACCACGGCGAGCCGTGAAAGCAACGCGGTGCCGATTCCCTGGCGCTGCCAGGAGTCCTCGACGAGCAGGGAGATCTCGGCGGTCCGATCGGGCTGCGGGATCAGCTGACCCAGTCCCAGCACGTCCCGGCCGCAGACCGCGAGCACGCTCACACCCCTCGGCGGCGTGAGCAGTTTGTGCAGCCATCTTCGCGGCACCGTCCGAACCCCGGTGTGGTAACGGCTGAACAGCGTTCTGCTCGAACAGCGCTGGTGCAAGGCGACCACGGCGTCGGTGTCCCGCGGGGTCCCGCGGCGCAGGATCACCGCGGCACCGTCCGGGCGGTCGAGCACGACGGCGCCTGCCACGTTGTTCCGCGCCGCGGTGAGCAAGTCGACCAGCGCGGCCGCGCGGGTGAGTTCGAGATCGACGAACGGCGCCCACCGCCGCCGAACAACCAGCGATTTCCCCGCGCCGACCGGGAAAACGGCCCGATGTCCGCCCTCGGTACGGCCGGGGTTGGCCTCCGCCGACGGAACGCGCGTGACCAGATCGGCCGCCAGCACCTGCCGCAGCACGTCGATGAGCCGCTCCGGCGCGTCGACCGCCTCCCGCGCGGCGGCGAGCGCGGCGGTCGACGGATCCCGCAGCTCGTGCACGTCGGCCTCGACGATTCCCGAGCATTCGCACCCCTCGTCCCGGATCGCGTCGAGGAGCAACTCCTTCGGCAAGCCGGTCGCCGGACGCAGCACGATCTCGTCGAGTACCCCGCCGGGTACCGGGAGCACGGCGAGCCCGAGGATGTTGCACTCCAGGTCGGCCAGCCGGATCGCGATGCGCGCGAGCGTGCCCGGCCGGTCGTCCATCCGCACCCGAACCCGCCATGCCGAAGCCGCCGCCTGCTCCGCCTCGACCGGTTGGCCATGTCCCGGCCGCACTCGGAATGTCTCCATGTCCCCACCGTCCACGGCACAGGTAACCGGCCCTGTCTCCGGGTGTTTCGCCCTTGTCAGCGCTCCCCCCCGGTTGCGTGATCAGGGCGAAACATCCGGCCCGGCCGGTCCGCCGCGGGCACGCGAAGTCCGGCGTGATCACCGGTTTTCGGTTGACAGCCGTGCCACCGTTGATCTTCGTGGACGAACAGAACAGCGCTGCGCTCCGCGATCTCGCCGATCTGGCCACGCCGATGGCTCTGCGGGTCGCGGTCACCTTGGGGCTGCCGGATCGGTTGCGCACGGAGGCGGTCGGCGGCGACGTCCTCGCGGCTGAACTCGGGGCGTCGCCGGTCGCACTCGAGTTACTGCTGGGACACCTGGTCACCCTCGGGGTCCTCGGGCACGGTTCCGACGGGTACCGGACCACCGGCTACGGCGCGGCGCTCTGCGCGGACGCGGGCAACGGCCTGGTCGACCTTCTGGATCTGCACGCGGCAGGCGGACGGGCCGAGCTGGCGTTCACCGAACTCCTGCACAGTGTCACCACCGGCGAGGCGGCTTACCCCCGCCGTTACGGGCAGGATTTCTGGGCGGATCTCGCCGAACAGCCGATTCTGCGGGAATCGTTCGACCGGCAGATGGCGCACCGGTTCCACGATCAGGTTCCGCAGATCGTCGCCGGTTACGACTGGGGCCGGTTCGCGACCGTGGTCGACGTCGGCGGTGGCCGCGGTGCCGTTCTCGCCGGGATACTGGCGGCACATCCCGGAATGCGCGGGCACCTGGTCGATCTCGATCCCACCGCGGCCGCGGCCACCCGCACGTTCCACACACACGGTCTGAGCGAGCGGACGCGCGTGAGCGCCGGCAGCTTCTTCGACCCGCTGCCGGCCGGGGCGGAGGCCTATCTGCTGTCCGACATCCTGCACGACTGGGACGACGAGCACGCGCACCGGATCCTGAGCCGCTGCGTCGAGGCCGCCGGGCCGGCCGGCCGGGTCCTGATCATCGAACCGGTCGGCGGACGACGTGGGGAAACCGCAATGGACCTGGCAATGCTCACGATCTTCGGCAGCCGCGAACGACGAGTTGACGAATTCCGCACTCTCGCCTCCGCCCACGGACTGGCCCTCGACCACGTGACCGACCTGAGCGATCAGCGCTGCCTGCTGGAATTCCGCCGCACCGACGGCTGACCCGGCCGTAGGCGCAGCACGGACCCGGTGCTCTCGTGTACGCGGAGCGTCCGACCGGTCGGCACAACGGCTCGGCCCCGGACCATCCCGCGACACCACCGGTCGCCACCACAAGCGTTCAGCCCCAAGACATCCCACGGGTACACGCCAATCCGGCCGCGGTGTCGCAGCACCTCCCACCCCTCCGCGATACGGGAGAAGACGATGCTCGCCGAGCAATCAGGCGGCGAGTGGTAGTGCTTAGGCGGGCGGGGTACTCGCGTAGCGGCCGTGTCCGACAGGCGATCGTGCGGGATGCCTCGCCGGTCGATTCGGCTGCCGGTGGTTCTGCGCAGCGCAACCGTGCAACGAGAGCCAGCGGATGGCGACGACGGAAGTCACGGACCAGGACGGGCTGCGTCGGGTCGGCCGAGGAAGGCACAGAAGCGAGCAGTACCAAAGCCCGTCGGCCAAGGAAAGCAGTACCAAAGCAGGCCGGACCGAAGCGGATCCGCCAAGGCGGCAGTGCCGAAGCAGGAAGCAAGACCAAAAAGGCCGGGCCGAGATGGGTTGCGCCGGAACAGGCCGCGCCGAAGCAAGCCACAACGAGGCCAATTGCGCCGAAGCCAGCCGTACCAAGGCGGGCCGTACCAAGGCGGGCCGTACCAAGGCGGACCGTACCGAAGCAGGCCATACCGAAGCAGGCCATACCGAGGCGGGTTGTGCCGAGGCAGGCTGTGCCGAGGCAGGCTGTGCCGAAGCGAGTTTCCAAAGCGAGGTGCTGAGGCGAAATACCGAAGCGACCTGCCGAAGATCGGTACCGAGGCGACATACCGAGAGGCCGCGTACCAAAGTGGCGTGCCGGAGGGTGCTGCCGTGCTGTGGGTGAATCGCGGAAGCTTCCCCGCTTTCTGGCTCGCCAGCTCAGCGACTCGGCAGCTCAACGAGTCAGCGACTCGCCAGCTCGGGCAGCTCGTCAGCTCCGCCACTCGGCAGCTCAACGAGTCAGTGACTCGGCAGCTCGGGCAGCTCGTCAGCTCCGCGGCTCGGGCAGCTCAGCGAGTCAACGGCTCCGCGACTCGGCTCGGCGGCTCAGCGGGTGGCCAGGCGGAGCAATGCCCAGGTTTGGGCGGCCAGTTCGTGGTCTCCCTCGGTGTGTGTCGTGGTTACCGGGGCGCGGCCCCACAGCCACAGGTAGACCTGCGGTGCGGAGCCGGTGACCACGGCGTCTGCGGCGTCGGTCTCGGCGGGTGCGCAGCGCCAGGCTTCTGTCTCGCCAGGGCCTGCTCTGGCGATCCAGCTGTGGCCACCGGTGCGGAAACCCACTGTGCCGCGGCGGGTTCCGGAAATGCCCATCGTGGTGAGTTTGTGTCCGAAGTAGAGGGTGAGCGCCTCGTCGACGCCGTCGGCGGCCAGATCGGCGGACACCTCGGGCTCGCCGCCACCGGTGACGCGTTCGGCGTCGACCCGGTGCACGAGGGTTTCGTGGAGGGCCCGGCGGCGCCAGAAACCGTACGTCGGGTCGGCGGGCCACCAGGTGGCTGCGCGGGCGGCCGGATCGCGCCCGGCCAGCTCGGCGGCCAGTTCCTCGTGCCCCGACTCGTAGAACACGGACACGGACTGGTCCGGGCGCGGACCGCGCTGCCAGTGCTCGGGGCGGCGGCCCTCGCGCAGCCACGCGAGCACGAACCGGTGCATGCCTGCGACGTGCCGGAGCAGGTCGCTCAGCGTCCAGCCGGGAGTGGTGGGTACCGGTGCGTCGGGCGGCGCCGTGTGCGCCACCTCCCCCAGCAGCCTGGCCTCGATCCGGAACGCCTCGAGCAACCGGCCGTGGTCGACCGTGCCGAGCTCATGCGACATGGGCTTCGCCGGAGATCGCCAGACCGTGCACGACCCGGCGGACCAGCTCGAGAAACTGGCCGGTGGCCTGCACCAGCCCGGTGGCCGATTCGGCGGTGACCCGGCCGGTGATGCCTGCCTCGGCGGCAGCCCTGGTTTCGGAGTTGGCGGCGAAGAACGCCGACCACTCCCGCAGCTCGGGCGCCACCGCGTCGAGCAGCACCCAGCCGCTGGCCGGACGGCCCCGGCCGCGGCGCGGACGCCCGCGCACCGCGAGCACCGCCGCCGCCCCGCGCAACGCCGCCAGGTAGGCGGTGATGAAGCGCTCGGCCGGGTCCCGCTCGTTCACGGCGTGCTCCAGTCCGCGTTTCGCCTGGGTGAGCAGGGCGGCCGCGGCCGGTGGTGCCGGCGGGCGCAGGGACAGCGGCAGCTGCGGCTGCCCATGGTCGGACGAACGGCCGGGCGAACGGTCCGCGGAAGACACGACCGAAACCGACATGACGACCCTCCTCCTGCTCAGGCGGGCCCGGCCCGGTCCCGAGGCGCTTCCCCCACCCCGGGGCCGGGGCCGGTGCATTCCCACCGGATATCGAACGTCTGTTCGAACGCTTTCCAGAGTAGCTCCGGTGGCGGGTCCGCTCAACCCCGGCGGCGGAATCCGGGGACGTGGTGCGGGACACGGCCACCGTCGCGTGGTCTCATAACCGCATGAGCTCCCACGACCATCCCGCTGTCGCCAAGGTCACCGCCGCGTTGGCCGAAGCAGGACAGCACTCCGCCGCCGACCGCGTGCGGATGCTGCCCGCCGAGGTCCGCACCGCCGCGCAGGCCGCGGAGGCGCTCGGGGTACCGGTCGGCGCCATCGCCAACAGCCTGGTGTTCCGTGCCCGTACCACCGGCGGCGCCGAGGTGGCCCTGCTCGCGCTCACCTCGGGCGCGCACCGGGCGCGGGAGTCCCGGCTGGCCGAGCTGGCCGGCTTGGCCGAAGTGGGCAAAGCCGACGCCGGCTTCGTCCGGGAGCACACCGGGCAGGCGATCGGCGGCGTCGCCCCGATCGGGCACCCCGCCACGATCGTCACGCTCGTGGACACCGCGTTGCGCGAGCATCCCGAGGTGTGGGCCGCGGCGGGGCACCCGAAGTCGATCTTCCCGACCACGTTCGACCGGCTCGTCGAGCTCACCGGGGGCACCGCGGGCGCGCTCGCCGGCGAGGGGGAGGATGGACGACCGTGACCGCCATGTCCTCAGGGTGCTCCCGGTACGTGCAGTTCTCCCCCGACGACTTCCGCGCGCGGCTGCCCGAAGCGCTCGCCATCTACGTGAGCGCCATGCGCTATCCCGAGGGCACGGCCGAGCAACGCGCGCCGATGTGGCTCACCCACGCGCTGCGCGAAGGCTGGCGGTGCATGGCCGCCCTCGACGCCGACGGGGCGCTGCTCGGCCTCGCCTACGGATATCACGGCCGGGCCGGGCAGTGGTGGCACGAGCAGGTGCGCCAGGGCCTCACCCGCCGGGCAGGCCAGGAGGAGGCCGACCGGTGGCTGTCGGACTACTTCGAGCTCACCGAGATCCACGTGCGCCCGGAGAAGCAGGGCAAGCAGATCGGCGAGGACCTGCTGCGCCGGCTGCTCGACGGCATCCCCAAGGAGAACGTGCTGCTCTCCACGCCCGAAGGCACCAACCGGGCGTGGAACCTGTACCGCCGCACCGGATTCACCGACGTGCTGCGCGACTACCACTTCACCGGCGACCCGCGTCCGTTCGCGATCCTCGGCAGGCCGCTGCCGCTGGAGCCGCACTAGGGCACCGCGGTTCGGGCCGCCAGTAGCCCACGGCCAGCGCGGCCACCAGCAGTACGGCGCCGGTCAAGGCGGGTGCGCTCAGCCGCTCGTGCAGGAAGGCGACCGAGAGGATCGTCGCGGTGAGCGGTTCCAGCAGCGCGGACAGCGCGCCGAGCACCGGATGCGCGCCGGCGAGGCCACGGAAGTACGCGGCGTAGGCGGCAGCTGTCGGCACGATGCCGAAGTACGCAGCGACGAAGAGCACGTCCAGGTGCAGCGGCAACGCCATGCCCAGATACGCGGCAACGGGCGTCAGCAGCGCTCCGCCGACCAGGCAGCCGTACGCCGTGGTGGCCATCGAATCCAGGCCGGGCACCGGTTTCGCGGTAACGAGGGTCAGCACGGCGAATCCCGTTCCGGCGAGGAACGCCAACGCGATGCCCGCCAGGTGCGGAGCCTCAGCTGACCAACGCAGCAAGACCAGGCCACCGACCGAACCGACCAGCGACACGAGCGTGTACGGCCGCGGCACGCGACGGCTGCGAACGGCGGAAACCACCGCGAGCACGATGGGCGAACTGCCGATCGTGGTCATGGTCGCGATGCTGACGGAACTGAGTGAGACTGCGGCGAAGTAGCTGGCCTGGAAGAAGGCGAACAAACCGCCGACGACGAGCAGACGGCGTAGCGCAGCACGGGTCGGCGTACGCAGGCCACCGGTGACGGCGACATACAACAGACCTGCGACCCCACCCAGCAACAGCCGGTAGGTGGCAACGGCGAGTGGATGCAGCCCGGCGAGCTGGCCGAGCAGTGCACCGGAGAGACCGCCGGTCCCCCACAGCACCCCGGCCACGACGAGCGCGGCCGACGAACGGGCGCGCGAGGACAGGACAAACGAAACGGACATCGGGAAAACGCTCCTGCGTCGAAGGAATCCGGAAATCGACGACGCGGGGCGGCTTTCCACGGGCGACACCGTTTTCCGGCGTCACCGACCAGCCGCGGGCCATCCGGCACACGCGGCGAGGACCACCCCGCTCAGGCGCGCGGCGGTGGGGTGACGAACAAGATCCGACGCATGGAGCGGGAGTGTAGCGGGAGCCTGGAAGGGAGCCAACGGATTTGCCCGGACGGCCGTGCGAAGGAAGCGGGGCCTGCCGGACGGGCCAGGCCGGCACGCTGACCGGCAGAGCCGGGGACGGTGACCGGCAGAGCCGGCACACCGCTCAGCACGGTCAGGACTCCGGCAGGCAGGACCGGCACACTGCGCAACCGGACCGGGCACGCGGGCTGCGACCCCATCGCACCGCCGAAAGAGCCAGGACACCCGGAACCTGCTTCCCGTCGCACGGCAGCCGTAGAGGGGCCTGCCGAGCGAGCCACGAACACCGCATCCCCGGCCAGCGGCCCAGACACCCACCATCCAGCCGGGCAGGCGATCGCAGGACGCTCCAAGGGCACGCAGTCACCCGGCCGAGGTGCGCCGGGTGAGCGGCCGCATCTCCCCGGTCAGGTGGGGACGTCGTCGACGAGATAGTGCTCCAGTACGGGGCGCAGCCAGCCGATCAGCGTGCCGTCGTCCATGGTGGCCAGCGGCGGGGTGCCCAGCACATAGCGGGCCACCGCGACGCCGAGCAGTTGCGCGCCGACCAGAGCGGCTCGTTCGGCAGGGCGGTCGACGGCGATGGTGGCCAGTGCCGGGGTCACCTGATCGGTCAGGACTTCCAGCAGCGCTTCGGCCGCCACCGGGTTCGAGGTGGCCGCTCGCAGCAGCGGCAGGAACGGCCCGTCCGGTCCCCAGAGGTCGATGAACACCGGCAGCAGCGCGTCGGCGGCGCGCGAGGGGGCCGTGCCGGACAGGTTCGGCAGGACGATGTCCAGCCGGGAGATCGCGGCGAACAAGCCGTCCTTGTTGCGGAAATACCGCATCACCAGCGCCGGGTCGACACCGGCCTGCGCGGCGACCGAACGGATCGTCGTGCGCTCGAATCCGTGCTCCCCGAACTGCACCCGGGCCGCTGCCAGGATCGACGCCCTGCTGGCGTCGGCGTCGCGCGTCCTCCGGTTCATGGGGGACCATGGTAATCAACAGTTGTTGACATCGCTCGCCGGGGCCTCTACCTTCCAAGTCAACACCTGTTGACCTCACTCGGCCGAACCGGGAGGACCCCATGCCCGTGACCGTCATCCAGATCGGACTGGATGCGGAAGTCATCGACTGCACATCGCCGGATTTCGCGCAGTTTCCCGGAATTACCAGGGAAGGCCTGCGGAAAGCCAATGACGACAACGTCGCCACGCTCCGTGCGGCCGACTACCAGGTCGACAACTGCCTGATCGGCTTCGGAGAGGAAGGCGCCGCAAAAGCCCGCAAATGGCTCGAAGCAGGCCGCTACGACGCGGTGCTGATCGGCGCGGGCGTGCGGCTCGTCGCGAGCAACTCCCTGCTGTTCGAGTCGATCGTCAACGACGCGCACCGCACCCAGCCGGGCTGCCGGTTCGTGTTCAACCACTCGCCCGAGTCGACCCCGGAGGACATCCGGCGCTGGTACTCCGGCCCCGAAACCGCGGCCCCGGTCCGGTGAACGGCGTGGATCGGACCGACGTGCTCGTCATCGGCGGCGGGCCGACCGGGATGACCGTGGCGGGTGACGTCGCCCGCGCGGGCCGGTCGGCCACCGTTCTCGAGCGCTGGCCGAGCATCAACCCGTCGAGCCGGGCGTTCGCGACCATGGCGCGCACGCTCGAGGTGCTGGACGCCAGGGAGCCGGCGGACGATCTGCTTGCGGACGCGAACCGGGCGACGGGCGTCGAGCTCTTCGCAGGCGCCCGGCTGGACCTGCAGTACCTGCGTTCGCGGCACCAGTACGTCATGATCACGCCACAGACCAATGTGGACACTGCGCTCGGCAGGTACGCGAAGGCGCAGGGGGCCGACATCCGCCGCGGGATCGAGGTCGTCGGGCTCCGGCAGGACGACGACGGCGTCACCGTCACCGCTCGGCCGAAGGGCGAACCCGGGCCGCGCACCACGTTGCGGGCGAGTTACGTGGTCGCCGCGGACGGCGCGCACAGCACGGTTCGCGGCCTGCTGGGGATCGGCTTCCCCGGCAAGACGGTGTTGTCGTCGCTCGTGCTCGCCGATGTCAAGCTGCGCAACGGTCCCGACGGCGGGCTCACATTGGGCAGCACACGGGAGGAGTTCGGTTTCCTCGCCCCGTACGGCAGGCACGAACCGGACGGCTCGTGGTACCGGGCGATGGTGTGGGACCGCGGCCGCCAGGTCTCCGACCACGTCCCGGTCGAGGACTCCGAGGTGGTCGACGTGCTGCGCCGGGCGATGGGTACCGACTTCGGGGTGCTGGAAATCGGTTCGCCGTCCCGATTCCACTGCGACGAACGGCAGGTCGAGCGCTACCGGCACGGCCGGGTGTTCCTCGCCGGCGACGCGGCGCACGTGCATTCGCCGATGGGTGGGCAGGGTATGAACACCGGCATCCAGGACGGCGCCAACCTCGCCTGGAAACTCGCCGCGGTGCTCGACGGTGCCCCGGATTCCGTGCTCGGCACCTACCACGACGAACGGCATCCGGTCGGCAAGCGCGTGCTGCGGCAGTCCGGGCTCATGGCACGCGGCGTCACACTGCATCCACGGATCGCACGCGGGATGCGCAACCTGGTGGTACCGCGGCTCCTGCGCATCCCGGCGGCGCGCGACGCGATCGCCGGCAGCTTCGCCGGGACCGAGCTGCGCTATCCGCGACGCAGTGGGCAACATCGGCTCGTCGGCACCCGCGCCACCGAGATCCCGCTTGCCGGGGAACGGCTCACACTGCTGCAACGCGCACCCGGTTTCGTGTTCATCCGGGAGCGCGGCGGGCACAGACCGGACGAACCGGAGCTGCTGCACGCAGAACGCACCGATGCCGGACCGGCCGTCCTCGTCCGGCCCGATGGCTACATCGCCTGGGCCGGGTCGTCGGCCGAGAGCGCCTGGCGCGACACGCTGCGCGAGTGGACAGGCCGATGACCCGGCCGCGGCACCAGCCACGGCCGGGTCATGCGGACTCAGTCCAGCTGTGCCAGCTGTTCCCGGAGCGTGTCGAGTCCCATGCCGCCCATCCGGAGGGCCTTCGTGTGGAACTGCTTCACGTCGAAAGCCTCACCCTGGCGGCGGCGGGCGTCCTCGCGGGCGGCGAGCCACAGGCGTTCGCCCAGCTTGTACGCCGGGGCCTGGCCCGGCCAGCCCAGGTAGCGGTCGATCTCGTCGCGGACGTGCGCCTCGTCGGTGATGGTGCGGGTCAGGAGGAACTCGAGGCCGAGTTCGGGGGTCCAGCGTTCACCCTCGTGGAAGCCCGTTCCGGCAGGGATCTCCAGCTCGAGGTGCATGCCGAGGTCCACGACCACGCGGGCGGCGCGGAACAGCTGGTCCGACAGCATGCCCAGCAGGTTGCCGTCGTCGGAGAGGTAGCCCAGTTCCCGCATCAGGCGTTCCGCGTACAGCGCCCAGCCCTCGCCGTGCGCGGAGATGAAGGCCATCAGGCGCTGGTACTTGGTCAGCGTCTTCGCCTGGTTCACCGCGGTCGCGATCTGCAGGTGGTGACCCGGTACGCCCTCGTGGTACACGGTCGAGACCTCGCGCCAGGTGATGAACTCCTCGCGGTCGGCGGGCACCGACCACCACATCCGGCCGGGGCGGCTGAAGTCCTCGCTCGGCCCGGTGTAGTACGCGCCCACGCCACCGCCGGGCGGGGCGATCCGGCATTCCAGCCCCATCAACGGGTCCGGAATGTCGAAGTGCTTGCCGCGCAACGACTTCAGTGCTTCGTCGGACAGCGACTGCATCCACGCCTCGAACTGCGGACGGCCGTGCACGTGGTAACGCGGATCGGCGTCCAGCACCTCGGCGGCCTCGGCGACCGAGGCACCGGGACGGATCCGGCCTGCCACCTCGCGCATGTCGGCCTCGATCCGGGCGAACTCCTGCCAGCCCCAGTCGTAGGCCTCGCGCAGGTCGAGCGCGGCGCCGACGAAGTACCGCGACCACAGCCGGTACACGTCCTCGCCGACGGCGTCCTTCGCCGGTGCCCGCGGGGCCAGTTCGGCACGCAGGAATCCGGCGAACTCGGCGAACGCCTCCTCGGCGGCGCGAGCACCCGAGGACAGATCGTCGCGCAGGGTATCGATCTTCGCGCCGGAGACCAGCTCACTGAAGAAACCGGGTCCGTCTTTGAGACCGGCCCAGGTCTCGCACTGCTCGGCGACCTTGCCGATCTGCCGCAGCGCGGACACCTGCCCGGCGTCGGCCGCGGCGAGCAGCGATGTCCGCACCCCGGTGAGCGCACCGGGGATCGCGCGCTGCCGGGCCGCGATGTTCGCCCAGTCCTCGGCGGTTTCGGCGGGCATCAGGTCGAACACCATGCGCAGGTTCTGCACCGGGCTGTCGATCACGTTGAGCGAGGCCAGGTCGAGACCCGCGTCGTGGATCTCGAGCTCGAGGCCGGTCCGTTCGGTGAAGACCGCTTTCGCGATCCGCTCCCGCTCGTCGGCAGGCTCGGCGGCGTTCACCGCGGCGAGCGCGCGCCGCGCCAGTTCGGCCCGCGCGGCGTGCCCGTCCGGCGAATAGTCGGTCAGCCGGTCGTCGTAACCCGGGACGCCGAGCATGGTCGCCGCGACCGGGTCCACGGCCACGTAATCGTCGACGTACCGGTCGCAGATCCCCTGCACGCTCTGTTCGGTGGAAGCCATGCGGGCACGCTACCGCCCCACCCGCGCCGGCGGCACGCGATTACGCGCGCGCAGGCACGAGCCCCAGCCTGGTCACCACCTCACGCGTGGCCTTGGACCGGTTGAACGTGTAGAAGTGCAGGTCGGGCACGCCTTCGGCGATGAGCTTCTCGCACAGTTCGGTGACCGCGTCGAGCCCGGCCGCGCGGAACGCCTTGGGGTCGTCCTCAAGGGGCTCGAGGCGGTCCAGCAGCCGCTGCGACGCCGGTGCGCCGGACAGCTTGATCGTGGTCCGCAGCGTGCGCGGCGTGGTCAGCGGCATGATGCCCGGCAGTACCAGTGCGTCGCAGCCGGCGGCGGCCACCCGGTCGCGCAGCCGCAGGAAGTCCTCGGCCTCGAAGAACAGCTGCGCGATGGCGAAATCCGCACCCGCGCGGAACTTGCGGACCAGGTACTTGGTGTCCGTTTCCAGGTCGGCCGAGCGTGGATGGCCGTACGGGAACGCCGACACGCCCACGCAGAAGTCGCCGAGCGAACGGACCAGCTCCACCAGTTCCTCGGCGTAGCTGAGGCCCTCCGGATGCGGAACCCAGTCGCCGTAGACGTCGCCGGGCGGGTCCCCGCGCAGCGCAAGGATGTTGCGCACGCCGACCGCCGCGTACCAGCCGATCACGTTGCGCAGTTCGGCCACCGAGTGGTCGACCGCCGTCAGGTGGGCCATCGGGCACAGCGTGGTCTCGGTGGCGACGCGGGCGATGCTGCGGATGGTGCCGTCGCGGCTCGAGCCGCCCGCACCGTAGGTGATCGACATGTACGCCGGGTCCAGCGGTTCGAGCTCGCGGATCGCGCGCCACAGCACAGCCTCGTCCGCCTCGTCCCTTGGCGGGAAGAACTCGACGGAGAACGCGGGCGCGTCCCCCTGCAGCCGCTCGATCACCGACGTCATGGTGGGAAATGGTAGTGGCTCGCCGCGATCTCCGGCAGGTCCGGCACGTGGCCTTGACCACGGCTCGGGCGTAGCGTCGGTCCGGATCCTCCGGAAAAGGAGCAGCCGGTGAGCAGCGACGACGATCTGTCCTGGGACGAGGACGTGCGGGTGGCCGTCTACCGGGCGTTCGCCACCCGCGGCCGCCCGCCCACCGCGCCGGAGCTGGCCGACGCCGCGCACGGTTCTCTCGCGGTCGCGAAGCAGGCACTGCACCGGATGGCCGACCGGCACTGGCTCTGGCTCGACGAACGGGAGCACGTCGCACTGGCCGCACCGTTCGCCGCGGTCCCCCTCGGGTTCGCCGTGATGGGCGAGCGCACGCTGTGGTGGGGCGGTTGCGCGTGGGATTCGTTCGCAATTCCGCACGTCGTGGCCGACGAACCCGAGGTGCTGGTCGCCACGCGCTGTCCTGGCTGCGGCGAGCCTGCCGCACTGGTCGTGCACCGCGACCGGCCACCGGACGCCACGCTGGTCGCGTACTTCCCCGACTCCCCCGACCGGCTGGCCGACCAGCGCGGTGCGCAACGACTGTACTGCGCCGAGTCCTGTGTGGACAGTCCGGGAGAGGTGCTCGACCTGGGCGCACTGTGGCATCTGGCGAAGGACTGGTACACCGGCTGTCTCGAACCCGGCTACCGGCCGCGCGGCCACGAGGAGGCGGCGGACTACTTCGCTTCGGCAGGCCTCACCGGCGCGTTCTGGACGAGCTGAGTGCAGCGAAGCCACTCCGCCCGAAGGCGCCGGAAGGCAAAGCGGCTGCGGAACGGCCGACGAAGCAGCGGAAGAGCGGCCAGCGAAGCAGCAGACGGAGTGGCTGCGGCGCGGCGGGCGAAGCAGCTGAGGTGCGGCAGGCGAAGCGGAGGGAGGCCGGCCAGCGAAGCAGCTGAGGTACGACAGACGGAGTGGCGGGAGGCCGGCCGGCGAAGCAGCTGCGGTGCAACAGACGGAGTGGCAGAGGAACGGAACGCCAAGCAGAGGAAGTGCGGCCAACGAAGCGGCGGAGCAGCAGCAGAAGGGCGGCCGACGAACCAGCTGAGGAGCAGCAGGCGAAGCGGCGGAAAGCCGGCCGGCAGAGCGGCTGCGGTGCAGCAGGCGAAGCGGCGGAAAGCCAGCTGGCAGAAGCGGCTGCGGTGCAGCAGACGGAGTGGCTGCGGCGCGGCCGGCGAAGCAGCAGACGGAGCGGCGGAGGAGCAGCAGAAGGGCGCCCCACGAAGCAGCTGAGGTGCGGCAGGCGAAGCGGCGGAGCGCGTCTCGTTCGCCACATCCGGGGGCACCCGCCGCGACTGCGGGCATCCGCGTCGGTGAGGATGGCGGTATGGACGGGCCCGGATTCGATGCCGATTTCCCCGCGCACGTGGAGCGTGCGCTGGCCGAGTTCCTCGGCCGTGCGGGGAACGCGATCGTGGCCACCGAGCCGAGCGTGGCGGCGGGGATCGACGCGCTGTCCGGTTTCGTGCTGGGTGGCGGCAAGCGGCTCCGGCCGACGTTCGCGTGGTGGGGCTGGCGGGGCGCGGGCGGCGCGGCCGCCGGACCGGCCGCCGACGGCGCGTTGCAGGTGGTGTCGAGCCTGGAGCTGATCCAGGCGTGCGCGTTGATCCATGACGACCTCATCGACTCCTCGGACTCACGCCGCGGCCACCCGACGGTGCACGTCGCCTCCGCGAAACTGCACGCCGACCAGGGCTGGCTCGGTTCACCGGCGACATTCGGGCTGGCCAGCGCCGTGCTGGTCGGCGACCTCGCGCTGGCCTGGGCCGACGACATGTTCGCCGATGCCCCGCTGCCCGCGGCCACGCTCGCCGCCGCGCGGCCGGCCTGGCGCGCGATGCGCACCGAAGTACTCGCCGGGCAGTACCTCGACGTGCGCACCCAGGCGGTGGGCGACGCCTCACCGGAGGCCGCGCTGCGGATCGACCGGTTGAAGACGGCCGCCTACACGGTGCAGCGGCCGCTGCACCTGGGTGCCGCGCTCGCCGGGGCCGGCGACGAGCTGATCACCACCCTGCTCGAGTTCGGCGGCGACGTCGGCGTGGCGTTCCAGCTGCGGGACGATCTGCTCGGGGTGTTCGGCGATCCGTCGGTCACCGGCAAGCCCGCCGGCGACGACCTGCGCGAGGGCAAGCGCACTCTGCTCGTCGCGCTGGGCCTGCAGCTGGCGGCCGAGCGGGGCGACGAGGCCGCGGCGCGGGTGATCGCGGACGCGATCGGGGCCACCGACCTGGCGGGCGCCGCGGTGGACCGGGTCCGCGACGCGCTCACCTCGGTGGGCGCGGTGGCCGCGGTGGAGCGCCGGATCGACGAGCTGACCACGTCGGCGGCGGCCGCGCTGGAGCGCGCGCACCTGGCCGAGCCCGCCCCGTCGGCACTCGCCGAGCTGATCCGGCTGGCCACCCAGCGGACCTCGTGATGCGGACCGTCGGCGCGCACGCCGACCACGTGGTGGTCGTGGGTGCCGGGCTGGCCGGGCTGTCGGCCGCACTGCACCTGCTCGGCGCCGGACGCCGGGTCACGCTGCTGGAGCAGCACAAGACGCCCGGCGGACGGGCCGGGCAGCAGGACATCGGCGCGAATGCGGTCGACACCGGCGCCAGCGTGCTCACCATGCCGGAGCTGGTGGACGAGGCGCTGCACGCGGTCGGCGAATCTCTCTCGGGCACCGTGGAGCTCACCCGGCTCGACCCGGCCTACCGTGCCCGGTTCGCCGACGGCAGTACGCTCGCGCTGCGCACAGACGGCGAAGCGATGGAAGCCGAGATCCGCGATTTCGCCGGGCCGGCCGAAGCACTGGGTTACCGACGGCTGCGGCGCTGGCTGACCGAGTTGTACGCGGTGCAGAAGGACCACTTCATCGGCGCCAACTTCGATTCGCCGCTCGACCTCGTGCGGCCGGAGCTGGTGAAGCTCGCCGCGTTGGGCGGCTTCGGACGGCTGGGCCCGCGCGTCGCGCATTTTCTCCGCGACGAACGCGTACGGCGGTTGTTCTCGTTCCAGGCGCTGTACGCGGGCCTTGACCCCACGCGCGCTCTGGGCGCCTACGGCGTAATTGCGTACATGGACACAGTCGGCGGCGTCTACTACCCGCGCGGCGGTATGGGCGCCATCGCGCGCGCGATGGCCGATGCGGCGACGCGCGCCGGTGGCGAACTGCGGTTCGGCACTGAAGCAGCTTGGCTGGAGCGCGTTTCGTCTCGCGTACGCGCGGTACGCACGCGGGCGGGTGAACGCATCGCTTGTGACGCTGTGGTGCTCGCAACCGAGCTGTCGGCCGCGTACCGCCTCATCGGTGCCCGTCCACGGCGGGTATTGCCGCTGCGGTATTCGCCGTCCGCTTTCGTGCTGCACGGACACGCCCGCCGCTCCTGGCCGGAGCTGGACCACCACACGATCTTCTTCGGCCAGGCGTGGCAACGGACCTTCACCGAGATCGTGCGCGAGGGCAAGCTGATGAGCGATCCGTCGCTGCTGGTCACCCGTCCGACCGCGACCGAACCGGCGCTCGCCGGCGACGGCGGCGAGATCGTCTCCGTACTCGCCCCCGCGCCGAACCTGCGTACCGGCAGGCTCGACTGGGCGGGCGTCGGACCCGCTTACCGCGAAGAACTCCTGCGTACGCTCGAATCCCGCGGCCTCAACGGATTCTCCGGAGAGTTCACTGTGGACGAACAACGCACGCCGGCGGACTGGGCGGCCAGCGGACTCGCCGCGGGCACGCCGTTCTCGCTCGCGCACACCTTCGCGCAGACCGGCCCGTTCCGGCCGGCCAACCTGGTGCGGGCGGCGGGCAACGTGGTGCTCGCCGGATGCGGCACCACCCCCGGCGTCGGCATCCCGCCGGTGCTGATCTCCGGACGTCTCGCCGCGGAAAGGATCATCGGCCGGTGACCGAACTCGACGCCGCCGGCATCACCGATCCCGGCTTGCGGGCCGCCTACACTGAATGCCGGCGCATCAACGCCCACCACGGCCGCACGTTCTTCCTCGCCACCCGGCTGCTGCCACCCCGTGCGCGCCCTGCCGCACACGCGCTGTACGGCTTCGCTCGGATGGCCGACGAACTGGTCGACAACCCGGAACCCGGTATCGATCCGGCGGTCGCGCTGGACAAGGTCGCCGGGTTCGTCGACGAGGTCTACGCAGGCGGCGAACCGGCGCATCCGGTGCTGCGCGCGCTGGCCGACACCGTGCACCGGCACGGCATCCGGCGCGAGCTGGTGGATGCGTTCCTGCATTCGATGCGGATGGACCTCACCGTCACCGAATACGCGACCTACGCCGATCTCGCCGAGTACGTCCACGGTTCGGCTTCGGTGATCGGCCTGCAGATGCTGCCGGTGTTCGGCACCGTCGGCCCCGAGGCCGCGGCCGAACCGGGGGCAGCCGCGCTCGGCGAAGCTTTCCAGCTCACCAATTTCCTGCGTGACGTCGGCGAAGACCTCGACC
Organism: Amycolatopsis ultiminotia; assembly: GCF_039536925.1. NCBI lineage: Bacteria > Bacillati > Actinomycetota > Actinomycetes > Pseudonocardiales > Pseudonocardiaceae > Amycolatopsis > Amycolatopsis ultiminotia. The sequence continues at coordinate 30,673 of NZ_BAAAZN010000002.1, read as the reverse complement.
GCGGCCGGCTGTACCTGCCGACCGAGGAGCTGGCGGCGTTCGGCGTGGACCGTGAAGTGCTGCTGGCCGCACGGCGCGCGGACCGTCCGGACCCGCGGGTGCGTGCGGCACTCGCCGTCGCGGTGTCGCGCACCCACGCCGTGTACCGCCGCGCCGAGGCCGGAATTCCCTTGCTGCGCCCGGAATCCCGGACCTGCGTGCGCACCGCGATCACGCTGTACGAAGGCATTCTGGACGAGATCGAGGCACTGGACTACGACGTGCTCAACCGCCGTGCGGTGGTCAGCCGCACCCGGCGGCTCGCGGTCGCGCTCCCCCGGTTGTTCGGCGTGTGGTTGCGGCGCTGAGCGGTTCTCCCCGTCCGGCGCACCGCAGGCCGGACCACGCCCACCGGCCATCCCCGCGCCCGGCCGCCGTGGTGGTATTACGCTCTGATCATGACCACTCCCACGAACCGCAAGCTGCGGGTCGGACTTCAGCTCCATCCGCAACACGCCGACTATGCGAACATCCGCCGCACCGCTGCGCAGGCCGAAGACCTCGGCGTCGACATCGTCTTCAACTGGGACCACTTCTACCCGCTCTACGGCGAGCCCGAGGGCAAGCACTTCGAATGCTGGACCATGCTCGGCGCATGGGCGGAGTCGACGTCGCGGGTCGAAATCGGCGCGCTGGTGACCTGCAACAGCTACCGCAACCCGGAGCTGCTCGCGGACATGGCCCGCACGGTCGACCACATCTCCGACGGCAGGCTGATCCTCGGCATCGGCTCGGGCTGGTTCGAGAAGGACTACGACGAGTACGGCTACGAGTTCGGCACCGCGGGCGGGCGGCTGAACGACCTCGCCGATTCGCTGCCGCGGATCGAATCCCGGCTGGCCAAGCTCAACCCGGCACCGACGCGCAAGATCCCGGTGCTGATCGGCGGCGGTGGCGAGAAGAAGACGCTCAAGCTGGTCGCGAGGCACGCGGACATCTGGCACGGCTTCGGTGACCCGGACGTGGTGCAGCGCAAGGTCGAGGTGCTCGACCGGCACTGCGCGGACCTCGGCCGCGATCCGGGCGAGATCGAACGTTCCTGCGGCGTGCAGGGCGAACCGGACGAACTCGGCCCGAAGCTCGTGGAGCTGGGCGTGTCCACCTTCACCGTCGGAGTCGGCGGGCCGGACTACGACCTGTCCGAACTGCGCAAGTGGGTGGAGTGGCGCGACCGGCAGAACGGCTGAGCTGCCTGCGGGAGGCCTTCTCGCCACGGCGGGGAGGCCTCCCGCGTTTCGGCCGGACCCTCGCCGATCGGCACCCCGGCCGTTGCCTTTCGGCCGATGTTCCGGACGCGGCGGCTGCCTACCGTCTGCGTGCGTGACCGAAACAGAGCGGGAAAACGGGTCCCGGAACGCCAGGATGCCGATCCGGGACCGGCTGCGGTCGGCGTGCCTGCGCGAATGGGTGGTGTTCCTCGGCGGGATGCCGGCCGGGGTCGCGGTGGGCGCGCTGGTGCTCTCCGTCTTCGGCATCACCGACACGGTCCTGGTCTGGCACACCACGGCCGGCGACGTGACCACCGTGCCGGCCGGGCTGCTCGGCAGCCTGCTCGCCGCGAAGCTCCTGTTACCGCCTACCGAGCAGGTGCGCTGGGCGCGCATTCCGGCAACCACCGGGGACGCGTGGCCCGGCGCCCGATTCGGCGGTGCTGCGCTGGTCGCCGCCCCGCTGCTGCTGGTCGCCGGCGAGGTGCTGCGGATCCGCTACCACTACTACTTCCCGGCGCAGCTGGCCGCGGTGGCCGGGGACCGCGGCTTGATCCTCGTTTCCTACGCCCTCTACTCGACCGGGCTGCTCCTGCTGGTACCCGCGTTCCTCGCGTTCGCGAACCTGATCAAGGCCGAGCTCCCGGGCTGGGCGTTCTGGGGCGCCACCCTGGCCGTGCTCGGCGATCTGGTCCGGCTGTTCCACGAGGGCGTGAACCATCTGGCCCTGCACCTGGTCCCGGTGGACGGGCTCGCGGCCGCCACGCACGGCGTGTCCGCCACCTACCAGTCCTGGTACGTGTTCTACCCGCTGGTGTTCGCCGACAACCTGGGCTGGCTCGTGCTCGCCATCGGGGCGTACCGGGCCCGGGTGCTCAGCCGGCTGCCGGCGATCGCGCTCGCGGTGATGGCGGTGCACTCCAGCGGGGTGCTCAAGGGCAGCGATCTCGGCAGCCTGAGCGCCGATCTGGCGATCTGCGCGGCGCTCGTGCCGCTGGGTGTGGCCCGGTACCGCCGCGCCGCACCGGCCGCGCGCACCACCCGGCTCGGCGGATGGGCCGCACTCGTCGCGCTGGCCGTGCTCTACGCCTACCACCTGCTGGTGGTGCTCCCGCACAGTCCGTAACGGGCCGGGGTCAGAAGGCCATCGCCTGGGCGCGGCGTTTGACCTCGGTGCCGTGGCTGGTGCGCAGCGCGTTGATCGGGGTGGTGCCCGGCAGCGTGTCGTCCGCGGTGAAGAGCCAGCGCAGCATCTCGGTCCGGGTGAACCCGGAGTCCGCGAGCACGGTGATGGTGCCCGCCAGGCCCTTGACCACGCCGTCCTTCACGAAGAAGGCGCTCGGCACGCAGAGTTCGCCTTCGCGCCGCACGGCGATCAGATGGCCGTCGCGCAGCAGCTGGCGCACCTTGTTGCCGGAGAGCCCCAATGCTGCGGCCACCTCCGGCAACGGCAGGACCGCGACCGCGGTGTCGAGGACGTCGTCGGCGACAGGTATCCCACTCACACGTGACACTGTGCCACATCGGCCCGGCTTCCCCACTGGTACGCACGGGTGACCCACCCCGGTCCGAGTGCCCTTCCGTACGATTGCCCACCGTGACACGCACGGATCCGTCCCTCGTCGGCACGCTGCTCGAACGCCGTTACCGCGTGGACCGGCTGCTGGCCAAGGGTGGGATGTCCGCGGTCTACCGTGGCCTGGACACCCGGCTCGACCGCCAGGTCGCGATCAAGATCATGGATCCCCGCTTCGCCGACGACCGGTCGTTCGTGGACCGGTTCGTACGCGAGGCGCGATCGGCCGCACAGCTGCATCACCCGAACGTGGTCGCGGTGCACGATCAGGGCTTCGACACCCCGGCCGGCACCGATTCCGGGCTGGCGTTCCTCGTGATGGAACTCGTCGACGGCGGCACGCTGCGCGATCTGCTGGCCGAACAGGGCAGGCTCGACGTGCCGCTCGCGTTCGGCGTGGCCGAGCCGGTGCTGTCCGCGCTGGCCGCGGCGCATGCGGCCGGTCTGGTGCACCGCGACGTGAAGCCGGAGAACGTGCTGATCGGCCGCAGCGGCCCGCTCACCGGCGGCGTCGTGAAGGTCGGCGACTTCGGTCTCGTACGAGCCGTCGCCAGCGCGGGTACGACCAGTTCCAGCGTCATTCTCGGCACCGTCGCCTACCTCTCGCCGGAGCAGGTGGCCACCGGCGCCACCACGGCCCGCGGCGACGTCTACTCGACCGGCATCCTGCTGTACGAGATGCTGACCGGCCGTCCGCCCTACACCGGCGACACCGCGCTGTCGGTCGCCTACCGGCACGTGAACGACGACGTACCGCGCCCGAGCGAGCTGCGCCCGGATCTGCCGCCCGCGCTCGACGAGCTGATCCTGCGTGCCACCCGGCGCGATCCGGAGCTGCGTCCTGCCGACGCCGACGAATTCCTCACCGAGCTGCAGGCCGTGCGTACCGGGCTGGGGGTCTCCCCGGTCGCGGTGCCGGTGCCCCCGCCGCCGGACGCGGGCCGGGTCTCCGACGTCGAGCGCACGCTGCCGCGGATCCCGGTCGCCGAGCAGACGCTCCCGGTCTCCGGGCCGCGCGGTACCCGGGCGATGACCAGGGCCGTGCCTGCCGGGCCGCCGCCGTCGGCACCCCCGCAGCCGCCCCATCCGACGCCGCCGCCGGAAGAGCCGAAGCCCGGCAACCGGCGCAAGGTGCTCGCGCTGGCGGTCGCCGGGGTGCTCGTGCTCGGCGGGCTGATCGGTGCGTTCGCCTTCATCCTGACCGATTCCGGACCGACCACCAGCAGCGTGCCGCGGCTGGCCGGGCTCACCCAGGCCGAAGCAGGCGACAAGCTGCGCGCGGCCAAGCTGAACCCGCGCTACAGCCAGGAGTTCAGCAACACCGTGCCTGCCAACACGGTGATCAAGGCGGATCCGGCCGAGGGCACCCAGCTCGAGCAGAACGCCACGGTGTCGGTGGTGGTGTCGAAGGGCAGGCCGAAGGTGCCCGACATCCAGGTCGGCGCCCCGGCCGCGGACGCCACGAAGGCGATCCAGGACCAGCAGCTCACCGTCGCACAGGGCCCGCCGGAGTACAGCGACACCGCGCCGCAGGGCACCGTGGTGAGCGTCAGTCCCGCGGCAGGCACGCCGCTGGACGTCGGCGGCCAGGTGACGCTCGTGCTGTCCAAGGGCCCGGAGCCGCTGCCACCGGTCCCGGACGTCACCGGACGGCCGAAGGACGAGGCGTTCGACCTGCTGAGCCAGGCCGGATTCCAACCGGTGGACGGCGGCGAGGAGTTCTCCCCGACGGTGCCGGGCGGCGCCGTCACCCGGACCGACCCGGCGGCCGACGCGCCGGGCACCAAACAGGTCAAGGTCTGGATCTCCAACGCGGTCCAGGTCCCCGACGTGCGGTTCAAGCAGTTCGCCGAGGCGGAGAAGATCCTCAAGGCGGCCGGTCTCGACGTCGACCGCGAGGGCGGTGGCCGCGGCGGCGGGCACGGCGGCTTCAGCTTCGTCTTCCAGCAGGATCCGCAGCCGGGCTCGCTCGTCGCGAAGGGCACGAAGGTGCACATCCAGGGCTGGGGCGGCTGAGCGCGCACTGGCGGAGCCCCCGTCGGCTGTGGTAGCACAACAGCTGGTCAAGCGCCGGCTGGGAAGCATCGCGGCCGGTGGGCGGTCTCGGTAGCGTGGCCGCATGGTGGCTCGGCACGGCGTGGACGGGATGTCGGACATGTGCACCCAGGCGTTGCTCCCCTGCGGCACCGGCCGCCGGTCGCCGGGTGCGCCCGGAAACCGGACCGGCCGGGTCGCCGCGGGCGCACGTCACGTCGTGGCCGGGCAGTTCGCGGCCGGGCAGTGATGACCTTCTTCGGGGAAAGTTCTCGCGAGCGGCCGCTGTTCCCGGTCCGGGAGCAGGAGCTCTACGGGTACGAGGGGCGGCCGTGGACCGGGCCTCCGTCCGACCACATCGTGCCGGCGTTGCTGCCGTGGGCGTTGCCGTTGGGCCGGTCCGATCGCACCGTCGTCGCGCTGCGTGCGGTGGAGGTCTGGCCGGAGGCGATGACGCTGGTGCTCGGGGTGTATTCGCGCGACGCGATGGACGGCGGGGTGCCGATCGCGCACCGCCGGATCCCGGACTACCACGCGTTGCTGGTCGGGGTGCTGTTCCCGGACGGGCACCGGGCCAGTTCGGAGACCATCTCGGTGCCGAGCGCGAGCAGGCCGGACGAGCCGGTGCTGCGCGTGCAGGGCGGCAGCGGCTCGCAGTTCCACCAGGAGCAGCGGATCTTCGTGTGGCCGCTGCCCGGCGACGGGCCGATGGAGCTCGTCGTACAGTGGCTCGACCGCGGGATCCCGGAAACCCACACCGAATTCGACGGCCGCCGGGTCCGCGCCGCCGCACGCGACGCCGGCGAGCTGTGGCCGGGGCTGCCACGCCGTCCCGGAAACGGTTCCGCACTGCGGCAGATCGCGTCTTTCGCCGAGTCGAACACAGCGGCGCACGGTGTACTGCCGCAGCGCCGCCCCGGCCGCGGCACAGGGAGCGAAAACGCGGGCAATTAGCGCCCGCGAAACACGCAGACCACCGTCCGGTCATGTCCGGGTGGTGTCGTGGGTGTTCTCCGTTCCCGCCGCCGGAGGAGGACGACCGCGATGGCGCCGACCCCGCTCAGCCCGCTCGACGTCGCCTTTCTCTGCCTGGAGCGGACAACCGCGCCCATGCACATGGGAGCGGTGCTCACCTTCGCACCCGATGGCCCGGTCGATCCGGGCAGGCTGACCGCGGTGCTCGCCCGTCGGGCGGCGGAAATCCCGCTGCTGCGCCGGAAAACCCGCGACGCACGGTTTCCGCCGGGTGCCGCGGTCTGTGTGGACGATCCGGATTTCGAGGCCGCACAGCACATTCACCACCATCGGCTGAGCGCACTGGACGGACCCGATCCGCTCGCGGAGTTCGCGTCCCGGTGGATCGCCGGACCACTCGACCCCGGCCGTCCGCGGTGGGACCTGACGGTGCTGACCGGGCCTGCGGACGACGGTTTCGCGGTCCTGCTCAAACTGCACCACGCACTCACCGACGGGGCAGGGGCTTACGCCGTCGGCGCCGGTCTGCTCGACGGCAGCCGGCCGGCGCGGCACCGGGCCACCGCAGTCCCACGGCCGCGGTCGCCGCTGGACGCGGTGCGCGACACGATCGAGACGGCAGGCATCGCCTCGTCGGTGGTCCGGGCCGCCCGGCCGCCGCGCTCACCGGTATCCGCGCCCGCCACGGCGGGACGGCGGCTCGGTTTCGCCCAGCTGCCCGTCGCCGATCTGCGGCGCATCCGCCGGGCGCACGGCGGCACCACCAACGACGTCGTGCTCGCCGTGCTCTCCGGCGCGTTGCGCGACTGGCTGGTGAACCGCGGCATCCGCGCGGACGGACGCACCTTGCGGGCGCTCGTCCCGGTCAGCGTGCGTGGCCGCGCCGCAGGGCAGACCGGCGGCAACAAACTCTCCGGGTACCTGTGCGAGCTGCCGGTCGGGCAGGCCGATCCGGTCCGCAGGCTGCAGCTCGTACGAGCCGCGATGACGCGCAACAAGGCCGCCGGTCCGGCCCGCGGCGCCGGTGCGTTCCCGCTGCTGGCCGACCGGGTGCCCGCAGCGCTGCACCGCCTGGGCACCCGCACCGCCGGACTGGCCGCACCGCTGCTGTTCGACCTCGTGGTGACGACCGTGCCGCTGCCGTCGGCCCCGCTGGCACTGGCCGGTGCGCCGCTGACGCAGATCCACCCGTTCGTGCCATTGGCACCGCGGCAGGCGGTCGCCGTCGCCGTCGCGCCGTACCGCGACACCGTCCACATCGGACTTCAGGCGAACGCGGACGCGGCCGGGCACCTGGGCTCGCTGCGGGACGCGGTCGCCAAGTCCGCGGCGGAACTGCTGCACACCTCGTGAGGGCTCAGCCCCGCAGCATCTCCGCCACCAGGAAGGCCAGCTCCAGCGACTGCTGGGTGTTCAACCGCGGATCGCACGCGGTCTCGTAGCGGCCGCCGAGGTCACCGTCGGAGATCGCCTGCGCGCCACCGAGGCATTCGGTGACGTCCTCGCCGGTGAGCTCCACGTGGATGCCGCCGGGGTAGCTGCCGAGCTTGTGGTGCACCTCGAAGAACCCCTGCACCTCGTCGACGATGCGGTCGAAGTGGCGGGTCTTGTAGCCGCTCGGCGATTCGTGCGTGTTGCCGTGCATCGGGTCGCACTGCCAGATGACCTTGTGCCCGGACGCCTCCACCTTCTCCACGACGCCGGGCAGCACCTCGCGGACCTTGCCGTTGCCCATCCGCGAGATCAGCGTGAGCCTGCCCGGCTCGTTGCGCGGATCGAGCCGCTCGACGTACTCCAGCGCCTGCTCCGGCGTGGTCGTGGGGCCGATCTTGAGCCCGATCGGGTTGCTCAGCAGCTCGGCGAACGCGATGTGCGCGCCGTCCAGCTGCCGGGTGCGCTCGCCGATCCACAGGAAGTGCGAGGACAGGCTGTACAGCTTCGGGGTGACCGCGTCGGCTCGGTCCAGCCGCAGCAGCGCGCGCTCGTAGTCCAGCAGCAGCGCCTCGTGGCTGGCGAAGATCTCGGTGGAGTGCAGCGACGTGTCACTGACCCCGCAGGCGTTCATGAACCGCAGGCCACGGTCGATTTCGGCGGCCAGCGCCTCGTAGCGCTCCCCGGCCGGGGACGAGGCCACGAAGTCCTTGTTCCAGTCGTGCACCTGGTGCAGATCGGCCATCCCGGCCCCGGTCAGTGCGCGGACCAGGTTCATCGCGGCGCCCGCGTTCGCGTAGGCGCGGATCATCCGGCCGGGATCGGGCACCCGCAGCTCCGGCTTGGGCACCAGTGAGTTGATGATGTCGCCGCGGTAGACCGGCAGGCCGAGCGCGTCGGTCGCGGCCGAACGCGGTTTGGCGTACTGGCCCGCGATCCGGCTGACCTTGACCACCGGCAGGCTCGCGCCGTAGGTGAGCACCACGGCCATCTGCAGCAGCGTGCGCAGATTGGCCCGGATGTGCGGTTCGGTGTTGGACTCGAAGGTCTCCGCGCAGTCACCGCCCTGCAGCAGGAACGCCTCGCCGCGGGCGACCATCGCGAGCCGCTCCTGCAACCGGTCGATCTCGGCGGGAACGGTGATCGGCGGGACGCTCTCCAGTACGCCGCGCACGCGGTTGGTCAGCTCGGCGTCGGGCCAGTCGGGCTGCTGGGCGGCGGGCAGGGCCAGCGCCGCGTCGAGTCGGGCACGCAGCTCCGGCGGCAGCGGCGGGAGTTCGGGAAGCGTGTCGACGGGAACGTCCACTGTCCAGTTCACACCTGCCAGGATAGGTCTCGCGGACTTCACCTGCTCCGGTGGGCGGCTGCCGCAGGCCTGCCGCACGTCGGCCCGGCCGTACTCGGCCGGTGCCCCGTCCCCTGGTCGACAGCACTTCCGCGGTTCAGCGCGACGGTTCAGCGCGACACTGCCGTCCGCAGCACCTGCGCCAGACGGGACAGATCTCCTTCGAGGTCGATCTCCGGGTCGAGCAGCCACTGGGCCTGGAGACCGTCGGACGCGGCGATGAGGATGCGTGCCGCGAACTCCGGGGTGATCCCGGCGGGGGCCGCCGGCGGCGGGGTTGCAGCCGAGCGCCGGAACTTGCCGGTGAGGATTTCCCGGAGGTGGCGGTAGCGGCGGGTGAAGAACCCGTGTGCCGCGTGGCCGGGGTCGGGCGCGGCCGCGGTCATCTCGAGGAACAGCCGGACGAGGCCGGGGGTCTCGGCGCTGTGCGCGGCGACCGCGGCGAGATCGTCGATCGGGCCGTCCGGATCGAAGGTGGCACGGTCGGCGGCGTCGCGTTCGGCGAGGATCGCGACGAACAGCTCGTCACGGGCCGGGAAGTAGTGCAGCAGGCCCCGCTCGCTCAGCCCGGCCCGCTTCGCGATCGCCTTCAGCGACGGCCCGGCGCTGTTGCTGCCCGCGTAGGCAGCCAGTGCCTCCTCCAGCAACTGCTGCCGTTTGGCAATCCCCTTGGCATAAGGACCGCGACGGGTGGGTTCGGCCATGGCCCGACGGTACTAGCCGGCCGAAAACACAGCATCACTGTGTTTTTGTGCTAGCGTGGGATTACGACCTGCGCGCTAGGAGTTCGCCGATGATCGACGCCCGCCCCGGCCCCGGCACCGGCACCGGCACCGGCACCGGATTCAAGCTCGGCAGGCTCGGCCCGTTCCTGCTGCTCGGCCAGCTCGCGTGGGCACTGCCGGGCACGGCGAGCAGCACCCTGCTCGCCGCGCTGCTGGCCACGGCCGCGCCGGGGCACAAGATCGGGATCTTCACCGCCTACGCCGTGGCGGGCGCGCTGACGAGTGCGATCGGCACTGTGCTCGGCGGGCTGCTGTCCGACCGCACCCGCAGCCGCTGGGGACGGCGGTCCCCCTGGCTCCTCGGTTCCGCCGGGCTCGCGGCTCTGGCGCTGACCGCGGCGGGGCTCGCCGGGAACCTGGTGCTGACCGGGTTCTGCTACGCGGTGTTCCAGCTCGGCATCGGCGTCTGGGTGGCCGCGCTGTCGGCGCTGATCCCGGACCACGTGCCTGCCGGGGCGGTCGGCCGGGCGTCGTCGTTCTCCGGGTTCGGGTTCCTGCTCGGGCAGACCGTCGGCGGCGTGCTGGCCGGTGCACTGGTGACCACGCCCGCCCGCGGGCTGATCGTCGTCCCGTGGGTGATGGTGGTGCTCGCGCTCGTCGTCGCGTTCGCGGTGCCCGGACGCGACAACCGTGGCGAACCCCGGCCCGGCGGCAGGCGGTGCACGCTCCGGGATCTCCTGCCGGCCGGCTCGTCTGCCTTCTGGCTGGCCTTCGCCGGGCGGTTCCTGTTCATCCTGGCGATCCTGATGATCTCGACGTTCCAGCTCTACCTGCTCACCGACTACCTCGGGCTGCCGACGGCCGAAGCCGGACACCTCGTCGGCATCGGGACACTGCTCGTGGGGGTGCTGTCCGCCGGGTCGGTGATCGCCGGCGGAATCGTGAGCGACCGGTCCGGCCGGGTGAAGCCGGTGGTCGCGGGAGCGCCCGTACTGCTGGCCGTCGGGCTCGTTCCCCTGCTCATCGCGCCAGGGGTGACCACCGACCTGCTCTTCTTCGGCGTTGCCGGACTGGCCCTCGGGGCCTATCTCGCGGTCGACCAGGCTCTGATGGTCGCTGTCCTGCCCGACACCGGCACCGCGGCACGGGATCTCGGGGTGCTGAGCATCGGTTCGACGCTGCCCGGTGTCGTCGCGCCGATTGCCGGCGGCGCGCTCGCCGGGGCGGTCGGTTACCTGGCGATTTTCCTCGTCGCCCTCGTCCTCACGGTGGCCGCGGCCGCCGTCGTTTTCGGAATCAGGAGTGTTCGATGACCCGTGCACCGCAATTTCCCCCGGACTTCCTCTGGGGTGTCGCGACCGGTGCGCACCAGACCGAAGGCGGCAACGTCGCCAGCGACTGGTGGTACCGCGATCACCTGCCGGACTCGCCGTCGGCCGAACGCTGCGGCGACGCCGTCGACAGCTACCACCGCTGGCCGGAAGACCTCGACCTCGCTGCGGGCGCCGGGTTCACCGACTACCGCTTCGGCATCGAGTGGTCCCGGATCGAGCCCGCCGACGGCCACTTGTCCACCGCCGCGGTCGCGCACTACCGCCGGATCGTCGAAGGCGCGTGGAGCCGCGGGTTGCGGCCGCTGGTGACGCTGCACCACTTCACGCTGCCGTTGTGGTTCGCCGCAGGCGGAGGCTGGCTGCGCCCGGACGCGACCGAACGGTTCCTGCGTTACGTCGATGCGCTCGCGCCGGTCCTCGAAGGGGTCGGGTTCGTGGAGACCATCAACGAACCCAACATCGTCGCCATGTTCCCGAAGCTCGCCGCCGGGGTGGCCGGTGGCCTGCCGGTCCCCGACGATGCCATTGCCGAAGCGATGATCGCCGTGCACCGCGCGACCGTCGACCGCCTGCGCGCGAACCACCCCGGACTCCGCGTCGGCTGGGGCATCTCGGTACAGGACTACCAAGCCGAGCCCGGAGCCGAGGCCGCGCTGGAGGCTTACGCCGAACCACGGGACCAGGCGTTCCTGCGGGCGAGCGCCGACGACGACTTCGTCGGCGTGCAGACCTACACCGGCGGCAGGCTGCGGGCCGACGGCACAGTCGTCGAGGTTCCGGACGCCGAGCGCACCCAGACCGGATGGGAGTACACACCTGCCGCACTCGGCGGCGCCGTACGCCGCGTCGCCCGCGTCGTGCCCGGCGTCCCGATCATCGTCACCGAAAACGGCCTCGCCACCGACGACGATGCTCGCCGGATCGCCTACACCACCGGAGCGCTGGAGTCGTTGCGTGCGGCGATGGACGACGGTGCCGACGTCCGCGGCTACTTCCACTGGAGCCTGCTCGACAACTGGGAGTGGGGGCACTGGGGTCCGACGTTCGGACTCGTCGCTGTCGAGCGCACCACGTTCGAGCGCAAGCCGAAGCCGTCACTGGCGTGGCTCGGTTCCCTGGCGCCGTCCGTCCCGAGTGGACGAGGAGGTGCCTGATGCGATCCCCGGCTGCTGCGCCCGGACTCGGCGCCGCGGCTCCGGAAGACGTCGGGCTGTCCTCCGCGGGACTGGACCGGGTCGACACCGCCGTGCGACAGAAGATCGACGACGGTGTCCTCGCCGGCGCCGTCACGCTCGTCGCCCGGCACGGCAAGATCGTGCGTACCAGCGCGATGGGGCTGGACCGGCGCTTTCCCCGCACCCCGATGCGCACGGACACGATCTTCCGGATCTTCTCCATGACGAAACCGGTCACCGGACTGGCCATGGGCATCCTCGCCGACGAGGGCCGCTGGCAGCCGGAGGATCCGATCGCCGAATACCTGCCGGAGCTACGCGGCCTGCAGGTCGCCGACGGCTTCGACGAGCGTGGCCGTCCGATCCTCGCCGACCCCGGCCACCCGCCCACGATGCGCGAGCTGCTGACGCACACCGCGGGCTTCGCCTACGGCTGGGACAAATCCGATCCGCTGACCTCGCTCTACCGCAAGGAGAAACCCTTGCGGGCGAAGGATCTCGGGGATCTCGTCGCACGGGTCGGCAGGCTCCCGCTGGCCTACCGACCGGGAAGCAGCTGGCGCTACAGCATCTCGATGGACCTGCAGGGCGCGATCATCGAGCGGCTGAGCGGGCAGTCCCTGCCGGACTTCTTCCGCGAGCGCATCTTCGAACCGCTCGGGATGGCCGACACCGCGTTCCACACCCCGCCGGGCAAGCGGCGGCGCCGGGCCGCGCTGTACTACACCGGCGGGCCGTTCCGGCTGCTGCGCGTGCCGAATCCGCTCGGCCGCGACCGGAGCGCGCCACCGGCCGCGGCACTCGGCGGCGCGGGCCTGGTCTCGACCGCCGGGGACTACGCCCGGTTCGCCCAGCTGCTGCTCAACCGGGGCGACTGGCACGGCAGGCGGATCGTCAGCGCCGGGGCGGTGACCGCGCAGATGACCAACCAGCTGCCGGAATCGTTGCTGGCGAAGGGTTTCCACGCCGGGCACATGGATCTGCGGCCCGGTTTCGGGTACGGCTTCAACGGCGCGGTCTTCCACGATCCGACGCTCGCCGGTGCACCGGTCGGCCGCGGCACCTACCAGTGGGACGGCGCTGCGGGCACCTGGTTCTGGGTCGATCCCGAACACGACCTGCTCTACGTCGGCATGATCCAGCTGCTGTCGTACGCGGCCCCGCCGCTGCAGAAGATCACCCAGTCCCTGCTCGCCGACGCCATCCTCGACCGGTGAACGCGACGTTCCCGCTCGGCCCGTTCGAGCCGAGCCCGGCCAACCCGATCCTGCGCCCCCGCGGCACCGGCTGGGAATCAGCCAACCTCTACAACCCCGCTGCGATCGTCGTCGGCGACCGGGTCGCCCTGCTCTACCGCGCGCACGCAGCCGACCGTGTCTCCCGGATCGGGCTCGCCTGGAGCAGTGACGGCATCCGGTTCGCCCGCGAAGACGATCCGGTACTGGTTCCCGAGCACGACTACGAACGAGCCGGCTGCGAAGATCCCCGCATCACGCAGGTGGCCGACACCTTCTACCTCACCTACACCGGCTTCGACGGTGCCAGTGCACAGCTGTGCCTTGCGACGTCGGCGGACCTGCGCACCTGGACGAAGCACGGGCCGCTGTTCCCCGGCTTCAACACGTGGAAAACCCTGCCGTACGGACCGAACGGGCCGTGGAGCAAGGCAGGAGTCATCTACCCCGAGCCGATCGAGGGCCGGTACTGGATGTGGTTCGGCGAAGGCACCATCCACGCGGCCACGTCGACCGACCTGCTGCACTGGACCCCGGTCGCCGACGACGACCACCCGATGCACACCCCGACCCCCGGACGGTGGGACGGGACGCTGGTGGAGATCGGCGCGCCACCGATCCGCACGGCCGAGGGCCTTCTGGTCTTCCTGATCAACGGCGCGACCGCGTCGTCGCCTGCCCAGGTCGGCTACCGATGCGGCCAGATCGCGGTCAGCCTTGCCGATCCGGCGGCCGTCGTGGCCGCCACCGAAGAGCCCTGGCTGGCGCCCACGACGTTCGAAGACACCCACGGCCTGGTCGCGAACGTGACCTTCGTCGAAGGCCTCGTCCGCTTCCGCGAGCAGTGGTTCGCCTACTACGGCCAGAGCGACACCACCCTGGCGGTCGCAGTGAGCCCGGTGTCGTGAATCGACCCGAGCCGCACTAAGGGACGTCTCGTAACTGGTGAGGCTGGTGTGGTGCAGGTGATCACGGCGCCGCGGCCGGAGTGGATTGCCCCGTCCACCGGACTGCAGCCGGGTCAGTTCGGCCTATTGGCGGACGAACGCGGGCGATCCGCCAGATCGGGCCGCTGTCCGGGTTTCGCATTCCGCGGCGGTCGTGGCCGACAGTGGTCACCAAGGCAACCCCGACGTCGTCATGCCTTATCGCAAACCCCGTGACGACAGCGACCTTGCCCGAGTGGAAGCAAGACCTCAACACCACCCACCGCAACACCAGTTACGAGACAGCCCTAAGGGCTGTCTCGTAACCCGGTGCGGGACTGGCGGGGTCGTTAGTTGATCATGTTGGTGTGGTGCAGGTGATCACAGCGTCGCAGCCGGAGTGGATTGCCCCGTTCACGGGGTTGGAGCCGAGGCAGTTCCGGAAGCTGGTGCGGTTGGTCGCGAAACGGGGTGGGGACGAGATCGCCGATGGTCGCCCTGGCCGGCAGCGGGCGTTACCGCTCACCGACCGGGTTCTGCTGGTCGCGCCCTACTGGCGGACGAACCTGACGATGCGTCAGATCGGGCCGCTGTTCGGGGTGTCGCATTCCGCAGCGCATCGGGTGATCGACACGATCGGCCCGTTGCTGGCACTGGCCCCGGTCCGTAAACGCCGGATCGACGCGGTGGCGATCGTGGACGGCACTCTGGTCCCGACCCGGGACCACCGGTTGGCCACCCCGTCGAAGAACTACCGCTACTCCACCAACGTGCAAGTCGCGATCGATGCCGACACCCGGCTGGTGATCGCCACCGGCGCCCCACAGCCGGGCAGCCGCAACGACTGCACCATCTACCGCGACTCCGGCATCGCCAAGCAACTCGCCGACCGCCGAGTCATGGCCGACGGTGGCTACCAAGGCAACCCCGACGTGGTCATGCCTTATCGCAAACCCCGTGACAGCAGCGGCTTGCCCGAGTGGAAGGAAAACCTCAACACCACCCACCGCAAGATCCGCGCCCGCGTCGAACACGTCCTCGCCAGGATGAAGAACTTCAAGATTCTCCGCGACCACCGCCGAGCTGCGAACACACTCGCCGATACTGTGTCCGGAATCGCGCACCTGCACAACATCATCCTCGCCGGCTGACCGCACCACCAGCCCCACCCACCGCAACACCAGTTACGAGACAGCCCTAGACGAGGAGTTCGTCCCGATAGAGGCTGAACCGGACGGTGCGGGCTGCCTCGGTGAGTGCGGGCCGCAGCCGTGTCCAGGTGTGGCCGGGGCCGCCGGTCAAAGTGAGCGACGCGACGACGGCGCCGGTGGGGTCGGCGATGCCCGCGGACATCGACGAGTGGCCGGCGGGATCCTTGTGCACGAGCAGGTCCCGCTCCAGCTCGGGCGGACCGTCGAAGGCCCGGAACAGCTCGGCCGCCGAGGACTCACCCGGTCGCAGCCTGCGGCCCTCGTGGACTTCGGGGGTGCCGCGGCCGACCTGCGCGAGACTGACGACCAGCGCGGCACCCTGGTCGAGCACGCTGAGGTAAGCCGTCCGGCCGGTGGTGTCCGCGAGGTCGCGAAGGTGGCGGAAGGTGTCCCGCTGGATCCGCCGCACGCACGGCGCCGAGCTGCCGATCGCCCAGACCCGCGTCGCGAGCCGGTAGCGTCCGTCGGCCTGTTGTTCGAGGCCGCCCCATTCGGTCAGTTCGCGCACCATCCGCCACGCGGTGGCAATCGGCAGGCCGGTCCGCTCGGCAATCTGGGTGACCTGCAGCGCGCCGGGAGCCCGTTCCACCGCGTCGAGCACCGACAGGACACGGGCCACGACACTGCGAGGAGACACTGCCTGCTCCTTCCCTTGCCGTACTCCGAAACTAACACGGCAGCGCCTTTTCACCGGATGGAAACGACGGCCACGTTTCCCGGTGCGGTGGTCGCAGACTCGGCCGCATGACATGGCATGACTTCACCGGCGGAGAGGCGGTGACCGCCGCCGAGTTCGTCACCGCGGCGCAGAACCTGCTGGAATCCGCGGTCACCGCAGCCGGGGGCAGCGATCAGGCACGCGACGAGTTCGTGGCCGGGCTCGCCGCCTGCTTCAGCACCACCGGCCCGTACGCGACGCTGCGGCTCGACACCGGGCCGCTCGGTCCGGACGTGCGGAATGAGCTGGCTGCGAACGTCGACGCGGTCTCGGCGTTCGTACTCGACCTGATCGGCACCGCGACCGCGCCGCGAGCGGTGGACGACGTCCACAGCACGTGCGTTGGGTACGCGTGGATCCCGCCGGTCGTGCGACGGCTCACCTCCGGCCCAGGTCTGCATTCGGCACGCAACCTCTACAACGAGTGGCTCTGGCAGCTCGTCCTGCTGCGCGACGCGCTCGTCCCGTTCACCAACCCGGGACAAGTGCGGGTGCGGGCAGGCGCCGAAGGGCTGACGCACCTGCAGGGGGCGCGCGACTGGTTCGCCGTCCAGGTCATGACCCGGCGAATCGCCCACGAAGCCATTGTGCGGTTCGCCGCCGAGACGGTCGTCGGCGAACCCGCCGGCGGGGCGTACGGCTTCCAGCACGCCGGTGCGGCCGTGCTGCCGCCGGTCGCACTCGGCGGCCCGTTGCTCGGGCCGAGGTACTTGCTTCACCGGTACGAAACCGCGGTAGTGCCGGAAGAAACGGCGTTTTTCGTCCCCGGCCCCGCCACGGCCGCCGCCGAACCATCCGGCCGGCTCGTGCCCGGTCCGCCCGGAGCGGACCGGACCAGGACACTGACCCTGACGACCGAATTCGAGGGCGCCGCATGGGCGGTCGACCTCGGCGCCGCGTTGCGTGGCCACCGGTACGCCGCGCGTCCGTCGGCTGAAGCGGCCACAGTGGACAGTCCGCCGCCGGGCAGTACGGTGATTCCCACCGGCGGCCGACGCGCCCGCACACTGGCCCTGCTCGCACGACTGCATCCGGGGAACGTCGTGCTCTACACCGGTCAGGCGGTCGAGGGAAGCCCGGTGCTGCTCGACATCCGAGGCTGACTCACCTGCCTCCGATCGCCTCCGCCACTTCGGCCGGACGTGCCGGGAACACCGCGGCGCTTTCCGGTGGGCGGAACTGCGCAGACCGGGTTGTCCGGCCACCCGGTTTCGCTCGGGGCCCGGCGGTCCTGGTCCTGACACCACCAGGATCGGCGGGGCGCTGGCTGCTCCCGCCTGCCTGGCGCACGATGGGGTCAGCCGCCGGGAAGGCCCCGCGCGACCGCATTGACCGATGCAGTGCACAGGCACTCAACAGGCACGGAAGGACAGGACATGAGCGAAACCCTCCCCGGCGGGACCTTCACCATGGCAGGCGGACGCACTGTGGCCCGGATGGGCTACGGCGCGATGCAGCTGGCGGGCCCCGGCGTATGGGGTCCGCCGAAGGACCGCGGCGAGGCGATCGCGGTACTGCGCACCGCGATCGAGCTGGGCGTGAACCACCTCGACACCGCGGACTTCTACGGACCGCACGTGACCAACGAGCTGATCCGGGAAGCGCTGGCGCCCTACCGCGCCGATCTGCACCTCGTCACGAAGGTGGGTGCGGTGCGGGACGAGAACGGCGGCTGGCCGCACGCCCGCTCCCCCGAACAGCTGCGCGCGCAGGTGGAATCGAATCTGCGCACGCTCGGCGTCGAAGCACTCGACGTGGTGAACCTGCGGGTCGGCGGCGGCGCGGACGGGCACTCGCCGGTGCCGGGTTCACTGGCCGAGCCGTTCGGGGCGCTGGCGGACCTGCGCCGTGCCGGACTGATCAAGGACCTCGGGGTGAGCGTGGTCAACGCGGAACAGGTCGCAGAAGCGCAGTCGATCGCACCGGTCGTCACCGTGCAGAACTGGTACAACGTCGCGCACCGCGGTGACGAAGCACTCATCGAATCACTTTCACAGCAAGGGATTTCCTACGTCCCGTTCTGGCCGCTCGGCGGGTTCGACCCGCTGCAGTCCGCCACCCTCGACGGCGTCGCGGAGCGTCTGGGCGCCACACCGAAGGCGGTCGCGCTGGCCTGGCTGCTGCACCAGTCGCCGAACATCCTGCTGATCCCCGGCACATCCTCGGTCGCGCACCTGCGCGAGAACGTCGCCGCGGCGGCGCTCGAACTGCCCGCCGACGCACTGGCCGAACTCGACGGCGTCGCTGCCTGAGCACAACGCCGATCGCCGGCCTCGGGAGCGGGCCGAGGGCAAGGGCGCCTGCCGTCACCGGGCCAGCCACTCCGTCAGCCCGATCTTCCCCAGCTGTGCGTCCGGCCCCGGCAACAGGCTGTCCTTCTCCAGCACGGTCCCGAAATACTGCGCTTCCGGGTCGGCCACCACCGCACGGGAGTCCGAACGCGCCACCAGCACGGCACGAACCCACTCGTCCATGGCCAGTACCTCCGGACCGCCGATCTCGGCGATGCCGCCGACCGGCTCGCCCACCGCAGTACGGGCGACCACGGCGGCCACGTCCGCGGCCGCGATCGGCTGCACGCCCGCGCCGGGCAGCCGCACCACGCCGTCGACGGTCGCGCTGTCCGCGATGCCGGCGGCGAACTCCAGGAACTGGGTCGCGCGCACGATCGAGTGCCGCAAGCCGGCAGCCACGATCAGTTCCTCCTGCGCCACCTTCGCCCGCAGGTAACCCGAATCCGGCAGCCGGTCGGCACCCACCACGGACAGCGCAACGTAGTGCCCGGCGTTGCGTGCGGCCCGCACCAGGTTGCCGGTCGAACGCCGGAAGAACTCCAGGACGTCGTCGTCGGCGAAGGACGGGGAGTTGGCCACGTCGACCAGTACGTCGGCGCCCCGCACCACGTCTTCCAGTCCCTCACCGGTCACGGTGTCCACCCCGGTGCTCGGCGCGGCGGCCACCGCCTGGTGGCCGGCTTCTCCCAGCCGGGTCACGACCTGCGAGCCGATCAGCCCGGTTCCGCCGATGACCACGATCTTCATGTTCGATCCTTCCGTTCCCGCGCCGGCCGGTCGCCGGCGGCTGCTCACCAGTCAGGACCGGACAGCATCCGGATCCGTGACAACCGCCGGTAAGCTCGGCCGGAGGGGCGCCGCCCGCCGCGCCGGAAAGGACTTCCGCGCCCATGGGGCAAACCGCCGGCGAGGGCCTGGACGAGGCGGCCACGGTGTTCGCGCAGGTGCGGCCGCGGCTGTTCGGGATCGCCTACCGCATGCTCGGCAGCGCGACCGACGCCGAGGACCTCCTCCAGGACGTGTGGCTGCGCTGGCAGACCTGCGACCGCTCGGTGGTCGGGAACCCGGGCGCCTACCTCGCCACGACCACGACCCGGCTGGCCATCAACGCGGGCCAGACCGCACGCGTGCGGCACGAAACCTACGCCGGGCCGTGGCTGCCCGAGCCGGTGGACACCTCCGCCGATCCGCAGCTGGGTGCCGAGCGGGCGGCGGCACTCGAAGTGGCCGTGCTGTTCCTGCTGGAGAAGCTGCCGCCGACCGAACGAGCGGCATATGTACTGCGGGAGGCATTCGACTACCCGTACCGGCAGATCGCCGACATCGTGCAGACGAGCGAGGTGAGCGCACGCCAGCTCGTCAGCCGGGCACGCAAGCACCTCGCCGCGGAACGCCGTACACCGGCGGAGCCTCCCGAGCACCGTCGCCTGCTCAGCGCGTTCGTCACCGCTGCCCGGACCGGCGACCTGGCCACGCTGGAGC
Source organism: Amycolatopsis ultiminotia (assembly GCF_039536925.1). Lineage (NCBI taxonomy): Bacteria > Bacillati > Actinomycetota > Actinomycetes > Pseudonocardiales > Pseudonocardiaceae > Amycolatopsis > Amycolatopsis ultiminotia. The sequence continues at coordinate 10,965 of NZ_BAAAZN010000002.1, read as the reverse complement.
AGCTGCTCGCCGACGACGTGGTGAGCTACTCCGATGGCGGCGGCGCAGTCCGTGCTTCGCGGATCCCGGTGCGCGGTTCGGTCACCGTCGCGAAGTACATCCGCGCGTTCGCCGGCCGTTTTTGGGACGGCGTCGAGGTTTCCTGGAGCGCGGTCAACGGCAGCCGGGCCGCCGTGCTGCGCCGGGACGGAGCCGCGTTCGCGGTGCTGACCGTGGCGGCCTCGGCCGACGGTATCGACCAGGTGTTCTGGATGATGAACCCGGCCAAGCTCACCGCGTTCACCACCCGAGAGGGATAGCCGCCGCCACGACCGGGTATCCGGGCCCCATGAAACGGCCCGGACCAGTGCGCTGGCTGCACTACGTCTACGGCGGGCGGCTCCCCGAAGCCTACCGCGAATGGGTTCTGCACGACGCGACCGCGAAAACCTGGGTACTCCGGTTCGCGTTCCGCATTTTCGCCGAGGCGCTGCCCTGGCTGGTCGCGGCCTATCTGGTGCTGACCCTGCTGACCCCGCTGCCGGTGCCGGTCGTGCTGCTCGCCCTGCTGCTGAGCCTCCTGCTGAGTCTGTTCCTCACCGTCACCAGCGCCGACGAGCTCGCCGAAGTCCGCCTCACCAAACACGGTTTCCCACCCGGAACAGGCAAAGCCGTCCGGAAACGCCGGGGCGGAGCCTCGACCTGGCCGTGAGCCGATCGCGGCGGCGGAGCTGCCCACCCGAAGCGGTGCACCGGCCCGCCACCCAGGATCACCGGTGCGGGCGAACGACACCCCCACCGGGTGCGCCCGTGCGAGGCGGGCACCTCTCTGCTGCACCGGCCGCTGGTCGGCGAGCCGACCGTCACCCGGCACGAACTGATCCCGGCCGGGCCGGTGGTCCGGCGGAACCCGTTGCACAGCAAGGGCTCCAGCCGCCACCGGACGGACGGGCTGTGCTGCGCCGGTAACCCGGTCACCTCGAAAACCCAGCAAGAAAACCGCGCGTAGACGGCGTCGGTGGCGCTGAGGCACGATGTGCTGGCTCGGCTGCAGACTCCGATCCGGGAAGGAATCATGACCGACACCACCGTGGCGACCACCGAAACCCTGCGTGCGCGCACCCGCGCGGCCCTCGACCGGATCGGCGTGGTGCTGCCGGAAGGCGCCGGCCTGCACGCCCGGACCCCGATCACCGGTGACGACCTCTTCCCGCTCCGCGCGAGCAACCGCGTCGACGTCGAGACCGCGATCACGGATGCCGCGCAGGCGTTCCGGACCTGGCGCACCACACCTGCACCGGTCCGCGGCGAGCTCGTCCGGACCTTCGGCGAACTGCTGCGCACGCACAAGACCGACCTCGCCGACCTGATCACCGTCGAAGCGGGCAAGATCGGTTCCGAAGCACTCGGCGAGGTCCAGGAAATGATCGACATCTGCGATTTCGCCGTCGGTCAGTCCCGCCAGCTCTACGGCCGCACGATCGCCTCCGAACGACCCGGCCACCGGCTCGCCGAGACCTGGCACCCGCTCGGCGTCGTCGGGGTGATCTCCGCGTTCAACTTCCCCGCCGCCGTGTGGTCGTGGAACACCGCACTCGCCCTGGTCTGCGGCGACACCGTGGTGTGGAAACCGTCCGAGCTGACCCCGCTCATCTCGCTGGCCGCCGCCCACCTGCTCGACCGCGCCGTCGCGGCCACCGGCGCGCCCGACGGCGTCCACCGGCTGCTGCTCGCCGACCGGGACGCGGGCGAACGCCTCGTCGAGGATCCCCGTGTCGCACTGGTCAGCGCCACCGGGTCCACCCGGATGGGCCGGGAGGTCGCGCCGCGGGTGGCCGCCCGGTTCGGCCGCTGCCTGCTCGAGCTCGGCGGCAACAACGCCGCGATCGTGGCCCCGTCCGCAGACCTCGATCTGGCGCTGCAGGCCGTCGTGTTCTCCGCGGCCGGCACCGCCGGACAACGCTGCACCACCCTGCGCCGGCTCATCGTGCACCACGACATCGCCGACCGGCTGCTCTCGAAACTCGGTGCGGCCTACCGGAAACTGCCCGTCGGCGACCCGTTCCTGGACACCACCCTGGTCGGCCCGCTCATTTCCGCCACGGCGGCGAAACGGATGCGGGAAGCCCTCGAACAAGCCAAGGCCGAAGGCGGCAAGGTACTCGCCGGAGGGTCCGAAGTGGACACCGGGACGAACGGTGCCTACCTGACCCCCGCGATCGTCGCGATGCCGGGCCAGACCGCGATCGTGCGGGAGGAGACGTTCGCCCCGATCCTCTTCGTGCTGACCTACCGCACTTTCGAGGAGGCGCTCGCCCTGCACAACGACGTGCCACAGGGTCTCTCGTCCTCGATCTTCACCCGCGACCAGCAGGAGGCCGAACGGTTCGTCGCCGCCGACGGTTCGGACTGCGGCATCGCCAACGTCAACATCGGCACCTCCGGCGCGGAAATCGGCGGCGCGTTCGGCGGCGAGAAGGAAACCGGCGGCGGCCGCGAGTCCGGGTCCGATGCCTGGCGCGGGTATATGCGCCGGGTCACCACCACCGTCAACTACTCCGCCGAACTCACCCTCGCGCAGAACGTCAGTTTCCTCTGAACCCGAGTTCCCCCACCTCGCCGCGAATCCGGAGTACAGTGCCCTACCGGTTACTCACGGTACTGAGGACGTGACGAGGTGCGGGCCGCCCGGCAGGAGGTCACCCCGTGGACGGAAACTCGGCCGCCGTCGCGGACCGATACGCGGCACGGACGGACGTGGAACTGCTCGACGCGGTGCGCGCGGGCGACCGCGAGGCCGGCGGCGAACTGTTCCGGCGGCACGTGGCGTTGCTGCGCGGGATCGCGAGCAGCTGGGTCACCCAGCCCGCGGAACGTGAGGACCTCGTCGCCGAGGCGTTCGCCCGGGTGCTGTGCACGGTCGCGGCGGGCGGCGGACCGGAGACGAACGTGCCCGCGTACCTCGTGGTGACCATGCGGAACCTGCTCGCGCGGTGGACGAGGCGCGACCGCAGGGTCGAGCTGCACGCGACCGTGCCCGAGCCGCCCACACCGGACCGCGGCATCGAGGACGTCGTGGTGACCCGGTCGGTCGACCGTCTGGTGTGGTCGGCCTACTGCACCCTGCCCGGCCGGTGGCGGACGGTCCTGTGGCGCACCGCCGCCGAGGGCGTCAGCCCGGCCGCACTGGCACCGGTGCTGGGAGTCTCGCCGAACGGGGTCGCCGTGCTGGCCCGCCGCGCCCGCGAAGGACTGCGACAGGCGTACCTGCAGGTACAGGTCCCGGAGGCGGAACAGCCGCACTGCGCGGAAGTCCGCCGCCGGATGGGCGCCTGGTTACGCGGCGGCCTGCCCGAGCGTCGCGCCCGGACACTCGCCCGGCACATCTCCGGCTGCGCACCGTGCCGAGCCGTGGCAGTCCAGCTGGCGGAGGTCAACAACGAACTGCCACCGATCTGCCGCGTCACCGGCCCGGTACCGGTACCCCGACCCGCGCAGGACGCACAGCGCTAGCCGGCTCGGCTCGCGACTGGCTTTCGGACCGGCGGGGATCCGGGGTTCGACGGCCCGGAGATTCCGCAGCGCGCGATTTCACTGCTCGGGACTCAGTCGACTCGGGCACTGGGGCTCGGCGGAAACCGCCGATCACACCCGCGCCCGTTGCCCGCTTCACTGCCAAGGCACTGGCGATACGCGCACCCGAACGGCTGCGAACACCACGCTCGGACGACCGTTGCGGCGTCAACCTGCGAGTGGTCGGGACGCGGACAGACCACGGGCCCGGACCGGCAATGCGGCCCGGGCCCGTGGTGCGGGCACTGCGGTCAGTGCGCCAGGTGGATGTCGTCCAGCGGGGCGGCGCCGACGTGCGACTCCAGGCCCTGGACCAGGTCGTGCGCGTGCGACTGCACGTCGCTGACCAGGCTGCTCGCGGTGTGCGTGTCCGCGAGGTCGCCACTGACCGTGTGGGACACCGCGGTGTCGGCCGTGTCGTGCGCGGCGCCCAGCACGTGCTGGGCCGGTTCCTGCACCGGAGCCGGGACGTGCGAGGTCGCACCCTCGATGCTGTGGGTCAGCGAACCGGCGTCCGGCGCGGCCGGGACGGCAGGCAGCGACGGGGTCGCCGGCACACCCGGAACCGAGGGCAGCGCCGGAACCGCCGGGACCGCGGGCACGCCCGGAACCGCCGGCACGCCCGGGACCGCGTGGTCCAGCGTGCCGGACAGGTCGCCGGCCGAGGTCAGGTCGCCGGCCGCGTGGGTCAGCGTGCCGGGCAGGTCACCCGCGGCGTTGCTGACCGTGCCGGGCAGGTCGCCGGCCGCATCGGTCACCGTGCCGGGCAGGTCACCGGCCGCACCGGTCACCGTGGCGGGCACGTCACCGGCCGCACCGGTCACCGTGCCGGCGAGGTCGCCGGCCGCGTGCGGGGCGTCCGCGCGGGCGTCGTCGGCGTTCAGGCCCACCGGGGTGGATCCGATGGCCTCGTTGACCGAGCCGAGCGCGCCGGCACCGGTCTGGCGGACGCCCTCGACGAGGCCGCCTGCCGCACCGCCGACCACGGGCAGCTGGCCTGCCTCGGCCACCGCGGCCTTCCACAGCGCAGCGTCGCCGAGGTGGTTGGTGGTCGCGTCGACCGCCGAGCCGACGAGCTTGCCGTCGAAGAGGTGGTCGCCCACCGCGTTGACGGTGTTCTCCAGGTCGACCGCACCGGCGTCGACCAGCGGGCCGACGACCGGCACGCCGGAGGTGGCACCCGCGACGCCGTCGACGACGTGCGAGACCCCGCCGAGCACACCGTGCGTGAGGGTGTTCAGACCGGTCTGGTCCGCGATGTCGCTGACCGTGCCGAAGACACCGCTCAGGTCGAGCGGACCGGCGGAGGTGGCTGCGCCGACCTCGTGCGCCGCGTCCTGCAGGCGCGGCGCCGCGGCGTCGTTGACCTGGTCCAGCACACCGGACACGTCGCCGGAGGCGAGTGCCGGGGCGGCGGACGGCGACAGCGGAGCGGTGTCCATGACCAGCGGCATGATGTCCTGCACGTCCGCCGGGCTCAGCTCGCCCAGTCCGGCGCTGTTCAGCACGGCCTGCGGGTCAGCGTGGTACTCCGCCAGCGACTGCGGGTCGTTCAGCAGGTTCAGCGCGAATTCGTGCAGCGTCTGCACCGGGCCCATAGTTCGATCTCTCCTGTAATGGCCACTGGATCGGGGAAGTCCGCACAACAACGCGGACAAGCCGGCGATCGGGCCGGCTCCGGGATGAAGATATGCCCGTGCCCGCGGCGTGCCATCGGGGGGCACCCCGGAACCGCGGGCCGGGCCGCTAGGGACTTCCCTGCTCCCCCGAATAGGGGCATTAGGGGATTTCCGGGGTACCGCCTGGTCACGGCGCCGCGGACGGTGCACCGCACCGGACGCACCGATCGGGTGGCTCCGGACGGCCGCAGCGCCTGCCGGAGCGGAACCACCCGTTGGTGTGAAATACCGGCCGGTTCAGGCGCTCCGCAGCGCCTCCACGGCGTTCGCCGCGCCGGCCGGATCGGCCAGCAGCTCGGCCTGCCGACGGCGGTAATCGTCCACGTTCGCCAGCTTGAGGTGTTCGTAGCCGCGCACGAGATCCGGCAGACCGGCCAGCTCGACCAGCCGTTGCTCGTCATGGGCGGCCAGGTCCAGCGCCCTCGTCACGGCCTCGCGGTATTCCCCGATCAGCTCGCGTTCGAGCCGGCGGACCTTCGCCGGCCCGAAGACGTCGAACGGAGTGCCCCGCAGCACCCGTGCGGCCCGTAGAACGCGCAGCACCGGCCGGAAGCTGCGGCCGCCGAGGCTGATCTTGCGCCGCATGCCGAGCGCACGCAGCACCGGTGGATGCAGCCGATAGGAGAACCTCGACCCGACCCCGAATTCCGCCTCGATCTCGGCGATCAGCCGCGGATCAAGCGAAAGCCGGGCGACCTCATACTCGTCCTTGTAGGCCATCAGCTTGTACAGGTTGCGCGCCACCGCTTCGGCAGCCGCGTCGCTGCCGGAACGGTCCCGCACGAGTTCCACGAATTCCGCGTACTGCCGCGCGTAGCGCTCGTTCTGGTAGCCGATGAGGTCGGCCACGCGCAGATCGAGCAGACGGCCCAGTTCGGTGTCCGAGTCCGTCCGGACGAGTGCCCGCACCCGGCGGACCGCGGCGCCGGACGGTGCAGCCGGTGCGGGTGCTTCGGTGGCGAGGTCCGCGGCCAGCCGGCCGGGGTCGGCGACGGCCTGCCGTCCACGGCGGAAGGCCTGCACGTTGGCCTCGACCGCGGTGCCGTTGATCGCGATGGCCTGCTCCAGGCTTTCCGCGGACACCGGCAGCGCACCGGTCTGGTAGGCCGCGCCGAGCTGCAGCAGGTTCGCGTACTGGTCGTCGCCGAAGAGCTGCCCGGCCAGTCCCCGTGCGTCGAGATAGTGCCGCCGGGTGGTGGCGTCGTCGAGTGCGGCCCGGATACTCGACTGGTCGGGGAAGGACACCGCGGTGTCCACGATCATCCGCCCGGTGGGCACTTCCGAAGTGGACACCACGGCCACCGTGTGCTCCGGATCCGTCACCCCGAGGTACGCCGGATCCGCGCCGACCAGCGGATCGCAGGCCAGGTACAGATCGCATTCCCCGGCGGCGAGCTTGGCCGCCTGCTCGAGCGCGGCCGAGGTGATCTTCACGTCGGAGACCACCGCGCCGCCCTTCTGCGCCAACCCGGTCTGGTCGAGCGTGCGCACCTGTTTTCCCTCCAGCACCGCCGCGACGGCGAGGATCTGCGCCACGGTGACCACACCGGTGCCGCCGACCCCGGTGATCCGCACCGCGGCGTCCCGCTCCGCGCGGACCGGGTCCGGCACCACGTCGCCGTCCAGCGGAGCGACCTCCCGGCGTCGCACCTTTCCGGTGGGCACCACGGTCAGGAACGACGGGCAGTCGCCACCGAGGCAGGAGTAGTCGACGTTGCAGGAGGCCTGGTGGATCTTGGTCTTGCGGCCGAACTCGGTCTGCACCGGTTGCACCGAAAGGCAGTTCGACTTGGTGCCGCAGTCACCGCAGCCCTCGCACACGCGCTCGTTGATGAAGACCTTCTCGGCCGGGGTCTCCTGCTTGCCCCGGCGGCGCTTCCGGCGTTTCTCCGCGGCGCACTCCTGGTCGTGGATCAGCACCGTGACGCCCTTGACCGCGGCCAGTTCCTCTTGCGTGCGCTGCAGTTCCGTCCGGTCCCGGACCTCGACCCCGCGCGGCAGTGCCCGCTTCCGCAGCCGACGCGGGGCGTCCGAGGTGATCACGACCTTCGCCGCGCCCTCGACGAGCAGCAGCGCGGCCACCTGCTCCACCGGCAGGCCACCGGCCGCGTCCTGCCCGCCGGTCATCGCGACGGCCGAGTTGTAGAGCAGCTTGTAGGTGATGTCCACCCCGGCCGCCACCGCCGCGCGCACGGCAAGGCTGCCGGAGTGCGTGAACGTGCCGTCGCCGATGTTCTGCGTCAGGTGCGGAGTCTCCACGAACGGCGCCATGCCGATCCACTGCGCGCCTTCGCCGCCCATCTGGGTCAGCCCGACGACGTCGCCGACCTGCTCCGGTTCCATGAACAACGCCATGGTGTGGCAGCCGATCCCGGCGCCGACGAGCGTGCCGTCGGGAACCTTGGTCGAGGAGTTGTGCGGGCAGCCGGAGCAGAAGTACGGCGTGCGCGCGAGCAATGGGACCGAAATGCGTTCCCGACGGCGCCGCGCGCGCCATGCGGTGACCGGTTCGAGGTCGCCGTGCGCGGTGAACCGCTTGGCCAGCCCGGCCGCGATGGCGTCCGGATCGAGCTCGCCCAGTTCGCTGAACAGCACCTGCCCGTCCGGTCCGGTCTTGCCGTGCACGGCGGGTGCGCCCGGCCTGCCGTACAGGATCTCCTTGACCGCCGGTTCCACCAGCGCCCGTTTCTCCTCCACCACCACGATCTCGCTGAGCCCCTCGGCGAACTCGGTCACGACGGCGGGTTCGACCGGGTGCACCACGCCGAGTTTGAGCAGCCGGATGCCGTACCGCTCCAGTGCCGCCTCGTCCAGTCCGAGCACGCGCAACGCCTGCCGCAGGTCCAGATAGGACTTCCCGGAGGCGACCACGCCGATCCGGTCGGCACGCCCGGACCGCACGATCCGGTTGACCCCGCTGGCGCGCACGTACTCCAGCGCCAGCGGAAGCCGGACCCGGTGCAGGCTGTGTTCGAGCGTGACCAGCTCCGGACCGAGCAGCCGGCTGCTCGGCCGGTGCCGGTAGGCGCCCTCGGGCAGCTCCGGGACGGTCCACTCCGGATCGACCAGCGCGGTGCCGCCGGCGTCGGCGACGTTCGCGACCACCTTCATCGCGGCCCACACGCCACTGGCCCGCGAGAGCTCCACCGCGTGCCTGCCGTAGTCGAGCACGTCCTGCGAATCGGCCGGGTAGAACACCGGCATCGCCAGGTCGGCGAGGGCGTGCTCGGACGCACACGGCACGCTTGAGGACTTCGCGTTCGGATCGTCGCCGACCAGCGCGACGGCACCACCGCGGGGATCGGTGCCGGCCAGATTCGCGTGCCGCAGGGCGTCGGTCGCCCGGTCGAGACCGGGGGCCTTGCCGTACCAGAAGCCGGTCACACCGTCCGGGCGCAGCGTCGCGGCACCGGCGGCGAGCTGGCTGCCCATCACCGACGTCGCGGCCAGTTCCTCGTTCACGCCGGGCCGGTGCACGATCGCGTGCTCGGTGAGCAGCGCGCCGCGGCGGGCCAGCTCCAGGTCGAAGCCTGCCAACGGCGAACCCTCGTACCCGGACACGAACGCGGCCGGATCGGCCCCGCCGCGCCGGTCGTGGCGGATCCGGTCCAGCACCACCCGCACCAGCGCCTGCACCCCGGACAGGTACACCGTGCCGGTTTCGCGCAGGTAGCGATCTTCCAAGGTGAACGTGCTCATCCGCCGCCCTTCCCGCATGCTCCCGGACTCCGCCGTCCGGCCGTGACCCACCTCACCGCCGGCACCGGACGCGCGCAACACACCTGCGGGGTCAGGCGGGAGAGGACGCAAAATACCGTACCCAAACCGGGATTGCCGGGGAATCCGTTGCGTACTATGCCCGGCTATGAGCGAGGATCTGCTCGACGCCACCGACCACGAAATCATCGCGCTGCTGCAAGAGGACGCCCGGCGCACGTTCTCGGACATCGCCTCGCGGGTATCGCTGTCCACTGCGGCCGTGAAGCGGCGAGTGGACCGGCTCCGCCGTGACGGCGTGATCACCGGATTCACCGCGCAGGTCGACCACGCGAAGCTCGGCCTCGGCATCGAGGCGTTCTGCCAGCTGCGTTTCTTCGGCAGCACGAAGGTGGACGAGATCGTGCAGACGACGACGCGGCTCCCGGAGGCACAGGCGGTGTTCACCATCGCCGGCGAGGCGGACGCAGTGGTGTGGCTGCGCGGCCGCGACATGGCACACCTGCAGCACACGATCGACGAACTCCGCCGCAGCCACCACATCACCAGCACCAGAACGCTGATCGTGCTCGATTCCTGGATCCGCGGACAGGCCTGGCCGAACCCGGCTTAGGCAGTGTCCTAAGTGGTGGCGTCCTAAGTGGTGGCGTCCTAAGTGGTGGCGTCCTCTGTGGTGGCCCGGGCGTTGTGTTGATCATGGTCGGGGGTCGGTGGTGGATCGTTCCGGCGGGGTTGTGCGAGGTGGCTCGGGCTGCTGCTGCCTGCGGTGTGTGTCCGCAGGGTGGTGGGGTGTGCAACATTGATGATGGAGCGGTGTTTGCCGCGATCGTGTACGTGCTGGTGCCGGGGTGCGCGTGGCGGGTGTTGCCGCCGTGTTTCGGTGCGTCGACGGTGCACCGCCGGTTCGTGCTCTGGGCCGTCTTCATCGCGCAGTGCTGGAGTGCGGCCGGGCTGGTCGACTTGTCCCGGATGCTGCCGGACACCGCCCATCGCAGGGCGAAAACGGAATGCCCCTCGTGGTCGGCGTCTCAGATGGCAACGCCGTCGACGCCGACGAGGCGAAGCCGATGGACGCGGGCCGCTCTCGCGCCACAGGTTGCCCAGCCCGCGACCACACTTGCCGGACACGCCCTGGTTGACCGGCGCAGAGCCGGGTCGATCGGGTCCGGCCGCTCCGGTGTGCGGCCGGACCCGTTGCCGTGCTTCAGTGTTTGCCCAGTGGGATGGTCGGCAGGATGGTGCGGCCCGCGGTGGTGTTGGTGACCACCGCGAACGAGCCGTACCAGGCGACGACCGCGGTCGCCAGTCCCAGCCAGCCGCCGATGGTGCCCGCGGTGCTCGCCGAGCCCAGTTCGCCGATGGTGAGGAACAGGAACGTCAGGAACAGCAACACGAACACCCCGACCAGCACCGCCGTGGTGCGCAGCGAGGCGATCGTCATGTAGGCGGTGAAAATCGTGAACACGAGCAGGAACACGCCGGTCGCGGTGGCCGCGTCGGCAGCCGGGATCTTGTCCGCGAACTGCCACACGTAGAAGGCGAACGCCAGCCAGAACGCGCCGTAGGTACCGAACGCCGTCGCGCCGAACGTGTTGTTCTTGCGGAACTCCCACATTCCGGCCAGCAGCTGCGCGACGCCACCGTAGAACAGCGCCAGCGGCAGCACGACCGGCTCCACCGACTTCGGGATCAGGCCGGCGTTCACCGCGCTGAGCACGAACGTCGTCGCGGCGAACCCGGCGAGTCCCAGCGGACCGGGATCGGCGATCGGCGCGGAGTCGGACGCGGGCGCCGCCGACGGGGTCGAGACCGGACGGACAGCGGTGTCACTCATCGGATCCTCGATTCTCTCGTACTCGTGCGGCAGATCAGCTCTCGTCGCCACCGCGTTTCAGGCCGGTGGCGATGAGGTCCATGACGGAGGAGTCGGCGAGGGTGGTGACGTCGCCGATGCGGCGGTTTTCGGCGACGTCGCGCAGGAGGCGGCGCATGATTTTGCCGGAGCGGGTTTTGGGGA